>JAIOZL010000030.1 GCA_021740645.1 Bacteroidales bacterium
CTGTCAACAAACAGGATACCGTCATTGGTTAGCATTCCGTTGGTAGTTAAGGATGCACCAGCATCGATGGTTACCATTACGCCAAAATCAACCTGCATGGCAGCTGTTGCAGCTGAACCATAAATAATAGGATCGTTGGAAGTAACAGGAATAACAACATCGTTTACACTTGTGGGAACTGCACCCACAAACCAATTGTTAGGATTATCCCAATCATTGTCTTCAAATCCAGTCCATTCATAAGTTCCACAACAACATGAACCGGCTACACAACCGTCAATTAAAGTTGCATTGAATGTACCAAAGAAAGGATCAAAGAAAAGTGTTTGTCCTTTTACAGGAGCTTTGTCTGCTACTAATCCCCAGTTCAATTCCGTGTCACCACCTAAATAGGTAAAGGTGATCTCGCAAAGAACTGTTGGAGCAGTAACAAATTCGGGCATAAAGTCAGAACCAAACCAGTTAGTCCCCCACTCATCGCCTGCTACGTTAACACCGGTTACCCACTCAATCTGTGGGAACTGGGGGTTAGGATAAGCAGTAGATACGTAAGTGAGTACTGCTGGGTCGTACTGCACGTAAGCCTGAAATGTTAATATACCATCATCAATTGCTGTGATGGTTAACGGAACGGTAATGGTTCCTCCCGGTGAAGGGATCTGAGGCAATTCTACAGTAATGTTGCCGGCAAATAAACTGCCCGCCAGTAAGAATACCAGGACCATGAATAATGAAATTTGTTTTCTCATTTTGAAATATTTTTATTTTTTCGATATAAAGTTAAACAAAATAATTATGGGGTACCATCACCGTTGATGTCGCCTGAACATAATCCTGAATAAGAATGGCCAACGGCACTACCACTAACAATAATGGATTGTGTTTCAAAAACAAAGTCGGGGGCATTCCACATAGTTGAGCCTCCGGCCAGTTCCTGGCGCATAGCAAAAGCATCCGCAATGTTGGTAAACCCGTCCCAGGTAACATCACCAGCCAGTAGTTGCAATGAATTCAAGGCGGGATTTCCGGTTGAAAGGTATTGCCTTGTTTGGAATGCATCGGCAATGTTAAAGCCAGTATGAGGTAATGAAACAGAAGTTTCGATGGTATAATTCCCATCAATGATACCGCTAAATTCGTAATAGCCGGCAGCATCAGTAGTTGTTGAAAAGATCATCTCAGAAGCATCGTTATAAAATTCTACCAAACATCCATTTAATGGGGTCATTCCGGTATTGGCATAGGTAACATTACCGCTGATAGTTGATCCGGCTACAACGTTCATAGTCACAGGGATCGTTGTTGAAGGATTGCCTGCGTCGGTTGAAGTAACAAGTATATCAGCAGTATAGGTTCCTTCGGCTAAACCTGTGGCATCCATGTTTACATCAATGATACTTGGTAGGTTATCTGCATCAGGCATAGCGGTTCCATTAGTGTATTCAGATCCATCAATTGTTAACCAACCAAGAGCTGACATGGATGCCCGTATACGGAAATTGTCAATAGCAAAATACTGGCCTCTGCTTGTTAGAGAACCTTCAATATAATGAAACTTCACCTGGAAGTTAGCATTTGCATAAGCTGAAACATCATATACTTTGTGGATACCATTTCCGTTCCAGCTTAACAATCCATCATCAGTCCATGATTCGTATATCATAATCCAGCTTGTGCCATCATAAACATATACCCTGGCTGTATCTCCAGGATTCCAATCTGCATCAAATGCCTGGTCAAATTCCAGTTGCAGGGCACCACCAACATAGGCTGAAGCGTCAATTACAGGAGTTATCAAATCATCATCCATTAGAGTTTCGGCTGGACCATAATTTTGGTATCCATCGGCCCATGCAAAACGAGTACCATCAAAATTGTATCCGTATTTACCAGTTGTATCGGCCCATGTTACACTGTTGTTCCCATTGTTTACAATGGTCCATGTTCCTGGAATTCCGGCATCAAAATTTTCAGTTAACAAATCTGTTTCATTATAAATAACAGAAGCTGCATAAGTTGTTGGGAAATCACCAGTATTCCCCATGGTCATGTCAACCATTGCTGGCATAACAGGAGTTGCATTTTCTGCAATTGTTAACGGATCAACATTAAAGCCTGGAGTTCCAAGAGTCTCAACTACTATATCGTCAAGATACCAACCTGCTTTGTTCCCATATCCATCAGACCATAACCTGAACCTGATAACCACATTATCAAATGTATTATAATCGGTTAAATTGAAGTATTCTTTTTTTCCACCATGTGTTATCTGGAACCTCAGAACCTGTTCCCCAGTCAGCATATGAATCTTCATCAAAAGCTGGTCCATCAGCAGTATATAAACCTTCTTCCCTGTAATTTCCTGCTCCGAAATAAGTAGATTCGGGTAGTTGGTCGTAAGTAGCTCCGCCATCAGTAGAGATTTCAACATAGCAATGGTCAGAATTTCCATCCGTCTTAGCAATTTGCCAGAACGATAGCATTACATCACTTTTAGCTGTAAAATCAAAAGTCCCCAACATAAACAATACATTGTCATCATCTAATGTATAAGGATTATGAACCGAATTAAGTCCACCATGCTGTAAATCAGTATTGATTACCCAGTTTGTAATATTTTCAAAATTGTTTCCAGTGATACTCATACCGGATTCAAAATCTTCAGTTACCGGTAAAGAAGTGAATGCCTCAAAACTTGTAAGGAATGAAATCGGTCCAAGCCATGTACTGTAATCACCTCCACCACAATTTGTGCGCAAATACACATCATAAGTTGTTGCAGATGTTAAACCAGTTAGGTTGTAGGTATGATCTGTACCAAAAGGAAAGTTATAAGAATAAGTTGTTCCTGTTCCGGGAACAAATCCGAGCTCACCAATTTCAATTTCCCAATCCGTTGCAGATCCACCTTCTGTCCAGTTCAAATTAGCCGATGTTGTCGTGACATCGCTAATGAAAATATTTATTGGTTCCAAACATGTTGGTAAAGCTTCAACTTCAATGTCATCAATTTGAATAGTCAGGTATTCCGAACTATTTGAATGTTTTATTACAAAATAATTATTTGTACCAGTATAGCCATTTAACCAGACGTCAAATGGTTCATACACCCAGGCAGATGTAAATGTAACCGATGTTAATAATTCAAATGTATTTTGATCGGCGGGGTTTGACATTGTGCCAATTAAAAGTTCAGCACCTGCTGTACTTGACTGTGCATTAAATTTTAACCGATTCGGAGCTAAATCCAAAACCGGAGGAGAGATTAACATTAAGGTTGAGTTTAAATCCCATGAATTTTCCATTTGGAAATAACCTCCCTGGTTTCCGTTCCATGCAAATCCATCTGCACATAAAAGGATACTTGACCAACAAGCTGGCATTTCACCCCAACCAACACCGTCAAAATTTTCAGAAAATGGTACAGTATAAAAATCGCAAGGTGTTACAAAAGTTGCAGGTCCTGACCATGCACTAACATCTCCACCACCACAATCGGTTTGAACGTAAAAGTCGTATTCGGTCGCAGAAGTAAGTCCTGTAATTTCGTATGGATTAGTAACTCCACTTACTGTAGGTGTTCCTGTTGGAACAAATCCTGCTAAACCATATTCAATATTCCATGAAGTAGCTCCATTTAATTCAGTCCAGTTTAAGTTTGCTGAATTTATCGTTAAGTTATCTGCAGACAGGTCTTCCGGACGGATACAGCTTGGCATATCGTCTATTGTAATATCATCAATATATGCAGCTTGATACACAGTAGATACGTCAGCTTTAAAGGCTATATAGGTATCAGTACCCAAATATCCATTCAAATAAATGTCATACTCATGGAAGTCGTTGTATACATAAAAGTTTTCATAAGCTTCAAATGTAGATTCATCAGAAGGATCTGACATTGTTCCTACAATAAAATTGGGGAAACTCTCTCCTTTTGCAAAGAAGTGAACCATTTTATCAGCCAGTGATCCGGCTCCAACCTCAATTTGTGGAGAAATAAAAATTAAGGTAGAAGCTGCATCATCTCCATTTGCCATTACCAGACAATTAGAGCCATTGGTGCCGCTATAAGTTGTCGTTTCAATTTTAGCATAGTTTCCTGTTGAAATAAAAATCTTAGTCCAGCAATAGGGCAAAACAGGTGTTGCTACACTTTCAAAATCTTCTGTAAATGGCGTTACGAATGAACCACATACGGTTGTAAAACTCCAAACAGGCCCATCAGTATAGCCATTTGCATTCCGTGATACGACCTGCCAGTAATAGGTTTCAGTTTCATTCATTGTTCCCGGATCAAATGTTCCGGTTGCTCCTGCAACTGCATTGTCAACTACTTTTGTTATCGGAGGGTTATCCGTACCGAAATAAATATCATAGTTGTCTGTATCAGCACCAAAGTCCCATGTAAGGTCATCATTAACACCAACATAAATTCCTCCATTAGCTGGAGTTGGATTAAAGGCCTGAGTAGGATATCCTGTAGGAATGTAGGTAATTGTTATGGTCCAGGTATTATTGTCAACTTTTACTGAGTCAATACTACAATAATTTACATAATGTGTTGCACCGGCGTGCATTTCAAAATCAATATCTCCGCCACCAACTACTCCATTGGCAATATCAAGCCCTTCTCTGGAATAAGATGCTGTGCCAGGTGTATAAATAGATGGGCCATTCGTCATACTAGCTTCATGTATACCACCTGGGGATACACAACGAAAATGAGAACGTTGCCGGTAAACAGCTGAGTTTGCATCAGATGTCATATCATATGCAACATCTGTACTGAGAATTGTTGCTCCTACTGGTATTGTTACTGTCATCATTCCCGGGCAGTTCGAGGATTGAGTACCACTATACCAGGTAAAATTTTTATCGGTTTCAATATCACCTGAATTGTAGGTAGCACTTGCTGTTCCCAATTGACCAAAGGAAGCTCCGTAAAGAAACAGCATAAATAATAATAAAATTGTTGATTTCGTTTTCATACGTTGTTGAATTTAGTTTAGAATTACATTATTTCATAATCTTAAAAACCAAGATTGCTGCAAATGTATATTGAGGATATAATAAAAAAGTCTCATGAGGTAGGTCAGGACATACAATAGAGGTCTTAACTTACATATTGAGACTAGTTTCTATAGAGCTAGTAGATCCGAGTAGTATATTACTGGAAAGCTAAAGCTGAGTTAGGAAGTTCAATAATTTAGTGGATTATTTTAAAGCTTCCAGGTATTGTGTAGGAGTCTTTCCTGTAAGCTGTTTAAAAATACGATAAAAACTTGCCTTTGAATTAAAGCCTGCATCGTAAGCCAGGCTGATCAGTTTTAAATGTTTGTTTTTCGGATCTTCCATCAAGCGCTCTACTTCATCTACCCTGTACTGGTTAACAAACTCATAAAAGTTTTTATTGTGTATTTTATTAATGACTGATGATAACTGATTTCTGGAGATTTCAAGAGAGTTTGCGAGTTCCGGTAAACTAAGCTCAGGATTTAAAAAGGGTTTTTCTTTGTCCATATAGCTTATCAAAAGATCATTTAACTCAAGCTGTGCGGGATCCTCCATTACATCCTCGGTCTTTTTTTGTTGTTCTTGGTCATTAAGTTCGGGATCAATCCGTTTTGGCACAAATTTCTTGATGTTTAAGGAATGATCGCGGATGGTATCAATGTCAAGTTTAAAAATTTCAGGGCTTTTCACCGCAGCATAACTGATGATGTAGATAACCACTACTAGTATCAAATAAGTGTATACAAAGTAGTTAAAACCAACATTTACATTCAAATATTCCAGATTCAAACCTAACGTACCGATGACCCATGAAAACAGATTCAATGAAATACCCACATAGAGTACTTTGATAATACTTTTGTCCAGTGTTGATTGATAGTCTTTAATTTTTTTCTGATAGCTTCGAATTAACCTTAAGGAGAGGATTGAATAGATTATACCCTGTAAAGCAATTATCTCATTGCTGATGACCTCAAAAATATCAAAATACTGAGTAGGGTTATCTTTCATCATTAATTTTTCCTCACCCGAAAGGAGAAAAAATTCCATATTCAATATTATACTTAGTAAGAAAGGTAAAAAATGAAATAAGTCCAGTCTTAGGAATTTTCCATGCTTTTCAAGCAAATACTTTACTTGCAAGTATAAAAGCGGAAAAAAAAGGAATAACAATTGATCCACTGACATTAATAAATGTGGAAACTTTAGATAAAGCCCTTTGTCAATCAAAGCAAAAGTCAGCAGCACAACTCCCCAGCACAAGGTAAGCAATGCCAAAAGCCTGTTGGATATTTTATTCGTCCTGATCGAGAATAAAAATACAGAAAGTAAAAATCCCTGAACAGCCCCAAGGTATAGTATTATCCGAATTGTCTCATTCATCTATTCAGTTATCAATCTTTTCCAAAATTAACATTAATATGGAGGGAATCAAAAATATAAAAAAATATGAGGCGGTCTCATCTTGTATTAATCGGACTCAATTAATTTTTTGTTGTCTCAAAAGATACCATGAGCCCTGAATCATGAAAACCTGGTATACATTTGTCCAGAAAATGAGATTAAAAACTAACGATATGAAAAAATTCAATGTTAAAGTCTTGCTGATTGGACTTCTGATTGTAATCGGATTACTTACACTAGTGGTTACAACCTTCGGACAAACCAATCCCCCAGCTAATTTAAGCGCAACAGTAGAAGATGAAAATGATGTGAATCTATTTTGGAATGCACCTGCAACAGGTGATTCAACTTATTTGCATTGGGACAGTGGTGAAAACGAAGATTCATTTGGTAACTTCCTGAATCCTGTGACTTATTTGTTTGCATCAAAATATGATCCGGTACATATTGAAGATTATGATGGCTGGAACATCACCCAATTGCGATTCTTTCTTACCAATCCCTTACCAACTGTACAAATAAAAGTATGGACAGGACCTGATGCTACAGAAATATACAGCCAGGATGTTCCTACCTTTAATGTGAATGACTGGACTGAAATAGAACTTGATGTCCCGGTAACCATCGATGCAAGTACAGAACTTTGGTTTGGTTTGTATGTGGATATGCCTGAACCGGGTCCGGTGATGGGAACGGATAGTGGTCCTGCAATAGATGGATATGGAAACATGTATTACATATATGGTAACTGGTATTCTGACTTTAATTTGAACTGGAACATACAAGCGAAAATAGAAGCGCCCAGCTTGCCTATTTCGTTACATTGGGATAGTGGTGAAAATGCCGATTCATGGGGCTTTTTCCTGAATGCCGCACAATTCGATGCAGCAGCCAAATGGGACCCTGTACATATTGCCTCTTATGACAACTGGCAAATTACTGAAATGCGTTTTTGGGTAGCTAACCCTATGCCAACACTTCAACTCAAAATCTGGACAGGTCCGGATGCCACCGAGATTTACAGCCAGGATATTGAAAGTTTTAATGTGAACAACTGGACCGAAATAACACTGGAAAATCCGGTAACCATTGATGCAAGTACGCAATTATGGGCCGGTTTGTATGTGGATATGCCTGAGGCCGGACCTGTAATGGGGCTGGATGAGGGACCTCCCATTGTCGGATATGGCAATAATTATAAATATTTAGGGAATTGGTATCAAGACGCTGGTGCAAACTGGAATATTCAGATTACGGTTGAAAATCCCGACAAAAATGGAATGAAAGGCTTGCTTGGCTACAATGTTTACCGCAACGGGCAACAGATAAATGAAGAAACCTGGGGAAGCACTGCCTACATTGATGAAAACCTATTGAATGGCTCTTATAATTATTATGTAACTGCTGTTTACGATGAAGGTGAATCTGATCCATCCAATACAGTAAATGTGATCATCAACCAGCCTGTGATTGAATATGCCGACTCAATGGCGTTGGTTGATTTATATAATAATTGTAACGGCCCCAATTGGATCATAAATGATTTATGGCTGGAAGGGCCGGTAAATGAATGGCACGGTATAATTACTGAAGGAACAAGGGTAGTTGAAGTTTGGAGGCAAAGTAACAACCTAACGGGTGATATCCCTGAATCAATAGGTGATCTTACAGCACTCGAATCACTTCATCTTTCATCAAATCAAATTACTTCCATTCCTGAAAGTATAGGGAATTTAACTTCTTTAACAGAATTATGGTTAGGTTGGACTCCAATTACAGTTATTCCGGGATCAATTGAGAATTTAGTTAACCTAAAGGAATTACATTTAGGACAAATGGTAAATCCATTGGGAACATTACCTGATGAAATTTGCAACCTTGAAAGTTTGGAATGGTTTGCCCTGGGAAGTTCAGGATTAAATAGTTTACCCGATAATTTTGGGAACCTGACATCATTAGAATCACTTTTTCTTCAAGATAATAATTTAACCGAATTGCCTGCAGGATTTGGTGGAATGGAAAGTCTTGATTACCTGACATTAGATGGAAATCAGCTCACAACCCTGCCGGATAGTTTTGGCGATCTGGATAATCTTATAACCTTGAAAGTTGAAGAAAACCAGATAACCCATTTTCCGGAAAGTTTTGGTGACCTGGAATCACTTGAAATTTTGTGGGGTAGGTGGAATCAAATTAATGCTTTGCCCGAATCATTTGGCAACCTGGATGTATTGAATTTCATTTGGATAGGAGGTAATAACCTTACTGAACTTCCTGCATCCTTCTCTGATTTGGCCTCCATTGAAACATTGGGTTTAAATAATAACCAGTTAGCCAGTTTACCTGAAGATTTTGGAAACTTAGAAACACTTGAAATTCTTGAGTTAGGTGCAAATAATCTCAGTGAACTTCCTGAATCCATAGGAAACCTCCCTAATTTGAGTGTTTTTGCGGTTATGATTAATAACCTGACGGCTCTTCCTGAATCTTTTGGAACTCATGAGATCGATTCTGTTTTTCTCCACGATAATCAAATTACAGAACTGCCTGTTGCAATGTTTGACAATAGTTTTGACATCTTAGTTATTCAGGAAAACAATCTTCAGTTTGGAAGCATCGAACCCTTTATGGATAATGGTATTGACGAATTCTATTATGGACTTCAGGGAATGATCGGACAGGATACCACCATTGAAGTGATCAACAACGAAACGATTGAATATACAATTGAAGTTTCGGGTGATTATAACGTTTATAAATGGTACAAAGATGGGACTTTACTTTCAGAGCAAACATCTAATACACTATACATTGAGAATGCCTCTTTTGATGATCAGGGAACTTATGTCTTAAAAGTGACCAATACACTTGTACCCGATCTGGAACTGGTAAGTTATAATGCTGAAGTGAGTATTGTTACAGGAATGCAGAATATTGCTATCGAAGGACTTAAAATATATCCTAATCCTGTTACTGGAAATGTAGTCACATTGAAAATAGAAAATAACCAAAAGATGAGTGAGGTTAGAATGTTAAGTATTTCCGGTCAAATCCTAATTACAGATAAAATCCTTTCATCGGAAATGACACTTGATGTTAGTATGCTGCAAGAAGGGCTGTACCTGTTGCAGGTGATTTATGCAAATGGAATAACACAAATTGAAAAAATTATAGTGAATTAAAAACACTTTAAACCATGTTTTTATCTGACCTTCAATGATAAGATATTTTATTATTCAGGAATTAGCAGTTAAAATTTTTGAAAATTCAAGTCGTCAAAATCATATTAATAATGAAAAACATTTTCTTATCACTCATGAGCCTGGCTTTGCTGTCATTGATCATCGGTTGTTCAACCGGATCAAAGCATACAACAGAACAACTGAAAAAAGCAATTCCTTATCCACTGCTCTAATGGGAAGGTTTTCAGGGTAAAACCATTGCCGATTCAAAACCCGATTTTATCGGGCAACCCAAAGCACCTGAAGATGCTCCCAATGTACTGGTCATCATGCCATATATTTTGATTTGGAAAATGACCGGATTAAATGCCGGAACCGGTGATGGATTAATCCATATTTCAACCGATGCCGGAAACTCCTGGACAGATGTAACCACTGGAATACCGGACCGATGGATATTGCGTGTTTTATGCGCTCCATTTGACGAAAATACCGTGTATGCTGCTATATCAGGTTTCCGCTGGGATGAGCCGTTACCACATGTATTTAAATCAACTGATCTTGGCCAAACCTGGGAAAATATAAGTGGTAACCTACCTGAGGTTTCAATGAACGATATCCTTGTTGATCCTGACAATGAAGGACATATTTTTGTTGGTTCGGATGCAAGCGTATTTTATACTCAGGACGGAGGCCAGAATTGGTCTGGAATAAACAATGGAATATTTAATGTTCCGGTGGTTGCTATGAAAATAAATCAACCCACAAGAACTTTGATCGTTGGCACCTATGGAGTTTCAGCATATAAACCTAATATCGATGATTAAGTTACACATGTGGCAGAATCTGAAAAGCCCGAAATAAACTTCATAATATATCCCAATCCTATCAGCAAATACTTGCATGTAAAAGGACCAGTTGAACTCATTGATGATTTTCGTTTGTTTGATGCCAATGGTAAACATATCATGTGGGCAGATAAAAGCCGGTTAAATGAAATGCCAAATTTAATACTGGGGATCTATTATTTGCATTTATTAGATGCAAACGGTAATACTTTAGCTGTAGAAAAAGTGTTGAAGAATTGATAAATATAAATATTCTGAAAATTAATCAGTGTGAGTCTTTATAATACAAGAAATAATTTCTTAAAACGCCTTAAAATTTCGTAAGTGATAAAGAAACCGCCCCTTTTTCAAGAGACGGTTTCTTTACTGAAAAAATTCCAACTAAATTTTCTAGTCTAAAACTTTCTTACGAACATCATAGATTATTTCAGTTCCGTATCCGATAGCTAATGACAGCAGGATAATCAGACCACCACCGATTGGAGTGCTACCACCCACTGGGGTAGTACCTGTTCCTCCACCGATACCCGGATCGTAAGGTAATGGTTGTGCTGTTAGTATAACCGGAAGCAGTACTACAAATAATATTGCTAGAATTTGAATTGGATTTTTCATATGTAATATATTTAAAGTTAACCTCCCTCACTGGGATAAAATCCAATTATGATATTTTATAAATACTTTTCCGGTTACCGCATTCTGAAAAGTTATAACTTTTGCCTTGTAACTTGAATAAAATAAAGATAACTAGCTATAAGTCTAATAATTATGCTCGAAACCAATTCTCCCAACACCACTTAAAAAAATCAAAAATAACATTAAAAAAGAGCAGTTTAATTCAGCTAAATAATCAAGACACACCTAATATAATTAGGCCATTAATTTACAATGGTTACCTTCCAGTTCCCCTCTTGTTTAATTTCAAATTCGAATATCACATCATGTTTTGAAGTCCTGAGTTTGTTCCATGTCTTATATGATACTTTACAAATAACCGGAAAAGTCACGGTCTCAAAACCAATATATTTCCCCATAGCAAACTGAGTTCCACTGGTGGATATAATATGTAAATCTTCAATGGAGGAATTGGACACTCCATTCATCATTATCGAGATCAAATACCTGTTACCGTCACCTACACGGTCAAAGGAGTAGCTATCCACACTAACCTTATATTGAACTACTGGTTTTTCAACCTTAATACCTATATATTCATCTTTATCCCAAATCCCAGCAAGGGCTGTATCACCATATTCAGTCTTATAATAGAGTGTCCCTTCACCATTCCTTTGGCCCTGCCGCCACTTCCCGGTATAATATTGCCCATCAGCCCAGGTGTAGGTTCCCAAACCTTGGGGATAACCTTTTCTGAACTGGCCGTCGTAGGTATCTTTACCAATAGCTTTTCCATTGCCATGAGCAAGTCCCTTTTTACAATCGCCTGTGTAGCTTTCCGAAATATCTTTAAGCAATACCTTACAGTCTTGTGTAAAGGCTGCGGCATTAAAAATCAGGAGGATAAAAATTACATTCAGTGAGTTTTTCAAAAATTTCATCATTATTTTTTTGAGAAGGTAAATATAATAACTTTTAGCCTTAACAGTTATAGGTTTTGATAAATAGCCTAAATGAATTTACAAATACCACAAATTAAGCAGCGGAACTAAAAAGAGAAAGAGGAATTATCGTAATTTGCATTTTTATTTATACGAATGATTAAAACTCTGATCCTACTATTGTACACTTGTTTCCTTTTGCTTTCATTAAGTTCAAAAGCGCAGTGTGTTAACACAGAGCACGTATTTCAAGGTGGAGAGCTTTTGAAATATGAAGTAGCTTACAATTGGGGGTTTATTTGGGTGGATGCCGGGGAAGTATCTTTTAAAACGGAATGGAAGAATTCGGGCTACAACCCCTCCTACTATTTTGAAAGTTATGGCACATCATACAGGTTTTACGACTTGCTATTTAAAGTTCGGGACCGTTTTCAATCAGAAGTGGAGGCTAAAAGTTTCAGGCCAAAATGGTTTATCCGTAATACCTCTGAAGGAGGATATGAAGTAAACAACCGATATGATTTCGATTTTGAAAACCAAATATTATATTCAAAAACAGCGAATTCAGAAAAACAGTTAAGCGAAGATACTTTATCACTGACCGGTTGTACTTACGATGTATTATCTGCAATTTATTACGCCCGAAATATAAATTTTACGAATTATTCAATTGGAGATACCATTCCGATAAAGTTTATCATTGATGGGGAATTTTACGAATTATACATCAGGTATATTGGTAGGGAAAATAAAAAGAACCGGAATGGTAAAACCTATGATTGCATCAAGTTTTCGGCCCTTCTAGTTGAAGGGACTATTTTTAAAGGAGGTGAGGATTTGATTGTTTGGGTTACAGCCGACAACAATAAAATCCCCATTATGGCAGAAGCCCGGATATTAATTGGGTCAATCAAAGCATATTTAACCTCTTATGAAAACTTAAAATACTCGATTATAGAAGTTTCCGAAAAAAATAAGTAGCATTAATTTGATTATTTTTGCGGGTTAAATACACTTCATGAAAAAATTCTTTTCATACCTAAGAAATCATTATTCAGAGATTAATAAAATTGTACTGTTTATTCTCACTGCCGTTTTCCTTTTGCTGGTATTTCCTAAAGAAGGTAAATTTAAATACGAATTTACCAAAAGCAAACCCTGGATGCATGAAGACCTGATTGCACCCTTTGATTTTGCGATATTAAAATCTGAAACCGAAATAGAAGCAGAAAAAAATAAAGTGCTTTCTGGGATAAAACCATATTTTATATATGATACTTTAGTTACGAATGAGAACCGGAATAAATTAATTGAAGAATTTAAACTAAAATGGAATAATACCTATACCGAAAACAGGCAGGCCCTGAAACAGATGACAGAAAACCAAAAGCTCTGTTTAGAGGTTTACGATCAAATTATGATGCAAGGGATTATTGAAATGAATACCCAGTTTAATTCTGCCAATGAAAATCAAAATATTCTACTAATAAAGAATAATGTTGTTGAAGAGAAAAAAGTCTCAGATTTCTATACTATTCAATCCGCAGACCTTTTTTTGCATAAGATATTACAGAATAACTCACGAATCGATAGAAACCTGCTAATAGGTGTAATTGAAAATGCTCTTTTTCAAAATATCAGGTACGACAAAGAAAAAACGAATGCAGAACAAAATCTTGCCCTATCAAAAATATCAAATGCACAGGGAATGGTACAAAGTGGTGAACGGATTATTTCAAGGGGAGAACTGATAACAGCTGAAAACTTCCAAATACTTGAATCATTAAGAATAGAGTACGAATCAAATTTGGGCTCATCATTTAAGTATATTGGCATTCTTCTGGGCCAAACCATTCTTATTGTAGTTTCTTTGATCAGTCTATACCTATTCCTGTTTTATTTCAGGCTGGAGATATTTACCGAAAACAAACAGGTTGGGCTCATCCTGTTTTTGATTGTTGCCGCTGTTGGGATAGCCAGCATAATAATTAAACTGAACCCTGTATATGTTTACGTGGTACCCATATGCCTTATTCCTATTATTATTGGTGTATTTACTGATACACGGCTGGCACTCTTCACCCACCTTATTACCATAATTATCATTGGTTTTCTGGTACCCAACAGTTACGAATATGTTTTTCTCCAATTGTTTGCTGGAATCGTAACGATTTTAAGTACGGTAAAACTGGAGCGCAGGTCGCAATTCTTCCTTACATCCTTAATGATCTTCCTGGTGTATTCGGTCATTTACCTCGGAATGACCCTGATCAAAGAAGGAAGCCTCCAGGATATTAATTATTTATATTATGGGTTTTTTGCGGGTAGTGCTTTACTCACTTTATTTTCCTATCCTATTATTTTTGTTTTCGAAAAGGTATTTGGATTAATTACCAATGTCACCCTGCTTGAATTATCCAATACCAATAATAAGTTGCTCAGAGAACTCGCGCTCAATGCACCTGGTACTTTCCAGCACTCCATGCAGATGGCCAACCTGGCCGAAGAGGCTATTCATGAAATTGGCGGCAATCCTTTGCTTGTCAGGACAGGTGCCATGTACCATGACATTGGGAAAATGAATGATCCGCTTTATTTTGTAGAAAATCAAACGACCGGGCTTAACCCTCATGACGAGCTTACTTATGACGAAAGTGCAGAAATTATTATTGATCACGTTTTACGAGGAGTTGAAAAAGCCAAAAAATATAAGTTGCCTGAACAAATCATTGACTTTATTCGAACCCACCACGGAACCCGGCGTACCGAATATTTTTATACCCTTGCAAGCCGCGAAAACCCCGATGAGAAGATTGATGATTCGATTTTTACCTATCCTGGCCCTGAACCATTCTCAAAAGAAACAGCGGTGTTAATGATGGCCGATACCGTTGAGGCTGCTTCCAGGAGTTTAAAAAAACCTGATGAAGATTCTATTCATAAACTGGTAGAAGGAGTGATTGACAAACAGATGGAGGCCGGCCAGTTTAATAATGCCGATATTACACTTAGAGATATCAGGAAAATAAAAAATATTTTTAAAAAGAAACTGATGAATATTTATCACCTGAGGATAGAGTACCCCAAATAATTTTTAAATTTATTTGCTCAAATATAATAATAAGAGCCCAGCTAAAATTTTAGCTGGGCTCTTATGTATTAATTTATAGAATCCAATTTTAACGAACCGCAATTTTTCTCATCACCATTCCATCATCATTTCGGATGATCAGATAATATAAACCAGCAGTTAGCTTTGGTAGCTGAATATCTGTTTGATAACTTCCATTCATTTCTATTCCGGTTTCATTATAATGGATTTTTCCCTTTCCATCATAAATTTCCAAATCTGCAGTTATTTTTTCAGAAGTGAGAACCATCACGCTAAAATGCCCATCACTTGGATTAGGATAAATTTGTAAACGTTGAAGTGCAGGAATTTCTCCAACCCCAGAACAATCTACAAAACTTACTACAACACTTGAAGTACCCATGCATCCATTGTTGTCGATAACTTCCACTTCAAATATTTGTGACCCAATTCCTATTCCTGCTGAATCTACTGTAATGGATGAAGTAGTTTCATTGCCTGGTGTCCACATATAAGAAACTGCATCAGGCCAGGTGGCATCAAGAATAATTTCGAGTTCTGCGCATAGTGAAGTATCGGAGCCAAGGTCAATTTGAGGATAGTCATAAAGCATTATATCCTGGTATGCTGTATCCGAACAAAGGTTTTCGTTGGTAAACTCATACCCTATAGTTACAACATCTGTGAGAGGAACCATTGGGTCGAACATACCATCTTCCACACCATCTCCAAAGTAAGTTCCATTTTCAGGCAAGCCTCCTGTTAACTCAAATGGTTCAGCATTTTTACAAACACCATCAAATTCTGCCAGGCTAACTGCCGGAAGTTCGCTGATAGAAAGCATTACTTCAATTGCAGGGCTTTCGCATCCAATTGTTTGGGTTACATAATACATATATTGTCCGAATTCAGTTTGCCCTGTTTCAAAACTACTTCCTTCAAATACCAGGTTGAGCAAATCAGGATCGTCGTACCAACGAATATTTTCACCTGTAGCCATCAGTGGCGGTACAGTTTCATCACCGCATACGTAAACATTTTCGGCAAGAGGTGCATCAGGAGCTTCTGAAACAGTAATGTAATTTTCTTTAACCAATTCAGTAAAACCACTACTATTAACAGCAATCAATTTCACATTAAAACTTCCAGCTGCATTGTATAAAATACCCTGCGGGTTTTGATCATTTGAAAGATTCGGGGTACCCCCGGTAAATTCCCAAAACCATTGGTTAGGGAAATTTTGGGAAAGATCAGTAAAATCAACAGTTTCACCAACACAAATTTCAGTTTCTGATGCTTCAAACTCTGTAACTGGCGGATCAAGCACCAATAAATCAACATTGACATCCCTGTAATGCACAGGAGTTCCGTTAGGTCCCTCTCCTTTAATGGTCATTAGATAACTTCCAAGCGGAACACCTTCGGCTGTAATGACGATAGGTATTGAATCAGGGAAACTGGTAAGGATATCTCCTAAAGGATATGAAAGGCTAAAAGTTCCGGAAGGGGGATCTTCAATTGTAGCAGAGAATATCGCTGTATCACTATACAGTTTAACATCCGGGATGACTGCCCAAACAGTGTCAACTCCAGCCATTTCCAGATTTTCAGGAGATGCCAGCATGGCGAAATCGGGAAAATATCCAGTAAAGCTGGCATAGGTACCATAGCGAAAATCTGTCCATGCCGACATGGAAGTTTTGGAGTTAGAAACAATCGCATCATAATCCCCCTGATAACGTGGAGTTCCTCCCCCACCGCAAGAAGTGCAGTTGATTTTCATTTTCTGGTTTGAAACTTTTTGATTGGGCATAAAACTCTCACCACCAGTTTCTGAATAGGTGGCGTAGATCATGGCACTATCACTTGTTGGGGTATCCCTTGTATCCATCCATTTAACATAAAGCCTACCGGTTTTTACATCGCACCATACCGCAGGTTCAAATTGATGATGTGCTGTTGGATTTTCGTCATCATTTACTAAAATTGGGCCGGAGAATGTGCTTCCTCCGTTATCTGAGTAGCGACACCATATATCCGGTTTATTGCCGTTACCGGCAGGCTGGTTAGAAGCATAGATAAGGTATAACCTTCCACGATAAGGGCCATAACTATTATCTGCTGCGATGAAGGGATAAGGCCGGGTACGCATATTTTCAACTGAATGACGGCCATTAGAGTTCACCCCCACATAACCTGAAAAATTCTGCGAGCTTTTATATTGGAAGGTTTGTCCTCCGTTAAGTGACTGATAGAATGTATAATTGGACGCAAAAGAATTTCCTCCATTGGTAACCACATACACGGCACCACCCTGTATATTTTCCCAGGCACCAACACAAACCATCATACCAGGAAGGCCCTGAGTCCCGGGTGTAAAAGTAGTTGACCAGGTAGCGCCAAAGTCAGTTGACCGGCTAAAATTCCCACCGCTGTTGGAGGTCATAACTGTGTATATATAATTAGAATAGGGACCTCCGGTCTGATCGGCAGCCATCCAGTTTTTATCCACTCCACTAATTGCCGTAACAGCAGAACTCCAGGTCACTCCATTATCAGAAGAGCGCACAACCTTACAACCCAGTATACTGCTTCCATACATATTTTCATAGTATAGGTTTCCAAGGCTGTCGTATGCGGTAAGCACGTCACCGCGAATGGTTGTACCCCAGCTTGCCTGAGTATTGTACCAATTGTATCCATCAGCTGTACCATGGGCCTCATCAATATTCCAGGTTGCAAAAAATTCAGTTGGGGCTGTTGGATTTACACTTATGTGAGCTTCGGCAAAGTCGGTAGCAACATGAAAATTGTCATACCCATCAATAGTTACCACATTGGCGGTTTTCTGCCCATAACCCGGCTTAGCAAGGCTATCCAAATACCATTGTGGCAGGTTATCCCGATTAGGATCATCCACGTAATCCTGTGCATTCAGATTAAAAATTGTCATCCCACAAAATAGGATAAGCAATACCGCGGTGTTTAACGAATGAGAAAGTAATTTTTTTGTCATATTTATATTTTATATTAGTATTCTTATCGCGTCGAAAAAAAGAGGCTAATCTTACAAACAATTCAAAAAACAGAATTGTTGCATGGCATTCAGAGAAATAATCGCAGCTCTCACAAAAACAGACTAATTTAACGCACACTAAGTTGCATTATATATATCCTGACTTTGTTTGATAAACCTTAATATCTGCTTTTAACTACTTTTCTAATATAGGAATTTTTACCGCTAGTAACTTCAATAAAATAAATGCCAGGTTCCACTTCAATACCAGCAGAATTTTTACCCTTCCAAATTGCCTGGCATTTCTCTTCTATTCTTTTGATGCCCAATGAAGTAACGACTTTACCTTCTACATTTAGAATTCGTACAAACATATCATTATCACCTTCCCCCATTACTTCAATTACTAATTTTTCGGTAAAAGGAATAGGATAAATCATGAGTTTTTCATCCATTGTTGCGGATTGAACAGAAACCGGCAGATTTGGATTATAAAGGGTTTTACGTAATATCCATTTATCCGGATCGATAACTATGGATGAGACTTCTTCTTCCAGGTCAAAATAAAAAGTTTGGGTTTGTTGGTCGTTCCAAACAGTTAGCAGGGAATCACCTCCATTGGCAAAATTCACCCGGATTTGCAATGGCATTGTAAATACCGGCCGGTAGTTGTATAGCTCTTCCTGGGCCTGATATATAACAATAGCAAGGTTATTATTCGAATTTTGTGCAAAATTATAGTAATAAAACGGCCAGTATTCATCGTAGATCCATTGTTCGAAAAAATAGGCCAAATCAAGGCCGGAGCTATTTTCCAAAGATGCCTGCAAGTCTTCCGTGCTGGCATTTTTATACATAAATTCAGGATTTTTACTATAATCAAGCAAAGCGTCAAAAAAAACGTCATCACCCATAAGCCCTCTGAGCATATGCACTGCATAAGCTCCTTTCGAATAAAAGATGGATTGAAAGGTATTAAACGTGTCGGAAGCATTTTGAAGATATAATGTACCACCGTTCCAAAACTCATTGGTGGCCATATGGTTTTTATATGCTTCAAATCCATTTAAATGTTCATCCCATAAGGCTTCTGAGTAGGTGGCAAAACCTTCATTTAACCAGCCATGATGCCAATTGGCCAGGGTAATCATATCCCCAAACCACATATGGCCCAGCTCATGGACAGAAGTCCCAAACCAACCAATTGACAGGTTATTCTGAATAGTATTGGTTTGATTTTCAATCGCGCCATAAAATCCAAGCTCTGTCATCCCGTATTTTTCATTGGCAAAAGGATAAGGCCCAAACACATCCGAAAAAAACTGGATAACATCTGGAAGCTCCTCTACCCCAGAAGGAATATTGGGCAAACTTTCCTGGAAAACATAATAATCAAGTGGAAAGGATTCACCGGAAGTTCCAATAAATTCATCTTCATATAATACATAATTAGATACCGCGGCCATCACATAATAGGTAACAATAGGATATCGGTGACGCCATTGAAAGGTTTTTGTATCCCCGTTATCAATAATATTTTCTAATAGGCCATTTGATATGCCCATAACTCCCTGGCCATTGATTACAGTATCAGGCAGGGTAATATCCATAAACACCGAATCAGGTTTATCCTGTGGCCCATCTTTACAAGGATACCAGTAATGAGCCAGGTAAGGCGTGGAAAGTGTAGCAATGATAGGTTCATTGTTTCCATGTGTTTCATACCGTAAACCTTTGTATCCTCCTGCCATTACCGGAACTCCATGATAAGTAATAAGAATTTCAATTATCTCTCCTTGTGGGTATGCCTGGTCAAGGTTTATAACGATCACATCATTATCCTGGTAGAAACCATCGGCCTGTCCACTTACATTATCAACCGTCAACGAACTATTTAAACTAATATTTATCAAATCAAGGTTGTTTTGCAAAGCCTCAAAACGGATAGTGACTTCTCCTTCGATCCAGGGCGAGGGAATACCAATTTTAATATCGATGTAATAAAATTGAACATCAATGTTGGTATCTCCTTTTATTATACTCCCATATTTAATAAACTCTTTAAAAGTTTGATACTCGTTTTGGTAATGGTCTATTAAATTTGATGACTTCTGGCTAAAACCTAAAAAGGCCGGCAGTAAGCATAATAGGATGATAAATTTCTTTTTTAACATTGTTTAAACTGATTTATAAAATTCAAAAATCTTAATAGCCTCTGCCGCTTCTTTCACATCATGAACCCTCAAAATATTTGCTCCATTTAAAAGAGCCACAGTATTTAAAACGGTCGTACCATTTAGTGCCTGTTCTGGTTTGGTATGAATTACTTTATTGATCATCGATTTCCGCGAAAATCCCACCAACATTGGAAAACCTAATTCATGGAACTCCTCCATACTTTTCAGCAATTCATAATTATGCTTTAATTGCTTGCCAAAACCAAAACCCGGATCAAGTACTATATTATTTTTTACTCCCAGCTTAGCAAGTTTTTTTATTTGCATTAAAAAAAACGATTTTACCTCAGCTGTAACATTTTCATAATAAGGGTCGAGCTGCATCGTTCGTGGAAGGCCTTTAATATGCATAAGAATATAAGGAACCTTAAGCTGGCTGATAAGGGGGAACATTCCCTCATCGAAACTCCCGCCCGATATATCATTAATTATATGAGCACCTGCCTCTACTCCCTCTTTTGCTACCCTGCTTCGATAGGTATCAATTGAAAGAATAGCCCCAGGGAAATTTGAACTGATCTTGTTTAATGGTTCTATCAATCTGAGTAATTCCATTTCTTCACTGACTTCTTCTGCCCCTGGCCGTGTTGACATACTTCCAATATCAATGATATCAGCTCCTTCATCTACCATTTTCTCAACCTGTTTTAAATAACTTTTATCCGAATTAAACTTTCCCCCATCATAAAACGAATCATGGCTCAGGTTTAATATGCCCATTACTTTTGGAATGGATAAATCCAATGATTTAATGCGAAGGCCGAGTGTGAAATTATCTTTTGCCAAGGTATTCCAAATTACTGTTGACGAAATTACAATATTTGAGTGAATGGAATAGCATTTCTATTCCTGATAGTATCTAAAAGTATCGTTTAAATTCAATTCTCCTATTGAAAACACATGGATTCCGCAGGTAAGATTGAGGTTGGATCATTATGTTTATCTTAGCTACAGAAATACATTAACTGACTTTATTTATTAGTTTCTATCTATTTTCTATTAACTCATTTCAGATACATATTTCTGAAACTTTAAAACAATCGACTCAATTTTTGTTTTAATATCTGACATAAACAAAAAGAGGATTGACATTAAACTTGATTGGGGCATAAAAATGAAAGTACTTTTAACAGGGGCAACAGGTTATATTGGTAAACGTTTATTGCCAGTATTAATTGGTAAAGGGCATACAGTGGTTTGCTGTGTAAGGGACAAAAGCAGGTTTAATCCACCTGAATCCTTTCATAAAAACATTCAGGTAATTGAAGTAGATCTATTGGATAAATCCAGCTTTATGAACATACCGGATGATATAGATGGGGCTTACTACCTGGTCCATTCTATGTCAACATCAAAGGATTATCAGAAATTAGAACAATTATCTGCCTCCAATTTCAGGGAGGCAATAAATAATACCAAAGCTGTACATGTCATTTATCTAAGCGGCATCATTAATGAAGAAGTTTTATCAGAACATTTACAATCCAGAAAAATAGTTGAAGAAGAGCTTTCAAAAGGAAAATACCATTTAACTACATTGAGGGCAGGTATTATTATTGGCTCGGGTAGTGCTTCATTTGAAATTATCAGGGACCTGGTGGAGAAATTACCTGTGATGGTAGCTCCAAAGTGGCTGCTTACCCGCTGTCAACCGATTGCTATTGCGGATGTAATAAAATTCCTTGATTCTACCTTTCTTAATAAAAAAACCTTTGACCAGAATTATGATATTGGTGGACCGGATATTCTCACCTACAAAGAAATGTTGATTGGTTTTGCTAAAGTTCGTGGATTGTCACGAAGGATTTTTACGGTCCCAATCATGACTCCTCGTCTGTCGTCGTATTGGTTATATTTTATTACTGCAACTTCTTATAAATTAGCTACGGCCCTGGTGGATAGCATGAAAGTAGAAGTTCTATGCCGGGACGACAAAATCAACCAGATTTTAAACATACACCCCATTACTTACATCGAAGCCCTGAAGCGGTCATTTATTGCGATTCGAGAAAACCATATCATCTCCAGTTGGAAAGACTCCTTAGTGAGTGGTATTGCTGATTTCAGGCTTTCTGATCTCATTGAAGTCCCGGTGTATGGCTGCCTTATTGAAAAAAGGAGCAAGCCCTTTAAGAGCAGGGAGCAGAGTATCCAGCATATTTGGGGAATTGGCGGTGAGTCAGGCTGGTATTATGCAAACTGGTTATGGAAATTAAGAGGGCATCTGGATAAAATGATCGGTGGAGTAGGATTAAGAAGAGGAAGAACAAACCCTTTTAGTTTAGCGGCAGGAGACGCCGTTAATTTTTGGAGAGTGCTATACACAGATAAAGATGAAGGCCGTTTACTACTTTTTGCAGAAATGAAGTTGCCTGGGGAAGCCTGGCTTGAATTTTTGGTTACTGAAAAAGAGGTGATACAAACAGCCACATTCCGGCCAAAAGGAATTCTGGGCCGGCTTTACTGGTACATGGTCTACCCATTACATGCATTGATCTTTGGTGGATTATTAAAAAGGCTCACACATTAAAAATTAAACAATGGTAATAAGAGTAATTATTTTTCTCGTTTTAAATTTCGGAGCCCTGGGGATTGGTGGTTTTTTGATGGATAAAGGACCCTCATCAGAATGGTATCAAAACCTTACGCAGGCACCCTGGACACCCCCGGGTTGGGTTTTCGGCGCAGCATGGACGACCATAATGCTATGTTTCTCGTTTTATATGGCATTCGCCTGGAAATCGGTAGAGCAAAAAAATACACTTATTTTATTGTTCTCGGTTCAATGGATTTTAAACATAGCTTGGAACCCGATTTTTTTCAAATACCATCAGGTGCTGCCCGGCCTGTTAACTATTGTTTTACTTACTTTTTTGGTAGGCTACATCATGATTACTTATTGGCCAGTGCTGAAAATGCGCAACCTTTTAATTTTGCCATATTTTCTTTGGTTGCTGGTCGCCTGCTCCTTAAATGCTTATATTTTCCTGAAAAACTAGCTGGTTATGAAGAGGGTATTTTGGTTCAGAAGAGATTTACGTCTTGAGGATAATACGGGATTAATAAGTGCATTAGAAGGAAAATTTCCGGTTTTGCCAATATTTATATTTGATGAAAATATTCTTGCCGAATTACCTAAGGATGATGCCCGGGTTAACTTCATTTATGATTCACTTAAAGAGGTGAATATTAGACTAAAGGCAAAAGGAACTTCAATTTTAGTATTTAAAGGGGACCCCTTTAAAATATGGGAACAAATAATCAGGCAACATTCGATTTCAAGTGTATTTTTCAACAAGGATTATGAGCCCTATGCTGTTAAGCGAGACGAGAAAATTACTGAATTTCTTACCAAACAGAATATTGAGGTTAATACATTCAAAGACCAGGTAATTTTTGAAAAAAACGAAGTCGAAAAAAATGACGGTTCTCCTTACACCGTTTTTACAGCTTATAAAAACAAATGGATTGAGAAATATGAAGCGTTAAAAAAAAACAATTTAAAGCAGGCAAATTGGCAGAAATTTCATCCCAGCTCATTTGACTTCCCCAATCTGAAGGATTTAGGTTTTATTCAATCAAAGATCAGGGTTAAGCCTTACAATTTATCAGTACTTAATGATTATACCTCATTACGAAACTTGCCGGGGGTTGATAAAACCTCCTATTTAAGTCCGCATTTACGCTTTGGGACAGTAAGTATTCGTGAAATTATAAGAAATTTGGGCAATAATCATGAAGTGTTTAAGAGTGAATTGATCTGGCGGGAATTTTTTATGCAGATCCTTTATCATTTTCCAAAGGTTATCAATCAGAACTTCAGATCAAAATACAACGATGTTCAATGGAGGAATAACGAAGAGGAATTTGAGCTATGGTGCGGGGGCAAAACCGGGTACCCTTTGGTAGACGCAGGAATGCGACAGCTTAATGAAACAGGGTATATGCATAACAGAGTAAGGATGGTAACTGCTGGTTTTTTGTGCAAACATCTTTTGATTGACTGGAGGTGGGGTGAAGCATATTTTGCCAGAAAACTCCTGGATTACGAGCTTTCATCCAACAATGGAAACTGGCAATGGGCAGCTGGAACAGGTTGCGATGCAGCCCCATATTTCAGGATTTTTAATCCCACTGAACAGCTAAAAAAATTTGATCCCGATTTAATTTACGTCAAAAGATGGGTGCCTGAATATGGAACCACCAAATATCCGAAACCCATGGCAGAACATTCGTATGCCAGAAATCGGGCATTGAAAGTTTATAAAATAGGGATGGAAGCGAAATAAAATAAGGCATAAAAGCTTAAAGCTTCCTGGCACATCTGATTCCCTTAACAATTATTTACAAATTCATAAGAATTATAAAGCATTTTAAAAGTATTTTTGTCGGTAAAGAACGATTATAACATGTCGGATACCAACAAACAATACGACCAGGTGATTACTGAATGTAAAATTGTTTTCCTGAATAAAATGAAGGACTACGGCAGTGCATGGCGTATTCTCCGCACGTCTTCCTTAACCGATCAAATTTATATTAAAGCCAACCGCATAAGGAGCATTACTGAGAAAGGTTCAGCCAAAGTAGATGAAGGGATCAAACCTGAATTCATTGGTATTATTAATTATTCCGTCATGGCTTTGATCCAGCTTGAGCTGGGCATTAGTGAAGATGTGAATATGAATCCTGAGGAGGCCAGAAATTTATATGACAAATATTTCGGGTTGGCTAAATCTCTGATGATGGATAAAAACCATGATTACGGAGAAGCATGGCGAAATATGCGGATCAGTTCACTTAATGATATTATCCTTATGAAACTTTTACGGGTAAAACAAATTGAGGACAACGAAGGAAAAACGTTTGTTTCGGAGGGCCTGGACGCAAATTATTTTGACATTATCAACTACGCTGTTTTTGCCCTGATCAAGCTTATCGAAAACGAATCCTAGCATCTCCTGAATTTCATGATTAAATTGTTACAAAATAGAGCAAGCGGTTGGATATTATTTTTGATAACCTTATTTACCGGCTACCTTGTGGCAGTTATTGAGGACTTCTCATCCCTGTTTTTAGTTCTTCTTATCGCAATTAACATAATGGTGATCCTTTCAAAGCAGGCATTCAACCCTTTAGTAGTTACTCTGGCGAGGACAATAATCGGGCTTATTTTTATTTTTTCAGGCTTTGTAAAAGGTGTCGACCCGGTGGGTACACAATACCGTATCGAAGATTACTTTATTGCTTTTGGCACCCAATGGGCTAATCCAGCAGCTTCATTTTTAAGTATCATTTTAAATGCCTGGGAATTTGCGCTGGGAGCATTGTTTCTTTTTAATATCAGGATAAAACTTACTTCGTGGCTGGTTTTACTTACCATGGCATTTTTCACATTTGTCACCATCAACGACGCTATGAATAACCCGGTGCCTGATTGTGGCTGTTTTGGCGATGCCCTTTTGATCTCGAACTGGCAGACCTTCTACAAAAATCTCGTGATCAATGCCCTTTTGTTTATTGTGTTTTTTAATCGGAATAAGGTTATCAAATGGTTTCTGCCGAAAATTGAAATCAGTATTAGTCTGTTTATTATCGTGGGCTTTATAGCTTTTGAAGTATATAATATTCGTCATCTTCCTTTACTGGATTTCAGAAACTGGAAAGTGGGGAACAAGATGGTACATGAAAACCCTTTGCCCGAAGAATATTATCTTACCTTTCAAAATAAAATTACCGGGGAAACCAAAGAATATCTTTCACCGGATTACCCCTACAATGATTCGGTATGGGCAGCTAACTGGGAATTTGTAAGTCAACGGGTAGTCGATCCCAATCCCCCGCTTTATGACTTAAATATTATTGATTCAGATGGATATGATCAAACAGCTTCCATTATTGAAAATCCTTCTGATCAGTATTTAATGATCGCAGAGGACCTTGATAAAACCAGGCTGCATGACATGGGAAAGATCAGAAATTTTATTACGGCGTGCAATGAACGGGGAGTTTCCTTCGTAATTATAACCAGCAGTCTGCCAGAAACGGCAAATTTATTTTTATCGGAAAACAAGCTGGAGACCGAAATTTATTATGCAGATGATATTGCCCTCAAGGCCATGATCAGATCCAATCCGGGTTTAGTACTTTTAAAAGATGCTGTGGTAGTAAACAAATGGCACTACAACGATTGGCCTGAAATTGATACACTTCCTTAACGCGTGGGTCAATTACTCATTCGTTGTTCTGTTGATAAATCCCTTTAAAAAAACTACATCCATATTTCACTTAGCGTATGCTTTACCCCTACTTTTGAAGGATAGAAATTATTCACCATTTAACATATAAAATAATGAGAACAAACATCGTAGCAGGCAATTGGAAAATGAACACAACTTTTGAGGAAGCCGATAACCTTATATATGAAATTATTGAGTTTTTGAAGAACAATCCACAGAAAAACACAGAAGTAATAATTTGCCCTCCCGCAGTTTACCTGGAGCTTGCCAGTGACCAGGCCCAGGAATCACCTTTGTATGTAGGAGCACAGAACATGAGTAATCATGAATCAGGGGCCTATACGGGCGAAATTTCAGCTTTGATGCTGGAGTCAATGGATATTGAGTACTGCATTATTGGCCATTCAGAAAGAAGGAAATATTTTAATGAATCTCATCAATTGCTTGCCGAAAAAGTAAATATGGCACTCAAACATCAAATTGCTCCAATTTTCTGTTGCGGAGAAGTTTTGCCGGAGCGTGAAGCCGGTTCTCATTTTGAAGTCGTTAAAAAACAATTGGAAGAATCTGTATTTCATTTAAGTGCTTCAGATTTTGGCAATGTAGTTATAGCTTATGAACCCGTATGGGCTATCGGCACAGGAGTTACCGCAAGTCCGGACCAGGCGCAGGAAATGCATGCCTACATCAGGGGTCTGATCAAAGAGAAATATTCAGAGGAAATGGCAAAAAACACAACCATCCTTTACGGTGGAAGCTGTAATGCAGAAAATGCCAGGGAATTGTTTGCCAATCCAGATGTAGATGGTGGACTTATTGGAGGGGCGTCCTTAAAGGTTAAGGACTTTACAAAGATCATTTCCTCATTTTAAATTTAAAGAAGGTTATAAAACCTCAAAAATGGATTATACAGAAGTTAGCTTTCAAATCGAACCCTATGAGCCCGGAATTGAGATTCTGATAGCTGAACTGGCTGAAATTGGCTTTGAAAGCTTTGATGAAACGGATAGCGGTCTCAAAGCCTATATCGCTGCAACAGATTTTCAGATAAAGACGCTGCAAAGTATCTCACTTTTAAATCAAAATGATTTTAAAGTATCTTATACCATAAATGTCATAAAAAATCAAAACTGGAATGCCACATGGGAAAGCAACTATCCCCCTGTACTAATTCTCGGCCAGGTCTTTGTAAGGGCGCCTTTTCATGACGAAAACAAAGCAGCAAAATACAATATCCTTATTGAACCCAAAATGTCGTTCGGGACTGCTCACCATGAGACTACAACACTGATGATGGAATATATTCTTAATGAAGACCTGAAAGGGAAAAAAGTGCTGGATATGGGATGTGGAACGGGGATACTTGCCATACTTGCCGAAATAAGAGGAGCAATAAATATTCAGGCCATTGATAACGATACAAACGCATATGAGAATAGCCTGGAAAACATTGAACGAAATAATTGTAAACAGATCAGCGTTGATTTGGGTGGTACCGAAAAGATAAAGGGTATGTTCGATTTTATTCTGGCAAATATCAATAAAAACATCTTGCTCAGAGATATGCAGCACTATGTTGAGCATCTAAATCCTCACGGAAAGATCCTTTTTAGTGGTTATTACCGAAAGGATCTGAAAGACATTGAAAAGATTGCAAACAAACTTGAACTGAGCCTGGATAATTTTCAGGAGAAAAATAACTGGACAGCAGCTCTATTCATAAAAAAAATTTAGAATGATTGTACCTGGTAAAGCGTTTTTTCATCTACTTATCGTCTTCATATTATTCAGTACAGGGGCTAAAGCCCAGAATATTCCTGAATTTTCGGATGACTCTGAAAAATTTCTCTCCGAATTAAATTCCATGTTCTCGAAAGTTAATATAAAGGAAGATCGAAAGGAATGTGAAGATATGATGGAACGTTTTACGGAATACTGGAATGCAGGGAATTTTTCCAGGGAATTAAAACAAAACATTAAACACATCAGTAACCTGATGCTTAATCGAAGGATGAAGGCATTTCCCCAGTTTTTTTATTACTATTCCTGCAATATGTCGCTGATGGACCTCGACCATTCTCAGGAAAGTTATGATGCCTGGCACAAAAGCATTGACAAGCTTGTGCAGGATAAGCGCAGTACAAAACCATTCAAAGACTTTTTGGAAATCAGCCATTCACTTCTCCACAAGAACATCCTCTATCAGTCGCGGGCTACCCAATGGCGGTCGAGCACCTATGAATATTCCTTTGTTTACGACAGTGTACCAAAAGTAATTTTTAACGATTTAAACCTCATTTGCCAGGCTTACCAGGACAGTTCAGTAATTTATAACACCAAAGGGATTTATTACCCTATTGATAAAGAATGGGTAGGCGAAAAAGGCAAGGTGGACTGGTCAAGGGCTGGATACGATAAAAATACAGTATATGCCGAGCTCTCAAATTATCATATAAATCTCAACTTTTCGAGATATTCAGCCGATTCAGTAAAATTTTACCATAAAGATTATTGGGAAAAACCTCTTTTGGGTAGCTTTGAGGAAAAAGTCCTGGCCAATGTTTCTGAAGAAAAAGCTACCTATCCCCAGTTCATATCTTATTTCGACCTGGTTGAAATCAAGGATGTATTTAAAGATATGGATTTTAAAGGCGGGATAGAAGTAAGAGGAAGAAAATTCATTGGAATTAGTGTGGGTGATGATTTTGCCGAATTAATAATTAAAAAGGACAAAAAAGAATTTATGAAGGTGTTGTCGGATAATTATGTGATCTATCCCGATAAAATTGTGGCCGCCTTAGCCACCACTACCATATACCACGACCAGGACTCAATCTTTCATCCCGGGTTAAAATTCAGCTATGTGGACGAAAACAAGGAATTATCCCTGGTAAGAGCCGGTGATGGTACCTCTACCAGCCCCTATTATGATTCTTTTCATAACCTCGATATTTATGCTGAGGCTATTTACTGGAAAATGGATGAACCTTTCCTTAATTTCGAAACGGTAAAAGGAGCCTCTGGTATGGGAAGGGCAGTATTTGAATCAAGCAGCTATTTTTCCAAACCCCGCTATTTGCGCTTACAAGGGATCGATCCACTAAACCCTCTCGATGTTGTGCGTAATTATGTAAGAAAATATAACGTAAGCGAAGTATCCGTGCAAGGGCTTGCTGAAGAAATGCTCATCCCGCAGGACCAGGTCATCGGAATGCTTGTTAATTTATCCAACCAGGGATTTGTAATATATGAAAGGGAATCACACAAAGCGAGGGTGAAAGATAAACTTTTTGAATACATAGAAGCCGTGAATAAAAAGCGGGATTATGATGTAATCCAATTTAATTCAGAGACCTATGGGTTTCAAAATGCCTCACTTGAACTTGACAGCTTTGACCTGAAAGTGTTTGGTGTGCCAATTGCTTTTTTAAGTGATTCGCAAAATGTATTTATTTTCCCCTCTAATAAACAACTCATAATTAAGCAGGGAATGGATTTTTCGTTTTCAGGGAGGGTTCATGCAGGCACCTTCGATTTTCATGCACAAGGGGTGCAATTCAACTATGACCAGTTTAAGCTTGACATGCCCGCTATTGATTCAGTAAGCTTTTCTGTTCCCAGCTTCGAAACCGATCAATTTGGACAAAGAAAACAGAAAAAAGTCCGAAATGTACTCTCCAATCTGGCAGGCGACTTATATATCGATGATCCTAACAATAAATCAGGCTTAAAAAATTTTCCAGCTTATCCCATTTTCCAAAGTACAAAGGATGCATATGTTTATTATGACAGTCCGGAAATTTTTAATGGGGTGTATAAAAGAGACAAATTTTATTTTTACCTCTACCCCTTTACCATCGACAGCCTGGACAACTTTAAAACCGAACTACTGCAATTTGAAGGTTATCTTGCATCTGCAGGTATTTTCCCGGACATAGAAGATACGTTAAGAGTGCAAAGGGATTATTCACTCGGATTTGAAACCTTTACTCCGGAATCAGGATTTGACGCTTACGGGGGTAAGGGTACATATTATGCTGATATAAGACTGAGTAATGAAGGTTTAAGAGGAAAAGGCTACCTCGAATACCTAACCAGTACTTCCTGGTCGGATGATTACCAGTTTTTTCCCGATTCAACCAACACCCTTGCAGATAAATTTGTAATTGAAGAGCAATTTACGAATCCGGAATACCCGGCAGTAAGCTCTGTTAATGTATTCCAGCATTGGATACCCTATAAAGATCGGATGGTGGTAAGGTCGACTGATTTCCCAATTGATATGTTTAACAGCCAGTCTGAATTGCAGGGTAAACTTGTACTTACCCCGCTCGAGTTGAGAGGTATTGGGAAAATGAGTTTTGAGGATGCCGCCATGGAATCAAAATTATTTACGTATAAACAACACGAAATCTTCGCGGATTCTGCTGATTTTAAACTCGAATCGATTGAATATATCCAGTCAGCATTTGCTACTAAAAACTATAAATCCCATATTGACTTTGATGAAAGAAAAGGTGAATTTGTATCCAATGGGGGTGCTTCTTTTGTTGATTTTCCGGTTAACCAGTATATCTGTCTTATAGATGAGTTCGACTGGTATATGGATTCCTACCAGATTGCCATTGGGAGTGAGCAAAAAGAAGCAGAAATGGCCAAGTACAACAACCTTTCTATTCGGGAGCTGATTGATGTTCCCTTGCAGGGATCTGAATTTATTTCTATCCACCCTGATCAGGATTCCTTGAGGTTTGTAACAACTACAGCAAATTATAACCTAAAAAGCTATATCTTATATGCTGAAGATGTAAAATACATCAGGGTGGCTGATGCTGCTATTTTCCCGGCTGACCGGAAAATTGTGATCAACCCGGAAGCAAAATTAAATACGATAGCAGATGCAAAAATATTAGCCAATACCGTTACCCGCTACCACGAAATATACGATGCAGTAGTCGATATCAAGGGAAGAAAGAATTACAATGGAATCGGGAACTACGACTATGTGGATGAAAACAAACAGCGTCAGCAGGTATTTCTCAAAAAACTGAGTGTAGACGCCACCTATCAGTCTATTGGAAATGGCTCTGTGTCAGATACGATGGGTTTTAAACTGAATAAAGACTTTTATTTTACAGGCAATATTAACCTGTCTGCAAATAATGAGTTCCTTAATTTTGATGGCGGGTTTAAGATCAGGGAACAATGTACCAGAGGCCTTAGAAAATGGGTAAAGTTTAATACTGATATCGACCCGGATGAAATTTATATCAATATCGCAAAAGATCTTTTTACGCTCAAACAGGAAAAGCTTGAATCAGCCATCATGTTTTCTAACGAGCAAAACAAATTTTATTCCGGATTCCTGGATGAAAAGCAGGCCCCTTCAGACCAAAAGGTGTTTGCAGCAGATGGATTTATTCGATACGACAGGATCATGGATCAATACGATATAGGAAGCCAGGAAAGACTAAAAGGGCTCACCCTTGAAGGCAATCAATTATCGCTGAGCCGCAAGCAATGTATTTTAAAAGGAAAAGGTGCACTCGACCTGGGTGCAAGCCTTGGCCGGGTGAAACTTGACACCTACGGACAGGTTAATTATTATATGATCCCCGATTCTGCAAGTTTCGAAGTAGTGCAGTTATTTGATTTCCCTTTCGACAACAAAGCGCTGGAAATCATGACTGAAGAAATTAATATGAAAAACCTCCAGGGTTTAAATACCAATACACCGGTTTTCATAAAGGCGCTTAACGACATTATGGGCGCAGAAAAAGCTGAAAAAATCGTATCTGATTTAAGCTTGTTTGGCAAATTCAGGAAATTTCCTGACGAACTTAAAAAGACTCTCGTTTTTGGAGATTTAAAATTCAAATGGAACTACGCCACCCGCTCTTTTATATCCTATGGTAAAATAGGCCTGAGTAGTATCGGAAAGGATCAGGTGAACAAATATGTTAATGGGACCATTGAGATTGCAAGGAAAAGAACAGGCGATGTCGTAAATATTTATATAGAGTTCGATAACGGGAAAAGCTGGTATTTCTTCAATTATCGTAATAACCTTATGCAAACCATTTCTTCCAATATGGATTATAATAATTACATTCGCGAACTTAAGGATGACAAACGCACAGTGAAGAAGGACAAAGAGGGGGAAGAATATAGCTTTATAATTTCAAATCTTAGGAAGAAAACAGATTTCCTGAGAATGATCCAGCAATAAAAGAAGAATGACTATATTTATAGCAATTGTACTTGCCTACCTGATTGGATCTATCCCAACTGCTGTTTGGATAGGCCGGATTTTTTATAATGTCGATGTACGTACTATAGGAAGTGGAAATGCAGGGGCCACAAATACAATCAGGGTTTTAGGCTTAAAAGCCGGGATTCCGGTATTGCTAATTGATGTATTTAAGGGATGGATAGCAGTATATGTAGCTCATTTTTTTGAACTTCCGGCAGAGACTTTCCCTGACCTCGTAGACTTTAAAATAATGCTGGCAGCAGCCGCTGTTATTGGACACATATTTCCAATTTACGTCGGATTTAAGGGAGGCAAAGGGGTAGCTACACTTTTAGGTGTTGGGCTCGCTATTTATCCTGAAGCTGCAGGAATTGCAGTGCTTATTTTTATCACCGTCTTGCTGCTTACCAAATATGTATCACTTGGCTCCATTATAGCAGCGATAACTTTTCCCTTTTTTGAAATTTTTATCCTCGGACACAATCAATACATTTCATTAATGGTCCTTGCCATAGCTGTGGCTATTTTTATTCCCCTCACCCATCGGAAGAATATTAAACGATTGCTTAAAGGGGAGGAAAGTAAATTTAAAACCAAAAAAAACTGAGAGTAATACTAAGCAATGTATTCTGAGTGCTAAAAAGAACACTCGTACCCAAAACCTAACTAAAACACCTCGCTCCTCATACCCTGCACACCCCGCACCTCGCATCCCGCAACCCACACCCCTTACTTCTTACCCCGCATCCATCCTCTGCCTCCATCCTTCCCCTCAGATAATAACTCATTTCCGGCAAATAATAATCTTCGGTAGTATCTTTCAGGCACCCTTTATAAATTTATTGCAGATAAGTACTTAAATATTGAATATTTAGAGGGTGAAAACTTTACATGTTAGTCAATTTTATAAATCTATGAAAAAGCTTCTTCTACTCTTGACTTTCAACTTATTATATTTAGCTTTCGCCTCGGCGCAAATAGACACTGCCTGGATATCCAATGGTTTTTTACCCGAAGCTAACTCATCATCAGCCACAGTTGTTAAAGCAGATCCGTCAGGGAATGTATACGCAGCAGGAAGTATATACAACAGTAATCTGCCTTATGAGAATATTTTCATGATAAAATATGATCAAAACGGGGAAATCCTCTGGTTTCAAACCTACGCTAGCGAAGACACCATATCTTTTGAGCCGAACACCCTTTGCCTCGATATCGATGGTAATGCCTATATCAGTTTTATGCGGCACTGTATCAACAGCACTACCAATTACTGGGGGATTGCCGTTCAAAAGTACGATGGTTCGGATGGAACACTTCAATGGACTTCAGACCTTGCCGATGCACAATTTAATGGTTTTGAGTGGCAGGTAAAACCTAACTATATGGATATTGACGTAAATCATGTATACATTGCCGGGACAAAATTCGAACCGGGAGTTACAGGTTCTGAGATGCTCATCGTGAAAATGGATTTTAACGGTGATACTATTTGGGCCAGAACACATAAAGGAAGTGGTGTTTATTCCAACTCAAAAAGTGTTGCGGTTGATCCTTCAGGGAATGTATATATAGCCGGTGATGCGTGGAATACCTCTATAGATTATTGTGTGGTGAAATACGACCAAAACGGAAATCTTTTATGGGATGCCTTTTATGATGGCCAGTTATACAACGATACTGATATAGCAGAGAAGGTCATCGTTGACAATGATGGGAATGTTTACATCACTGGTTACAACCAGATCAGTTCCAACCTAACGGATATCGTAACTGTGAAATATGACCAGGATGGTAATTTTTTGTGGGACCGGAGTTATGGTAATCCCAACTATCGTTCAAACAATGCCTATTATCTAGAAAATGATGAATCCGGCAATTTGTATGTTGGGGGATATAGTGCATATGAAGATCCCTATCCCGGAACCGGAAAAGACTATATTCTTTTAAAGTACGATCCGGCCGGAAATCTTTTGTGGGAAGCCAGATTCGACCATTTTAACTATATCAATGATCATCCTTTCGATTTTGATATCGACCCCGATAACAATGTTTATATTTGTGGCATAAGCATAAAAAGTTGTTTTCCTCATCCATTTATTACGGTTGTAAAATACAATCCTCAGGGCGAATTGCTTTGGGATTTTTGCGTACCCGGACTATATGGAACACCATGGGAAATAGATGTTGCAGGTGTTGATGAGTTTGTGGTCGCCTCAGGAGCAATTGATACCCTGATGGTAAATGATGCCACAATAATTAAATATGCTGCCGCACCTGTATCCGGATATGAAGCCAACATTACCGATCTCTATTTTGAATCACAAGTTGCCCCCCCTCTTATCAATTATGAAAACCACACGGTATTTGCAACTGTTCACGATACCACCGATTTGCAATATCTTGTCCCCTATATTACCATTTCAGATTACGCCTGCATGTACCCTGATGACGAAGACACCACCAGCTTTGTAGTCCCTGTTTGGTATAATGTCACTTCATTTAACAATGAAGAAAATTGGTGGATTGTATACGTAGAAGGAGGGTATGTAGGGAGCCTAGAAAGTGAAATCAATGACTTATCAATTTACCCAAATCCTGCCAGTGAAAATGTCATTATTCAGTGTTCAAAGTTCAGCATTGAAAAATTCAGGATTGAACTGTTTGATTGTTATGGTCGGTTGACTAAAGTTCTATTTGAAGGGCAGCCTCAGGAGAATCCTTTAAAATTTAATTTGAGCCAGTTATCCGAAGGAATTTATTTCTGTCATATTTTTACCAGTAAGCAATCTGTAACACAAAAAATCATCATCCAAAAATAACTGTCATGAAGAAGTCAATATCCCTTTTAACTTTTGCCTTTTTATTTTTATCTTTTGTTTTTGCGCAGCAAGGCATTATCCAACTCCCGGCTACGGGGCAAACCATTAGCTATTATCCTGGAGATGATGGTGATTTGCAGGTGGGCGTACCTATCCCTGCCAACTGTTTTATCGACAATGGTGATGGTTCTGTCATCGACTTGTTTACAGGTTTGATGTGGATGAAAGATGCCAACCTCATCGCTACCAAAGATCCCAACTTCGATCAGGATAGAACCCCTGGCGACGGCGATATTGACTGGAAGACAGCACTGGATTACGTTCAATTACTGAATGATGAGAATTATCTGGGCTACAACGACTGGCGATTGCCAAATCTCGCAGAACTCCGGTCGCTTGTTAACCTTGGTGTCCCTGATACTGTTTTTCCGAGTGGTTATCCATTCACAAACTTGCAGGATCTTTATTGGAGTTCTACCACCTCCGAAAATTTACGCAGCCTGGCAATAGGAGTTTTCTTGCGGGAACATTATGCCCACTCCAATATCATCAACCCGGCAGGTGAAACTGAGGAGTTTGCAAAAGACCCGGACATTACAGGGGCCAATTACTGGAAATATTATTGTCTTCCGGTAAGAAGCACAGGCAACCAGGGCCAGGTTGAACTCCCGGCAACAGGCCAGTTATATACTTTTTACCCGGATGACGATGGCTTTTTAAAGAAAGGTACGGCTTGGCCTACCCCACGACTGGTTGACAATGATGATGGCAGCGTTAGCGACAGGCTTACAGGTTTAATGTGGGCACAGGATGCAAATTTAATGCTGACACGAAACCCTGAATTTGATACCAATCAATGGGTTGACGGGGCCATCAACTGGCAGCACGCATTGGATTATGTTACTTTGCTGAATTCGGAAAATTATTTAGGTCACAACGACTGGCGCATGCCCAACCGGAATGAAATGACCAGCCTGGTCGATTTCAGCCGCAAACAACCAGCAATTCCGGAAAGATTTCCATTTTCAAATATGACCGGCTATAATTTTGAATATTCCTACTGGACTTCCACAACACGGGCCGATGAAACGGATCAGGCCTGGGTAGTCTGGCTATCTGATGGGATGATGGGAGGCGGCAATAAACTGGTTTATGAAAAAACAAAAGACTGGCATGTATGGCCAGTAAGAACAGACAGTACGCCATTGTCAACCTCATCAATCAACGGCACCATTTCACTCGATGGCAATCCCTATCCACGGGCTGAAATAGAATTATCAGGCCCCATCAGTGGATTTATTCGTTCCAACCTGAATGGTGAATTTGAATTCGATTACCTGCCTGATGGAACCTATACGGTAACTCCTAAACATAAATACGCCACCTTTTATCCTTTTTCCTGTAGCGTAACTCTTGAAAGCAGCTCAGAATCCTGCAATTTCACTTCTACCTATAAACGGGCATATGGCTGGGTGGATATCAGCGAAAATTTATTTCCTTATGGGGGAGCAGCAGGTGGTTGCCTTTCGGATATTTGGTTTATCGGTAATGAAGGCTGGATAACAAATAGCTGCAGTTATGCAGAAATCTATCATACAACAGACGGTGGGGAGACGTGGGATGTGCAGGAACCTTTGGTGCCCTGCCATGCAATATACATGCTTTCTGAAGAGGTTGGCTATGCAGGTGGTGAAAGCGGTATTCTTTGCAAAACCACGAATGGCGGACAGAATTGGGACTTTTTTGCTGTGGCCCCTTCGCAAATCCTAAGTATCGGGGTTTCACCGGATGGCTCTATGGGCTGGTGCGGTGGTTCCGAAGGTTACGTGTCCAGGATTACTTCTACCGGCCTCGAATCACAGTTTATTACTTACACCGACTGGCAGTCCATCTCTTTTGGATCCAACGATTATGGCTGGGCTGTGAGTTGCTTTGGCAGGAAGATGATCTATGAGAATAATGCGTGGACGTTCTATGGTGGTGCACAATATTTCCCATGTTATAGTGACATTCAATTCACCGGGCCCAATTTGGCATGGACAAGTTTTGGAGGGAAGATGATGCGGCTCCACGATATGATATTGGAAACCTTTTATGAAGATACCACACAAAGCATACAAGGTGTTTTCACTCTTAATTTGGATACGGTGTGGGCAGTAACCACTGGAGGAGATATTCTGGTCACTTCACAGGGAAACGCTAATATAGCTCATTTCAGTGCCGAAAATGTTGCAGATGCATGGCTTAGCGAAGTTTTTGCAAGCGATGCACACCATGCCTGGGCTATTGGAAATAACGGATCAATATATCGATACGGAATTTTGGAAGGATTTCCTGCCGGACAGGCTAATATCCTGGATTTTGTGGTAGATCAGCAGGTGGCGCCGGCAACAGTGAATTTTACAGCCCAAACCATTCATGTAAATGTACCCGCTGGAACTGACCTGACACAGATAATACCAGAAATTTATATTTCAGCGGGTGCTTCAGTTGACCCACCTGGCGGAACCCCGCAGGATTTTACCACTCCTGTTACCTATACCGTAACTTCTGAAAACGGCCAGGTAGTGAAAGATTGGACGGCTACAATTAGTTTATCTGATAAAATAAAGGAGAATCCCACTACTAAATTTATGGTATTCCCTAACCCAGGAAACGGAATATTTGAGATTGCGGGATCGGCCTATACGAATCGTAGTTGTGGGTTAGAGATTTATAATATATTTGGTAAAAATATAATTACACTTTGGGCTGACTTTGATCATGCTGGAAAAACTAAACTCAACATTAGCTTTCTGCCCTCAGGAATTTATTTCATCCGTTTAATTGCAGAAAATAAATCAACGACACAAAAAATTATTATAAGTAAATAAACCAACAATGTCTGATGTATGGGATAATTTATCCCTTTTTCCGAAATCGGAGAATATTCCAGGTATCCGATATTTATCAACAATGTATACTACGCTGTACTTCAACTAGTTAGATTTCTTAAAATCGGACTGGGCTGCTTATTTGTTGATAACTCATTTTTACACCCTCCTATATTACTATTTATCAACGACTTACAAACTTTGGTACAGATATTGAAAATTAGATGTAACCACAAGATGATAAGTGGATGCAAACTACAATAAAAATAACGCCAACATCTCGAATTGAACACTTAAAATTGCTCAAAGCAACTATGAGGAAATATGGCTATTATGCACTCGTAATCCTTGCTATTCATACTTTTTTCTCCAACCAGGCTTTATCGCAGGAAGAGGAGATTATTGCAAAAGCAGAAAATTTATTTGAAGCCAAAAGCTACCAGGAAGCCATGCCGCTTTTTGCACAATTAGTGAGTGTACATCCTGAAAACGGGGAGTATAACTACAAATTCGGAGTATGTACCCTTTTTGGTAACCGAACCGACCGCAGACGGCCTATTCGCTATTTAAATAATGCACTAAAAACAATGGGTGATAATCCCGAACTGAATTATCATTTGGGTATCGCTTATTACCAGAATGAAGAGTTTGCCAACGCCATGAAATTTCTGAATTTATATCTGGCAACACTTGATCCGAATTCTCCTTTAAGGCCTCAAATACTGGAAAAAGTAAATTGCTGTCTTAATGGTTTAACACTTGAACATGCAAACCTCATCGGGGAAATATTTTCAACCTCAGAATTTCAGAAAGATAATTTTCACAGGGCCTACCGTGCCGATGAATTTAACGGAACCCTTATTCTAAAACCGGATATTTTTGTTTCCCCGGCTGAAAAAGGTCAAAATCAAAATAGCTTCGTGTATATCTCGGAGCCAAGGGGTACATTGTATTTTTCGGGTTATGAAGGAAACAGTGCCAAACAACGGGATATATTTAAGGTAACGATGACCGAAGAGGGTGAATGGGGCAAACCGGAGAAAATCTCCGATGTGGTTAACTCCAATTTTGATGAAGCATACCCGGTTTTAACCGATTATGGTACAACTTTATATTTCTGTTCAAAAGGCCATAACTCTATTGGTGGGTATGATATTTTCAGAACTAAATTAGACAAGGAAACACAAACGTTTAGTAAACCTGAAAATCTTGGAGTTGGCATAAATTCACCCTTTGATGACATCCTTTTTATTCCGGATGCTACCGGTGAAGGTGCTTTCTTCGCATCCAATCGTGATAACCTCGAAGAAGGGATTAATGTGTTCAGGATACGTTTGATAGATAATGCATTTGGTAAGGATCAGATATTGGCAACTACAGGCTTTGAGTCGAAATTAAATATTGGTGGAGGGGATAACAACCCTGACAATTCCGGCAATTCAACCCAGCTTAACAACCAGGAAAAAGAACCAATAGCCTATGTGGCCAAAACAGAGCAAAAACCTTCAGAAAAAGCTGCCAATCTGTTAAAAGAAAGAACAATAGCCAACAATATGGCTGATACCGCTTATATGAAGGTAGCGGAAACAAAGAGCCTTGTTAGAGCACTAACCAATAAAAGAGACAGGGCAAATGCCATTTCTCAGCGAAAAGAAGAAGAAGCCAAAAATCTTGAAATAAGTTTTGAGCAGGTTATTGCAAAGCTTGGTGAGTTTTCGAATGAGCCCGATTTTGAAAAAGAACTTCAAAAGGCCATTGAGCTAAAAAATAATATTTTCCAGATCCGCTTCAGGGCCGAAAAAGCCAATCATATTGCATGGAATATTGGCAAACAAATTAAAATAAAGAATACAGAGCTTGAAGAATTGAAAAAGAAAGCCGGGGAAGTCCAGTCTGCCTCTGTTAAAGGTGAGTTTACGCTAACTACTGAAAATTATGCGGCCTTAATGGAGGCTTACCAAAAAGCGGATACACTAACCGAATATAACGATTTTATAGTAAGCCTGGCTAAAGATGAATTGGATGTGGATATGCCGGGTTCTGAATTGGCCTTTGCCGATGAATACAGGGAGGCATTTAAAAACAATACTTTGCTTGCTGCAACGCAGAAACAAAAACCCGAAGTTGAAAAAATCCCTATCCGTGTAGTGGATAACCGGACCAGTGTGGCCTCAAATACAATTGAAGCTGTAAAACAGGTGGAGCCCGTTCAGTTTTCTGACTATACTCTTCCAGAAGATAATGAAGAACTTGCTATCTATTTCTTTGTGGATGCGGTGGAAGCTATCAAACAAGTAGAGGAAATTCATTTTGCCAGCAACCGTTCTGATCTTATCATGGATGATCAGTTGGAAATAAACTTCAAGGTGGATGGAGTAACACCTATCCGGCTCGTGGAAGAGATTAACCATACTGAATTGGCAAATAATATTCCGCTTGAAGACGAACAGTTGGAGCTTAACTTTTTCGTCGACAGGATAGAAGCTACTCAGCTGGTAACGCCTGTTGCCTTTGAAGAAATAGCATTTCTATCCGGAATGGAGAATGAAGAAGTGGAAATAAACTTTAAAAATGACGGGATAGAAGCCTGGCCAGTTGTATCGATGGTTGAATTCACCGATTTGGCCGCCCATATTACCATTGATGAAACAGAACTTGAACTGAATACCTCAATAGATAAAACCAATGCCCTTGACCTTGTGAGTGAAGTTACTTTTAAGAAAGATCAATATGCAATAGCAGTGGATGATATCCCCTCAATTGACTTTACCATAGATGGTATTGAAGCCATACCCATCGTGGAGCAAATCGTTTTTAATGATTTGAGTGATGTTCTGGAAACAGGAATGGAAGATATAGAGATCAACATGGAGATGGATAGGATTCAGCCAATTAATCTGATAGCCCAGGTAAATTTTAAGGAAAAGGATTTCGTTTCTGAAATCGATGATATCCCGGTTATTGATTTTAATATAGATGGTATTGAGGCTAAACCAATGGTGGAGCAAATTGCCTATAATGAAAACATCAATTTGATTGAGATTATGGAGGAAGAGGTAGTGATCAATTTTGATCATGACATGAAAGTAATCCCCCTGGTTCAAGCAGTAAACATAGCTTTTAATAGTTTGGCAGAAATTGATTTTGATGACAATCTGGAATTAAGCTTCAGTAATGATATGGTAATAGCCAACAGGTTGGTTCAGCCCATCAGAATAGAAGAATATGCCCTTAATATGGAGGAGGAGGATTTGGAGGTCAATTTTGAAAATAATATGGAACAAGCAGTTAAGTTAGTTGAACCGGTACTTGCAAACAATTCACCTCAGGAAAACATGATCATGATTAATGATGTATTGGAAATAAAAATTAAAAACGAAGTTAATCAAAAAACAGATGCGATTGCCCTGACAGCACCTGTTCCTTTTAATGATATTGACATTTCTCTGGCCATCGACGAAGAACCTGAAATTAATTTCTCAATTGATAAGATACAGGAAGTGGAAGTATTTGCACTTGTTCAGCCTGTTCCTTATAATGAGTCAACCTTCATGGCCTTTGAACCATCCGAAGATGATATTACGATCAACTTTATGGCAGATGTTCCCTCTGAGGACAATCTCTTTGCTGAAAATACGCAAGGTGAACTTTCAACCAGCAATATTAGCCAGTTGCCCAATATTACACCGGAATTATATTATCTGAGGGAAGCCATTTCAATTGCTACCGACATAGAAACATCTTATAACGACTTTGAAATGCTGAATAAAGCACTTACTAACCCGGGTGACCTTTCTTATGAAGAGTTATTATTTTCTGCCAGCCTGGCCCAGGACCCGGAAGAGAAGTTAAATATATACAACCAGGCCTTTGTACACATTAACCGCGACTGGCGTGCATTTAACAATGCAGCCGTAACAGCATTGAGCTTAAAAGACCTTGATCATGCTGAAGTATTACTCTATCAGGCTTCTTTAATTTCAAGCGATAACGGAAAGATCGAGAACAATATGGGAATACTCTCCTGTTATTACAATAAACTGGATGAAGCTGAAAAGCACTTTAAATCTGCTGTGGAGCTGGGGGTTAATTCAGAATACAACCTGCTGATTGTTCGGAATCTCAAAGGGTCTAAAATGGAGCCTACACCTCAACTAAAAAATGAGATGGGTGAATCACATTATTACGAAGTGTTAGGAGATGTGATTGATTACGGAACAAATGAATAATCGAGAATTTAGAATATAGCTACCCCGGCCGTCCGAAAAGGACGGCCTTTTTTTATGCTTGTTTTAGGTCTTTGATGTTTGAAACTTTTCAAACAAAACTTTTATTCGTGAATTATCAATTGAAAAAATTAATATTTTTACATCGTTGAAAAACAAAGTATAACCACTAAATAAATTAGTATGAAGTTTATTGTTTCAAGTACGGTATTGTTAAAAAACCTTCAGTTGATCAGCGGTGTTATAAACCCAAGCAACACCCTTCCCATTCTGGATAATTTCCTTTTTGAACTTGAAGAGAAAAGTTTAAAGATTACGGCTTCCGACCTGGAAACCACCATGACAGTGAAAGTGGACCTTGATATGGCCGAAGAGCCGGGGGTGGTTGCTGTGCCAGCTAAAATATTACTTGACACACTTAAGACTTTTGCTGATGTTCCGATCACCATCACCATTAACAAAGAGAATCTTGGAATTGAAATTTCTGCAGGAGAAGGTAAATTTAAACTTACTGGCCAGGAAAGCAATGAATTTCCGGTTACACCTACCGTGCAGGATGCCACCACAATTAAACTCAATTCAGAAATATTAAGAAGTGCGTTTCACAAAACTCTTTTTGCTACCGGTAATGATGAGCTAAGGCCTGTGATGTCAGGGGTATTTTGTGAACTGGCACCCGAAGACATTACTTTTGTGGCTACTGATGCACATAAACTCGTTCGCTATAAGCGCAAAGATGCAAGCTCCGAAACGATTGCCTCTTTTATATTGCCCAAAAAGCCTTTAAACCAGCTAAAAAATGTATTGCCCGATGATGCGGAAGTGACCATTGATTATGACCAGACTAATGCATTTTTTTCCTACGAAGGGATAAACCTTGTATGCCGCTTAATTGATGGCAAATACCCTAACTATGATGCCGTTATCCCAAAAGATAATCCCAATGTACTAACCATCGACCGCGCACCTTTTATCAATTCTATCCGCAGGGTAGCATTGTATGCCAATCAATCTACCAACCAGGTGAGGCTCAAGATCAGCGGTAAAGAATTAACCCTGTCAGCAGAAGATATTGATTATGCCAATGAAGCCAAAGAAAGACTTACCTGTAATTATGAAGGTGAAGACATTGAAATTGGTTTCAATTCAAAGTTTTTACTGGATATGCTCAATAATATCGATTCATTTGAGGTAAAGCTTGAAATGTCGGCACCCAACCGCGCCGGTATTTTAATGCCCGTGGAACCCGATAACGAAACCGAAGATATTTTGATGCTGGTAATGCCTGTGATGCTTAACCAATAATTCAGATAATACAGATACAGAAAAGGCAAGCTTATAGCTTGCTTTTTTCATTAGAACCAAAAAGCAAATAATGAAGGAAGTAATCGGGAATATGTTTTTACTGAATGGAGAACAAAAAGATGTTTCCTGTTTCGATGAACATCATCATCTGGTCACTGATTTTCCGTCGGTTTATGAGGTAGTGAGAGTGGAACAGGGAGTAGCCCTTTTCCTCGAAGATTATTATGAACGCCTCCAAAACTCTATGCGTATTCTGGGAAAAGAAATTCCACTTTCTTTTGATGTGATGAAGAATAGCATTCATACGCTTATTTCAAAAAACGAAATTACCAATAGCCCTGTTAAGCTGATTTTTGGGACGGGCGACAATAAATATTTCATGGCCTACCTGATGAAAACCAATCTACCTCAACCTGACGAATACATAGCCGGGGTAAAAACTATCCTAATGCAAAGCGAAAGGTTTAACCCCAATGTAAAAATCTGGAACGAAAATTTACGCAAAACATCCGTTAAATTATTACAACAAAACCAGGCCTATGAAGCACTGCTGGTAAATAAGGAAGGATACATTACCGAAGCCAGCCGGTCAAATGTATTTTTCATCAAAGGCAATCAAGTATATACAACACCGGCTGATATGGTACTGCCGGGAATTACACGTAAAAAAGTACTGGAAGTATGCAGAGTTGAGAGTATTCCGGTTTCCTTTAAAATAATCCACCGGGATGAACTTCCCGAATATGAGGCCTGTTTCTTAACCGGAACAGCCCGGAAGGTTGTACCGGTAAAACGTATCGGGGAAATAGAATTCGATGCTTCAAACAAATACCTCCAACAAATCGCTTTGTTATTTGAAAAATATGTGGCAGATTATATTCTGGGAGCTGCGATTACCAATAAAAACTAAAGAATAACAATTACTGGCCATTTCACTAAGACGCTTATCAGTTTACCAACATCTTAACTATATGATAATTTTTGCCTTCAACATAACGGCAATAATATAAACCTCTGCTTAATTGCCCCGGCTCCCATGGGATGGTATATTCTCCTTCAGTCAGGGTGGTATTAATTATCTCATCAACTTTTATCCCCTCAGCAGAAAATATCTCAAGTTTTATAAAAGCTGATTTACAAAGGCTAAATGAAATATTTGTTTTATCATTAAACGGATTGGGAAAAACCTGAATCGGGATGTCTGGTTTTATTTCAAAATTATTTTGCTTTACTAATAAGCCACTGGTATCGGAATGTAATATAATGCCATCGAAACCTCCCACACACCAGCCATTATTTTCATCCAAAATGTAAAGTGCTTTAAGTTCCGATCCCCCCATCAGTGGATAAGTTTGCGAATTCCATGAAATACCTCCATCAGTTGTATGCATTATTTCGTCGCCATAAGTAAGCCATCCATTATTTTCATCAATAAAAAAAATGTCACTTATACTATTTAAAAATCCCGAACCAACAAGATGCTCACTCCAGTTAAGGCCCCCATCAGTGGTAATAAACAGATCGCCAAAAAATCCCCCGGCCCATCCTTTGTATTCATCAATAAAAAAGATTGTTTTTAATGATGTGAAGTTACACGACCCTACGACATCCCAGGTTTCCCCGCTGTCGGTTGTTTTATATACATCAGGCGAATCATTTACAACCCACCCAATTTGATCGGATATAAAAAAGATTTTTGCAATCCCAAATGGAACAACCAATTGTACATTCCAATTTATTCCTCCATCCGAAGTTGAAAAAACACCTCCATATTCGGTGCCGGCCCAACCCTTTAAAGAGTCATGAAAAAAAACATTGGTCATTCCTGCTGCCGTATTCTGAAATTGAACAGTCCAGGTTTCTCCTCCATTTACGGTATTTAAAATATGTCCTGAACCGAAATCAGAAACTGCTAACCATCCTTTTTGACTATTTACGAAATCTACACCAAAAACTTCACCTACAACAGGTATGTTTTGCTCTTCCCATAGCCAACCCCCATTCTTTGTGTTCATCACCACTCCTGCCCCACCTACAGCCCAACCATCATCATCATTTACAAAATCAACATCGTAAAAAGGATACATATTGGCATTTGAAAGGCGGGTCCAGCTAAGCCCACCATCCGTTGATTTATTAAGCTGCCCCTGCAGGCCATTTTTTGACCCAACAGCCCAGCCCAACGAGTTATTTAAAAAGAAAACTGCCTTAACCTGCCCACCCCAAAGATTTACCGGGATCCAGTTTTCACCACCATCAACGGTATAATATACATATCCCATATCCTGCGTAACCCATCCATGGTTTTCATCGGTAAAAAACACATCCTTGATATTATTTACAACATAGGTGTTTTGAAAATTCCATTGGTTGCCTCCATCCGTAGTATGAAGGATTGTACCCACAGACCCCACAACCCATCCTTCAGTATCACTAATAAAAAAAGCTGACACCAAACTGGAGGTTGCCGGGCTTTCCTGCTCAATCCATTGCAAGCCACCATCTACAGTCGCGTAAATGGTGCCATCCTGGCCTACCACCCATCCTTTATATTCATTCGTAAAATATACATCGTACAAACTTTTTCCAGAAAGGGTAAAATCAGTATTCCAGCTTCCTCCCCCATCGGATGTGCTTCTCACTTCACCATATCCCGCTCCCGCAAGAACAATCCACCCCTGCAATTCTGAAATAAAACAAACATCCATTACATGCAGGCTGATAGATACATTTTGTAATTGCCAGTCAGCGCCCCCATTAATGGTATGAAGCAAAATCCCTTCTGAGGCTGCTGCCCACCCTTCATTCGGGTTGACAAACTGAATTTCATTAATGGATTTGGTTGTCCCGGTTTGTTGAAGCTTCCAGGTTAAACCCCCATCAGTTGATTTAAATATTTGCCCATGTCCACTGCCAATCCATCCTGTGTTTTCATCTATAAAAAACACATCCTGGTTTTGATTTGGAAAGGTCGGACATTGTTGATACCATTGGCCAGAAACGGAAATACTTAGAAAAAGTAAGAGGATAACACGCAGACGAAAACATTTCATGGCGAACTTTCTTTTATGTGATTTATATTGGTATCGTAAAGATAAATAAACAGGGATAAAATCACAAGTTAAAAACTTCACCAGGACGAGTCTGAAGCCAGGCATTTAGCGTTGAGGCTCGTGCTAAATCTTAAAACAACTTATCTATTTCAATATATCATTAGGAGTATCAAAGGCACGAGTCTCCTGGCTATGGCTCTTCTTCCGACTCGCGGCATAGGGCGGCATGCACTATAAGCCGCATGTTATAGCATGTTATTCTTTAATAAATTCTTTATAATCAATTATCAAACTTTCATCTTTTATTTGAAATTCTTTCACAATTCCATTTATAGGATATTCAAGATAAACCATATCCATTCCTTTATATGATTCAAAAAAATCAGGTGAAAATCCTGCCCAATTTATTGGAACTGGTTCATTGTTTTTTCTCCATTCTTTACGTTTTTTTCTTGTTTCCCTTTTTGTCTCTCCTTCTGGTGGTTTATATCCTTCAATCCATTGTCCACGGTTTGGTAAATAAATATTTCCCAAATCAATTACCCTATTATTTTCAATCTCAATGTTTTTAATTGTCAATGGAACATAACCTGCAAATGCAACTATCAAGTTTAATTTTTCTGAATATTTTGTCTTGATAGAAAAATTTCCTTCCGCATTAGATTTTGTTGAGTCAATCGGTTTGCGATTTGAAAATCCTTTAAATGTGTCAATAGTGTCAACGCAAATTATAGCAAAAGGAATTTTTAAACTATCTTCATATGTTTTTACTGTACCCCTAAACTCTATTTGTCCATGAGCTATTATAGAATTTAATATTATAAATATGATGAAGTACTTTTTCATTATAATTTGCTATAATGGTTTGCGCTATGAATTGTGCGGGATTTTGTTTACTCTTCTTTTCATGATACCGATAAGTTGATTGATAGTTTTAGTTTTCATGTTTACAATTTTGCCCGTATTATTTTTAGCGCGTGTTATACACCGGGCGTTTATATTTCCTTCATTTTCTCAGGATTCTGCCTACAATCAAACACGGTTGCTATTTTGATGTAATTGTCCTGTTGCCAATAAATGATTTTGAAATTGCCTTCTACTAAATATCTATATTCAAATTTTCTTTCGGAGAGTAATGGTTCTTTAGGCCCGCTGTTAGGATTCTTTTCTAGTAGGATTGTTCGGTCAATGATTTGTTTGACGAGTTTTCTAGCCACTCTTAAACTTGCCTTATCTTTATAATAATTAAAAATGTCTTCTAATTGAAATCTGGCAGTATCTGTCCAAAATACTCTTAATTCCATGAATCGATTTCATTTTTAAGTTCCCTGGCAGATGTTAATCTTCCATTTTCTGAGTCTGATTCAGCTTTGTCAATTAAATCATTTAATTCCTTTTGACTAAATGGTTTTAATTCCTTTTCAATTTTCTTCTTTTTCTCAATTCTTAGCAAGTCACTAAGTTTGTCAATTATATTTTCATCCTTTAGTCTGAGGAACTCCTGAACAAAATGAAGTTTTTTTGTTTGTATGTCCATTTCTTTAAGCTTTCTCCAAAGGTATTAAATATTATTCAATTTTCTTTTTTTACGCCTTGTGTATAACAATCGCGTAGGGAAAGATAAGGAAAAGATCCTTATCTCAGCCCTTTCACACCACCGTACGTATGCTTATGCCGAAGCTTCAGCATAGGCGCTAAGGGTCTCGTATACGGCGGTTCGCTAAACATGGCTAAATTTACTATAAATCTCGTTCATGGGTATAAATCCATTGGCAAAGGATGTTTCTATTCCTTTACAAGGTAAGAATTACGGATATTTTATGAGTGTTTTAAAATGAGAAGTTTTTTACTGATTTTTGCACAGTGTAACTTTGAGGTTAAACGCCGTTGCGCTACTCCCATTTTATTGCTAATTAATTTTAATTTTTTAAAAGTATATTATAAAGTTGAAATTAACAAAAACGCACAAGCAATGGCATTTAACCTGTGTTAGATGGAGTACTTGTTATTTATCACACTGATTGCATATTTCCAATTCAAATCTTCTATTTTCAGTCAATTTTCTCCTAATCTCTTCATATTTTTCATTATTCCATACATTTATCAAACTTTCTGTATTTAAATCCCCTAAAGTTAATCTTCCATATGCATCATTAGAACATAGACTTACTTTACCATCCGGTCTTAAAACCATCTCTTCAAAGGGCAAATAACAGGGAGAATTTTGAAAATACTTATATTCATCATTTAGTAATGCATTTTTATTGGGTGCTATTCCCCCTCTATTATTTAATACTTCATCATATTTCCTTAATACCACAACAATTAAAGGGTACTTTTCTGGTTTCATTTTTTTTAAACTATTTATAACCTTATATATCTTCTTTCTTAAAATTAAATCATTACTATAGCTATTGATTGTTATTTTATCGATACCTGCATTTTTAAATTTAAGTATTTTATCAACGGTTAACAGTTTCCCATTTGTATAGAATGATATATAAACATTATTACATTTATTTTTTGTGTAGCGAATTTTATTTTCAAGTTCGTCATCAAGTAAAGGCTCATTGTTTGAATGAAATAGAACTGTTCCTGAATAATTAATTTGTGATAGCTCGTTAATTATTTTTGTAAAAAGAACATCAGTCATTTTTGCAAATGGCCTTTTTTCATTTTCAATATTTACTGGGCAAAATTGACAAGTGTTATTACACCTATTTATTGTTTCGATTTCAATTATTTTAAATAAATTAGGTCTGAGAAAATCATAATTATTGGTTTTTTTTCGATTAATAAAATCTGCCATTTTAAGGTAGGAGTTCGTGTTAATAAACCTTTGAAATAGAAACCTTTTACTTATTGATCCTTTTAAATATTTATAATGTATCAATAAGTATAGTAAATGGGTTCTCCTATATGGATTATAAATAAATATTTTTTTCATACTAAATACGTGGATTCCATCTAATCGAGTAGGGAAAGATAAGGAAAAGATCCTTATCTCAGCCCTTTCACACCACCGTACGTATGCTTACGCCGAAGCTTCAGCATAGGCGCTACGGGTCTCGTATACGGCCGTTCGTTAAACATGGCTAAATTTACTATAAATCTCGTTCATGGGTATAAAACCATTGGCAAAGGATGTTTCTATTCCTTTACAAGGTAGGAATTAAGGGTATTTTATGAGTGTTTTAAAATGAGAAGTTTTTAACTGATTTTTGCACAGTATGACGTGTTGCAGCTATGGCATGTAGCAGTTTATTTTGTTTTATGTTCTTTTGTAAAAGTAATTCCAATTTCGTTTCATTGTTAAAAATTACGCTGCTATATGCTATAGGTGCTGTTGTGCCGTCGTACTTTTTCTATTCTATTTTTTCAAAGATTTTTAATTCTAATGATATTAAATCAATATAATCTGTTAGGCTTTCTGCAACCTTATCTTCAATTTCAGCTTTGTCTTTAAAATTAACTTTTTCTAATTCTATAGCTTTATAATTTTCAGTAGAGCTTCTTATTTCGCTTCTTATTTCAGGGATTATTAAGTATTTCTTATAAGATTCAATAGACTCGACCCATTCCAAAAAATCAGCAATCTTCTCAATATGTTTAGGAGTTAATGAATATGTAATTTGAACCTGACAGTATAGATTTTTAGCATTAAAGTCAATAATTTCAAATTCAGGCACCATTAATGAATCAACTTTTTTAAACCTTATCAATTTTGATTCTTCTTCTAATTTGTGTTCTCCTGACTCCAAAACATATCTTTTCCTTTTACTGATTATTAGTCCAAGTTCATTATCATTTAGTTTAATTTCATTCTGCTTTTGTGAATTCTGTCCACATGAAATCAGTGAAGAGGAAAGTAAAATGAGGATAACATTAATTGCAATAAGTCTCATATTGTTTATTTATCTCAAAATCATATTCAATTAATTGCAGTTGATATCTTTCAATAGTATGCGGCACAACGGTTTATGGTATGGTGTCGTGCGGGAGTTCGAAGCTGATTTCCTATCAGTTTACACTGACCTTTTTTACGAGCCACAAACGCTCGAAAACCGCTGAAACCCGCATGAACTATACCATGTGTTGTAGGGCGTAGATTATTCATATTCAATATATTATCATTTCGGGAAAGTTAATATTGATATCATCATAATTCCACTAATAAACATAAGGAAATATAAGAATCTACTTATATCTTTAAGTTCTCGACCTTCCTTTAATACTATTTTTCGGAAATCTTTAGAAATCAAGGTAAATAAACAAGATAAAAATACTAATCCTAATGCACCAATCGCACCATTACCTAATGGAACACCTTCTGAATCACTCTTTGATAAATTTAAAAAATCCATTACAAACAAAATATTCCAAATAATCACAATCCCTATTGCAAATGGAATCTTAACAGGGAATCCTCCTTGCTTTTGTCTCTCTACTATAATATCCGAATCGCACTGCTTTTCTGAGGATGATGAATTGTCAAAGAATCCAGTCTGCTTAATTTGTCTAATTACTTCATTTGGATTTTTAAAAGTCCAGAAAATTACTTTTTCCTTATATTTTGGAATCCTATGGTTTATTTTAATTCCTTGTCCAATTATCGGAATCATATAATAAGGCTCAATGGATATGATATCCTCAGGTCTAAATACAAGGTTTCCAACAATTGTAGCATTTAAATCAAGTCGGTCCTTTGTAACTTTCAAACTGGCAAAGGGCCAAGTTGCATTAGCCATTCCAATCCTTGCTCCGCCAGTTAAATTTAATTGTGTCATATTTTATTTAATTATTTCTTGTTTGCAGTAGGTTTTCTTCTATGACCTACAACTCCTTTTATCCGTATAAAATATACCGAATAACTCCTAAATCAATGTTTTATTCGGTATAAAGCTGTTTGTTTTGTTTGCTTCTGTTAATTGTTTTTATCGTTAACAGTTTTCAAATATATAAAAATCCTGGCATAAAGAAAACTCATTAAAAGATGATTTCCGGCCAGTAAGACAAAACATCCTAAGCTTTAATCACGGAATTTTTGGATTTGAATAAAAGAAATTTACCCGGAATTGCAAAGGGTTGATGAACTAACTATTCCCATCAATTATCATTGATGATGCCTTCGCATAACCAGTTGGCAACGGCCTGTCGGTTGTCTTCAATAATAAATCGTTTTTGGTCCCTGTCATTGCGAATGTTGCCGAGCTCGGCATACACGGCTACAGGATAGGTTTCGCGGAGCATATGCAAATTCCGTGCTTTAACGGTCCCGGAATAGCCCCGGTTTTTCTGGTGCATATTGTACTTGGCAGCAATGGTATTCTGCAGGGTATTGGCAAGTTTTTTACCCGTATTGCTCCTGGGATTGTGATAGAAAAACATATCAATACGCTCTCCCCTCGACCTTGAATCCACATGGATGATGATAGCTCTTTGTTTTATCGCCCCTTCCTTTTTATGCTCTTTGTACAAGGCATTGATAGCATAAACTCTTTGATTCAGCCGTTTGACCTGGTTCAGAGGGATAACCTGCTCAGGGTAGCATACCTCGTCTTTGTCAGCCTTGAGATAAGAGTCAGAACGTATTCCATCGTTGTTATCGCGGGTAATCATATACACCGTAGCATCATGCTCCAGTAAATTCCTGGCCAATCGCAGGCTGATATCGTAGGCGTACTCGTCTTCACACAATTGATGGCCGTTAAATGTAACCACTGCGCCGGGGTCGGGCCCCCCATGTCCCGATACAACATAGTATACATGGCCTTTTAATTGGTGCGATTTTAATTTGACTTCTTCGTACTCTTTGCCAAAAATGGAATACACCCCTTTAATATCTGCAGAGGTGGATTTTATACCCTCTTTTATAGGTGTGGCAGGGAGAATATCGGGCACCCACAAAATGTTGTCGGCCCGGTAGTCATTGGCTTTGAGGCCAAGCTGATGAACCCTTTCATTGAATTCCTGGATTTTTACTGCATAGTCCCAGTCATTTTTATTGATCGTGGAACGGATGCTTTTCGCATCGTATTTATACTCCAGAATTGGAATTTTATAGTCTTTGTCTTTGCGAAGGCTTAAATCATCCAATTGATTAATTTCCTTGAATCGCTGGATGTTTTCAGATGATTTTTCAAGGCCAAAACGTTCTAAAAGGGAATAGGCTCCTTCCCCTGCTTTAACCTGTGTAACAATATATTCACCGTTCTGGGCATAAACCCCGTTCATTACAATTAGCATCAATATTAAAAAAAACAACCTCATTTATCCATTATTTTTATCCAACAACATATCACTATACGACAGCTTAACCAGGTCATGCTCTTTTATCCCAAGCATCCTGATATAAGCATTACACTGTTCCTCTAGTTTTTCTTTGCCTAAAACCCCTTCTGCATCAATGGCTTCAATCTCCACAAAACCTCCAAGGCCTTCCACTTCATCTAAATGGAATTTTACATTTTCAATAAAATATATTTTTCGTTTTTTATCCACAACGACTAAAACGCCTAAAGATTTTACAAGCAATTCTTTGAGTGTGCTTCCCGGGTTCGATTTATATAAGCTTACTTCCGAAGTTTTCGGTCCGGCATCATTGTTCCGGTTATAATGGATCAATGCATTTTCGATATTACCCTCACGCAATTTTAACCTTCCATCAGGAACATAAAAATAGGTGTCCACCTGGTGGTCAACCCCTTTGAAAACGGCATTGTGTTCATGAAGGATGGTGGCAATTTTATGTGCATCGGTGCACCTGGCTTTTATTTCAACATTTATAAATCCCATATTACAAATAAAATCCAAAAATATTCTTATTTAGAATGGGGATGGATAAGATATCCCTTAAGATATTAAAGGATTTATGAACATGAAAAGGACAGGAGGATATCCGGATAACTTACCAGGATTATAAGCTAGTTTTATTGGGTGATCAATTTTATCGCTTCTTCCATTAAGGTATCTATACCGTTAAATTCATCTTCCGGATCCATCCAAACCGCCACATCCGGGGGTATGCCATTTTCCCAGTTATCCCCGTCAGGAGAGAAAGTACGGGAAACGGAAAAACGATAACCCCAACCATTGGGCAATTCAAATCCGGCTGGTGCACCCAATCCACCCCCGGTAGTATCGCCCACCTGGATCACATGCGGGAAAGCTTTCATGGCAAGTGTAAAAAAAGAGGTGGCACTGTAACAACCCCGGTTGGTAAGCAAAATGACAGGACGCGTATATTGATTAGTGCCAATCGGTTCCATGTACACTTCGGCTGCTTCGCCAAAATCTTCGTAACCCGGGCCATTTTTTAAAATAGAGGTATAGACCAGTCGTTTTTGATCGGCAAAGCGTGAGCCTATCCTGTAGATATTCGACACCGACCCTCCCCCATTGCTGCGCATGTCCAGAATAATTCCGCTGGTATGCCAGAGGCTGGCAATAACAAAATCAATGTCGGCATTCTCAACTATGCTGCTGAAGCTGCCGTAATAAATGTACCCGATGGGCTGTCCGTTGCGCTCAAAGGTAGTATTGATCAATGATCCGGTAATCCGGTACTCCCAACCAATGTAATTATCCTTTAAAAGCCTGAAGTTGAAATTTTCAGGAGAATTAAAAGAAAAGGGATAACGTGAAATATCAAAGGGTGCGGTTAAATTTACATGTCCGTCTTTTAATTCATTGAGCATATTGCCCAAAACATTAAATAATGCAACATCATTCATGTCGTTGGTAACCTGTGGACGGTAGGTGGTATAAACCTGGTCCCAATCGATATTTTTATATTCAAAAAAGGAATATTTATCGTTGACCGTCTGCCACATGTTTTCAAAATTTGAAACTGGCGTATCTACCACCTCCTTCTCCATGAGTACCTTTTCACAGCTTGCAAATGCAACAAGTCCCAGTATATAAATGGCGATTCTTTTCATTACTAAGGTTTATTTTGGTTGAACTTAAAAACAAGTGAAAACAAAAACCCATGGTACACTGATTGCACTTTATTATAGTCGGGTTTATGGTGATAAAAATTCCAGATATAACTTAGTTTGATCATGTTCTGATTATGCAATACATAATAGAGTTCAGCTTGAGAACGGATATTAAGCGGGACAAGAAATCCACCGCCTGTATGTTCCGAGGTTATTTTGGATTGTAATTCAGGTTGAATAAAATTGGTGATGGTAACATAAGTCGGCCTTATCACAAAACTGGCCAGGGGCATGGAGAGCTGCCAGCTTAAGCGCAAATCCCTATCGCGGCGATTTAACTTCAAAAACCAAAGTTTCATCTTTTTTTGGGTATAACTCAATGGCATTTCAAAACGGCTGGCAATTCCAATTCCGTTATAATTATCAAAAGTAAAGGCCGAGTTACCATATTTATAATTTATCCTGAAGTGTCCGTTAAAATTGATCTCAGGGCCGATGTACCAATGTATATGATCTGAATTAAAACTTTTGATACGGTAAAGTTGGTTGTACCGGATAGCGACAAAATAACTTGTATTGGTTGGGTCATACCATGGGGTTTCTGTGCGTGTACGCAAATTCCCAAAACTAAAATCGGCCTCAAAAGTTTTGATCACCCTTGCAGAATGAACCAGGTAATCAAGTTTGGCGGCTGGAATTTGTAAACCCTGGTACATCAGGGGTGAGGTGGCCTGATCCATTACCCTGATGTATGCAGTGCCAAGGCCCAGGCCCAAATATCTGTCCCTTGCCTTCCGTTCAATCTTGCCCGGGTTTTCTGCAAAGTTCGACTCATTTTCCTGGGTAAAGGCCTCACATGCTAAAAGAACCAACAGAAATAAAAATATTTTCAGCATTTTGTATTATTTTGATACTTAACAATAAAGTGAGAAATTAGTTAAATAAAATGACTGTAAAAAAGATGAACTAAAAACAGAGGTTTATGCCCATACCATGTTTCTGAAAACCAAATCCAAGGATCATTTCCTTTTTTTGGTTACCTGCTTGTGGCTTTAAACTTTCATTATACTTTTTCACCGTAAGATACAGATGCCTGTTACGGGTCATCTGGAAACCCAAACTTAAGCCAACGAAGACCAGTCCAGCACCGGTTGTTACAATCCATCCTTCATCAACTTCAGCCCCTCCTAATAAAGAACCAAGCTGATAGCCAATAATAAAGCCTCCAACCAAACCGCATCCATTCATTGCGGCATTATTGGCATCGGCTCGTCGAAAAGATTCATATGCCTCAGGTGTATTTTCCACAATATCTCCAATTTTACTTAGTTTCACTACTTCCCCTCTATAGGCAATGGTAAGCGCACCCCTGGGCAAAATAATAAGAGAATCGGACGTACCCTGCGTGAATCCTGAAGAAAACAGAAAAAGAGAGATGATAAGAATCCCGGTATACCTGATCATTTTACAGATTTAACAAGCTTGCTTCAAAATCGAAATAATCGTTCAACGACTTCCTGTTGAATGTTGTCAGTCGTTTAGTATCCCTGATGGTGCAATATTTTAAATTCGTGAACCTTTGTGTTTCCTTTATTAAATGATCCACAAAATTTTCATCCGGTAGCAGTTTATTAAACAATCCTAAACCCATCGCTTCGTTTGCGTCAATTTTATCCTGAAGCTGAAATTCCATGGCTTTGGAATGATGTAAATAATTAGATAAGAAAAACGGCATTGCTCCAGAGGGATGGAGGCCATATTTGTTATGGATCATTGATAAAGTAGCAGTTTCAGAGGCAAATCGAAAATCGGCCACCAGTGATGCACCTACAAAAGGGGTAACCACTTCACCCTGTATACCACTTACCACAAGTAATTGCAAAGACGCAATACTTTTGATCAAATGATTAAGCATATTCACTTCCCTGAACCGCATATTTTTTTCCTGGAAACAGGGCTCGTCATGTTCGCGACAACCAGGTTTTTTCTCCAGGATGCGGTTTAAGAACACCTCATATTTCTTATTAGTAAAACTATCCCGATCGTTATAAAAAACCAAAGCCTTAAAATTCCTGTTGCGGTCGATCCGAGCAATTGTTTCAACTAATTCACGGCTAAGTTCCAGGTCGGTAATATGGTCAAATACGCCCGGTTTAATCTGCAATATGGCTATCTCATTCAAGCCCGATATTTCATAAAATTCATTGCTGCTTAATACTTCCATATTATCATTTTTTTGAACTTCTAATTTAGGGAAAATCTTTTAATTGGAATTAAAAATTATAAAATTTGTCGATATACCTTTAAACCATCTTCCAATAATGACGTCAAATCCCCTTTTTTGAAGTATTCAACTTGAACAAATATTTTGTTTTCAATCTGAATTCTTCTGGATACATTTGCAAACTAATAATTTTGAATGATTATGTGGAAATGGTTGGGAATTATAATTTTTGCTTGTGCTGTTTTTCCAATCCAGGCACAACCTCCCCGTGGCGGAGAACGTGATTTTTCTAATATGCCAAAAGAGGGCATCATTAAAGGGAAAATACTGGAAGAAGGAACTAACCTACCGATGGAATATGCCAATTTTGTATTGTACAGCTTTCGCGATTCATCCATGGTAGCCGGTACAGTGTGCAATCCGGATGGAACCTTTGAACTTAAGGAAGTCAGGTTTGGAAGGTTTTATGCCATTGCTAATTTTATCGGGTACAATAAAAAGATCATTCATGATATTAAAATCACTCCAAAGCAGAAAGAAATAGTTCTGCAGGATATTTTTCTGGAGAATGCAAGTACCCGCCTCGAAGGGGTAGAAATTGTAGCCGACAGGGCCCACGTGGAATATAAAATTGATAAAAAAATTGTGAATGTAAGCCAGGATATCCTTGCCCAGGGAAGTTCTGCCGTGGAGGTTCTGGAAAATACACCTTCGGTACAAGTTGATATAGAAGGAAATGTAAGCCTGCGGGGGACTTCAAACTTCACTGTCCTGATTGACGGGAGGCCCAGTGTACTTACCGGGAGTGAGGCGTTGCAACAAATCCCCGCCAGTACCATCGACAATATTGAGATCATTACAAACCCTTCCGCTAAATATGACCCGGATGGCGTAGGCGGCATCATCAATGTGGTACTCAAAAAGCAAAAGCAGCCTGGTATGAACGGGGTTATCAATACTTCTATCGGTACAGGAAACAAGTATAAAGTAGATGCGTTACTCAATTATAAAACTAAAAACCTCAATATTTTCGGGGGTATTGATTATAATTACCGACAGTTTAGTATGGAGGGCCATACTGAATACGAAAGCCTTTATAACGATACTGCATCCTTCAGGAATTCAGATATGAATGGGAAAATGAACCGGAATGGATATGGAATAAAAACGGGAATTGATTATTACCTTTCCGATAATTCTACCCTCACCCTTTCGGGTAAATATGGTACTTATGGTTTTGGCCGTGAGTTTACAAGCACCAATACCAACTGGACCAGCCCGCTTACTTCCTATGAATATCTTCTTTCTGAAAGTCAATCGGAACATGCCGGGGATTATTATAACCTTAACCTGAATTACATAACAAAATTCAATCAACCAGGCCATCAAATTGAATTTTTAGGATATTATTCCAAAAGTAAAGGGGATGACTGGGATGAACAAAATGACTTTGAATCGGATGCAAACTGGAATAAAATAGGCGAGGATCCTGAATTGATAAAAACTACTGAAGACAATTTTGAAACTGAAATCCGTATTAAAGCTGATTATACTTACCCTATTGGTGAAGA
>JAIOZL010000067.1 GCA_021740645.1 Bacteroidales bacterium
TCGGGTTCCAGCGAAGCCGGAGCCCGACCCCCTCCCAAGCCATAACATACGTAAACCCTGTCATTGCGAGTGTAGCGAAGCTATCTCATATTTTTACCGGACACTATTGAAAAAATACCTTAAATTTGAGTTGGTTTATCATTTAATCATTATAAAAATCGTCAAAAAAGGGATGTTTTTTATTGGGTTTAATCGGGTTTTTTATTTTTTTTCTTTCCTGTTTTTACAACTTCTATTATGAGAAAACTTTTGTTAATTGGTTTAATTATAAGTTTCTGTTTAAGGGGATTTGCATTGAATTTTTATGAAAATAATTCAGATACCACAGATTATTTATATTCAAGCAGCTGGGATAATAAATTGCTTTGGAACCTTAATTACCCTACAGGTTCTTCAGCTACTGTGGATAATTTTAATGGGATTAATAATGATGGTATTTCTGTTTCTTTTTCTTTCCCTGCCTCAGGTGGATGGTTTGATTTGTCAAAAACGGTTGAAGAAAGCTATGATTTGAATAAACCCATGGTGTTTTTTGTAAAGTCTACTTCAACAGATATACTTGAATTGAAATTTACCGATATAGATGGATCAGTATTCGGTGTTAAAACCAATTTAATTGATTATAATGATGAATGGAAGCATATAGTTGTGTATTTAGAAAATACAAGTTATTGGTGGGGCGGTGATAGTAAGTTTGATAAAATTTCAAAGTTTTCTGTTGCTGTTTCAGGCAATGGTTCCGGGTATTTGTGGCTTGATGAGATTGGTATTGGGAAGGAAGGTCTGCAAACATCATTTCCTTCAACTTATGATCCTGATAGCACTTTGAGTGGGATTGGATTCGCACAAAGACGTGATGCTTCTATGGTAGAAGAAGATTCTTTGGTTTTAGAATATTTGAAGGTTCTGCAGGATGTATCTTCTCCTGCCCGGCAAATAATACCGTCAATGGAAGGTGATCAGGCTCAGACTTTCAATAATAGCCTCGCAGCAATGGTATTTATTATTAAGAACGAAAAGGAAAGAGCTGAAAGAGTACTTGATTTTTACGCTGGTGCCACCGATATTAATAACAATGATATTCGATTGCAGAACTTTTATTACAATGGAGAGGCAAGAGGTTTTTATCAACACGTGTCCCTAACGAGTTATCGCGATGAAGGTGGAAACACTGACAGGTGGATGGGTGACATGGCTTGGTTATTAATTGCGTGCAAAAATTATGAATTTGAATATGAATCTGATCGTTATGCCAACTTAATTTCCATATTGAAAGATTTGCTTCTGTCGTTTTATGTAGATGCTGCGCATGGAGGTTATATTCGGCACGGATGGAGAAAGGGTGACACTTATCTGCATGAGGATTCAGGTCATCCTGAAGGTAATATTGATTGTTATGTGGCGCTTGAATTATGTGGTGAGCATTTTTATGCTCAAAAAATCCGCACATGGTTAGATTACGAACTAAATGGGAAAAAAGAATTGCCATTAGATCTGTATACCTGGCGTGTATTAGCTTTTGGTACTGAGTATAGTCCTTTGCTTAATATACCCGAGTATGATTTTCGTTATAGGAAAATTCTTGAAGTAAATGGGGAAAATGTAATGGGTTTCTGGCATTCGCCAGATATGTATGCAAACAATTTCTGGAATGACGGAACCGGACATATAGCCTGTGCGTATTTGAATTTTGGAGAAAAAGAAAGGGGCTATTTCTATGCAAATCAGATGGACAAGCTAATAGTTGATCGAAATATTGGTGGTGTTACCACACATGCTATTCCCTATTCGCTGAATCATTCTGCAAATCAAGCCTGGGTTGATACAACGAAAGGTTTTCTGTCCAGCACCGCGTGGTATATTTTTGCAAAAAATGGTTATAACCCTTTTCAAACAGAACGGTTTACAATTTCAACACCTTACTTCGAAGAAATGAACCGTGCTGCTGCCAGTATTTTTCCTAACCCGGCGAGTGATAAGATAACAATTATGTTTCCCGGGATGCAAGGCATAAGTATCATCAATATTTATGGGCAATTGGTCAGACGATTTACATTTCCCTCATCTGAAAATACAGATATTCAAATTTCTGATTTGGAAACGGGTATTTACTTCATTATTATAGAGACTCCGGGAGAAAGGCTAACTTCACTCTTCGAGAAAAAATGAGGTTTATGGTTTTCCCTTAGCTTGCATCGAAGAGTGCACTAAGATTGTTCAAAATATATGTCTCTGCCCTTAAAAAGTTTATAATGTAAACCAATCATCGATTAATTCTTTATCCTGAGTACTGTTTATTTCACTTTTGTGAGCAAACTCGTTCTTTTTATTCTGATAGATATAGTCTTTTCCCCATTCTTTATGGTTTTTCACTATTTCAGCCAAAGCATTCCCAAAGTATCTTATTTCCTCATCTGTCATGGTAGGATGGAGGGACCATCTAACCCAGCCTGGTTTATCTGACAAATCGCCGGAATTTATTTTATCTGTAATTTTCATGGATTTTTCGTAGCTTACTTCCAGCAGGTAATGTCCGTAAGTACCGGCACAAGCACATCCTCCCCTTACCTGAATGCCATATCTGTCATTTAATAATTTAACAATGAGGTTAAAATGTATATCCAAATGATAAAAGGAAATTACACCAAGCCGGTCTCTGATATTATTTGCAAGAATGGTAATGCCGGGAATTTTATCCAGCAGGGGGAAAGCCAGTGCTAATAATTCTTCTTCTCTGGCAAGGATATTTTCAACCCCCATTTTTTCCTTAAGCTTAATGGCATAAGCCGCTCTTATAGCCTGCATAAAACCGGGTGTTCCGCCATCTTCCCGGGCTTCAATATCATCAATATATTTGTACTTTCCCCATGCATTTGTCCATTCAACGGTACCTCCCCCCGGATTGTCTGGAACTGGCGAGTGGTACATGGCAGAATCGAAAATAAGCACACCGGAAGCTCCGGGGCCACCTAAAAATTTGTGGGGAGAGAAATATATGGCATCCAGTTTTTCCATTGGATCGGCCGGATGCATATCGATGTCCTCATAAGGTGCGTTGGCAGCAAAATCTATAAAGCAAAGGCCCCCGAATTCATGCATAATTCTGGCCATCTTATGGTAAGGAGTTCTCACTCCGGTAACATTTGAGCAGGCAGTAAAAGCACCTATTTTAAACTCTCTGTCCTTATAAAACTCAAGTTTTTCACGCAGGTCATCGAGATCTATCAATAAATCCTTATTCGGAGTAATCATCACAACTTCTGCAAAAGTTTCATACCAGGAAGTATGATTCGAGTGATGTTCCATATGAGTAACAAAAACTACCGGACGATTTTCTTTTTTTACACAATTCCGGTCATATTGTCCCCCGCAACCCTTAAGACTTAAAATTCTCTGTAACTTGCTTATTACAGAAGTCATTCCGGAACCTGCAGTAATAATTACATCAGAGTTACTGGCATTAACATGTTTCTTGATATATTTATGAGCAAAATGGTATGACTTGGTCATCATGGTCCCGGTAGTATTGGTTTCCGTATGAGTGTTGGCAACATAAGGGCCCAATAATTCGGTCATATTTCTCTCAATTGGCCTGTAGAGTCTGCCACTGGCTATCCAATCGGCATAATGTATCTTCTTTTTTCCATAAGGGGAGCTGAAAACATGTTCAGCTCCAATTATTTCTTCTCTGAAAGCCTGGAAGTATTTTTCAAGGTTCTCCATGCTTCCTTTCTAGTTTCTGCTTGATATTTTAGACAATAAACGCAAAAATTCAATATATAGCCAAACCAATGTTACAATTAAACCAAAGGCTCCATACCACTCCATATATTTTGGAGCACCTGCTTCGGCACCACTCTCAATGAAGTCAAAATCCAATACAAGGTTTAAAGCTGCAACCACCACCACCACAAGGCTGATTATAATACTTAAAATTCCATTTCCATGGATAAATCCGAGTGGAACCCCAAACATACCCATAATAAATGAAAACAAATATACAAAGGCAATACCACCTGTAGCAGCAACTACTCCCAGTTTGAAATTCTCAGTTACTTTTATTCTACCCGATTTATAGGCAAAAAGAAGGGCGAACAAGGTCCCAAAAGTTAAGGCTACTGCATTCATAACAATCCCGGGATATTGAGCCTCAAATACAGCCGATATCCCACCCAGGAACAATCCCTCAAGAACGGCATATATAGGGGCTGTGTAGGGAGCCCATGTTTTCTTAAAAACGGTAATTATGGCAACAATAAATCCTCCAATGGCGCCGCCAATCATATAGGTCTTAAGAGCAACCAAATCCTGAGTTGCCATAAATTTCCAAGTGTATGATGCAGCCAATAGTACCAGAAAAAGCATAATAAATACTTTATTTACAGTACCCTGAATAGTCATTACGCCATCCGAAGAAACGCGTTCGGCATTGATGAAGGTATTCTTATTAAGAGCCGGATTTGCAGATCTGCTGATATTCATTTTTTTTATGTTTAGTTTTGTTTATTTATGTGTTTATTATTGTGGCTGTCAATAAAGTCTCTGTGGTACTCTGTGTTTCCTCTGTGAACCTCTGTGTAACAATTAATTAAAAAATTGCACAGAGTGCCACAGAGTTTACACAGAGTACCACAGAGAAAAATAACATCAATTTTCAAATTAACGGGTACTTTATGGACAATCTCATTTTATTTTTATTCTAATTATTGTCAAACAAATTGTCAGAATTTGCAGCCAAATATATAATATTATTATTTATTGATCAATCTCAAAGCTTGTGCCATATTTGGCAGACTGACATAAATACCATTTTGTGGAATTTGAATTTGGTTTCATTCAAACATTTTGTTCCTTTGTATATTTGCATCTAAATATGTCAACTCTTATTTCACGTTTCAGGGCAAGCGAATTTCTCAGGAATGTTTTCACACTAGTCTCAGCTACATCCGTAGGCCAGGCCATAGCTCTATTGATATATCCCGTTCTTTCCAGGATTTACACTCCTGCCGAGCATGGTTTATTTGCTTTGTATATGAGCATAATTTCCATCACTGCCATCATGTCAACCGGAAAATATGAGCTGGCTGTTATGTTGCCTGAAAAAGAAAAAGACGGTGCCTCATTAGCCGTTTTGTCAGTTCTTATCAGTTTTACTTTTAGTATTTTCCTTTTTATTCTTATTATCCTTTTCGGAGAAAAGACATCACTGCTTTTAGGTAACCCAGATCTTGAAAAGTGGCTTTGGTTTGTTCCCCTTTCTACCTTTCTTATCGGGATATTCCAGTCGCTTAATTATTGGTCGAACAGAGTAAAAAGATACAAATGGATTGCCGGTGCTAATTTAAGTCAGTCCCTGACAAATTCTGCTGTTAAAATTTCCACCAATACTGTATTACCTGGAGGAGGGGGGCTTATAGTTGGAGCCATTACCGGTCAGGTAATTGGGGTGATAGCTTACACATATAAGCTGCTTAAGTCTGATCTTGAATATTTTAGAGAGTTGAATCTGAGCAATCTTAAAAAGCTTGGAAAAAGCTATGTACTCTTTCCCAAGTATAATATGGTTCATTATCTGACAAATAATTTTTCTTCCAGTTTACCCATATTTGTTTTAAGTTCTTTTTTCTCATCAGAAAAAGTGGGCTTTTATAGTCTTGGGTTTATGATGATAAACAGACCGATGAACCTGTTATCCGGCTCCTTCACTCAGGTTTTCTCACAAAGAACAATTGAAATGTTTAATAAAGGTCAACAAATAGCTAAAGATGTTAAGAAGTTTATTTTGAGGCTGGTACTCATCGCAATCTTACCATTTACTCTGGCTGCAATATTTGGACCAGGGATATTTGATATTGTGTTTGGAAAAAACTGGCATGAAGCTGGTGTTTATATGAGAATTTTATTGCCTTGGTTGTTTGTTGTGTTTATTTCTTCACCTTTGTCTTTCCTGCCGGATATGCTTCTAAGACAGAAAAAGGCAATGCTAATTGATTTGATCAAGTTTTTTTTAAGAATTATTGTTCTGGCTATTGGCGTGAAAATGAATGATATATACCTTTCTCTTTATCTTTTTAGTGGAATTAGTTTCATTCTTGTTTCGTATAATCTTTATTGGTATGTATTTTTGTCAGATTATGCCGATAAAATAACAGAAATAAAAAGCAGGGCGTAAAGCCTGACTAACTATGTCGAGAATAACAAAAGCTATATCTGCCGTTTTTAAGATACTAAGAAATCCCTGGTTACTGAATCATGTGTTGCAGCAACCTGAAATCTGGAAGGATCATGTTTTTAAAAAGTATCATATTGAGGAGGGATTGGGAGTTATTTCACCTGAAGAATTATTTGGATCAGAGAAAGAATTTAATCTGAATCTGTTCACATTTTTAGACGGTGGATCATTGGTTACGGATATAGTGCTGTTAAAATCTCTTGCTTCAACTTTCGAAAATTGCAGTTACTTTGAAATAGGAACCTGGCGTGGTGAAAGTCTTAGCAATGTAGCTGATGTAGCTGAGGTTTGCTATAGTTTGAATCTTTCTGATAATGAAATGAGGGAAATGGGTGTTGGAGAGGATTACATTAGGCTTCAGGCCTTCTTCTCCAGGGATTTAAAAAATGTTCACCATTTGAAGGGCAATTCAAAGAACTTTGATTTTTCTTCTTTAAACAGGAAATTTGACCTCATTTTTATTGATGGTTCTCATCATTACGATGATGTGAAGCATGACACTATCCAGGTTTTTAAACATTTGATCCATGACAAATCTGTGGTTGTTTGGCATGACTATGGAGACACACCGGAACATATTCGTTATGAGGTGTTTGCCGGAATACTCGATGGGCTTACTCCTGAATTTCAGCCATTTCTTTACCATGTGGCACATACAAAATCTGCGGTCTACATTCCAAAAAAACTAAAAACAAGCAAACTTGAAACGCCGGTTTATCCCGAATCGTTTTATAAAGTTGACATAAAATATCAGAAAATTGAAAAGTGATTCAGTACAAGTATTAATTCTACCTTCCTGGTATTTGCCGGATGGTGGCGGATTTTTTAAAGATCATGCCGAGGCCTTGCATTTTGAGAAATTTAAAGTTGATGTATTGGTCAACAGGGTATTGGGTATTACACGTCATTCCCTGGCTCAAATTTTAAAATCCCGCAGAATTAGCGAGGACAAAGAAGGTCCGCTTACTGTAATCAGATCGGGCTACCTCAGGTGGCCCGGATTAGATCGGGTAAATGTAAATGGATGGGTGGCAAAGTATATGAAACTTTATGAGCATTATGTTGATGAAAAGGGTCCACCTGACATAATTATTGCTCACAGTTCCATTTGGGCAGGTTTTGTAGCTGCTCAGATAAAAGAAAAGTACCAGGTTCCCTATATTTTAGTGGAGCACAGAAGCCGGTTCGCAAAAGATGTGGAAGCTGCGCAAAAAATGATACGGGAGTGGTATTTTCCTTACATCAGGAAAACTTTGGTGCTGGCTAACAGGATAGTCACGGTTAGTAAAGCACTCGATAATAAATTAATAAGTATATCTCCGGGTATAAGAAATAAAATAGTTACCCTTCCTAATCTCATAGACACAGACTTTTTCGTTCTCCCTGAAAAGAAACGGGATACTGATCCTTTTACCATAGTATCTTTTGGGATATTAGAATATGTTAAGGGATTTGATATTTTAATCGAAGCATTTTCTAAATTTGTAAAAAAGCATGAGGGTGAATTTTTCCTTAGGATAGGTGGTCGCGGGCAAAAAATGCGTGTACTGAAGAAGTTAAGTCAGAAATTTGGAGTAGAGGAGAGGGTGAGTCTTCATGGTTATGTGCCCAGAGAAGAAGTGGTTCGCGAAATGCAGAGTGCGAATTTATTCATTCTTCCCAGTAGGTTTGAGGCCTTTGGTGTTGTGTTGATCGAAGCAATGTCCACAGGCTGTCCGGTTATCTCCACGCATTCCGGAGGGCCTGATTATATCGTAAAGAAAGATTCAGGATTATTGATAGAGCCCGATAATGTAAATGAATTGGTTGAGGCTATTACGAAGATATATCAGAATTATCAGAATTATGATCCAGAAAAAATAAGGGAAGATGTAGTTAATAATTATTCAGAGGATGTTATACGAGACAAATATCACAACCTAATACTTGAAGTTTTAAATGAAAAGGGTTTTTCTTCAAAATAACAGCGGTTTTAAATGGCATAGTACGGGTGATTGCTATGTAAAAGGATATATAACAGATCCAAAGGGGAAATTATATATTGGTAAAGATCTTGTGGATTATTTTAAAGAAATAGATTCTTTTGTCGATTTTGAAGAAAGGGTAAAGTATGCAAGTGGGGCATTTTCAGTAGTAATAAAAAAGGAGGAGGAATTATTTGTTTCGGTTGATACCATTCGCTCATTCCCATTGTTTTATGTTCGGGTAAAAGGCAGTTGGATGATATCGGATAATCCTTATTATTTAGCCGGGTTCGGTCAATTTAAAGACGCAAACAGCATTGCTTTTACAGAGTTTTTAGCTGCAGGTTATGTTACCGGTGATGAAACCCTGATTGAAGGAGTTCGCCAGGTGCAGGCAGGTGAGAATATTCGATTTAAAACGGATGATTTGGTTTCTAAATTTTATTTCAGCTATAGGGTTGCAAGGGTGGCAGACGAAGAATACGCTGAGCTTCGAAAGGTGGCTGGCGAGGTGATTGAGAATGCCTTTGGACGCTTTGTTAAAAGTCTCGATGGAAGAACGGTAGTGGTTCCATTGAGTGGTGGATTCGACAGCCGGTTAATTGCCACTATGCTTAAGCATTATAATTATAAGAAAGTAATATGTTTCACCTATGGCAGAAATTCAAGTACTGAAGTAACTATTTCTAAAGCAGTAGCAGAGAAACTTGGATTTCAATGGCACTTTATTGAATATACCGAAGAGCTAATTAAAGATTTTGTGAATGACGATACCTTTAAGAACTATTATTTAGCTGGTTCTAATCTGACTTCCATGTTTTATTTGCAGGAATATTTCGCAGTTAAATACCTTAAAGAAAAGAAGCTTATTCCTGCCGACAGCATTTTTGCCCCGGGTCACTCCGGTGACTTTTTAGCAGGAAGTCAACTCAATAAACATGGAAATCTTAGTAACCAGGAATCTGATTCAAAACTTGTTGATAGAATTTTTAATATTAAATATTGTTACGTTCGACCTAATAAGGGAAATGCAATTATATTAAAGGAAAGAATTGCAAGGAGTTTGCAGGAAAAGTTTTCAAGAGAGGGAGACTATGCTTATAGTATTCAGGAGGATTGGGATTTTAAAGAGAAACTTGCAAAATTTAATTTTAATTCAAATTCCATTTATACATTTTTTGGATATGAATTCAGGATTCCTTTTTGGGATCAGGAATTGGTTAGTTTTTTCAAATATTTACCACTCTCTGCCAAGTTGAATAAGTACTTGTACGACGAACTGATACGAGCCGAATATTTCGAGTCTTATGACATTAATTTTGTACGGGAGCTTCAGCCTAAGGAAAATGAAATAAGGAAGTTGAAAGTAAAAACAAAGTTGAAAAGAGTCCTTCCTGAAAATATCAAAGCTTTATTTCTTGACAAAAAAGAAAATTTATTCTATTATGAAATTACACGAATTTTGCGAGACGATTTGCTTAAAAGAGGAATTAAAAGCAGGGTTCACAGCAATTCATATAATTCTCTGATCATTCAATGGTATTTGGAAGAATTAAAAGAAAAATATTTGAATAACTGATTTCCTTTTCTTTTCTAGAAAGAAAAATTATTTTAACTTTGCCCTCCCAATCCGCGAGATTTTTATCACGGATTTTTAGAATCAGGGAATATAAACATACATGGTGGTTATTCCCGATAGCTATCGGGACAGTTGGTTAGAGCGCTGGATTGTGGTTGGGATATTATTGTAAAACATACATGGTGGTTATAGCTCAGTTGGTTAGAGCGCTGGATTGTGGTTCCAGAGGTCGCCGGTTCGAACCCGGTTTTCCACCCAAAGAATAAGTCTTCTCTCCCGATAGTTATCGGGAGAGGGGATTTTTTTTGTGCGGTAGTTTAGTTAAAGGGTACCGGGTGAGAAGCCTGCCCAGATTAAGATGGCTATCCGGATCGGGAGGGGGGGCTTTTTTCTGAGATGTTTATTTTGGGTTATTCCCCAAAACGAAAGAAGAGGAATCCCCTCCCGGAATCCCTCTGCTTTACTAACCACTTAAACCTAAAAAAGAAAACCTATTTTGTAAGATCAAGCATCCAATCTTCAAGTTGGAGTGCTTCTTCTTTGAATGTATCTTCTGAATCAAAACTTTTAGTCATCCAGTCTTCCATAACTAATTCTTGTTCTGAGAAAGAGAAATAATCAGTCATCCAGCCTTCCAAAACTAAGTTCAATTCAACTAAATTACTTGTTTCATCAACAAACGATTCTGTCATCCAACTCTCAAGAGTTAATGTTTCCTCCACAAAAAATTCAGGAATTGCGAATTCTTTGATTTCTGTCATCCAGGATTCAAGAGAAAGTTCAGTATCGAATTTATTTTCAATATTTGAAATGACCTTTGCTGTTTTTGTTTCTTTTGTTTTGTCTCCGTCAGCGTAAACGTTAAATCCTGAGAGAAGAACTGCGAGTGTTAGAGTTATATTTATTATTGTTTTCATGATTTTGTTTTTAATGTTGTCAATTGGACACGACTATCCTTATACATAAGCTGTGCCAAAAATTATAAATATCATGAAATGAGAAAGTTACAATAAAAACCTGATATGTGAAAAAAGATTAAAAGTGAACGCATTTGAAACAGAGGTGTACGAAAGTGGACAGGGGGGCAGGGAATAGTGTGGCGGTTCCTGAGCTTGTTGAAGGGCCGAAGAATAGTCTGGTAGAGTGGGTGAGAGGTAGTCTGATGAAGCTAATACTTGGTGCATTGAATAAAAAAACGCGGAAGCAAAGTGCTGTTTTGAGCAGCATTTTATCTTCCGCGCATTTAATAATTTATTACGAATTATCTTTTTTCTTCTCTAAGCCAGGTTGTTTCGCGGCCGATGAATTTCATTCCCAGCAAATATCCTTTAATCTTTAATTCTTTTTCGTTGCCATTTTCAAACCACATATAGCAATCGTATGTCTTACCTGATTTTGCATCGTAAATGGTTCCGTCTTCCCATTCCTTGTCATTTTCATTGTATTCAAAACTGTTTAAAAGTATCAGGTCGAGCAAAGGCCTTTCTCTTAAGCTTTCATCAGGATTCTCCTTGTCTTTCTTAGGTGCTCCAAACTCATTTGGTTCTTCCAGCCAGACAATTTTACCATAATAACTTCCATTGGTAGCTTTGTAAATGTATATCTGTGAAGTTCCCTCAGCGGTTAACCAATAACCTTTAACTTTATCGGCATCCTGAGCATTCACATTTAAGCTGGCTATAAGTAAGACCAGAGCAAAAGAAAAAATCAATTTTTTCATGTTCGTCAATTTAGTTATTATTAGTTTCAAATTAGCTTGCCAAAATAATGTTTTTTTTCTTCTTTTCAAGCAATTGAATAAATTTCTGTGGTTTGTGGAACAAGAAAAATGAATATTTGCATTGTTGTCGATATTGTGTGTGGGGACGTTGCATGCAACGTCCCCACACACTCTTCCTACTTCCTCTCCAAAATCAAATAACTATAGGCAAATTTTGTACTCTCAGACGCTTCATACTTTTCCTCAGAAATGGTAATCCATTCATCATAATTTATGTCGGGGAAGAAGGTGTCTGCTTCAAAGTCCTGATGTACCACCGTAAGATAAAGCCTGTTTGCCAGAGGAAGGAATTGTTTGTAAATCATTCCGCCTCCAATAATATAAATATCCCTGTCAGGATCGGCTTTTTCCAGAGCTTCTTCAATAGAATATGCCATTTCACATCCTTCGAATCGTTCATTTTTAACATCGGTAATAACCATGTTTACCCTGTTAGCTAAGGGGCCGTTTGGCAGGGAATGAAAGGTGTTCTTTCCCATAACGATAGTGTGTCCGGTTGTGATTTTTTTAAATCGCTTTAAGTCTTCTGATATATGCCACAATAATTTATTGTCCTTGCCAATAGCATTGTTTTGAGCGATAGCTACGATGATGGATATATTTTTGTTTTTTTTCATTCTGTTTTTTTATTAGATGGAAATCTCGCCCTTAATATGTGGATCGGGATTATAATTTTCAAGACTGAAATCTTCAAACCTAAAATCCAATACCCGGCCAACTTTCTCATTCAGCTTCATCACCGGAAGCTTTTTTGGAGTTCTCTGCAATTGCGTTTTCACTTGTTCAATATGATTCATATAAATATGAGCATCGCCTAAAGTATGGATGAATTCGCCTGGCTTTAATCCTGTCTCTCTTGCAATCATCAATGTTAGAAGGGCATAGGTCGCTATATTGAAAGGAACACCGAGGAAAATATCAGCACTACGTTGATATAACTGACAGCTAAGCTTCCCAT
>JAIOZL010000068.1 GCA_021740645.1 Bacteroidales bacterium
TTTTATTATTTTTGACATAGCTAAATAAAAAGATTACCCCGAATTTAGCCTTTTTTGGCTGTTTTTGGGGTTCTTTTTATATATCTTATCAACGCTTTTTGTTGATATCAGTAGGTTTTGCTATTTTACGAATGAGCCTCTTAAAAACACATTCAACATCGATTTGATGAGACCTTAACCGATGAGAGGGTTATCTTAATCGTAAACAGGCCATTTCAATCATTTCATTATGATCGAAGGCTAGTCGGGGCAAAGTTCCAACCGAAAACCATTGAGCATCGCTGGCGTCGTCTCCACCTTTAACTGCAGATCTTTCAAAAGCTACTTCGCCATAAAACGTAATGGTGACGGTTCTTCCGCGTGGATCACGGCCCGGAGTACTAAAAGCGTGTAATTGTTTTAGCTTAATCCCCGAAAGATTGGTTTCTTCCTCCAACTCACGATGCACTCCTTCCTCCAGGGTCTCTTCCATATCCAGAAAACCTCCCGGAAGAGCCCACATTCCTTCGAAAGGGTAATGCTTTCGCTGGATAAGCAAAACTTCAAGAACGCCCTTATTTCTTCTGAAAACACAGGCATCAATCGTTACGGCCGGTCGGGGGTAATCGTATGTATACGGCATATTATTTTATTTCGCTCCCATTTTCGAATTCGGCATCCGGAGCTATTAAACCGAGTTTTCCATCAGGCCCTTCTGCCGAAAGGATCATCCCATTTGAATCAATACCCCGTAATTTTTTAGGGGCAAGATTCACCAGGATACTGACCTTTTTACCTACGATATTTTCCGGGTTGTAAAACTCCGAAATACCCGAAACAACCGTCCGTTGATCGAAGCCAGTATCAATTTTTAGTTTGAGAAGTTTTTTGGTTTTAGGTACTTTCTCCGCTTCAAGAATGGTTCCTACACGAATATCAAGTTTTGCAAAATCATCATATTCGATGTTTTCTTTGGGCGGAGATGTTTTGTTTTGCATTAATTCATTGGCCTTTTTAGTGTTTAATAATTTCTGAACTTGTGCTTCCACCTGGCTATCTTCAATCCGCTCAAATAAAAATTCGGGGCTTTCCAGTTCCGTACCATCAGCAAGAAGTTCTGCACTACCTGCATCATTCCAGTTCAGGTTCCCAAGGTTTAACATACGTAAAAGCTTCTCAGAGCTGAATGGTAAAAACGGTGCTGAAAGTATGGCTAAATTGGCACAAATTTGCAAGGAGATATTCAAAATGGTCCTTACCCTTACCTCATCTGTTTTGAAAATTTTCCAGGGCTCCTGGTCGGTCAGGTATTTATTGCCAAGCCGGGCAAGGTTCATCAGTTCATTTAACGCTTCTCTAAAGCGGAAATTCTCCAAGCTAGTGCCTACTTTCATCGGAAAGTCTTTGATCTCCTCCAAAACCTTTTTATCATAATCGTTCAGTTCTTCTACAGCTGGGACTTTGCCACCGAAATATTTTTGCGTTAAAACCAGTGTCCGGTTTACAAAATTTCCAAAAATGGCCAGTAGTTCATTATTGTTTCTCGCCTGAAAATCCTTCCAGGTAAAGTCATTATCCTTGGTTTCGGGTGCATTTGCTGATAATACATAACGCAATACATCTTGTTGTCCGGGAAAATCTTCGAGGTATTCATGCAGCCATACCGCCCAATTCCTGGATGTAGAAATTTTATCATTCTCAAGGTTCATAAATTCAAAAGCGGGGACATTGTCAGGTAAAATATAAGACCCCTCCTGCTTAAGCATAGAAGGAAATATGATACAATGAAACACAATATTATCCTTTCCAATAAAGTGGATCAGGCGACTTTCTTCATCCTTCCAATAAACTTCCCAATCTTTCCCCGTTTTTTGCGCCCATTCTTTTGTAGCGGAAATATAGCCTATGGGGGCATCAAACCAAACATAAAGCACCTTTCCTTTAGCATCTTTCAATGGGACTTTTACCCCCCAATCGAGGTCGCGGGTAACAGCCCTGGGCTGCAATCCCTGGTCGATCCATGATTTACACTGCCCGTAAACATTAGTTTTCCAATCGTCTTTATGGCCTTCAATGATCCATTTTTTCAGCCATGGCTCATAGCGATCAAGCGGTAAGAACCAATGTTTGGTTTCTTTTCGTATGGGTTTATTTCCACTTAATACTGATACCGGATTGATCAGGTCATTTGGGCTGAGGGAAGTACCGCAATTTTCACACTGGTCGCCGTATGCTTTGTCAAAACTACAGTGAGGACAGGTACCTGTGATATAGCGGTCAGCTAGAAAATGCTGGCTGGCCTCATCATAATATTGCTCTGATGTTTTTTCGATAAATTCTCCTTTTTCATAAAGAGTTTGAAAAAATTCAGAGGCCGTTTCATGATGGATTTTATTCGAAGTTCTTGAATAAATATCGAAAGATATCCCGAAATCTGCAAAAGACCTTTTAATGATGCCATGATATTTGTCCACGATATCCTGAGGGCTAACTCCCTGCTGCCTCGCTTTTATAGTTATCGGAACACCATGTTCATCGGACCCGCCGATAAATATCACATCTTCGCCTTTTGATCGTAAATACCTTACATAAATATCTGCCGGGACGTATACACCGGCAAGGTGTCCGATATGAATAGGCCCGTTGGCATAGGGTAGGGCTGAGGTTACCGTATATCTTTTAAATTTTTTCTTTGCTGTCATGTTCAATTCTTCGTAATTTCGGCAAAGATAAGAATTTGTAAATCACGAAACGGCTTATGTTGGTTTGACTTCATTGGATAATATGGTTGGGAAGTGAGTGAAGAAATATAGGTCCGGATTATTTTGGTAAAGAACAAGTTCAAATAAAACTTTGCATGATTAAAGTATGATAACACCCCCTTACCTAAATATTGGAGATAAAATTTCGATTGTGGCCCCTGCTGGGAAAATCGATCAAGCCGTTGTTTTGAAATCCAGGAAGATTTTGGAAGAATGGGGGCTGGATGTGATTCTTGGCGAAAATATGTTCAAAGATCATTTTTCTTATTCTGCCACCGATACTGAACGAATGAAGGACTTTCAGCGGATGCTGGATAATCCATCTGTTAAAGCCATTTTTTGTGCCCGGGGTGGATATGGTACAGCCAGAATAATTGATTCATTAAACTTTTCAGGATTCCAAAAAAATCCCAAATGGATCATTGGTTTCAGCGACATTACGGCCATGCATAGTCATATACTACAGAATTTTTCTGTCGAAACAATTCATGGAACGATGGCTACCGGATTAATAGATCCTGCCGATTCTCATTACTCCTCCTCTTCCCTTAAGAAATCACTCTTTGGAGAATCCTTAATGTACAAATGGACATCGGATCCGTTATCCAGAAAAGGAAGTAGCCAGGGAATTTTAACGGGGGGAAATCTCGCTCTTTTATGCAGCCTCATAGGAACTTCTTCTGATATAGAAACAAAAGGTAAACTACTTTTTATTGAAGAAATTGGGGAACATCTTTACCGGATCGACAGGATGATGGTGCAACTGAAACGGGCTGGCAAACTTGATGGACTTGCAGGACTTATTATTGGAGGGATTACAGACATTCCTGATAAAAAAGAAGATTTTGGCAAGACAGCATATGAAATTGTTCTGGATGCAGTGCATGAATACGATTATCCGGTGGCAATGGGATTCCCGGCCGGACATCAACACGACAACCGGGCTTTGATTTTTGGAAGAAAAGCAGACCTGAAGGTAGCCAAAACCACCAACCTTGACCTAAATAAACATATATAGAATTAACCCTGATCTACCTCATGGCTAAACACTATGACCTTGGCATAAAAGGAGAAGAGATAGCCACCCGCTACCTGAAGGATAAAAGTTATGAAATCCTCGAAAGAAACTGGCGGCATGGCAAAGATGAAATCGATATTATTGCCTTAGACGGGAAGTTTTTAGTAATCGTTGAAGTAAAAACCCGCAGTACCAATTTCTTTGGGGAACCCGAAGAAGCCGTTACCTCTTCCAAGCAAAAATTCCTGGTGAGGGCTGCTGAAGAATTTATTTTAGAAAAAAATTTGCATTTTGAAATCAGGTTTGATATCATTTCCATAATTATTGCAGAAAATAAACAGACTATACGGCATATTCAAGACGCTTTTTATCCTGAGCTTTATGATTGAAATATCAATAAGGGGATGTGGCTGTGAAATAGCATTTTCCGGGCAAGACTGGGATTAAAAAAACGTTCAAAAATTCCCCGTTTTCGGGTAGTTAAAGCAATCATATCTATTTCTTTATCTTCGATATAATGTTGCAGTCCTTCAATCACATTCTCGTGTCGGATCACTTCACAACTGATATCGTATTCAGAATATTCTTTTTTCAAATGTACTTTTAAGGAATCCATCCTTGCTGCATCTACAGATGAATATTCATCAACAGCGATATGTGTGCAATAAATTTTCATATTAAAAGGCCGTGTGAGGGTCATAAGTTCACGAAGTGATTTAAAATCACTTTGATCAAAATTAGTCGCATACAATACGCGCAGGAAATGAGCACCAGGTTGAAATTTTGCCTCTGAGGGGATAGCCAGCACCGGGACACGGCTCTTTTCAATAACCTTGCGGGTAACACTCCCGATAAATTTGGCGGTATCACTATCACTGCCCCGCGTTCCCATCACCACTATTCCGGGTTTATATTTTTCAATATAATGCATGATCACATCGGAAGCATCGCCTTTATCCAGGGAGTAGCTTATCTTTACATTTTGTAAGTTCTCTTCTTCCGCCTGCTCTTTGATTTTTGACTTTAATTCGATTAAATGCCTCTTTGCATCATAGGCAATATTATCAATCATCTGGTCCATATAGGTATTGAAAGTGTGGCCTTCTATATATGGTTCAGTCCCAATTAATGGATCAAAATAGGAATACAGGAGTTTAATTTCAGCTTTTAATTTCCCCGCCAGTGCAAGAGCAAAATTGCAGGCGTTTAGGGAAACTTCCGAAAAATCAACGGGGACAAGAATTCTTCGGATACTTTTCAAATTGGAAACCATTTCCTGCTTTTCTTTGCCTGATTGATTCCTGATCTCTTCGATAATTCTATACGCCACATCAGCGTCAGATTCCTTTATTTTAATTTTTACGCCAGAGGAAATTCCGGGTTGTATAAGGTTTATATTGGAAAGGAAACATTCAATTCCTTCAGACTCCAGCTTGCCTTTGATCAGTTGTGCCCTGGAGTATGGACTGGTTGTGATAGTGATGATTTTATCTTCCATGGCCAATTCATTTTTGGTAAAGACATAAAGATAAATAAAAATATGGATTATAACAAATCCTTATAAAAGGGAATTTCTTTCAGGAAGGTATAGCTAATTTTTTCATAATCAAGATGGCAACAAAAATGCTGTAAGCCATTCGTAACCACAATATAATTTACCTGAAGGCTCATGTTATAACGTACTATTTGATCAAAAACAGATTCGGTTATTTTCACTTCAGGGGCCTTGCACTCTACAATTAATAAGGGTTTACCCTGGCGATTATAGGCTACAATATCGGTACGCTTAGTCCGTCCTTCAACCTGTAGCCCTTTTTCCAGTGACATTAATGACCCCGGAAATGTTTTTTCTTCTACTAAAAACATCACGAAATTTTGCCTGACCCACTCTTCAGGAGTTAGGGCCACATATTTTTTGCGCCAGCGGTCGAAGATAATCAACTTTTTATCCGGCCCTTGTTTTATAGTAAACCGATATTGCGGCAAATTCAGTGTCTGCATGAAAAATGAATTTAATCAAAAGTACATAATCCTGATAATGTCACATAGAAAAAATATTTCAACATCATTAAAACAGCAATGTGTTTATTCTCAGATATTTTTCAAAGATTCCTTTCCTTTGTTGATAAATATTTAAATCAATTTGCTAATCATAAAAATATTTCTACCTTTGCACCCCTTTAAATATCCGAAGCTCTTGCTAAGATATTTTTGGGTTTTAATCTCAATTAATTGCAAAGGATATAATTTAGTAAGCGAACAATAGCTTACCAAAAAGTGGAAGCAGGGTGAAAGATTTAAAAGTATTTATTATCCCGTTTAAAGGCCTTAGCCTTGGAGTACATGAGTATCAATGGGATATTACAAAAAAGTTCTTTGAGTTGCTTGAAAATCAAGACATCAAGGATTGCAATCTTCAGGTTAACCTATCCCTCGAAAAACAGGAAAGGATGTTGAACCTGATGTTTGAAATTTCAGGGGAGCTAGAGGTTGAATGCGACAGATGTCTTGGAAAGCTGGTGTTACCCGTACAGATAAATGAACCTTATTTTATAAAATTCGGGGAAGAGAGAATAGAAGAATCAGAAGAGGTACTGGTCATTCCGGAATCAGATTACCAGATTGATATAAGTGAACTTATTTTTGATTATATAAGCCTGTCGCTGCCAATTAAAAAGGTGCATGGGGAAGACAAAAAAGGGAATTCACTTTGCGATCCGGAAATACTTAACAAGTTGAACCGATATTCAGAGAAAAGTGAAATAGACCCTCGCTGGGAAGCATTAAAAAAATTAAAATTAGACAACAACAACTAAATAATCATAGAAATGGCTCATCCGAAAAGAAAAATTTCAAAGACTAGAAGAGACAAGAGGAGAACCCATTATAAAGCAGAAGCTGCTACTCTGGCCAAATGTCCTACTACAGGTGAAGTTCACCGTTATCACAGGGGATATTTTGTAGATGGTGACTTATATTATAAAGGGAAACTTGTTTATTCTAAAAACGAAGCTGAATAGAAATTCTTCAGATTATCGTTAACTTTAAATTCTGTTCATGAAGATTGGTATAGACGTAATGGGTGGTGATTATGCCCCTGATGCTACCATAGAAGGTGCAAAACTTGTGCTTGATAAACTATCTTCTGAGGACAGGATTTTTCTCTTTGGCCCCAAAGAGATCATAGAGGAAAAACTCAAGGAAAAAAATATCCCCCCCGGTGTTTTTACCATAGTTCATTCACCAGAGATTATAGGCATGGGTGAACGACCTATCAGGGCATATACCCGTAAGCCTGAATCAAGTATTTCGAAAGGGCTTAAATACCTTAAAACGAAAAAAATTGACGCTTTTTCAAGTGCAGGTAACTCCGGTGCTATGCTGGTAGGCGCTATGTATAGCATCAATAATATCCAGGGAGTGATCAGGCCATCTACCCTTACCTGCATCCCGAGAGAAAACGGAGGAATGAATGTTATGCTGGATATTGGAACAAATCCTGATATCAAGCCTGATATTTTATACCAGTTTGCCATCCTGGGCTCAATCTATTCTCAAAGTGTACTAAATATTAAAAAACCTAAAGTGGGTTTATTAAATATTGGTGAAGAGGAAGAAAAAGGAAATTTATTATGCCAGTCGGCATTCAGGTTAATGAAAGACTCTGAAGATTTTAATTTCTTTGGCAATATCGAAAGCCGTGATCTTTTTAAGGATAAGGTGGATGTAATTGTATGTGATGGCTTTACGGGAAATATTGTATTGAAACAAATCGAAGCAATGTATCGGCTGATGGTAAAACGAAATCTTGTAGACGACTACATTCAGAAATTCAATTACGAGAATTATGGCGGAAGTCCCATATTAGGTGTAAACGGCTCAGTAGTAATCGGACATGGAATATCTAATGCAAAAGCCATTATGAATATGATTTTACTATCAAAGAATATTATTGATGCCCGTCTGACCCAGAAAATCAAAAGGGCCATGCATAAACATACCCAAAGTAAATAAAATAGTATTTTTGCGCAGTTTAATTCTGAATTTATTATAAATGAAAACAATGAAGGCAGCGATTAAAGGTATCCATGCGTATGCACCTCCCTATGTTCTTACAAACAAAGAGTTGGAAACAATGGTGGACACCACGGATGAATGGATTATTACAAGAACAGGAATTAAAGAAAGACACATTCAAAAAGGAGAAGGACTGGGAACTTCGGATATGGCAGTAGAGGCGGTAAAAGGCCTTTTGGCTAAAACCAATACCGATCCCTTAGAAGTTGATTTAGTGATTTGCGCTACCGTCACCCCCGACATGGTTTATCCTGCCACAGCAAACATAATAAGCAATAAAGCAGGAATTAATAACGCTTTTAGTTTTGATATTAATGCGGCTTGTTCCGGATTTATATATTCACTGGTAACTGCTTCAAAATATATTGAATCGGGTGCTTACAAAAAGATTATTGTTGTAGGAGCTGATAAAATGTCTTCCATTGTAGATTATACTGACCGCCAGACTTGTGTTATATTTGGAGATGCTGCAGGAGCTGTTCTGCTTGAACCATCTGAAAATGGAACAGGAATTCTGGATTCAATATTGAGGACGAATGGAGCTGGCAGAGTTCATCTTCATCAAAAAGCAGGAGGATCTTTACGACCCGCATCAATTGAAACGGTAATAAACAGAGAGCATTTTGTTTACCAGGAAGGGCAGGCAGTATTTAAATTTGCTGTATCTAATATGGCGGATGTATCGGTTGAGATCATGGAAAAAAACAACCTTGCTGCAGAAGATGTGGCCTGGCTGGTTCCTCACCAGGCTAACCTGAGGATAATTGATGCCACCGCCCGCAGGATGGGACTCGACAAAAACAAAGTGATGATCAATATTCAGAAATATGGCAATACAACCAACGGCACCATTCCCATGTGTCTGTACGAATGGGAGAATAAACTAAAAAAAGGTGATAATATCATCCTTGCAGCTTTTGGAGGCGGCTTTACCTGGGGATCAGTATATTTAAAATGGGCCTACGACGGAGAATAAAAAACAATATATATATAAAAAAGCAGCTATCGGGCTGCTTTTTTTGTGGGTTTATAACAAATCTAATTCATAATCCAAATTCTCCAAAACAATTTTAACCTCTTCCATCGAATTGGTTTCCATCAATTTTGCCCTAATTTGAGCAGCTCCATAAAAATCTGATGTGTAAATTTTAAAGAAACGTTTTAAGATATTAAAGCTCTTGCTTGTGCGCCATGTAGAAGTAAATAAATGTGAATGTTTCCATAAAAGATTCAATCTCTCTTCAGGGCTTCGTTCAATTATTTCCTTGTTAAAAAACCAGGGATTATGAAAAATTCCTCTTCCTATCATAATACCATCAACATTATATTCTTTTGCTTTTTCAAGGCCTTCCTGATAACTCATCACATCGCCATTGCCATGAATAAGCGTAGATGAGCCCATCGAATCCCTCAAAGCAACTGCTTTGGCTACTTCATCCCAATCCGCCAAACCTTCCGATTGTTGTTTTTGAATCCGCCCATGAATGGTAATTAGTACCGGATTAGTTTCTAATAAATAGCCGATCCACTCTTCAGTAACCACTTTTTTCAATCCGATTCGTGTTTTCACACTTACCGGAACGGAAGAAGCCTCCTGGGTAGCATAAATAATTTCTTTGGCTAACTCAGGCATTCCTATCAAGGCTGAACAGCCTCCCTGTTTTACTATTTTCCGAACAGGGCAACCCATATTAATATCAATGCCGTCAAACTTCCCTTCTTCAGAAATTTCTCTTGCAGTTTGAGCAAATTTATCGGGATCGGTTCCCCAGATCTGAGCCACAATTTTAACTCCTGTCTTTTTTAAAAGCTCCCATTCCGAGTCATTGATTTGAATCCGGTGTTTTACCCTTGGCCCACCAATGGCATGCACAAAACCATGCGTCGACATAAATTCACTGAACAAAACATGCAGGCAGGAAGGATCAGAAACACCTAAAACAATTTCACGGAAAACGGTATCTGTTACATCTTCCATGGGTGCAAGAGTAAAAACGGGCTTTTCTATTTGATGCCAGAAATTATCTGAATGCATTTTAAAATCCATTAAGTTCCATCAGCACGGTAGGTAGCAGTAGGAGCCAACCAAGAACGATTAGTATTCCAATGAGAGGAAGGACCCATCTCACCCATTTATCATATGGAATTTTAGCAATTCCCAAAGCACCTATTAAAACCGGGGAGGTAGGTGTGATCATATTGGTAAATCCATCGCCAAACTGGAAGGCCATTACCGTTGCCTGCCTTGAAATACCAACTAAGTCGGAGAAAGGTGCCATTACCGGCATGGTAAGGGCAGCTTTAGCCGAACCTGATGGAATAATAATATTGATAAAGGTTTGTATGCCATACATTACACTGATGGATCCTATTTTCCCCATGCCCTGCATCGAATTGCTAATGCTGTATAAAATAGTATCAATGATCTTTCCATCTTCAAGGATCACCAGGATACCGCCGGCCAAACCAACCACGAGGGCAGCAGACAAAATATCTTTCGACCCATCTATAAATAACTTTGTAATGTGATTGGCATTATAATTCATGGCCGCCCCTGAAAGGATCCCCATGACAAAAAACAGGGAGGCAATTTCCATCAGGTACCACCCATAACCCATTACCCCTATTACCAGAAAGACAATGGTAAACGCAAGTAAATTGAGCACAAAATAATGAACGGATTTTAACAAAGCCGGGATGGACATAATGGCGAACAATCCGGTAGCAATAGGCACAGCCGGGATGGTCTTCACGACATTTCCTATCTTAAGGTCCGACATTGGAAACTGGAATGAGAACCACAAAAGACAAAGAGTAATAAAACCAAAAACAGCCCAGGTGATTTTTGGTGTATGGTATTCCATATTCTCAATTTCTGCATTTCCCCGTTGCCGCCAGTATTCATCCAATTTATACATGGGTGACCGTTCAGGTTTGTCCTTTACCCTTTTGGCATACCACAACACAAAGGAGATTCCAACAAAGTTAATGACGAACCAACAAAAAATCCGAAACTCAAGGCCTGAAAACAAAGGCAGGTTGGCGATTCCCTGGGCAATTCCAATGGTAAATGGATTAAGCACTGCCGCTGCAAACCCCATGTGAGCTGCCACATAAACCATACAGACACCTACAATAGAATCATAGCCCATGGAGATGGCCAACGGGACAACAATAATGATAAAGGCAATGGTTTCTTCACTCATACCAAATACCGCCCCAAAAATGCTAAATAGGACCATCACAAGCACGATGATGACATTGTTGACCCCAACAACTTTAAAAAACTTCAGGTGCTCCAGGCCTTTCGTAAATTTCAAAAAAGCAAAAATTCCTACGTCAATGGATTTGCTGGCGTTCATGATCCAAAACCCACCACCAATCATCAAAATTAAAATAACAATACCGGATTGCCTTACAAAACCATTAAACAAACCTGAGAATACCTGCCACGTCTGGGAATTGCTTTCGATGTAGTGAAATGAGTCTTTGTCGATTACCGTGCGTTCTACCCCGCCTGAATTTATAACTTTTCGCTCAAACTCTCCACCCGGGATGATCCAGGTAAGGACAGCTGCAAAAACAATGGCATAAAATATAATGACGTAGGTATGTGGGATTTTTTTGAACATCTCAATTTTACTTATTTATATTTTTTCCTAAATGAAGTGTCAAAAATATGAATAAAATATATGCAGATAGTTTTGAGAATTTTTAAAACCAAATTTCAGGCTCAACAAAATAAGGTATGCGGGATTAGTTTATTATCAACCTTTTAGTGACAATCCCTTTATGTGAGGAAAACTTTAAATAATAAGCACCCTTTGCAAGAGGCGGCAAGTCCAGTTTTTCTTTTTCGAGTTTAATTTTGTTAAAAGGCCAGGTACAAAGTGATTTCCCGCATAAATCAAAAAGTTGGACTACCACCTGTTCATTGCCGTTTGACGCATGGGATATATAAAAATCCCCATTGGAAGGGTTTGGAAAGATATTAATGGATTCAAAAACTTCATAATTTTGAACAGTAGTGATGGTATCAATAATTTCCAATGCCTCTTCAAGAAGCATGTCACCATCTGTTGAATTAGTAGCAAAAACAGTCCAAAATCCGGGCATACCATCTTCAGGTATATTATAATAAGCCTCAAGCTCTGTATTACTAACAATATTTACAGCTGTGGGAAGTATCGTTAAATCTTCATTTATCAGCCAGGTATCCGTATCACCACTGTCATTAAAATGTGTATTTTCCCCAATAACAGAAAGGGTAAACAAATCGCCTAAATACACAGAAGTAGGATTTATGGCAGTAAGTGAAGGAATTAGTTCATAGATTGTAAATCCATCCATCAAAACCAGATTACCATTTACCCAGTTATGTGTAGTAACATCATAATTACCCAATAAGGTGACCCGTCCTAAAAAATGTCTACACAAAATGATGTAGATATGTATAAAAATGATCAAGTTTTAAGACGTTACAGTGAAGCTTTCAAGTTGAAAGTTTTAGCCGAACTTAGCACCGGTAATTATACTAAAAGGCAATT
>JAIOZL010000006.1 GCA_021740645.1 Bacteroidales bacterium
TATTTTAATGAATTTTGTTATCGGATTAACCGCTCACAAAACAAAGAAACTATCTTTAATAATTTGATCAGAAGAATGGTTGCTGCCGACAATATTACGCATCAGCAATTAATAAGCAGCTAAATGATGACCTCTATAAGTTTATTAAAGGATCTAAGGTACTCTACCGGGTCATACTTTAGGGATGGGGGTAATTTGGGTGCTCTATACTTTCCTTGGTGATAAAGATAACTAAAACTTAATTTTCCCTTTATCAAGCGGATAGAGTATAAATAAATTCGTATTCGAAAATAATACAGCAAGAATATTGATATTAACAGGGAAGATATCTGGATTAAAACTAGTGCGGTATCATTATTCATAAACGATTCAGTTGGGTTGTAGTTATTACAAATGTAACTCTAAATTGTTCAAAATAAAAGATAATAGTTAACTATTACTTATTTTATAGGTTTTAGAAAAGAGAGTTAAAATGTTAAGGATTCATTTTCCCCTGAAGTGTCGCTGTCCTTCACTCCACTATCCCAGGCGGTATTATGAAAGACCATTTTTCGAACAGCACTTTTATCAGGATTAAAATAGCTCATGGTAACGGCAAAACCGTTGTCCTCAAAATCTATCAGGGTTTTATTAGATCCTTTTATAGTATATTTAGTTTGGGAGTTATTTTCTTCTGATAAATATTTAGATTTAAGCTTTTGATTAATATCGTCTGGGCTTATTTCCTGTTTTTCGCGTTTAAAGATATATTGGCCCATTAGAAATAAATCTCCACTAAAAAAATAAAGTATTGCTGCGTCGTATTCATAAACCTTTCTTTTAAATCCATAAACAAAAACCTCTACCCCTTCTTCTTTCTTTCTTCTTATGGTCACATAGCTTGGGCTTCCCATTTTTTTCAGAAAGCCAGGATAGTTTGTTCCTAAATCAATTTCGTTAAATAAAATTTCCTTTTCTGATTGAAAATAGGGCTGATCACTTTTCTTATAAAAGGATTTCATAAAATAGATTGGATCGAATTTTATTGCATCAGGATAAGGTAATTCACCAAAATATCTATTCAGATTTCGGAAATAATTATTGCTGTTTGTTCCATAAAACAGTTTGGTGAAAAATAGATGTAACCTTGCCCTATTTGCAATAAATAACACCAACAAAATGGCTGCAACTATTATTAAGAAAACCAGTGTTCCTGAACTATCTGAGAATATCATAAGCAAATAAAATTAAATCACTACAAATATGCTTTTGGCTTTACAAAACTAACAAAATATAACGTATGCATCATTTTAAATTTAAATTTTTACTTTTGGCGAAAATTTAGCACTATATGAACAAGAAAGAAATTTTAAAAGGAGGCGAGTTCCTAATTAAAGAAACAGATGCTCAGGATGTTTTTATTCCTGAAGAATTTGATGAAGAACAACTAATGATCGCACAAACTTGTGATGATTTCCTCGAAACAGAAGTATTTCCAATTCTGGATCGAATTGATAAACAAGAGGAAGGATTAATGAGAAGTTTGATTCAAAAAGCGGGTGAACTTGGATTGCTTGGGATCTCTGTTCCAGAAAAATATGAAGGCTTTGAACAGTCCTTTACGACATCCATGCTGGCCAGTGCGGCCATGGGTTCGGGTTATTCTTTTTCAGTTGCCTATTCAGCTCATACTGGGATTGGTACTCTACCCATTGTATATTATGGAAATGAAGAACAAAAAGCCACTTATCTCCCCAAACTGGCAACAGGTGAATGGGCAGCAGCTTACTGCCTTACGGAACCTAACGCAGGATCGGATGCCAATTCAGGAAAATCTCGGGCAGTTTTGTCGGAAGATGGTCAGCACTATATACTGAATGGCCAGAAAATGTGGATCACTAATGGAGGTTTTGCTGATGTATTGACTGTTTTTGCAAAAATCGATAACGACCGGGTTCATAGTGCTTTTATAGTTGAACGAGGATTTGAAGGTGTTGTTATTAATCCTGAAGAAAAGAAAATGGGGATAAAGGGATCCTCTACTGTACAGGTATTTTTTAATGATGTAAAAGTACCGGTAGGGAATTTACTTGGCAGACGGGGAACTGGTTTTCGAATAGCGCTGAATATCCTGCATATGGGTAGGATTAAATTGGGCGGAACTGTCTTAGGGGCTGCTAAAAGAGCGATAACCCAATCGGTAAATTATGCAAATGAACGTAAACAATTCGGACAGTTTATTTCAGAGTTTGGTGCCATTAAAGGTAAGATAGCTGAACAGGTTATCAGGACCTGGGTAACAGAATCGGCTGTTTATAGGGTGAGCAAAAATATTGATGATTTAATCGGGCAAATGATTGATGAAGGAGTTGAGAAATCCCAGGCAACTATTGAAGGAATTTCAGCTTATGCAATTGAAGCTGCAGCCCTTAAGGTTTTTGGATCCGAATCTTTGGATTATGTAGTTGATGAATATGTTCAGATTTTAGGAGGAATGGGATTCTCTGCCGAGACTAATGCTGACAGAGCTTATCGGGATTCCAGGATTAATAGAATATTTGAAGGAACCAATGAAATAAACCGTTTACTTGTAACTGATACTACCATAAAGAAGGCCCTTAAAACCGGATTTGATGTGGTTAGATATGCTAATGGGATTATCAAAAATCAGGACAAAGTAGAAAATGAAGTTATTCCTGTTGACTATATAGGACAGAAAAGATATTATATCAGAAATTTTAAGAAGGTAGCCCTGTTCCTTATGGGAACTTTATCCGATAAACTAGAGCGCAATTTTTTATCAGAGCAGGAAATTTTGATGAATATCTCAGATGTGATTATGATGGTGTATGGTGCTGAATCTACGATGCTACGGGTGGAAAAACTGGAAAGTTTACATGGAGAAAACCAAATTATAAGAGATATTCTGGACGTTTATGTGTATGATTCAGCATGCAGTATGAACAAAAATGCAAAGGACGCTTTAAATTCTTTCGTCGAAGCGGGTGAGTTAAAGGCAATGCATGAAAGGATTGATGAGTTTACGAAGATAGCTCCTGTTAATGTTAAGGAAGCGCGAAGGAGAATTGCTAATAAAATAATAGACGAAAACAGGTATTGTTTCTAAAAATTTAAAGTCCACAAAAAAACCGAAGTCTTTTAACTTCGGTTTTTTTAATTCAATTTTTGAGCTTACTCTTTATAAATTGCTTTTGAAATTACAAGTCGCTGTACCTGGTTTGTACCTTCATAGATCTGACAGAGTTTAGCATCCCTCATCATTTTTTCCACCATAAAATCACGGCTGTATCCATCTCCACCCATAGCCTGTACAGCATCAGTAGTTACTTCCATCCCGATATCAGAAGCATAAAGTTTCGACATGGCTGAAAGTTTATTAAGTTTTTTCTTATCGTGGTCATAAGCCCATGCGGCATACCAGGTTAGAATCCTGGCTGTTTCAATTTTTGTGGCCATATCAGCAAGCATAAAACCAATGGCCTGATTGGCAGCAATAGGTTTTCCAAATTGCTTCCTGTTTTTTGTCCACTCTTTGGCTGTTTCAAAAGCGGCACGTGCATTTCCAACACTTAATGCGGCTACTCCGGTACGTGTCCGGTCAAAGGTTTTCATAGCGATTATAAATCCGTATCCCTCATCCCCAATCCTATTCTGAACAGGAATTTCAACATCAGTAAAAATGATCTCATTTTGAACAGATGCTTTCTGTCCCATTTTTTGTAACCTGGGTTTAAATTCTATTCCTGGGGAATCGGAAGGAACCAAAAAAGCGGTTAAACTTCTTGAGCCTTTTTCAGGATCAGTCATGGCAAAAACAGTCATAAAGGTAGATGCTTCTGCGTTGGTGATAAACCTCTTGTGGCCGTTTAAAATATATTTATCTCCTTTTCTGATTGCAGTCGACTGTATGCCCTGAACATCAGAACCAGCATTTGGTTCTGTAAGGCAATATGCCGCAACTGCTTTTTGTTCATTGATAATCCCAAAATATTTTTTCTTCATTTCGTCACTTGCCGCCAGATAAAGTGGGGTTAATGCCAGGGTATTTGCATCGATACAAATTCCAATTCCTACACATCCTGCACCTAATTCTTCAGAAGCCAGAGCTCCATCCAGCAAACTGTGTCCATGTCCACCATATTGCGGATCCATAGGCCCATTCATAATCCCTTCATCATAGGCCGCTTTTACTATTGGCCAGGGGAATTCAGCCAATTCATCCCATTTCAAACGGTTGGGTACGATTAACCGATTGGAAAAATCACGGTATTTTTCAATGATCTCCTCTTGTTCCGTAGTAAGCTTAAAATCTATCATCTTTAATTTTTTATAATAATATTAAACCATAATCAAATCAGCAAATATAAAACATTGCTATTATTAATCAATCATTAATCTTCAACATCAGGGCAATCATTACAATCGAGGCTACGCTCATACATCCTCATGGCCCGCATGCTCATACCCATGCTGGAAAAGCCTCCATCATGATAAATATTTTGCATAGTTACTTTTCTTGAAAGATCGGAGAAAAGAACAACCGTAAAGTTTGCACATTCTTCAGCATCTGCATTCCCAAGAGGTGACATTCTTTCAGTGAAATCCATTAATCCTTCCATTCCTTTTACTCCTGCTCCTGCCGTGGTTAATGTAGGAGATTGCGATATGGTATTAATTCTTATTTTTTTCTCTCTTCCATAAATATATCCAAAGCTTCTGCCAATGGACTCTAGCAGGGCCTTTGCATCTGCCATATCGTTGTAACCATAAAGTGTACGTTGAGCAGCAATATAAGAAAGTGCTACAACACTTCCCCATTCACTGATCGCATCGTTTTTAAAGCAAGTTTGTAATAATTTATGAAAAGATACTGCTGAAATGTCCAGTGTTTTATTGAAATAATCGTATCGCAGATCACTGTAAACTCTTTTCTTTCGCACATTAAGCGACATCCCGATAGAATGTAGAATAAAGTCAACTTTGCCCCCAAATATTTTCATGGACTCCTTAATAAGGTTGTCTAAATCCTTTTCACTGGTAGCATCAGCCGGAACAATCTGAGAATTGGTTTTTTTAGCCAATTCATCAAGCTCACCAAAGCGCATGGCTGTTGGTGTGTTAGTGAGGACAAAAATAGCGCCTTCTTCATGTGCTTTTTCAGCAACTTTCCATGCGATTGATTTATTATCCAGTGCACCGAAAATGATTCCTTTTTTTCCTTTTAGTAGATTATAAGTCATAGTCTTTCAGTTATTTTTCCTGGTTATTAATTTAGTTAGTTCTTTAATAAGTATTTAGCTGACTCAATGGAAGCATCAGTAACTTTTGTTCCACTCATTAGTTTTGCGATTTCTATTATTCGCTCCTCTTCTTCTAAGGCTTTTATTTGTGTTTGAGTATGGCCATTTGAAGTTTCTTTAAAAACAAACAAATGGTGGTCTCCCTTACTTGCTATTTGGGGTAAATGGGTGATGGTTATCACTTGCATTTTATCGGAGAGTTCTTTTAAAATTGATCCAACTTTGTCTGCAATACTGCCAGATATGCCAGTATCCACCTCATCAAATATAATTGTGGGTAGCTGCCTTTTCTGTGAAAGAATGGATTTGATGGCAAGCATTAATCTTGATTTTTCGCCTCCTGAGGCTACTTTCGAAATATCTTGAAGCTCTCCTCCCCTGTTTGCATTAAACTGAAAATTGACCGTATCATATCCATTGGGCCCTGGTTCTGACCTCAATGAATTCTTTATACTGAATTTGCTATTGGGTATGCCCATGGAATGTAATATGGTTTCAATTCTTTTTTCAAGGGCGGGAAAAATATTAATTCTCTTCTTCGATAAATCTGAAGCCAGCCGTTTTACCTCAATTTCATAAGTTTTAAATTCACGGGATTTCATTTCAATATCTGAAGATATGGATTGTATTTTGTTAAGCTTTTCCTGGGTTACTTTTACCAAGTCGACAAGTTCCTCAACAGTATTAACATGGTGCTTCGCCTGCAAAGTATAGATAAGGTTTAACCTGTCGGTGATTTCCTGAGTTCTTTGTGGATTATGCTCAATCCTTTCAGAAAGCGATTCTGCTTCTGAAAGAAGGTCATTTATTTCTATCGAGGTACTTTCAAATCGTTTACTTAACTCGTGTAGGTTTGTACTGAATGAGGCAACTTTCTTCAATTGTGAAATTAACCCGTGCAAAACATTAATTACCCCGGTATTTTCATTTTCCAGGCCTTGAACAATATGCGTTAATGCTGTTTTGATTTCTTCAATATGACTGAGCTCTTTTAATTCATTTTCCAATGCCTCTTGCTCGTTTTTTTTCAAATCAGCTTCGATTAATTCGCTGAGAATAAATTCAAGATAGTCTTTCTCTGCATTGGATTGTTTTTCTTCCAATAAAAGCTTTTCAATCTCTTTTTTAAGGCTTTGCCACTCCTGATATCTTGAGGAGTAAAATTGGACTTCTTTAGTAATCTCAGTAAAACTATCCACAACTAACTGGTGGAAATCATTGTCAGCAAGAGAGAGATTTTGATTTTGTGAATGAAGATCAATAAGATTAGTGCATAACTCCTTAAGCAGTGCAAGGTTTACCGGAGTATCGTTGATAAATGCCCGTGATTTACCATTAGGGGTGATTTCTCTTCTGATTATTGTGGTTATATCGTAATCCAGGTCATTGTCATTAAAAAAATTTACCAGATTGTAATTTCCTATTGAAAACGTTCCTTCAACAATACATTTTTCAGCCTTGTTCATGAGGACTGTAGTATCTGCTCTTTTGCCTAAAATTAAATCAAGTGCTCCAAGTAAAATGGATTTGCCTGCACCAGTTTCCCCCGTAATTACGGTAAGATTATCCTTGAACGAAATATTCAAATGATGAATCAGGGCAAAGTTTTTAACCGATAATTGAGTTAACATGTACTAAGGAATAATTTATTGCAAATTTAATAAAGTAAATGATATTACTTACTCTTCCCCATATTTGAATAGGTAGAAGAATTAGCAGGGTCAATTTCATTCATGATATTTTGTGCTTCTGAAATTTCTTTTGGATTCCCCTTGCTAAAAATATTTACAATCTCATCTCTTTTGGCATCAATAATTAACTGGAGTGCAAATAATCCGGTCTTTCGTTGATGAACCTTTTGAAGGTATTTCAGGCTATTTGATATGGCAGCTCTTCCTTCGTCAGGTTTTTCTGACATTACATCCAGTCCTAATCGGTGATATTCATATAAAAACTTTCTTAAGTCTGAATAAGTGTTATTCATATAATTTTCGTTGAGCCAATATCTGTTATTCGGATCTTCGAATGCCTGCCAACCGCTTACAGGGCTGTTTTGTGCTGCGTTAACCACACTTTGGGCGATCTCAAAAAATGGTGTTCCCCCGAATTCAGAAAATGTGTCAAAGTCAAGTCCCAGAATGGTATACAAATAAAAGCCCAGGACCGAAGTCAGGTTAGAAAAGTAGTTGTTTTCCTGGAATTCCATGGGTTGAAATTCAACATACTCAAATTCAAATTTTTTATCCGCATAATTTAATAAGGGTGAATTATAACCTGTACGATAAACGGGGCGGCTGGCTACGACATTAAAAGTAGCTTTAAAACGGTCAGTTGAAGGCCTCTCGTTAATATTTATCACAATATTGCACTCTATCCTTTCCTCGGGTTTAAATTCATAATTGGTCCATCTCCTGTTATTGACAAATTCTGTGATGGTAGTTTGCATGTTTTCAAATACCCGCTTATCAGTTCCTTCAATTTGCTGCGAGTTAACCTGCACATTGCATAAAAATTCCTGTCCTATACTTTCCAGAAAAAGAAGAGTGAGCAATCCTATCAGAAAAGTTGCTTTTTTATTAATTAGAAAGTAACTCATTGTGTTATAAAATATTTTTCAATTTATCTGCTAAATCACTTGCAACCTCATATTTTTGTTTAAGTTCCATTTCATTAACAGCGCCGTATTTATCAATAAAGGTCACCTTATTTGTACTATGACCAAATCCTGCCCCCTCATCTTTCAAAGAATTTAAAACGATCAGATCAAGATTTTTATTTTTCAGCTTATTTTTAGCATTTTCCAATTCATTATCAGTTTCTAGTGCAAAGCCTACCAATACTTGTTGGGTAGACTTATTTTCCCCCAAATATTTTAATATATCAACGGTAGGTTTTAGTTTAACAGATAAAGAATCTTCTTTTTTCTTGATTTTTATTTTGCTGGCAGTAGTTGGCGTATAATCAGCCACAGCTGCTGCCATGATAATAACATCTGCCCATTCAAGCTTATTCTTGCAAGCTTCAAACATCTCTCCAGCGGATGTAACCCTGGTTAGATTGATGCTAGTATTCACGGGAATAAGCTCAACAGGACCTGAAATCAATTCAACTTCCGCTCCTCTTTCAGCCATTGCTTCAGCAATAGCATATCCCATCCTGCCTGACGAAAAATTCCCGATAAATCTAACCGGATCTATCAACTCATAAGTTGGTCCGGCTGATATCAGGACTCTCTTTCCTTTAAAGTCTTTTTTTTTTTGGAAATGAGATTTTATAATCTCAGTTATGGTTTCAGGTTCCTGAAGTCTACCAGGGCCTGACAAGCCGCTTGCTAACTCACCCGTTTCCGGTTCTATTAAAATGTTTCCAAATGATTTTAGCCGCTCAATATTTTTCTGTGTGGAGGGATGGAGAAACATATCCACATCCATAGCAGGTGCGATGTATACGGGGCATTTTGCTGCCAGGTAAGTGGCCACAAGGAGATTATCCGCAATGCCATTAACCATTTTGCCCATAGTAGTAGCTGAAACCGGAGCAATAACAAACACATCAGCCCAATTTCCAAACTCTACATGGCTATGCCAGGTACCGTCATTTTTTTCAAAAAAATCACTATAAACCGGATTTCCTGTAAGGGTAGAAAGGGTAAGTGGAGTGACAAAGTTTCTCGCTGAATCGGTTAAAATAACCTTCACATTTGCTCCTTCTTTTACAAGAAGACGAACGAGAAGCGGGATTTTATAGGCAGCAATACTGCCCGTAACACCTATCAGAATATTTTTGCCTTTTAACACCTTATTTAGAATTCAGAATCAGCTTTCGTAGGATTTCTGTAATATATTTTATCGTTCATAAATTCATGAACTGCAATCAGAGTGGGCTTGGGTAAACTTTCGTAAAAACGAGCTATTTCAATTTGCTCACGATTTTCAAAAATTTCTTCAAGGTTATCCTGTGATGTAGCAAATTCCTGAATTTTTTGATTAAGCTCTTCCTTCATCTCAAGAGAGATTTGATTTGAACGTTTTGAAATGATGGCAACACTTTCATAAATGTTACTGGTTTTAGCATCAAAATCACGAATTGTACGTGTTACTGCCTCTGTATCAGTTTTTACTTTTTTGTAATCCATATAATAAGTTAATTTGTTATCGGTTTATTTCCTTCATCGCCCGGTCATACATAAATTTAACTTCCTTGTTATATTTACTTTCGGGATAAAGGGCTATAAAGTTATTATAAATATCAGCTGCTTCCTGGTATCTTTCTTTTCTTTTGGATTTTACACTTTTTGCAGCATAATAATAGTAAGACTTAATAGTGTAAAACATTGCATCTTCTCTGAATTTTGTATCAGGATAGCTCGTCAGCAGATTTTCGAAGGATTTAACTGCAGCCAGGTATCTTTCCATCTTTAAAAATAGCTTGGCAATCTCCATGTCTTTAACCTGTAACTTTTCACGTAGCTCATCTATCAATTGATTACAGGTCTCCACACTGTCACTTGTTGGGTAGGCATTAATAAAGAGCTGGAGCTTTGAAATGGCTTCATAAGTGCTTGTTTGATCAAGCTTAAATTCAGGAGAATCTTTGTATTTACAAAATGCAGACATATATGCACATTCTTCTGCTTTTTCACTCCTGGGAAAAGTTTTCACAAACCTGTCGAAATAGTAGCTGGCCATAACAAACTCTTTCTGGTTATAATAGGCATAGGCATACTTATATGCGATGTCTTCAGCTTCATCTGTGCCCCTGTAAAAGGGAATGACCTGGTCGAAAAGGCTTAAGGCACGATAGTAATCCTCCTTTTCATAATATTCCAGGGCTTTTTCGTATTTATAGCCGAAATCCTGACTTTTCTGGATTTTTTGATATTTGCTACACGAAGACAGACCAAGCAATATAAAGCTGATTACTAAGTATATGTAAGCGTTTTTAAACATGGGCGCAAAATTAATTAAATTAACGAAACTAAAAACGTTAAATTCTATTAATTATTTTTGTTGAAAATTTAAACGAAACAATGTTGATAATCAATACAATTAATTTTTAGTTTTGCCTTTTAATCTGGAACCGTTGAATTGATTTAAAAATAATAAAATGGATATATTTGATAAAATTGAAAATTATGAAAGTCCTTTAGGTAAATACATGAAGGATGCTCATGGATACTATGTGTTTCCAAAACTTGAGGGGGAATTGTCGAACCGCATGATGTTTATGGGTAAGGAGCGCCTGGTATGGTCCTTAAACAATTACCTGGGATTAGGCAATCACCCTGAAGTAAGAAAAGCGGATGCTGATGCAGCAGCTGAATGGGGTTTAGCTTATCCTATGGGTGCCCGGATGATGTCGGGACATACCAAATATCATGAAGAACTGGAAAAACAACTTGCTGCCTTTGTTCAGAAAGAATCCGCTTATTTGCTAAACTATGGCTATCAGGGTATGGTTTCCATAATTAATGCACTTGTCGACAGAAGGGATGTAATTGTTTATGATTCAGAAGCTCATGCCTGCATTATTGACGGAATGCGTTTACATTTTGGGAAACGTTATGTTTATCCTCATAATAATATAGAAAACCTTGAAAAAGAGCTTGAAAGAGCTTCCCGAATTGTGGAGAAAACTAATGGTGGCATTTTAGTCATTACTGAGGGAGTTTATGGGATGGCCGGAGACCTTGGGAAATTGCGCGAAATTACTGCATTAAAAAAGAAATACGAATTCAGACTTTTAGTGGATGATGCCCATGGTTTTGGCACCATGGGTGAAAAAGGCTTCGGGACAGGTGAGTTCCTGGGAGTTCAGGATGAAATAGATGTGTACTTTGCTACGTTTGCTAAATCGATGGCAGGTATTGGTGGTTTTGTTGCCAGTACTAAAAATGTTATTGATTATTTGATGTATAATCTTAGGTCGCAGGTATACGCAAAATCTTTACCCATGCCTATGGTAATTGGTTCGATAAAACGACTGCAAATGCTCCGTGATGAACCAGAACATAAGGCCAAACTTTGGACAATTGTTAATGCTCTTCAAAAAGGATTAAAAGAAAAAGGATTCGACCTTGGGAATACTGAATCACCAGTTACTCCGGTTTTTCTGCAGGGTGGAGTTGCTGAAGCAACACATATTACGAAAAACTTGCGCGAAGAGTTTAATGTTTTTTGTTCGATAGTTACTTATCCTGTAATACCACGCGGATTAATCATGCTAAGGCTTATTCCGACAGCTATGCATACGCTGGAAGATGTGGAATATACTATCAAGGCCTTCTCAGAAATTAAAAAAAGGCTGGATGAGGGTAAATATTCAAATGTAGGCATAGCATCCATGGTTGTTAAATAAAGCCTCTGATCATTATATAAAACCTGACTTGACGTCAGGTTTTTTTTGCTCTGTTGTTTTAAGAATATTTAAAATGCCAATTGACAAATAGTAATGAAAGAAAATACCAGGAGGAAAATTTTAGGTAACTGGCTATACTCCATTTATAGGAGGATGCGCTACATCCGGTATTTAAAAAAACTTAAAAAGGAAAGATTACAGCAATATAAATTGGAAGAGTTGAAGGAAAATCAAAGCTTTCAAACGAATATAAAAGAGAAAAAAATCTCTGATCAAAAAAATGACAGGCTTAAACGAAAGCAAATCAAACTTGAGCTAAAAAAGGAAAAGGAAGAGATCAAGCGAAAAATTAAAGAGCAAAGCCGGCTTGATAGACAGTTAGAAAAGCAAAAGAAGAAAAGTGAGCGGGAAGAAACGCGCAAGATGAAAAAGGAGATGCAGCAATCAATGCGGCAACAAGCAAGGGAGGAGCGAAAGCTTGCAAGAGAGAAAACAAAGAAACTGAGGGAGGATCAAAAACTCGAGCAGTTGGAAATAAAAAAACGCCTAAAGGAGAAAGCTTTACAGGATAGGCAGGAATTAATTGAACAACGATTGAGAAGGGATGAGGAGCTAAAGAAATACAAAACTAAAAAACGACTTCTACGCCCATACTTAATACGTAGGCGGTTACGTGAAATATTCAGAGGAATTGGCTCGATTAACAAGCTGACCTTTAAACGCTGGAAAATTTGGCTCAATGAAACACGTAAGAATCCTGCCGAACGAATTAACTTTTTTAAAATTATTATCAATTCAACTTCTCTTTTTGTTCTGTCATATCTAAGTCTTTATATTGTTGGGCAGCTAATTACCTTACTTGTAGCCGCAACTTTTAAATTTGATACCATACTTTTCTATTACAAGATATTTTATAATATAGATAGTGCTGAATGGTCAGGAGATGCTGTGAAAGTTTTATACAGCATAAAACCTTTTGCCGGCCTTTTGATAGGTGTAATTTCCCTTATTATTTTTTCATCGAAAAGGAACGATTCTGGCGTATTTAAGCTATATTTTCTCTGGAACTTTGTGAATGGAATAGTCTTGTTTTTTGGTTCTATTTTACTTGGAACATTGTTAAACCAGGGGTTTGGATGGGTAATTGCTTACTTGTATTACAAGGATACAGGCAAAATGATATTCTCAATAATTTCGGTATTTGCTCTTGTTGTTGGGGGTGTATCTGTTTCAAAATCGTTCTTAATTTCAGGCAATGCTTATTTTACAAATATTAGTGCTCAGAGTAAAAAAATTGTTGCATTAGGTCAGGTTATATTCCCATCAATTATCGGTACTGCAATTATTGCATTCTTGAAGATTCCGGGAGAATATTATTTCACCACAACCGAGGAAGTAACCTATGAGGTTCTTCGATTAAGTGCCATATTAATATTTATCCTGGCTACCATCATTTCCTTTCCATCATATTCGGAAATATTTTTTGATGAGGAACCCCGAAAGATCAGATTGGGGTGGATATACATACTAATTACTGTAGTGATCTTTGCTTGTTATTATTACTTCCTGGCTTCGGGCTTGCCGATAAATGTTTCTCAGGAATAAAAATATTATTGTATCATTCTTGAGGCCAGGTATTCCACTGGGGCATATTCATCAGTAAAAATCATTCCTCCCGGTTCATTATCCAGGTTAATTTTATGAGCCAGATATTTTAGAATTTCAGGATTGTTCCTCTGATAATCAGGTACATGATCTGATTTTAACCCGACTATCATAAAATTTTGAAAATATTGTCGCTCCTCAGGGCCAGGGTTTGGATACTGGACCGCATAAACATGAACCATCGGAAAAACACTTTTATAGGTAGCTATTTGTGAAAGAAGAAAATTATTCCTCCCCTGTTCCATGGATGAAATTACATTGGCAAAAACTGCCCCATTGTCATTCAATACCCTGTACATTTGTTCCACCGATTCCTTCGTAGTAAGCTGGAAAGGAATTGTTAGCATTGATTTGTAGGCATCCATAAATATGGCATCAAATTTCTCAGAGGCCTGATTAAGATAGGTCCGGCCATCCTCATGTACGATACTCAGGTTTTTATCTTCAGAAAGGTTAAAATACTCCTTTGCTACCTGAGTAAGGCCCGGATCAATTTCCACAACTTTGATTTGTTTACCGGGATAACGTGTCAAGTAATTTCTGGGATAAGCATAACCAGAGCCTCCTATCATTAATGTCGACTGAAACTCCGGAACATAATATTCTACCAGGTGATAGTATTTCAATACTTCAAACGCAAGCTCGTCAATATCGTCGGTATACATCGCCGAACTATTTTCATTATTCACCCTCAGAATCTTCACATTCCGTCCATTGGATTTATCTCTGGTTTCGAAAACAAGGACCCTATTATACATGGTATCCAGATCAATGTAGTCCAACTTTTTGTTTTGACTTTTTATCCACAAGAAGGCCAGCACCAGTACACTAAAAAAAGTCAATCCAAAATGAAGAACGGACTTTTTACCAAGGACATGAGCAAGGGACAAAACAAGAAGAAGGGCAGATAAAAGGTAAAGGTTCTTTTGAAAGCCTATGGCTGGTAAAACAAAAAAGCCTGTTATGAATGTACCCAGGATGCTTCCGAAAGTGGATAAAGCATATAATTTCCCAATTGCAGTGCCGGTTGATCCGGGGTTTTTAACGGATAATTTAATTCCATAGGGTAGCACCATTCCGAAAAGACAACTCACCGGGCCAAACAGGATGACAGAGGATACGAAGGAGCCGGATTTTAAACCTGGGATGTATTTTACAATCCTGTCTAAAATATAAATGTGTGAAAACGTTGTTAATGAAATGATAACAGAGGAGGCAATGAGTAAAAGAGATAAAAAGGCATAATCTGTTTTGTAAATTGAAACCTTTCCTCCTATCCAGTAGCCAAGGCTTAAGCTTCCCATTATTACCCCTATCAAACCAGTCCATACGATAATGGAGGTACCAAAATAGGGACCTAATATCCTTGCTCCGGCGATTTCAAATGACATGGTAGCCACACCTACAAAAAATATGATTGTGCCGGGAACAAGTTTTGAAACAGGGTTATTAGGAGAGGTCATTATTCTGGTTTCGTTTTTTTATTTATTGAGGATAATTTTCCAATAAGAATCAGAATCTCCTGTTGAAAGTTTGATGATTATAAATTTATCTTTAAAGGCTTCTTTATTAATGGTGTACGTGCTATTACTTTCATTAAAAATTAATATGTTTTCATAGAGAAGATTGCCTTTCATATTTACCACTTCTATTTTACAAGTGACTTCTTCTTTGCCAAAAAATTTTACATAGATATTATCTTTTACAGGATTAGGTCCCACAGAGAAATTTTCGGAAACAAAATTTTCCTCAATCCCCACACCCGAATAAACCAACTGAATATTCCGGATGACTGCCTGTTGGTTTGAAATTTCTACATTATTAATGGTTTTGGGAGTGTAACCTGGGGCAAAAAGACTTAGGTTATACGTACCTTGCAGAATTGGCCTGAAATACCAACCGTCGACAGGATTTGACCCTACCCATGAATTATCTAAATCATGCCCTTCGATTAAAATGCTAGCGCTTACAACCTGGCCTGTCACTGAGTCAGTAACAGTACCCCTTATCCCATATAAAGCTTGCTGCATATAATTCAGAAAGGAACGGTAATTATACTCCCAGTAGTCAGGTAGCATGTTCTCGGGAAGTATTTTAATGTTTGAAATCTCAAGAATGAATTCCCGGCAATGGTGAAAATAATTCATATAATCCTGTCTGTTACCATTAGTCGTGTACCACTGATATCCATTGGTAACCCCATTGTCGAGATCGTTAAAATAACCCACGGGGCCATAAATATGAACAGTATCTGCCCATTGCCGTCCGAGGTAATACCACCAGTCATTATCTGCATGAAGTTGCTCCCAGGTATCCCAGGGGTAATTAAAAACTTCTGCTCCGCTGTGACAATTTGAGGACATTACAAAACGATTATTCTCTGCTAATTCCATAAAAGCTACCGTTTCTGCCTGCCAGGCTTTACCGTCAGGATGGGGGCCATTTTCGGGATCTGGAAAGTTCCTGTTTAAGTCGACAAAATTCGCATTGAATCGAGTAGCCCCGTATATTGTATTATTTCCTCCGGCATAAAGCCCATCGGGATTGGCAAGAGGGTTTATCCAGATGTCTAAATTATCAACCAGGTTTTTAACAAAAGGGTCAGAATTATAATTACTCAGCAGGTAGTCGATTAAGTGCATATATAAGATGAATCCTGCCGTTTCATCACCATGCATGGAGGAAGTGTAGAGAAATTGAGCCTCTCCTGCATCCCAGCTTGCATTATCAGAAATTCGAGCCACCATCAATTCCCTGCCTTCTTCTGACTGTCCAATACTGAAAACAGTGCATAAATTGGGATATTCAATTTCAAATTGTTGCATTATATCAATATATGCATCATAAGTTGGATAGAAATCCCAATCATCCATTTCTTTGGTGTTAACAGACTTTTTTAAAACCGGATCGATGAGTGTGCCCGGATGCTGAAGCAGCTCCTTTTTAATATTGAGCTTGTTGAATGTATCAAATTGATTTTTATTGGCATAGGCATAAACCCACTCATCCGTTCCAACCCTGTCAATAGAAATTATTGCGTTTATTTTGGATAGGTTTTGTAAATTAGTCTTAAATCTAAAATACACTTCACCACCATTTTTAAAGGATTCAAAACCGGAAACATTTAACTTGTTTTCTTGTGAAAACCCATTATATAAAATGAGAACGAGAAATATATTGCCAACAAGTAATGACTTAATCATGACGATGTTCTTTTTCAAATGCAAATTTAAGCAATATTGCGCTTTCACCAGCTTAATGCTCCGCCTTAGTTTTAATAAAAGACACGATCATTTCTGGTTTCACTATCTGCGAAAAAGAATGTACAGTATAGGCAAGTTTGAACAATTAAGCTCAAATTAATAAATATTGACAGTAAACCTGGCCTACCTGGCAATATTTATTTTATGAAATTCAATACTCTGTTCCGAATAAACTTCAATAATATAGATACCTTCAGCAAGTCCGGAAAGGTTTAATTGTGCAGTTTGATTATCAGGTTCGACGCTCAATTTATATGCACCCAACAGACTGAAAACTTTTATTTCATCAATGATAGAAATAGAAGAAATAATGAGCATATCAGAAACAGGATTTGGATAAACCCTTGATACATTTAAATTATTGTTCTGGATGTCAGTAGTGCTTTCAACAGTAATGTAGTCCGCCATTGTTTTACTATCTGTTCCTGCACTATTTGTTACTTCAAGGCTTACATCATAAGTTCCGGCAGTTTCATAAATTACTGAGGGATTTTGAGCTGATGACTGGCTGGGTGTTCCGCCTTCAAAAGTCCAGAACCAGCTTATTGGTGAGTTGGACGATAAATCCATAAACTGAATACTTCCTCCTACAAAGGTCAGGGTTGTATCAGCAGAAAAATCTGCAAGAGGAGGCAATACAGGTATTTCACAATCAATATTGGCGCTCCAACCAGATTCAGTAACAGAAGCATCACTATGAAATATGAAGGTGAGTGCCCCACTTTCATTCGTTGCAGTGATGGTTCCAGGTGAGTTGGTGCCGCAATACTCTCCTATTAAAGGAGAAGAAGTGCCTACGCCATCGTAAATTTTAAGCCAGTCGTAATCACATGATGATTCAAATTCCACATTGAAAGAAGTAAATTCAGCCACCATCATTCCATTTGTAGCTTCGGGCAGGAAAGTCATTTGTATATTCTGATTGTTGCCATAATTTGCAGAGGGCCCACCAGTATCATAAAAAACTCCGGTACATGTTGTAACGGTGGTGTTTTGCATAATAAATTCCACACTCACATTAATATAATCTTCTTTTGTTATGGTTTGAGAGTTTGTTCCATCAGAAACAGTTAAGCTTACATCAAAAGAACCTTCATTTGCATAAAATATGTTTGAGGGATTCTGTTGATTTGAGGTTGATGGCGTAGCTCCTTCAAAGCTCCACTCCCAGCTAATAGGGTTACCAAAAGTAGCATCGGTGAAATTGATGTTCGAGCCAATAGGAATATTCGTCGCGCTGGCAGTAAAATCAACTATGAGGTCACCAGGTGTAAGTTGCACATCCTGAATAGTCAGTTGTTTATTTACGGCTGATACATTCTCTACAGTGGTAGGATAATAACCATTAGCAGAGAAAGTAATGTCGTAAGTACCTGTTATCAGAGGGCGGTAATATTTACCATGCTCATTGGAATAGACCATAGAACTGTCAATATCATGGTTTTCAATAAAAACCTCGGCTTGAGCTATTGGGTACCCTGTAATGGCATCGGTTATGGTACCACTAACACCAAAAAGGGTCTGCTCAATATAATTTAAAAATGAACGGTAATTATATTCCCACCAATCTGGGAGTAGGTTTGCAGGTAATAATTTTGTGTCCGAAATTTCCATGGTAAATTCCCTGCATTGCTGAAAATAGTTCATGTAATCCTGTCTCCCGCCACTAATGGTATACCAGGCATAACCATTGGTAATTCCATCATCAAATCCATTTAAATAACCATTTGGTGAATAAGCCTGTGCCGTATCTGCGTATTCATGACAAACATATTGCCACCATGCATCGTCTGCAGCCAGGTCCGGCCAGGTATCCCAGGGATAATTACAAACTTCTTCACCCCCATGAAAATTAGCACTTACAGTAAAATTATTTGCATCTGCAAAGTTCATAAAAGCAATAGTTTCAGTCTGCCAGGCATTGCCGTCGGGATGGGGGCCATCCTCTGGATCTGGATAATTTCTGTTTAAATCAACCCAGTTTGAATTATAACGAACAGCCCCATAAACTGAATTATTCCCCCCGGCATAGGTCCCGTCGGGGTTAGCCAGCGGATTAATCCAGATTTCAAGATTATCCACCAAATTGGTAATTTGGGGATCATATCCGTAATTTGATAAAAGATAGTCAATCAAACGAAGCATGAGTACATATCCGGTAGTTTCGTCACCATGGATACTACTGGTATAAAGAAATTGAGCTTCGCCTTCATTCTGCGAAATATTATCTGAAATCTTCAAGCATAATAACTCCCGGTTTTGGTTGCTATATCCAATATTTACCAACTCGCATAAGTCAGGATAGTCTGTCACAAATTGGTTCATCATGCCTATGTAGGCTTCGTATGTTGGATAAAAATCCCAGTCCTCAATTTGTTTAAGATTGACAACAGACTTCATTTTAACTTTATGAGCAAGGCCAGGAGGAGTTAAAATTTCATATTCTAAACCTAAATCCAGAAATTCCTGGAATTCCTTTTTATTAGCATAGGCATAAACTTCATTTATAGATGTGGGACGGTCAATAGAAACTGTTTTTGAAAGGGTTGCGAGGCCTTTTAAATCAAGGTTAATAACTTTAAAATACACCTCTCCCCTCTTTTCGAAAAGTTCTTCAAGGTTGTTGGTATTTATTTGTGCCTGTATGGTTCCAATATTTAGGATTGAAATAAGTACAATAATTTTTAATAATCGTAAATACATAGACGTAATCTTATTTTTAAAATGAAATTTATACCCACCCTTCTGACATTCATCGCAAGCAAATAGTTGCTCAAAATTAAAGAGAATCATTGTTTTTATTCATTAAGAATAAAGGACTAATATTCGGCAATTAACCGGGCAAGATTGCTATTTACTGTCTTGTTGACTTTTACGAGGGGCAGGCGAAGGTTATTTTTGCAAATACCAAGCATTTCGAGGGCCGCTTTTACTCCTGCCGGATTGCCATCTTCAAACAAGAGACCGATAATATCAAGTAATTTGTAATGTAATATTGAAGCTTCTTCAAATCGCCCTTTTAAACCCAACCTGACCATTTCAGAATAATCCTTTGGGTATGCATTAGCCACAACTGAAATTACACCTTGTGCACCTACACTAAGCATGGGTAACGTAAGTGCATCGTCCCCGGAAAATACTTTGAAATCCTTTGGTTTGTTTTTAATAATATCCATTATTTGGGGCATATTCCCCGAGGCTTCTTTTATTCCAACAATATTTTGAATTTCTGTAGCCAGCTTTAAAGTAGTTTCTGCACTTATATTAACGCTTGTTCTCGAAGGCACATTATAAAGATACAGAGGCAGAGGACATGCACTTGCAATGGTTTTAAAATGCGTGTACAGCCCCTTCTGGTTGGGTTTGTTATAATAAGGTGCCACCGACAAAACAGCACTAATTTGATCAAAATTTATAGATTGCATGCGATTTACCACTTCCTGCGTATTATTGCCTCCTACACCAAGCATAATAGGGACTCTGTCGTTAACAGTTTCAATTATAAAATTGACCGCGGCATTTTTTTCATCGGAAGAAAGTGTGGCCGCCTCAGAGGTGGTACCCAGGGCCAGCACAAACTCAGCTCCTCCCTCTATTACATGGTTAAGAAGCTTTTCGAGGCAATTAAAGTCAATGGTTCCGTAGTTATGAAATGGGGTAACCAGGGCTACTCCTGTGCCGGATTTTATTTCTTTCATTTTAACGGGAATTTATAGTTCTTAAATAAAATAACGACTGATCGATCAATACATCAAGGGAGTCCGTTGATTTTAAAGCTATCATCATATCGAGGTATTTTTCATTGCGCGCTGAAAACCTTCCAACTTTAAGTTTTGCTTTCGAAAGTCCGGTAATGTATTTTATGGTCAGCTTGTCTTTCTCTGACAAATCGAATAAAATGTCAAACTCTTTATCCATAAATTTATTCACATAATCATTTTTTGGTATATGGGTCCAACGAACACTCTGCCTATTAAAATAATACCCAGAATTGGCCGTCACACAATAGGTAGGTATCTCTTTACCCTCAACGAAGCCTACGACTAACACTTCCCTGTTATTTTCAGCAAGAGTTTGTACCAGCCTGCCTATGGATTTAAAAGTATTTTCATTAGTTACCTGGTATACAATTCCTATAGATTTTGCATTTTTAAGTGGAATCATTTTAATACGCCTTTTTAATTTTTTCAGGGCGTAGTTAAAGAATAATGTACCAATTTTTTCAGAAATATTACCCATTCTTTTTAGTCGTTATCCACAAGATTAGCTATGAGGTTTTTAAATAACATTTAACTACTTTTCCAATATACATCCGGTGATAGTCTTTATTTGGATAATTCCGGTCAAGTAGGCGATCAACAAAATTTTTTGGGTTTATATCTTCGAAGTAAATCTTCTTGCATTCAATAACGAGTCTTGCTTGTTCGAAATACAGATTTCCCATTTTAGTCTCAAGCGGTACCAGCCCCGTTTCTTTAATTTTATCTACCTTTTTACCCGAATGGCTTCCACAGTAAGTGAGTATGTTTTTATGTTTTTTCTCAAAAAAACTTAAGGTATAGTGGGTGTTGTTCTCTACAAATTTATAAGTATAACGGTTCGGTCGGATATAGATAAAAGTAACCGGAAGATTCCACAGGTAACCAAATCCACCCCAGGCTGCAGTCATGGTATTAAATGATTTTATATTTCCAGCAGTAATCAGCATCCATTCTTTACCAATTAAGGAAAAGGTATTTTCCTGTATTGAATTTATACTTATTTCGTCAAACATAATTGTGCAAGTAATTTTAGAATAACTGAAGCGATAGTTGAGCAAAAATAATCTTTATTGTTAAACTTAAAGGACAATCCATAAAAAGATGCCTGCCAAGCAAGCAAAATTTATTTATTTTTGGAAATTATAATATAACCAGTGGCAAAAAGACAAACAACACGTGTACCGGGGTTTTATGGATTAAGAATTTACCTTTCATCCACAGTTTTATATTATTGGCTGGTTATGCCTTTTTTGCTTATCCTTACCATTAAATATGCCCCTGCCCTTCGCCAGAATGCTAATTTTCGCAACAGGACACACATTGAAACGCCAGTTATTGATTCTCTTATTCCGGTTAAAGATTCCATCGACAATATTATTAAAAAATTGATGGCTGATTCAACGGCTGCGAATACTGTGAACCCCATATTTCCGGATGATTCATTGTTGGCGGATAGTGTAAGGGAAAAAATGTCCGTATTAATTAATGAATCAGGGGTTAATTTTGTAAGTGACACCCCTGGGCAAAGCATCCCTGATGATGGCACCCAAATAGGCAAAGCCTTTAACTTCCTCTTTAATTTATTTCTGATAAGTTTTTTTGGAGGATTTTTATTCAATTTACCTTTTAAACGTTACTTTTCAAAAAAAAGGAAGAATAAACAGATTCCTCCAAAGCTTCATAAATTCTGTAAGAAATTCCTCTTAAAATCACCATTGATCAATGCCGGTATTTTAGGATTCTCCTTTGTGGTTGCCCACATCAATATGTTAATCATATTATTGAACGATACTATTTTTCAAAGTGGCCTTGAAAAAAGTTTGTTTCGGCATTTATTCTTTATTTCGCTTATTGCCTCAGTATTATCATTGCTTTTTGTTTATTTCTGGGAGAAACATAGGGTACATATTCGGTATATCGAATTTTTTTATACGGAGGAAGAATTAAGGAAAAGGATTTTTAAACTGAAAATTGGCAGGATAAGGAATCGAATGTTTCTTTCATCAGCCATGACCACATTATTGCCACTTACTATTGTAATTTTGTATTTATTCCTGAGTGTTACCTATGTTAGTGATCTTGACTATAAAAATTTTACTGAAAACCAACGCAGTATTTTATATGGCGATTATACCATGTTCAGTGATATCTTTTCTAATGGAGATACCAGTGCTGAGTTGAATATACCTTCCTGGCTTTTCTATATTAATGCCATAAACAGTTTTTTTATGTTTATAGGGATTTACAGCAGTATATTCATCGCATTCATTTATATATTGTTTCTTGTAAAATGGACTACACAGGATATCGTGCACCCTGTAAAAGAACTTTTGGAGAACATGCGTAAAACCGGGTCTGGAGAACTTGATAATTATGGTGTGGTGCGAACCAATGATGAAATTGGGGAGTTAACAGAAGGATATAATGACATGACCCGGAAAATTGGAGATTATATTGGCAATATTTCTAAAATGACGGAGGCTTACTCCTACTTTGTCCCTAAGCAGTTTCTGGATTTTCTGGGAAAGGAGAGCTACGTAGATATTAGATTGGGAGATCAGGTGGAAAAGGAAATGACTGTTCTTTTTAGTGATATTCGTTCTTTTACCGAAATTTCGGAAACCATGACCCCAAAGGAAAATTTTGACTTCATCAATTATTACCTGGGATATATGGAACCTGTAATTCGAAATAATAACGGGTTTATTGATAAATATATTGGGGATAGCATCATGGCGCTTTTTAGTGATAATGCCGAAGATGCCATTAATTCATCCATCGAGATGAGAATAAAACTTTCACAGTTTAACCAGGTAATGGATCAGTTTTCGAAACCTACCATAAATAGTGGAATAGGGATACATAGTGGAAGGCTAATGCTGGGTGTGGTTGGCGGAGAAGGACGAATGGAAGGAACGGTAATCTCCGATGCAGTTAATCTTGCTGCCCGTCTCGAAGGCCTTACCAAGCTTTATGGAAGCTCAATAATTATCAGCCAGGACACATTAATTAAATTGAATAATCCGGCGCAATATAATTACAGATTTCTCGACATTGTAAAAGTTAAGGGGAAACAAGATGCTGTATATATATTTGAAATTATTGACGGTGATCCTGATGATATTAGGCAATTAAAAATGAAAACGAAAACTGATTTTGCCAATGGTGTTAATAGCTATAAATTGGGTAATTTTCAGGATGCATTAAAAACGTTTAAACATGTTTATAAACTCAACCAGCATGATGTAACAGCACATTTATACATCACACGCTGTGAAAAGTTTATTAAAGATGGTGTGCCAAAAGATTGGGATGGAATTGAAACGATTCAATGGAATTAGAACATTTATTGGTTGAAAATCGTTATGAATATAATTTAGATAAAAAACTATGGATTTTGATGGTGTGAAAAATTATGTTATTTCCAGGCTTAATAATGAGTTAAGTGCGGAATTGACATACCATTCTGTAGAACATACATTGGATGTTGTGGCTTCAGCAGAAAGGATTGCAAAGATGGAAAGCGTAAATGGCAGGGATTTATCCCTGATAAAAACTGCAGCCTTATTCCATGATATAGGGTTTCTTGAAACCTATGACGGACACGAGTCATTATCCGTTGAATTGGCAAAAAAAGTTTTACCTGAATACGGATATGATGAAAAAGATATTGCTGCAATTGAAAGCATGATAATGTCAACCAGAATACCCCAAACGCCTAAAAACCGTTTGGATATGATTCTTTCTGATGCTGATCTTGATTATCTGGGACGCGATGACTTGTTTTTAATTGGTCAACGGCTTCAATACGAATGGAAATTAATAGGAAAAGTTACAACTATACGTGACTGGCATGAAAAACAGTTACAATTTCTAAAAAATCATCACTACTTTACCGTGTCTGCTAAAAAATTAAGGGAAAATAAAAAGCAGGAAAATATAATTGAGATAGAAAAACTGCTTTGTATAAAAAAATAGATATATGCTAATTTCTGCAGGAAAATTTTCTATTTTTGTGTAGAAATTTAACCTGCAAATAAAAAAATGTTTATGGACACAAAAATGAATAACATCATTCTCGTACCAACAGATTTCTCTGAAGTATGCAACAATGCAATGAATCAGGCAGTTGATGCCGCAAAATTTTTAAATTATAAAATTGTTTTATTGCATGTGATTGATAAGAATACCAAATCACAATTGAAAAAAGAGAATGAAGGCTCTGATTCCATTGATAATAAACTTTCTGCAATCGCCTCTGAAATTATAAAATCAAACAATATTGAAGTGGATACCCTAGCCAAAGAAGGAGATATTTTTACTACCATAAGTGAAGTAGCTAATGATATTGGAGCCAATCTGATGTATCTTGGAACACATGGAAAAGTTGGTATGCAAAAACTAACTGGAAGCTTTGCACTAAAAGTAGTTACATCCTCACCGGTGCCGGTAGTTGTTGTTCAAAAAAGGCCATTTCGTGAAGGTTATAAAAAAATAGTCCTACCCATTACAAGCGATGCCGGGCCATGGGAAAAAACAAAATGGGCAAGTTTTATTGCTCAAAATTTCAAAGCTGAAATTCATGTTTATTATCTCAATCTTCCTGAAATAAAAACTTCCGTAGATATTATAACCAGGCATTTTGACGAAAACAATGTGGTTTATAAAACTGTTGTGGCAGAAAGTAGTGGATTTTCTAAAAGTGTGGTTGATTATGCTACAGCAAATGTGGCTGACATGATTATGATTATGACAAATCCTGACAAGAGTTTTACAAAATTCCTGTTAGGAAGTTATGACGAAGAAATGATTTTCAATCCTTCTCAAATTCCTGTTATGTGCATTAACCCAAGAAAATATAATTGGGAAAAGATATTTAAAATTTAATTCATTTTCAGGTTGATTTTTATAAAAAGCCGCGCAAAAATGCGTGGCTTTTTTGTTAATAGCTTGTTATTTTGTTGCATTTTCCGAAATAATTTTCTATAATTGTATTCCTAATTCTTTGAAGACTAATAAAATGTGATACAAAACTCTACTATCATGAAAAAACTTACCTACTCAGTTTTGCTCTGCTTATTTTCTGTTTTATTATTTGGCCAAACCTGGCAACCGACCGGAAGTAATCCCGAAGGAGGAGGAATTACCGAGATCATTGCAAGGGAAAGCAATGGCCATCTTTTTGCTACAACAGGTTCATTTAACTGGCCAAGTGGTGATGACGGAGGGGTTAGAAGATCGACAGATAATGGAGATACCTGGGAAAACCTATACGATGCCTATGTAGCCCGAACAATTCTGGAAGGCCCCGATGGAAATTTATATGCCTCTATCTGGCCCTATCCTCAAAATGAAGGATTGTACCGATCAACAGACAATGGAAATACCTGGACTTTGCTTAAAGCCTTGGGTGCCAATGACAATATTTTTTCAATAGCCATGGTAATGGGAGCCACCGATTATATTATATACATGGGGACTAGAAATGGTGTTTACCGCTCTCTAAATAACGGTAGTACCTGGGCCTATGCAAATACCGGGATTCCTACAGGCTCTTGGGTTCGGGGCCTTGATGTGGATCCCAATGGCGTAGTTGCTGCCGGAACTACAAAAGGAGCCTTCGTTTCATTTGATGACGGTGGATCCTGGACTAAAATTACAGGAGAGTTTGAAAATGATACGGTTGTATCTGTTCAATTTGATTTACTCCCAGAATCAAAAGATGATGATATCAATCTGTATCTCGGAACTTCTAGTGGTTATCTTTTAGTTTCAACTTTCCTTACAGCTTATGCGGTGGCCGAATTTGTTTATTTTTTTGGGGCTAATATGGAAATTACCAAATTTATGGTGTTCCGGCTGACATCGGCACTTATACCTTACTATTTCTTATCTATATATTCTGCTACAGGAGGGGCATTTTATTCAGCTATGGGCAACTTATATCTCCAGTTGTTTATTAATGGCTTACCTACAGCTATCGCAATTTCAATGTTTACAGCAATTCTTGTTAATTCATATACTCTAAGATTATTTTGCGGTCTGTATGGGAACACGAATGGGGGGGCGAAAGTATACAAAACTGATACAGATGCCATATCCGGAATATTTGATGGTTTGCCATTCGCAGACCCATTTGGATTTTCATTATTTCAAAATAACCCAAACCCTGTTCTACAAAAGACACAAATCGAATTTGAGCTACATGAAAAAGGAAATGCTAAACTAAGCCTTACAGACATAACTGGAGCGAAAATAAAAACTTTGGTTAATTCATTTCTGGATAAAGGCAGACATGCAGTTACACTTAACGGGGATGATATTAAGGCTGGAATATATTTTTACACCCTTGAAGTTGGAAACAGCATTCAAACTAAAAAATTGATCGTACAATAAGTATCTTAGTTTTATACAATATTGTTTACCCAGATTATTCTCAGGCAAATTATGTAACTTAACCCATAATTTACGTACAAATTTTTGGGGTTAAATAAATAAAGTCATTGTATAAACTTAAACTATTCATATTCCTACCTGCTTTATTGTTCATCTTTTTCGGCAATGTATTTTGTCAGGAAGTACTTGAAAATTCTGAGTTTACTTCTATTGGCATCATATCTAAGATGCAATTGGTCAATCAACACTTTCTTACTAATGCCTGGAAAAATTCAGATCGTAATTGGGTTCGTGGCACTTACTATACCGGGTTAATGGCTTTTTATAAATCAACCGGGGAGGAAGCATTACTCAGGCAAGCTGAAAATTGGGCTAAAAAACATGGCTGGAGAACAGGTACTGAATGGACTGAACCACCAAACAGGTTGACCTGCACACAAACTTATCTCGATTTATATTTTATTGAGCCCAATGAAGCCAAAATTAAACGAACTAAGAGTTTTATGGATAAAAGGCTTAAGGATCAAGACTCCGCTTTTGAAGCAGGATATGACTATGCAGATGCTCTTTATGTAGGTATTCCACCATATATGATGATGGGAAAAGCAAAAAACGAAGAGGCATACATTAAATATGGAAACAGGATATTCTGGGAGCTTGCAGCTGAATTGTATGATAATGAGAATAAATTGTTTTACCGCGACATAAAGGCCAGGGGAAAAAGTGAAACTAATGGAGTAAAAGAATTCTGGTTACGGGGAAATGGCTGGGTAATGGCTAGCATACCGAAAATTCTTGAAAATCTTCCTTCAGATCATCAAGATTATTCAAAATACGTTGAACTGTTCATCGGGATGGCACAGGCATTAAAGTCATGTCAAAATGAAGATGGCTTTTGGCGCACCGATTTATTGTTCCCAGAGCACTTTCCCTCACCCGAATCAAGTGGCACAGCTTTTATAACTTATGGTATTGCCTGGGGAATCAACCATGGTTACTTAAATCGGGAAGAATATCTGGAAGTAGTTATTAAAGCATGGAAAGCATTATACCATGCAGTAGACGAGGATGGAAAAGTTTGCTGGGGCCAACTTATATCAAGAGATCCCGGAAAAGTTTCTAAAAATGATTCACATGAATATGTTTCAGGGGCATTTCTTTTAGCAGGAAGTGAAATTCTTAAACTTACTGCAAATGGAGAAATGATAGATCCTAATTTGGATTAAAAATAGAATTTGAACTATTTAATTTTAAGTTATATTCTCTTTTCCTTTTTTAATTCTCCTTTGCCGTTGTAATATTCCTGGCGAATTAGCTTTTCGTTATGATAAAAATCCTTACGCTTTAAGTTCTTTCGATTGTTGGAATATATATATGAAATCCGGCTTTCCTGAATTCCATTATTTATAAATACTTCACGTCGTATTTTACCATTTTGGTAAAAAAGGTGAACACTGTAAGTAAATGAATTTAATGTGGCAACATCAATAAAAGCTTCTATTGATTTATCTATGTCGAGTGAATAGGTATATTCGTAAAATGATTTCACCGTGGACATGCCCTCCCTAGTAGGAACATTGCTTGTTTTTTTTGAAAGAATAGTATGTTGTTTTAATTCTGATTCAAAAATTGTACTTTCTTGTTTTTCAAGCATGAGCATCGCATTTTGGGAGATCCCGGATGGATTATTTACTACAACGATTTTCTCGTCATTCCAATATTTTGTCCACTCAACCAGACGGTTATCATTATCGTATTTAACACTTTTCCTTATTGTAGTTCCATTGGGATAATATGTAGTCCAATAGCCAATTGGTTTTCCATTATCGAAATAAAATATTTTGTAAAGGGTACTGTCTTCCGGATTAATTGCTTTCCATACACCATGCAGTTCATTGCCACGGTATTCTCCTATTAGCTTATATTGGCCATAATCATTAAGAAGGTTAATCTTTGAAGAAAATTCCGGGTTATAGCGCGGCTCTTCCTGAGCCCATAATAATTTTGGTAATATAAACAGGACAAGGGCAGTAAGTAATATTCTTTGGTTCATTTCGGTCAATTATCCAGAATTATTTTTGAATTTTATAATCTATTAAGCACAAAATTAATAAAAATTAAAAAAACTTGCCATCTGTATTTTAACGGATTATGCCTTATTCGCGTGGATCAGGTTTCATAGGAAGCTTTGCCAGTTTTTCTAATGTTAAACTTGGAAAGTCAAATTCCGAAGTAACTTCACCAAGTATTAAATAAACACCTTTTCCTTTAAATGGATAATATTGAAGTGAATTAGGAAAATGAACCGAGTCAAAAAATTCACCTGATGCATCAAGGAAAGTCCCGAAATGCATCCATTCTTTTTTTACGGTTTTCACATATTTAATCGTTACCAAATGCCCTACCATCCGAACTTTTTTACCTACATTGTTAATCATATCCTTAGCCAATATTTCCCCCCTGAAATCTGTCTTCAATAATTCGAAATAAGTCATGGTAACGGGGAATCCTATAAATTCAATTTCATCGTATGCATTCTCAATATTACTTTGCTCAAGTTTGGGTAAAACAAACGATTTCGGTTTCGAATAAAAAAGGCTATTGGGGGGAGATGGTTTTCCTTTATTCAAAAACATATGGGCTTCCCACAGCAATTCCTGCTTGGTTTTACCAGTAAACCGAAATGCCTCAGTCCTGATCAATATGACCAGTTGTTCAATACCGATCGGTAATCGTTTAATAAAATCTTCCAGGTCAATAAATTCTCCATTCAGCTTTCTTTCGTGTTCTATCTCCTGCCCTATCTTATATTCAAGGTTAGCGATATGTATAAATCCAACGTAAATTTCTTTGCCTTTTATAGAAGTAGTATAAGCTCCGTGGTTTACGCATGGCAGATTGATTTTCGCCCCCTGACGGCGGGCTTCATTAAAGTAAACCCAGGTATGGTAAAATCCGCCAAAATTATTAATTACGGCGGTAATAAACTCCAGCGGAAAATAGGCTTTTAGAAACAGACTTTGGAAACTTTCTACAGCGTAGGATGCTGAATGAGCTTTGGAAAAGGAATAACCGGCAAATGAATCAATCTGCCGCCAGACCTCTTTCGTTAACTCTTCTGAGTATCCCCTTTCCTTGCAATTTGAAAAAAAACGATCGACAATCCGTTTCATCTCATCATGACCCCGGAACTTTCCACTCATCGCCCTTCGGAGCACATCTGCATCCGAAAGGTCGAGGCCGGCAAAGTGATGACAGATTTTAATTACATCTTCCTGGTAAACCATTACACCATATGTTTCTTCCAGTTGTTCTTTCATAACTGGATGCAAATATTCAAAATCATCAGGATGGTGAAACCGATGTATGTACTGCCGCATCATTCCTGATTTTGCTACTCCCGGTCGAATAATTGAACTTGCTGCAACCAGGCTTATATAATTGTCACATCTCAGTTTCTTTAATAAACCACGCATAGCAGGGCTCTCAATATAAAAGCAGCCAATGGTTTCCCCTCTTTTAAGCTGAGCTTTAACAGTTTTGTCATTTTTAAACTTAATCACATCATGTACATCCACATGAATACCCCTGTTCTCTCTGATTATTTGGGCAGCATCCCTGATGTGCCCTATGCCTCTCTGACTAAGGATATCCAGTTTTTCAAAGCCAATGTCTTCAGCTACATACATATCCCATTGAGTGGTTGGGAAACCTTTAGGTGGAAGGTCGAGCGCAGTATAATAGGATAAGGGTTCTTCGGAGATTAATATTCCTCCGGCATGAATGCTTCGCAGGTTGGGAAAATCAAGCAGTTCCTGGGATATTTCATAAATTTTACGGGTTATAGAATTTTTATAAACTTCAGTTTCGGGATTATCTACCAAAGCATCAATCTCGTTTTTTGGTAAACCATATACTTTTCCAAGTTCCCTGAATATTGACTTTCCTTTGAAGGTTGAAGTTGCCCCCAATAGAGCCGTATGTTGATGTCCATAACGTTTAAAAATATAATCCTGGACATCGTCCCTTTCTTTCCAGGAATAATCAATATCAAAATCAGGGGGACTCGTTCTTTTAGGGTTGATAAAACGCTCAAAGTATAAGTCCAGGTCAATGGGGTCAACATCAGTGATCTTCAGGCAATAAGCCACAATGCTATTGGCGCCGCTTCCTCTGCCCACATGATAATAACCTCTGGACATAGAATAACGAATTATATCCCAGGTGATCAGGAAATATGACGCAAATCCAAGATTAAAAATGATATTTAATTCATTGTTTACCCTCCGATTGGCCTCCTTATTATTTTTATCGTAGCGATAGGCTAAACCTTCGAATGCCAGTTTGGTTAATAATTGTTTATCATCAATCACATTCCCTGTAAAGGTTTTTTTATTTTTATAGGACTTAAAATTATAATCAATCTCACACTCCTTAAGTAAATTTTCAGTATTTTTTATAATCTGTGGATAATCCCTGTAATATCCTAAAAGTTGGTCGGTATCTAAATAATATTCATTTGGAGATGCTAACATCTCATCTTTTAAATGACTCAAAAGAATATTATTATCGATGGCCCGGAGATTTTTATGAAGTTCAAATCCTTTGTCATCTGCATAGCTTACAGGATGTTGGATAAGTAGTTTGGATTGGTCGTATTTGTAATTGGACGTGAAAAGCTTTAACACTTCTTTAGGTTTTACACCAATAAATTCATTTTCCTTTAGTTGCTTTTTGGGGGGACCATTTAATGGATAAACAATGTAGGCATTATTGAAGGTTTTGGGTTCTGTCGGATATTTGTCCTTATTAATATTGTGGAAGCTAACATATTCATTTAATTCACGCATTCCTTCATTATTCTTTGCTATACCTGTATATAAATGGTGATTACCATTTTTAAACTCCATCCCTCCTATAGGTTTGATATCGTTTTTCCGGCAGGTTTTTACAAAATCAATCATTCCTGTTGAATTATTGATATCTGTAAGTGCAAGAGCTTTAATATTATATTCTTTTGCCAGCTCTATTAAGCGCTTGATCTCAAGAGTGCCATAACGTAAACTGTAATATGAATGTGCGTTTAAATACATTAAGAGGTACAAAATTCTAATTCCTAAAACTTAAATCTATATCTTACAGCTATGTCCTTACCTGGAACATTTGCTGTTGAATTTCCTTCGTAGCATGCATTCCTGCCGCTCTTCTTATAGCTTTACTTCCAAACCTCAACCTGATCTTGTCCATGGCTTGATATAAGCTTGTCATTTCGGGGGTATCTTCAAACATATTTAACTGCTGAGCCCCCTGAACCAGGGAACTGAACTTTACCCCGATCAAACGGATTAGCATTCTTCGGGTGTATAGTCTGTCGAACAACTCGAGAGCAGTGTTTAATAAAATATGATCGAAAGAGGTGTAGGAAATATGTCGTTGTAAGGTATGAGTATCAAAGTTTGAATACCTGATCTTGACCGTTATACATGATGTCAGTTTTTGTTCCTTACGCAATTGAAATGCAATTTTCTCCACCATCCCGATCAGGATATTCTTAAGCATCTTTACATCGATGGTGTCATTCTCAAAAGTTCGCTCAGTACCTATGGATTTTCTTTCAGAGTATTGCTGTACCGGAGTAGGATCAATACCATTCGCCTTTTTCCATACCACTGAACCATTTTTCCCCATTACCCTTTCGATCATCTCTTTTGGGATATCCCTCAATGTTCTGATATAAGAAATTCCCATCGATCTTAATAAATGGTACGATTTCTTGCCTATCATCGGGATTTTACGAATTGAAAGCGGATCAAGAAAGGGGTGAATACCTTGAACCGGGACCTGAAGCAAGCCATTTGGTTTTGCCTCCCCGGTTGCAATCTTCGATATGGTTTTATTCACTGAAATACCAAAAGAAATTGGTAAACCGGTTTCATGGATGATCTTTTCACGTAATTCCTGCGACCACTTCAGATTACCAAAAAACCGGTCCATCCCACTAATGTCCAGGTAATGCTCATCAATGGAAGCTTTTTCGTAAACCGGGGTTCTTTCGGCAATAATCTCAGTAACCATTTTTGAATACTTGCTATACTGATCCATGTCGCCCCTGATCACTATCGCATGATCACATAATATTCTCGCCATTTTCATAGGCATGGCCGAATGGACACCAAATTGTCTGGCTTCATAACTACAGGAAGCAACCACTCCCCTGTCGGAAGTACCCCCTATGATGATGGGTTTCCCTATCAGGCTGGAATTCATAAGCCTTTCAACAGATACAAAAAAAGTATCCAGGTCAAGGTGAACGATACAACGGTTTGTATTCATTAGAGAATTTGAAAATTTGTTAGATTTAGATAATGAGATCTTTTACAATGCATTCGTAAAAATTCAAAACCCGAAAAAGCTAAATACTTTCTTGATTCGATTAAACCTATTAGCATATTTACATTTTACCCTTTTAATCTATTTCTTCATGAATAAAATATTTCATTTTTTTCTTGACTTTATAGTTTCTTTTATATTACCTTTGATCATTATTTAAACAAATTAATGATTACAATATAAGCATATATTTAATAACAACAAATTATTTTTTTATTGTAATTATAAAAAGGTCGATAAGTAATTGAAAAACAACAGAAATGAATACATATAAAAATTTAGAGATATATCAGGAAGCATTTAACCTTGCTATAAAAGTTTACCGCTTAAATGTTACATTAACGGTAACAGCATTGCTCAACCAGGGAAACAGGTTAAGATGGACATCTTTAAAAATTAAGGATCTGATAGCAGAAGGCTTTTCAGGAAGTAAAAGTGATGAAGAGGTTATTAAGGTTTTAAACCACATTCTGAACCTAAACAATGAGGTACTCATGCTCCTGAAAAAAATTAAGTTGCAAAACAATAACAATAAACAAATTCCTGAATTCATTAAAGGATACCGGCAATTGAGCCAAAAAGTAAGAGCACATATTTATTCATTAAGTAGTACAAAGAATGATTATGTTATTCCCTTTCCTGAAAGTGTAATGATGGATATGGCCGGGTGATAAAGGCTAAAACCATGACCTGAAGACCATGGTAACTCAAAGACAAAATTAGGTTAACTGAGTTGCCCAGGCCTTCATGAGTTGCCCAGGCCTTTAGGCCTGGGAGTAAAAGAGTAAAAACATGTCGTACGTAAAAATTTGGATACATACAGTTTGGACAACAAAAGACAGGGAAGAATTCCTGATAAAAGAAGTTAGAAAAAAGGTATTTACCCATATTCGTGAGTATGCAAGGGAAAATGGTATTTGTATTGATTATATAAATGGTTTTATTAATCATGTTCATTGTCTTATTTCATTGAAAGCAGATCAATGCTTATCTGATGTAGTAAATAGGATAAAAGGTGAATCATCGTTTTGGGTTAATACTAATAAGTTAACAACTAAGAAATTTGGGTGGCAAAATAAATATTATGCTGAATCACTAAGTAAGCAAGATATAAATAGAGTAAGGGAATATATTAAAAATCAGGAAGAGCATCATTTAAAACAAAGTTTACAAGAGGAATTGGGAGCCTGGGTTGGAACTTAAAATCATCAGCCGGTATCCGCGGCCTGAAGTCCGCGGAAACTCAGTGGGAACTTGCAAGCTGTGTTGAAAGGAGCTGCTTAAGTTGTCCGGCCTTTTATGAACTTCCCAGGCCTTCATGAGTTGCCCAGGCCTTCATGAGTTGCCCAGGCCTTCATGAGTTGCCCAGGCCTTCATGAGTTGCCCAGGCCTTCAGGCCTGGGATAAAAAATTAAAATAACAAAGAAATGTATTTCAATAGCAACATTAAATTTTTAAGAAAAAGAAAAGGCCGCACACAGGATGATGTGGCATTTTCATTAGACATGAAACGTTCTACTCTTAGCGGATATGAAAACGAGGTAGCAAAACCAAGCGTAGAAGTATTGCTTGCCTTTTCTGATTATTTTAAACTTTCAGTGGATACCCTGATAAAAATTGATTTAACCTCTTTGCCCGAAAGTCAGCTGGTTCAGCTTGAGCGGGGTTATGATGTGTATATCAAAGGAAGTAGTTTAAGGGTTTTGGCTACAACTGTTGATAATGAGAATGAAGAGAATATAGAATTGGTTTCAGAAAAGGCAAAAGCCGGATATACCAGTGGCTTTTCAGATCCTGAGTACATTAAGGTATTACCTACCTTTAAACTTCCCTTTTTATCGCGTGAACGAAAATACCGCACCTTTCAGATCAGCGGGGATTCAATGTTACCCATTCCTGATAAATCCTTTGTTACAGGAGAGTATATTGATAACTGGAACTTCGTTAAAGATGGACAACCCTGTATCATACTTACAATGGATGATGGCATTGTTTTTAAAATTGTTGAGAATAAGATTCAAAATGAGGGAAAGATAAAATTATATTCACTCAATACTCTATACGAACCTTATGAAATTGACGTAAAAGATGTAAAAGAAATTTGGAAATTTGTAAATTACATCAGCTCTGAAATGCCTGACAGAAATATCGAAAAAGATGAACTGGTAAGTGAGATGAAGGCTTTAAGGCAGGAGGTTAGAGCAATACAGATGAAGTTGAATATTTGATAAATATAAAATAGAAAAGGATTTTGGAAAAGTCTTATAGATAAACCTTGAATCCAAAACCTTGAATCTTGAACTTTGATTCTTTTTGATGTACTCTATTATAGATATTGAAACTACGGGGCTTAGTCCGAAAAGAGAAAAAATTACCGAAATTGCCATTTATGTTCATGATGGGGAAAAGGTTGTGGATGAATTTTCTTCGCTTATAAATCCGGAGGTGGATATTCCCTATCGTATCACACAGATTACTGGGATAGATAATAGAATGGTTAAAAAATCACCTAAATTTTATGAAGTAGCCAAACGTATTATTGAGATGACAGAAAATACCATTTTTGTGGGTCATAATGTTCATTTTGATTACAATTTTATAAGAAAAGAATTTCTCGAATTTGGCTATGATTATCAACGTAAGAAAATATGTACAGCCAAACTTTCCCGAAAGTTATTACCCGGGCGCAGATCCTATTCTCTGGGGAAACTATGCAATGAACTTGGAATTGAAAACCCACACCGTCATCGGGCTTTTGGAGATGCAACAGCCACCACAAGGCTTTTCGAGATATTGATGAAAGTGGAGAAAAACATTGAAGCCGTATCTTTGCGCGAACTTAATACCAATCTCGATAGGGATATTATTCGCAAATTACCCCAAGAACCCGGTGTATATTATTTTTACAATAACGAAGGAGAGTTAATCTATGTAGGTAAAAGCAAGAATGTACATGACCGAGTATTGTCCCATTTATCAAATAATTCTTCGAAGAGGGCAATTGAAATGAGAAACCAGATTTCAGATATCGGTTATGAGCTTACTGGTAATGAACTTATTGCCTTGTTGCTTGAATCCGATGAAATCAAGAAACATTTGCCCCGGTACAACCGTGCCCAACGTCGAAGCAATTCTCAATGGGGCTTATACTATAATAAAGATGAGAATGGCTATTTACGTCTTAAAATCCAGCATAACGATCGTGATGAATTACCCCTTACCACTTTTAATTCTTTGCAGGCAGCAAAAAACCATGTTTTTACATTAGTTGAAGCATTTAATCTCTGTCAGAAATTCTGTGGCTTATATGATGCAATGGGGGCATGTTTTCATTATAATCTGAAACAGTGCAATGGGGCCTGTATAGGCGAAGAATCTCCTGGTAGTTATAATCTTCGTGTATTGCAAGCAACAGAGCCATATCGGTTTGATAAAAAAAACTTTCTGATTGTAGACCGGGGAAGATCAGATGGTGAAAAATCTCTGATCGGTGTTGAGAATGGTAAATATCTTGGATTTGGTTACATTAACTTTGAACTAAACGGAAATCTTAATATTGAGGATTTAAAAAGCAGCATAAAAAAATACCCTGATAATCGCGATGTGCAGCAAATTATCAGGGGATATATTAAAAGAAACAAAGCATTAAAAATGGTCGACTTTTAATTACTTAGATTTAATCGAACAACCAATTGCTTTCGTGAAATCCGGATCGGGTTTGTTTCCAACAATGATGGCATCCAGAGCATTAGCAAGATAAGTTTCCTTTACTTTAGATTCATCAGAATAATTATCATCGATAGTTCCAATGTATTCCACTATCAATTCGTTTCCCGCTTTATTCAAAACATATACATGAGGGGTTCTGGTTGCACCATATTGCGGATAAACCTTTTGACCCTCATCAAACAGATAAGGAAATGGAAACCGTTTTGCTTCAGCTCTTTCCTTCATTTTGTCGTATGAATCCTGAGGCTGAACAGCCGGGTCGTTAGGATTAATGGCAATGACAGGATATCCCAATTTTTTATATTTTTTATCCAGTTCAATAATCCGGTCTTCATATGCAATGGCATATGGACAATGATTACAGGTAAAAATTACGATAAATCCTTTTGCGTTGCTGTAATCTGCAAGCGATACCATTTTACCATCAATATTTTTTAGTTTGAAATCAGTAGCCTTATCCCCTATCTGATATCCTCCGGCAATTGACATTCCAAACATCATCGTTAACATTAGTGTTACAAGCGTTTTCATAGTTTAAAGTTTAGTGTTTATAATCGAATTTATTTGTTCATAGCTGAGTTTACCCTCGTGGAAAAACCTGGACTTGCCCTTGTATATTAATGTTGCAGGTATCGCACCTGACCATTCAGGGTTCACTTTATTAATCCATTCATTTCCATTTACATCGGTCAAATGAATAACTTCCGATTGAATGTTATTTTTAGCAATGAACGGTACTATTAATTTGTCCAGCTTATCTGGAAAATCGAGGCTAACCAGTAAAACCCTCACCTTTTGACTGGCGAAGTCATGATTGATCTTCTCAAAATCAGGTAACTCATCTACGCAGGGTTTGCACCAGGTTGCCCAGAAATTGATGATATAAACTGTATCATTGTTTTTGCTGAGCAGCGGTTTAAGCGCGCTAAAATCCATTTGAACCACTTTATCATTTCTATAATTAGTAGAACAAGTGGTTATAAAAACGGAAATTAAAGCAGCAAATACGAGTATACCTTTCATCAGCTATTTTAAAACAAAACAAGTATGTATTTGAAAGGTTCTTTAAAGGAGGTTATTATTTGTTAAGAAAATTTAAAATGTCCTCAACGATGATCGGGGATTCCCCATTAATGATTTTTAACTTTTCAACCGCCGGAGCTTTCCCAAAAGAATTATAACTTTTCCAGATGTGTTGTATATACCAATGGGGTTCTTTGCCCCATCGCAGATCTCTTTTTTTCCTTTTTATAAATTCCGGATGGCTTATTTCGATGAATAAGAGTTTATTAAAAAGCTGGGTTATTTCGCTAAAGTAAAAAACCATTAAACCTTCTGCAATGGTAATATCATTCACTTGCGAAGCTTCTAGAATTGACTTTTTGAATTTTATGGAATCAATAGAATCAGGGTGTTCCCAATCAATATGGTTTTTGATGGTTGGTAATTGTTCTTTTGGAAATACATGATCATCCTGGCAGATAATCTTTATTTTTTGTCCGGGATAGGATTCTCTTATTTTCTCAGCCAGTCCTGATTTCCCTGAATTACTAACACCTCCAATACCAATGATCATGGATGCTTAATTATTTCTAAAGGCAGTAAAGTTATATATTCTTTTTTTTTTGGAGCATTAAATGATATTGACTGAAAATTAAACTTTTTGAAAAATGGCCCTGACTACCGCTGCTTCGCCCTGATGATTTGGCCCTTCGTTTAATAATATTATCTTTTCTTCAATTTCAACAACTTTTAAATCTGTAAAGTCCTCTTTTATTTCTTCCATTGAAAACAACATTTCAATACTTCCAGGCCCCCCGGATTTATAGTTTAATTGTTCTTTTGAAAAACCTTCGAGAATAATATAACCGCCTGGTTTTAAGAAAGGCAATAGTTTATTATGCCATTTTTTCCTTAACAGAGGTGGCATATGAGCAAAAATCAGTACAATAGCTTCAAAATGATGAGGAGGGTATTCAATTGTTTCGTAAGAGTTGAGTTGGTAGTTAATCTTCACATTATTTCTATCTGCTAATTTCAAAGCTTTAATTCGCCCCACTCTGCTGGGATCGAAAGCAAAGGCCTCAAAGCCATGTTTTGCAGCGTAAATAGCATTTCGGCCTTCTCCTTCGGCGGGAAACAATATTTTCCCTTGTTTCAATAGATTAATCTTACTCTTAAAAAAGGCATTGGGTTCTATTCCATAAGCATATTCATCAGTCCTGTATCTTGTATCCCAAAATTCATTCATGTTGCAAATATTTTATTTACTGATAACATTAAAATCATACTCATGTTCAACCTTACAAATCCGCACATGGTAATGTTTATACCATTCCATCCGACCTTTTTCCCTTGCTTTTTTATGCTCAATATTATTTTTCCAGTTAGTTATTGAATCTAAATCTTTCCAATATGAAACTGTGATCCCAACAGTGTTCCGGGCAGTATCCATTCCCAAATAGCCTGGCTGCTGCTTTGCAAGTGTCTCCATTTGTTTTGCAACGGACTCGTAACCTCTTGGATTCTCGTTTAAAACAGTAGTGAATATAACTGCATAATAATTTTTAAACTCATGAGATTTTTGCATGACCAAAATTTATAATAAGCATCTAAAATAGAAAAAGACCGCTAAAGCGGGCTGAATTTCTTATGTTAAAAAATTATTCTAAAATTATTTTTCGCGTACTAACCTTCTTTCCTTGTGTGATCTGCAAAAAGTACGTTCCTGCTTTTTCCTGAGATATATCAATTTCACCTTTATATTTTCCTTCAAAATTCTTTATTTTTTCACGATATACTTTTTCCCCACTTGTATTAAATATCTGAATGTGCGTGTCATTTTTATCTTTTGTAGTGAATTCTAGGGTAAATTTTCCTTCATTGGGATTTGGATGGAACTTTAAGTTGGCCAATTCAAGCTTCTCCGATCCCTTTGGTTCCAGTTCAACTCCTGATTTTTCCATAGAAGATTTGTCATCTTCGCTTATGGTTTTAACAATAATAGTACTTTTAACAGTAGTGGTTTCTTCTCCATCCTTTTTCTTAATTACTTCTACAAATACATCATGATCGCCTTCCATATCTTCGGATTGGTGAATAAAAACATTTTTTCCCGGATGATGGTCTATATCTATTTCCCTTTCATCTGATTTAATAATTACAACTTCTCCATCGTCGTTTACATCAACTGTGATCATTGACATATCGTCGTCATCATTAACCCACTTTACATCTTCACTTAATTTTGAAATTTCTCCATCATCATTGATCATATAGGTCCCTTTCCCGTCTTTCAGGTCATATTCCTTTTTTTCACCATTTTCATCTTCCACAATTACTTTTTTACCGTTCCCCGTTTCCACTACTTCAACTTTCTTTCCTCCTTTATCGTTCCAGACCAAATCATCATCGCTGAAGAATAGGTTCTCATTGCCTCCTGATAAAGTCTTAACAATAATTTTATGGTGATCTCCATCCACATCTAAATTGTGAATTTCATCCTCATCTGAAATAAAATAACCATAACTGTCACCATCAACAATCACTTCCATGGTTTTTCCTTCTTCTGATTCATCTGAACTTATTATTTTAACCTTGTACTCTTTTTCAATAGTCTCGTCGTTATCTCCACTGCTTTTAATCACGATTACCTTTTTAAACTCCCCACCTTTTTCCTCTGAGTCTAGCACTTCAACATTAATGTCCATAAATTGATCAAGATCAGGAAGGTCAATATCCAATCCTTCGGTATTTAACTGTTCCAAAATTTCATCCAGGTTTTTAAGGCCTTCTATTCCTGAAATATTGATAACCGTATCAAGAACTTTATGTTCTCCATTTACGTCTTTTACTACCTTCAACTTCATTTCCTTTTTGGTATCTTTTTCTGTTTCCTGCGCGCATACAGAAAAATTCAAGAAGAAAGTGGCTGCCAGGCCAAGTAGAATTGTGTGCAGATTTTTCATACTTTTATTTGTTTTCATGATTTGAATATTTTTGTTTGTGGCAAAACTAAAGGTAGATTAAATATAGTATAGTTAAACACAGGTTAAAAAAAGTTAAGGAAAGGTTAAAGTGGTTTTTTGGGTTACAACTATTGTACATCTTTGCACTTTAATGGATTAATAATTAATTGATACTTTGATTAAAAAACATCAACTTCCATTTATAATCATGTTAATGGCCATTTCGTTAACTGGGATTATTTTTGTCCAGTATTTTTGGATAAGAAATGCCATTGAAGTTAAAGAAAAACAATTTGATCAGGCGGCAAACCTGGCTGTTGAAAATGCAGCCAGGTTGTTATCCCGTGATCAAAATGTAAAAATTGTTTCTAACAGTTATTTTTATTCTGATAAGTATGTTTCACATAATAATGATTCAGTAGTTTGGGTTACATCGGACGAGGACACCGATGAGCATTCATTTGTCTATGTTGGCAGTGGAGATCAGTCTACCCATAATATTTCAATTAGCGGGAAAAATGCGTCAACAATAATAACGGTGGATGAATTGGCGGATACAAACATCCGATACAGGACAGTAGTGAAACTAGATTCCTTGAAAAATCAAATTCATAAGAACCAAATGTACATACTGTCTGAATTTAAAGATTCAGTCGATTTGATTGTTGAAAAGAAAATTTCTCAATTAGCTTTAGGAACAGCTAATCTTAATGATGTAATTGATGAGATGGTTGTAGAAATAGAGCAATTTGATAAGTTTGAGCGCGAAGGTTTTGAGCAGGAAACTGTTCAGACAAGATTATCGGAGGCATTATTGGACAAAGGTATTGATGTTGCATTTGAATTTGCTATTAATAATACTAAGAATGATTCCCTTTTACTCAGGTCTGATAATTTCCGGCCAGACATTAAACCAGAATACTCTGCCCGACTTTTTCCTGACAGGATTTTTTCGGATCCTGATTTGCTAATCGTTTCCTTCCCAGGAAAGACCTCGCATATTATTCAGTCGATGACGCTTTTGATGAGTGGCTCGCTGTTATTTACCCTGGTTATCATTCTAACATTTTTTATAACCGTCAGGATTATTTTAAGACAAAAAAAACTATCAGAAATTAAATCAGATTTTATCAACAATATGACTCATGAGTTTAAAACTCCAATTGCTACTATCTCATTGGCTGTAGATTCTATAAACAACCATACCGTAATTAATAACCCTGAAAAAATAAGGTACTTTACAAATGTAATCGGCGAGGAAAATACACGAATGAATTCAAGAGTTGAAAGTGTGCTTCAAATGTCGATGATAGATAAAAATGACTTTAACCTTCAACCTCAGTTAATTGATATACATGAGGTGTTGCAGCAGTCATATAAAAATATAGAGTTGCAATTTACGCAAAAGGAAGCGGATGTAAAACTCCAATTAGAATGCACCGACCCTTTTTTGGTTGCTGATAAAATGCATCTGGTGAGTATATTCACCAATTTGCTTGATAATGCTTTAAAGTACTCGGCTGAGGACCCATTCATTAAAATAAAAGCAACCAACAACTCAAAAAGTATAAGTATTAAAATAAGTGACAATGGCATTGGAATGTCGAAAGAGGAGCAAAATAAAATTTTTGACAAATTCTACCGAATTCCTAAAGGGGACATCCATAACGTTAAAGGTTTCGGATTAGGCCTAAGTTATGTAAAGGCTATTATTGAAACAATGCAGGGAGAAATTATAGTTAAAAGCCAACCTTCAAAGGGCTCAACATTTAGAATTATTTTACCTAAAAACCTTAGGCATAAAGATGGAAGTTAAAGCCCATATATTGTTGGTTGAGGATGATCAAAATTTCGGATCAGTATTAAAAGCTTATCTTGAAATGAATGGTTTTACCGTTTCCTGGATTGACGATGGAAAGGATGCTCTAAAAGCATTTAGCGCCTCTTTATATGATATTTGTATTTTGGATGTTATGCTGCCGAATATCGGTGGGTTGACCATTGCCCATAACATTAAAATGCTCAATCCAGCTATTCCATTCATTTTTCTTACTGCAAAAACTTTGAAAGAAGATATTTTGAAAGGTTATGCGGCGGGCGCGGATGATTACGTAACAAAACCCTTTGATAGTGAAGTGTTAATATGTAAAATTGATGCCGTTCTTACAAGAGGAAATGATCAGAAAATTTTGAGTAATCAGGTTGAGAGCTTCAACATTGGTAAATACACCTTTAACTATAATGTCAGGCAGCTCATTAAAGAAGGAAAAATCCAAAAACTGTCTCCCAAAGAATCTGAATTGTTAAAGTTGTTGTGCCAAAATCAAAACACCGTCCTTCCGAGAGAGGTTGCTTTAAGGTCAATTTGGGGTGAAGAAAGCTATTTCACCACCCGCAGCATGGATGTATTTATTACAAAACTCCGTAAATACCTGAAGGAAGACAAAAAGATTGAGATCGTAAATATTCATGGTAATGGGTTCAGGCTGAGTATTTATAATTGATTTCAGATCCTTTAATTTATGCACTGTTATGTAATTTTGAACAATACATTTAAGCGTTTGTTATACGTTTTGTAAGCATTAATTTACTAAAACTTCAATCATGAAAAAACATTACAATTTACTTTTAATTTTAGTACTACCTCTGGCATTAATATTTTTTACCAGTGAAACATGGTCTTCTGGTGGCTCACCAGGTGGGAAAACGGGTTCGCCAGGCGATGGAGGACAAAATTGTACCGGATGTCATCTTGGAACTCCTCAAACACAGGAATTCTGGATATATAGTCCAGATCTGCTCGTGAGTGGTTATAACCCTGGCCAAACTTACAATGTGTTTGTTATTGGCATTGATGCAAATGCCAATAAATTTGGATTCGAAGCTACTGCCGAAGATGCATCTGGTAATAAAGTCGGGACATTTCAAACAGGTTTTGGCGGTTTTAATCAAGTTATTAACAATGGCTCATCCATTACCCACACTGCTTTGGGGACTACCCCCCTTACAGATTCGGGTACAGTGTGGTTTTTTGATTGGGTTGCTCCTGTAAGCAGTGTAGGCGAAATTACCTTTTATGCTGCAATAAATGCGGCTAATGGAAACGGTGCCAATACAGGTGATCAAATTAACCTCAGCCATTTCAGTTTCTCACCCTCTGTTGGAATATCGGAAGATAATTCACAAGATCACTTGAGTATATATCCTAACCCTTCTTCAGGGGTTGTTAATGTGAAACACGATGGTCAGATAGGTGATATTATCCAGATTTTAAATCTTACCGGTCAGGTTGTTTTTACGCGGGAAATAAATTCACCAACAGAAAAAATTGATTTAAGTTCTCTTGGATCAGGAGTGTTTTTTATAAAAGTGGGAGATTATATTCAACGACTTGTTATTAAATAAAAAAAGGACTTAGTAAAACCCCTTTTCAAATTTGAAAAGGGGTTTTATTTTGCCTTTAGTGTCACAATACTATACCTGATGCTTTCAACTTTACATTCTATTTCGTTTTTATGAATCTTCCAGGGTAAAACATCTTCAGTTTTTAGTACCATTTCTTTACCGTATGAATGATACAGGTAAAAGGCCTCTTTTCTTATATCCGGATACTCATAAATAAACCCTTTATGAGAAATGTTGAATTTATAAATTTTACCAGGTGTATACAAAGGATGATCTGGTTCAAGAAAAAATTGCCCACCCTCCATATAAAGTGTACAGAAAATTTCATCTCCTTCATTAAACCCATATTTATTATAATACTTCTTCCGAAGTTTAAATTCCCTACCTGCCGAATCAGTGATCAGGTAAAAATCATATTGGTCACCTAAAAACAACTCCCTGCTAAGTCTAAAAGAATACTTTCTACCAGTCTCCATTCCGGAAAAATCTTCCTGGATGGCTTGATTTACAATAAATATCCTGGCACGTTTTATTCGCTCAACAGTGCATTGTAAAGAATCACCCGGTAAAATATCTTCAGGAATTAAATGATTAGGGATATAGGATTCGTATCCAAAGATATCAAGAAATACAGCCAGTTCAAGCCTTTTCTCAGGGTCAGATTTAAATCCAGCTAGTTTGAAATTATATTTTTCACCAACGGTGTAATGGGGATGTTCGGGCTCGATGAATATCCTGCCGGTGCAATTGATTTTATCAATATGACAACGAATCGTTTGTTTGTTTCTGAATCCATAATTCTTGTAAGGTTCAGCATCCAGGAGATGTTTTACACCATTGGGATCTTTGAGGATTATCTGTTCTGATCCATCCGGCAGAGTTACTTTCCCGGAGATTATAAAAGGATAAGTGTACCCCTCAGTAAGTTTAGTGTTGGTTTTATCAGGCATTATGGCAATTAATCGGGATCAACTCTTACGGCTTTTTTTACACCTTTTATTTTCACAATTTTCGCTACGAGGCTTTCAAGGTGCCTAATGTCTTTCACCCGTAATTTTAATCGTGCGTTAAACTTGCCTCCATTTCCTGAATCTACATTCAGGGAAACCATGTTAACTTTAAAGTCGCTTGAAATTACACTGGTGATGCTGTTTAGTATTCCAATTTCATCATTCCCAGAAACATGCAGTGTTGTGAGATAGGTTTGATTTTCATCTGATTTCCGCCATTTTACATCGATTACACGATAGTTGTATTTAGAAAGTAGTTGCCTGGCATTTGGGCAATTTATCCGGTGAATGGTTATTCCTTTTCCAATGGTAACAAATCCGAAAACCGCATCTCCTGATATAGGGTTGCAACATTTGGCCAGGTCATAATCCATATTATCGATATTTTCATCGATCAGCATGAAATCAGACTTTTCATCCGGCCTTCTGACTTGCGTTGTTACTTCCTTATCGATGGTTTTATTTAAATTCCGGCTTTCAGCAGAGTCATCTTCAATTTTCTTTTTAATATCACCCAGGTCAATTTTTTCGATCGCTATTAAATAATACAGGTCGACAGAAGACTCCAGTTTATATTCTTTTATTAGTTTGTCGATGATGGCATCATTAAACTGTATTTTACGGTTTCTAAGTTTCCGACGAAGGATCTCTTTGCCTACTTCCGCTTCATTATACTTTTCTTCCTTAAGCGATCTTTTTATTTTAGCTTTTGCTTTGTTAGTAATTACAACATTAAGCCAATCAAGCTTAGGCTTTTGATTTTTGGACGTGATAACTTCTACTTTGTCGCCATTTTTGAGCACATACCTGATTGGTACAATTCGGTTATTCACTTTGGCACCACTGCACATATCCCCTACACTGGTATGAATTTCATAGGCAAAATCGAGTATTGTCGCTCCTTTTGGAAGTTTCTTTAAATCACCATTCGGGGTGAAGATAAAAATGTTATCAGAATAAAGGTCAATTTTTGAATGTTTCTTGAAATTCGTATTCTCCTGCTCTGGATTTTCAATTACATCTCTTATCTTGTTCATCCATTCTTCCTGCTCTTTTTTCTCTCCCCCTTCTTTATATTTCCAGTGAGCAGCCAGGCCTTTTTCGGCTACTTCATCCATTCGGGCGGTTCGTATCTGCACTTCCACCCACTTGCTGTTAGGGCCAACTACAGTGGTATGTAATGATTCATATCCACTGGCTTTCGGACTGGATATCCAGTCCCGCAGACGGTTAGGGTTGGGTTGGTATATATCAGTAACTATAGAGTATACGCGCCAACATATTGATTTTTCGTCTTTATTTCCTGCATTGATAATTATCCGAATGGCAAAAAGGTCATACACATCCTCAAATTCCACATTCTGATTTTTCATTTTTCGCCAGATGCTATGAATGGATTTTGGACGACCCTTGATTTCAAATTTATATCCCATTTTAAAAAGTTCCCTTTCAATGGGATTGATAAAGTCCTGGATGAATACCTTTTGCTTGGTGGTAGAATCCTTTAATTTTTTAGCAATTGTGGTATATATTCCCGGATCCTTAAATTGCAGCCATTTTTCTTCAAGCTCCGATTTAATATTGTATAATCCCAACCTGTGGGCAATTGGGATATAAATGTGATTCACTTCTTGTAAAAATCGTTGTTGCTTTTCCTCCGGAATTAATTCATAGGTTCGCATATCATGTAACCTATGAGCAAGTTTGATAAGAATGACCCGGATATCCTTTACCAGCGACAAGTAGAGTTTTCTGAAATTCTCTGAATGAATTGAAATTTTTTCGGTTTTTATTTCCGAGAGCCTTATGTAACCTTCAGTTATCACGGCCACTTCTTCACCAAATCTGTCTGATATATCCTTAAGGGTTATTTTGTCTCCATCCACAATGTTATGCACCAGGGAACAAATTACAGAAGTGACACCAAGGTTTAATTCTTTGAGTGTAATCTTAGCTACGCCGATGGAATGATAGATATAGTCTTCCCCGGTTTCAGCCCAATTATCTTTATGAAAATTCAGCACCATTTCAAATGCTTCCCGCAATTTGGGCATCTCATTTTTTTTGATAATCGGTCGACAAAAACTCAGAAGTTCTCTATATATCTCGCGTATCCTTTTATTATTTGCTTTTAGATCATACATTTGATTTCTATGTTTATCCTTATTGCAAAGCAAAACACCTTACTTTGTCAAACTTTGATAACCAGCATTTATTGTCCTGAAATCAATAAAAGATATCGTTGAAAAGAGATACTAAAAAAATGAAAAGATGTTTCAGATTTTAATCAAAACCTTATCCTGATAATTCATTTTTTAAATTATTTGGATGTATCTTTTCCAGAGGGTGTATCTTTTCGTTTCGCCCCCATTGAATCTGAATCTGCAATGGATTCACGCATCACGGTATCAGCCTGGATATTTTTGAATTTATAATAGTCCATAATACCAAGATTACCAGATCTGAAAGCTTCTGCCATTGCCAGAGGAATTTCAACTTCTGCCTCTATAACTTTAGCCCTGGCTTCCTGGGCCTTAGCTTTCATTACTTGCTCCTGAGCCACAGCCATTGCTCGTTTTTCCTCGGCTTTGGCCTGGGCTATATTTTTATCTGCATTGGCCTGGTCCATTTGGAGTACAGCACCAATATTTTTACCAATGTCAATATCAGCAATATCAATGGAAAGAATTTCAAAAGCGGTACCTGAGTCAAGTCCTTTCTCAAGAACTACTCTCGAAATGGAGTCAGGATTTTCCAAAACCGATTTATGTGAATCGGCCGAACCAATAGAAGAAACAACGCCTTCGCCAACCCTTGCTAAAACTGTTTCCTCACCAGCACCACCAACTAATTGTTTTATGTTTGCCCTTACGGTGACCCGTGCTTTTGCGATCAACTGGATACCATCCTTTGCTACCGCTGTAACTGGTGGGGTATCGATAACTTTGGGGTTTACCGACATTTGTACTGCTTCCAACACATCACGGCCAGCAAGATCGATGGCTGTGGCCACTTTAAAATCAAGGTCCATATTCGCTTTGTCAGCGGATATTAAAGCATTCACCACTGAAACCACATTTCCACCTGCAAGGTAATGGGCTTCAAATGAATCCCTGTCTACCGTCAAGCCTGCTTTGGTTGCAGAGATCATACTTCTGACAATTATTTGGGGGGGGACTTTACGCCAGCGCATAAAAACAAGCTGGAGCAAGGAAATTCTGACACCGGATAACAGGGCCGTAAACCACAACCCAACAGGTATAAAATAAAATATTACCCACAATAAAAACAAGGAGGCAATACCAATTGCAACTACTACAAAAACATTTGGTTCCATATCTGTACTATTTAAGTTTGACTGTAATTTTATTTACATTTATTTTAATAACTTCAATTTCACTTCCTTCATCAATAAGTTCTCCATTAGATCTAACCTCATAATATTCACCATTCAAATAGGCTTTTCCCATGGGAGCTAACCTTGAAATTGCTTTGCCTGTATCTCCTACTTTTATCTTATTCAAGTCAACGAGGTTTACCTTGCTATCAATGTTCTTTTTTAATGAGGCCTTATTCCAGGTGTTGGATTTTAATGCGATATAAAGGAAAATAACCGATAAAATAACAGAGCCACCCAGAGTTAAACTTCCGGCCAGAGTTCCATAACTTGCATAGGCCTGGTAAATACCTATCGCGATGAGGATAAATCCAATGATCCCTGCTATGTTGGTACCCGGTAGTACCAGGATTTCCAGCAAAAGAAAAAGAAAGCCGATAAGAATCAATACACTAATTATGGTCCAGGTCATATTATTTAATGGTTACTGTAAGTTTGCGGTTTGTCATTTCAGTATAGGGTGGTTTTAATTCAGTTTCACTCCCTGATTTAACCACACACCTGCCTCTGTAATGTGTAATTAATGCACATTGCTCTGCTTGCTCTAAATTATGATCACACACTTCTATAAGGGTCTCTATAACATAATCGAAGGTATTTACATCATCGTTATGTAAAACAAGCTCCTTAAGATCTTCCTCAATCTGCTGTGTGTGGTTCGTAGGATGGAGTTTTTCCTTAGTCATAAGTGTCTCTCAATTTCTGGTTAAAAATAGTAAAAATTTATAAAGATTTTGCAATTATTACAAATATCTTTGAACTGGATTCGCTTTCAAATGTTGGTTGATTAAAGATTGATTTTAACTTTGTTTAATGCAAGCCCTTTTACTCAATAAAGAATTTATTAACCGTTTGAAGATAGCTTTAAATGGTGAATTACCGGGAACGCCTTCACATTTGAATATGGCATCGAAATTAAGGTTACGAGAAATCAAAACCGATTATGATATCAAATCCGCTATTCAAAGCAGTGTGCTTATTCTATTGTACCCGAAGCAAGATACTATATTCACTACGTTTATTTTGAGGCAGCGTTATAATGGAGTTCATTCCGGGCAGGTTTCTTTTCCGGGCGGGCGAAAAGAAGAAAGTGATAGCTCACTTATTGAAACAGCTTTAAGGGAGGCCGAAGAAGAGGTAAACATTAAACAACATGAAGTTGTGGTTCTAGGCACACTTAGCCAACTGTATATACCTCCCAGCAATTTTCTTGTATTACCGGTTGTGGCTTATACCAAAACTATTCCTGACTTTAAACCCGACCCAATAGAAGTAGCAGATATTATAGAATCCGGCCTTGATTTTCTTTTTGATAAAAACAAAAAAAAAGAGACCATCCTGAACATTAGGGGGTATGAAATTGAAGCTCCATATTACGATGTTAATGGTTATGTAGTCTGGGGTGCCACGGCCATGATATTAAGTGAGTTAAAGGAGCTTATAGAAAGAATAAAATGAAGTAATTAGTAAATCGCATCTAGTAATTAGTAGTTAGTAGGTAGATGGGCTAATCCATTCAAATTTCAATCCTAATTGATCACAATTTTATGTTCAATCCTGGCGGTTTTGTTGAGCATTGCCGTTACCCCGCAATACCTTTCCTGGGATAAATTCACGGCCTTTTCCAGTTTATCTATCGGCAGGTCTTTGCCTTTAAAATGATAGATAATGGTAATGGTATGATAAACTTTAGGATGCTCTTCGGATAACTCTCCCTCCACCTCAATATTGAGGCCATCAAATTGTACCCGCATTTTATTTAAAATAGAAACCACATCCATTCCTGTGCAACCACCTAATGATACCAGCGTAAGGGGTTTAGGTCTGGGGCCTTTATTTTTGCCGCCTACTTCAGGACTTGCATCCAGCATTATTTTATGATCATTTACTGTGGCTTCGAAAGCCATATTTTCTGTCCAGGCTATATCAACTTTATTTTTCATATAAATTGTTTTTAATGTTGTCGGTTAAATCCTGGCAAAATTACAATATTCCATTTAGAAGGGATTCTAAATTCAAATATATTGCTCAGCCAGCCAAAGAAGCAATAAAATAATTAAAAGGAAGATTTCCCAATAATCTCTGGCTTTTAAACAATCTCCTATTGGATAATTAACATAGGCGTAAAGTAAAATTCCCCGGGAACCACACCTGCATCCAACGAATCAATTACCTCACCAGTATACCCACTATACCGGTATACTTTGCCATTTTGGGTATAATCCAGGGGATCGGAGGCATAAATCGTATTAACAGCCTGATCAAGGCCCAAACCATAAAACATATTGGGTCGGGGAATAAAAGCTTCGGTTGGCAATTCATTATCGTGTATATCGAAGCGGTAAATACCATCAGGATAATTATAATAAAGCATATCTCTTTCCGTGTTTATTACCAGTTTTTCAGGGTGTTCAGAAGAAGTCGGAAATTCAAGGTCTTTTATAAAACTATAATTTTCAGGATTTATACAGACTAAATGCCCTTTGCTGTCATCCGCTCCCGGAAAGCCATTCCAGCCCTTTCCTGAGCAAATAACCCAAACATTATCGCTTTCATCTTTTACAATACCTGTTGGCTTGGCATAGACCTGAATGGTCTCCACCACCTGTTGGGATGCCGCATCTATCACACTTATGGTGCTATCAATAGAAAATCCTCCCTGGTTCAGTACCCAAATCTTATCATTCAACTCAAGCATTTTTTCAGGGCCGGTTCCAACATTTGCCTGGCCCAGACTTTCATACCCTTCCAGGCTGAAGATCTTTACGGTATTATCCCATGAACTCACATACATTTTTCCATAGGTTTTACTGAATTCAACATAACGGGGTGATGTTATATTTTCAATGGTTCGAACTTGCTGAAATGTTCTAAGCTTTACCACTTCAATTTTATTTGCATTATTTACAGTAATAAAAGCATCTTCGCCCCCTATGGGGTAAACATTCATTGATTGTACGATATTTCCGAGGGGTAAAAGGTTATTTGACTGCTGAAATAATTTATCTGTTTTTTCAGTTGCATCACGGTTAATGTAAGTAACGGTTCCTGTTCCGGATTGGAAAGGCCCTTCATTAATTATAAAAACTCCTTTTGTATATCCTATCGGAGTAGTGGGTGGTGGCGTGTCTTGATTGTCTTTTGTACATGAAGTAAAGAACATGATAATAGCAATGAAGCTAATTGTTAGGATTGAAATTTTCAGATTGATTTTTTTCATTTTAAAATTTGTTTAGTAATAATTTAATGGAAATTCTAAAATGCCTTCCCGGCATTGGGTTATATTGAACGGCTTGATATTCAATGTCCCAGATATTATTTAAAGAAATTGCAAATTCCACCTTGTTTTGCTTCATCTCAAATACTTTTGACAGCCATATATTATCCAATGCATAAGCAGGCAAGGCCTCTTTGTTGTCCTTTGTAATAAACCTTTGTCCGGTATAGCTTTGATTATAAGAAAACATAAAACTTTCCCAGCGGATAAGAGCGGTTGCAAAATATTTATGCTCAGGCACGTATATCAGTTGTTTGAGAAAGGATTGGTCATTTCCTGAAGCCTGGATTTCATTCGTAGATTTTACCAGGGAAAGCCCTCCATTCAGCTTAAGTACTATTTTTTTTATTTGAAAGGAAAGATTTATATCTGATTCAATGCCCCTGGACCATACTTGTTGCACATTTTGTGCTGACCATAGTAATCCATCAGGGACCCATAATATCCAATTATCCACATTAGAGTTAAATACTGAAAAGGTAATTCCCGTCTTATTTTTAAGCAATGGCCATTCAAAGTCAAGCAAAAGGCTTAGCTCCTCATTCCACGAGTCCTCGGGTTGTAAATCTGTGTTTCCACCCGGAACCCAATACCGATCATTAAAACTGGGCGCCCTAAAGTTACGGCTAACATTAAATTTGGCTGCCAAAAAGGGGAATATTTTTCCTTCAAATCCGAATGCCGGAGTAAAAGGTACCGTGAAATCCCAAATCAGGTCCTGTCGAAGATTTGCGTTAAACTTCCATTGGATGGAAGGAAAATTAAGGGACCATAACAAAAACGCTCCAACCTGAATTTGTTCTACCCTTCCGGGATAATAAATACTTTCGCCCTGTTCATTTGAATAGTTCATTCCGGAAGTAACGAGAATATTATCATGTAGCTTATATTCAAATTGAATTTCTGTAATTAACTTCAGCGTTTTAATCTCACTATCAATATTTAATTCCGGAACCGGATCAGGGTCAACATAATGGCTGAAATCGTTAAGTAAAGCAGTTTTTAAAGAGAGGCTCCCATTTTTTAAGTATTTCTTTGCAGAAACAAACGACCTTACTGACCAATCAAATTGCGACGCATCTGAAGCTTTTGTAGTTAAAGTTGCAGGAAGCTTTTTATCGTTTTGCTGATACCAAACAGATCCTCCCAAAACCCAATTCTTGCCTGCACTAAAATAAATATCCTGTATAAACCCAAATTGTTCCAGGTCTGCATTTTTAAGTTTCTCTTCTTCTCCGGCCAAAGATTTATACGGGAAGTTATTTCGTGCACTTTTCCCTAGAAATTTTGTTTTAAAATACCATTTGCTGTTTGAATAAGATAAACCACCATTTAAACCTTTTTCGGCAAAACTGGCCAGATGGGTTTCAATATCGCCAATAAGATGCTTTTTAAAATTTGGTTGACTATTCAGAAGAATACTACCTCCTATATTCCCGCTTCCAAAAAGAGAGCTCCCCCCGCCATATAAAATTTCGACATCATTAAAATATCCTGAAGGAATCAGCGCAAGATCAATTTGTCCGTGATTAGGCTGGTTCAGGGCAAATCCATTCCAGTAAATTCCGGTTTGAGAGGTGGAGGTACCCCGAAAAGATATTTGGCTAAGGCCATTATAAGAATAAGTATTGATGTGAACTGAAGTATTCCTTGTTATCAGCTCCCCAAGGTTTGAGCTTTGATCTTGGATTAGTTCGAGACTATCGATTCGCCTGATTTTTTGACCTGCACTATAGTTATCAATACGGGAACCAATGACTTTAAAATCGGGCAATTTATATACCGTATCTACCAAAGGCTGCTGACTAAATGCCTGTAGAAAAATGAAGGTTAGACCGATGATGTACAATACTTTAATCATGGTATAAGTTTTACCTAATATTCAAAACCTGCAGGAATAATCTGTGAATATTTGACGGATCAAGTACTCGCAGCTTTTTACCCGAAAGCTTTGAAAAATTATGCAAGTATTGGCAGGTCTTCTGACTTACGCCCTTTTTAAAAGTCTTCCCATCCCGGATTAATCGGGTCAGTGACTATAAGAATTTTAAAAAGTTAACGGCGATCACAGCAGCGGGTACTGTTGCCGAATGTCCTCCATTTAAATGAATTTAAGGAGAATCACGGCATTCCCTTTTCAGACTGATCTAATGTTAATAGAACGAGTGCACCAATAATGCGGAACAAAGGTATCCTATTTTTTAAAATTGAAAGAAGAATGTTTAATTTTTTAGCAGGGGTTATGAACAGGCAAGGTTAATATTTTTTGAGAATGATGAGTAAACTATCGTTTTCATCCATTTCCTGGTAAGTTTCCGAATGAATAATATTCATGCCTGAAGGGATATAATTCAAAATGGTTTTTTCGGAGTAATAATAATATCTCTCTCCTTTTGCCAGTACCATTTTATCGCCGTACCACAATGTATGGCATAAAAGACCACCTTTATTTAAAACCTTTGATTGATTGACAAGTGATTTGCGAAAGCTATTCTGGTCAATGCAATGCAAGACTTTGTTTGAATAGATGCAATCAAATTTCCTTTGTATATTCATTTCAACTGCATCAAGCTGAAATACCTCCACATCCTTGTTTTGGTTAAGGTACATGTCAACAAATAGCTGAGAGAGGTCGGACCCACAAACTTTAAATTTAACTCCAAGTAGTGTCAAGTCTTTACCGGGCCCTATGCCTACCTCAAGAACTGATGATCCGGGAGGAAGATAGCGTTCAAGTACTTTCACGACCTGACATCCGTCATAACCATCTGCCATGCGGATATAATCATCTACGTTTTTATTATCATCAAAATAACCCATAAGATGCTTTACTTATTAACTAAAACATTGGCCTCTGCTTTGGGTTCACCATTTACAATCAATTTAAATTTATGCAATCCAGGGTAGTGTTTGCGTGTCGACAAATTCTTAAAAGAATGTTTACGTTCTAACTTGTGCCTGCCGGGCTTATATTCCTTTTCAATGATTTGAAACACTTTCTGCGAAGCCTTTCCATTCGCTTTAACAAAATCAACGATATATTCAATTCTGATGTTCTTTGCCCCTGATTCTTTGCTATTTAATTCAAAGGAAAACTTTAGTTCTTCCCCTATAGTTAACTTTTCTTTGCTGAGTTTAAAATCATCGATTTGTATTTTCGCCGGATCGCCAAAGCCAAACAATCGCATAGCCCTGATATTGCCTTGTTTTAAAAGAGTCCTTAATCCATGCTTCACTATCCAGTTGGTCTCAGGTGAATTACCATACCAGCGTTCAGCAGTTTCAATGGCAATATCAGGATGGTCCTTTGAAATATCATTCAGGTTGTTGGCCACACTTTTCCTTACAAATTCTGATGGATCATTTTTAAGTTTCTCAAGCACTGTAAGCACTGGTAACGGATTAGCGATAAATTTGGGTAAAATCATGGCCCAGGGAAGCCTGGGGCGACAGCCCTCACTGGCAAAACGCCTCACATTGTCATGTTTACTTTCTGCCCATGACAGCATATATTGAATTGCCAGGTCAGGATTTTTATCAAGATACGGGCGAATGGCAAATTCAGAAGAATAATACCGGGTAAACTGTCCCAGGGCATTTAATGATTCCTCCCAGTGATCCATTCCGTAAACTTCCACAAAGTCAGGTAATGTCATGGCTTCAAATCCTTTGACTTCGGGAGCCGCCTTTATTAAGATTACCAGGGATTCAATATAATCTTTTGGTAAACACTGATATAAGCAAGTGGTTGTATGACGCATCCTGGCCTTTAGTTCTAAAGTGGACCAATTTTCGTCATAAATCAAACCCTGAAATTTTTTGGTATTAAAATCGGGATAAAACTTTAATATTATCGAAGCAAAAAGTTGAATGCTCTCCTTAGTGAAAAACATATCCTTTAATTTGTCAGGCATAATTATTTTGTTTGTTGCGAAAATAAAACAATTCCAGATGAATTTATTCCATTCCTATATAACTTATTCGAACTTTAATGCTTACCACAAGTTATATTATTAAAATATTATTTAATTGAGCAGTAGCTTTGGATATACATACTGTGTAAAAATTAAATCTTTTATATTTGAAGCCTTAAACATATACAATGATGCATCTCAAACTTTTATTACTTACACTATTTACTTATACATTAACCCATGCTCAGGTCGCCCCCGACAAATATTGGGTAAGATTTACAGATAAAAACAATTCACCCTATTCGATAAATAATCCGGAAACATTTCTTAGCCAAAAAGCAATTGACAGGCGGCTAAATCACGGGATTGCGATCACAGAAAACGACCTGCCAGTTAACCCCACTTACCTTAGTGGTGTTGAAAATACCGGGGCGGTCTTACTTAATGCCTCTAAATGGTTTAACTCAGTTACTGTATATACTACAAATCCATCTGTGATTACAGCGATCAGTACATTACCTTATGTACTTTCTGTAGAATCGGTGAATGGCGGCGGTATTTCTGTTGAAAATACAAAACCTTTTTTTGCAAAAGAATCGTTGGATAAATTGACTGATGATAGCTGGCTCAAAGGAAATACATCGGGCCAGGCTTATAATTATGGCCAGGCATTTAATCAAATCGACATGCTGAACGGGATAGCTTTACATGATTTGGGATATGACGGTGAAGGAATGACTATTGCTGTGCTTGATGCGGGGTTTCTAAATGTAGATGTTTTGTCCGCTTTTGACTCCTTATGGATCAATAATAAGATTAAGGGGTGGAAAGACTTTGCTGACCCTATGAACCCTGATATTTTTGGGTCCCATTCACATGGCTGTGGTGTTTTATCTACTATGGGTGCCAATTTACCCGGACAAATGGTAGGAACGGCGCCTCAGGCTGATTACTGGCTATTGCGCTCTGAAGATGCAGGCTCAGAATACCTTATTGAGGAGTTGAACTGGGTTTCGGCTGCCGAGTTTGCTGATAGTGTTGGAGCTGATGTGATCAATAGCTCCCTTAGCTATACAACTTTCGACGACCCAGCCCAGGATCATGGTTATTCAGATTTGGATGGGAATACTACCATAATTACTAAAGGTGCGGATATGGCTGTAAGCAAGGGTATGATCATAGTAAACAGTGCTGGTAACTATGGGGGTAGTTCGTGGCAGTATGTGGGTGCCCCTGCAGATGGTGATAGTGTGTTTAGTATCGGGGCGGTTGATCCTTCAGGAAATTATGCTTCTTTTAGTTCTATTGGCCCAACTTATGACGGAAGAATAAGGCCTAATGTAGTGGCCCAGGGTTCAGGTAGTACCGTGATAAGTGCCTGGTCGGGGAATGTGGTTAGTGGAAGTGGGACTTCTTACTCTTCTCCTATTACAACCGGTATGGTGGCATGTCTGTGGCAGGCTCATCCCGATAAACGCAATACCGATATTATGGATGCCCTTCAGCAAAATGCATCTCAATCAAATAATCCTGATATGCTGTTAGGTTATGGTATTCCTGATTATTTCCAGGCACATACCTTACTTTCACTTCCGGTAATCCATGAAATTAATCTTGAGATCAAAGTTTTTCTTGAAGGTCCGTTCAATGGGAACGTGATGAATACCAATTTGAGTTCCATTTTACCCCTCGCACAGCCATATGATGCGGCTCCTTTTAATTATCCTGGAAACGAGCAGGTAAATATTCTACCTGCAGGGAATATTGTAGATTGGGTATTGGTAGAACTGAGGGATGCGCCCTCTGTTTCACTTGCAAATAATAGTTCTGTTATAGCGCAAAGTGCATGCTTTTTATTGAATGACGGAGCTATTGTAGATACAAGTGGGGTTAATCAGGTAAGTTTTAATCTGGCAATTACAGATAGCCTTTATCTTGCTATATATCATCGTAACCACCTGGCAGTAATTTCCTCCACTGCAATAACTCAGATTGGAAATTCTTATTCGTATAATTTTACTATATCCGGGGATAAGGCCTATGGTGGTGCATTAGGATATAAATACCTGAGTAATGGGTTTTATGGACTTGCAACGGGCGATGCCAATGGGGATGGGTTGATTAATTCCCTGGATAAAAACGAAAAGTGGAATAATACTGCTGGATCAAGTCAATATACAGCTGCTGATTTAAATCTTGATACGCAGGTAAATAACATCGACAAAGACGACTTTTGGGATCATAATACCAGCTTTATCAGTCAGGTTCCTCAGTAAGTTTTCCTGTATTTAATATCTTTAAAATATGAGTAAGTAATTAATTGTAAGGTAACTTCAAAAAAAAGATTAAAATTCTTGTTAATCCATTTGGGTCAATTCAGCCACTTCTTTCAGTATTTTGTTAATCTTACGATCATCGATATCAATCTTTCTAAGGATATCTGCTGACAGGGATCTACATAGCACTACCTCAAGTTGAAGCAATGCTTGTTTTTCCTTCGTATTTAAACTTTGAAGTGCGGTTATGGGATGAAGACCAGAATGATCAATGCGTTCTCTCAGGCTGCTTCCTGCCGGATAATCCCATGAGATAAGGTTTAATCCTGCACATTTTCCAAATTGGGTGGCATCCGCAGTAAATCGTGTATTGGTTACTATCCAACCCTGGTGAAAGCGAAGATGTTCCGTCTCGTTTTTTTTCCACTCTTTTTCCACATCAAGAAAACGGGAATGGATGTAAAGGCTCACTTTTACATCACACTTCCGGGATGGTTCACTATGAAATTTGCACTCAATCATATATTTTCTGTCATCCTTTTCTGCAATCACATCCACTTCGTGTTGCACACAATGTCCCTGAATAATTTTACCTACTTCAACCTGATACCCCTGGTTTTTTAATAGCTCTCCGACAAAACGTTCGAAGGGGTAACCTGTTGGGCCCAATTCAAAAATTGCTTTCTTTAGTCTGTATTTTCCTGCAATGCGGTGGGATTTTTTACGAAGAATGGCATAGGCCATCTTGTAAACTTTATGGGTTGTCATTCCTTCAACCAGATTGTTACCCACTTCATTAATTACCTTTTCGATTTCCTCCTGGGAGGCACCAGAGCGATCGAGGGAGTCAATAAGCTTTTGAACATCAAAAGATACCCTTTCTCCATTTCGTTTGGTTATAAGGACAGGAGCTTTATCCAGATTCATATTGCATTATTTTTGCATAAATTTAGGAAAAAGAATTAATTAAGCGGAACTATTAAAGGGTAATTAAATATTGTTATCGATTGTTCTTTCTATTAAATATCTTAATTTGCGATAATCCATTCTTTGTTTTCATTCGGAGAAAATAAATACCAGGTTAATAATACTGTCCATCGGGAAGGTAAACATACTCTATTGTTTTGATGGCATTGAAATTGCAAAACTCCTGTGAAAATGCCTAATTTAAAATAAGTCCTCCAAAGGCAATGGGAATAATAATTCTTTTCATTTTTTTGATTCTTGAAAAAACATTGAATTTATCTGCATTAGATATAGCTTTAGAAGAAATGTTTAAACAGAGTAGATAAGAAATATTGCAAATTTTTCTTTACTAATCAACATAGTATTGTTCATTAGTAACTGAAAGAAAAGCAGGGCATGCATAATAAATCTGTTGATTTGTGGTTTATTGATGAACTACAAAAAACGCTAAACTTATGTTATACAAAATAAAAGCTCAAAGCTTGCAATTTCTGATTATTGTAATTCTCATTAGCTCATGTGCTAAAGAAAAGAACACTCCTGAACCTACACCCAGCCCTAACAGGGAATATGAACTTTACATTGATTTTTGGAATCCGACAGGTACTAACCCACAGATCAGTTTTGATGCAGAAAACTCCAGCTCTGAGATACGGATTGATTTTGACCAGACCTTTGCAGGAGTGGCTGTACCTCCTAATTTCACCCAGGTGATCATCGACAATGTGCGCATTATTGATGGGAACTTTGTGAATTTTGAGATTGACGAAATCACTGCCTATGAATTCAGGAATGACATTAATAACTGGAAAGAAGATGTAGAGTTTTTGATGGAATATGAACCCATTGGTGATTTAAATGTAGTTCTTGTACTGGATGCCAGTGCATCACTGGATGCTGATTTTATTAAGGTGAAAGATTTTGCCTCCAACTTCGTAACAAAAATATTTACCGAAACACCACTTGCAAAAATTGGTATTGTCGATTTTTCGGATGTGATCAATACGTTCCCTCTTTCTGGCAATGAAAACGCCATCATTCAGTACATCAGTAATATTCAGCAGGGCCCCTTTACCACGCTTTACGAGGCCATGAATACGGGAGTAGATATCCTGCAAGAAGCCCAGTCGGATGGGAAATCTATCCTTACTTTTACAGATGGTACGGATAATAATTCCAACCCGGCTTATACTTCTGACTATCTCTTTAATAAACTTACCAACGATTCAAGTAATATTCTGATCAATAGTTTTACAATTGGCCTTGAAGGGAATGGAGGAGTAGATAAACCTGTTCTGGAGAATCTTGCAGCCAATGGAGGCGTAGCTCGTTTTCCAAACTCAATATCAGAACTTCAGGTTGTTTTTGAGAAGTTTTCAGAATCGATAGCAAATGTGTATAATTTGACCTATATCCGTAACCAGCAGATTATTCCTGATACAATGCCTGCCAGATTAAAATTCGTATTTAAAGCCAGTCCTAAATAATCGAAAAGCTTGAAGCCTTGAGTAAGCTACATGTTTATTTGAATTGACCTAACTCAAATAAAAAATCCTTTACAACATCATAAAATAGTGCTGTAAAGGATTTATTTTTTTGGGTAATCTTAATAGGATAATTTAACTGCAAAGGCTACAAGGCCCTTGTCGCCTTTCCGGGTTTGAAATTCAACGGCCTGGCCGGATTCCAATTCAAGATAGGCATCTGATAATCCTGATCGGTGAAAAAAAATATTTTCACCATCAGAAGATTCAATAAAACCAAATCCCTTGGTTTCATTGTAAAACTTCACTTTTCCGATTTTCATGTTTAATCTGTTGCCTGCTATTACCAGCGGCCGCGATTATCATCACGTTTTGGGCGGGCCTCGTTAACAGTGATATCCCTGTTATCCATACTTTTGCCATTGAGTTCGCTAATGGCATTTTTAGCTTCATCGTCGTTTGTCATCTCCACAAAGGCAAATCCTTTGCTTCTTCCAGTAAACTTGTCTGTTATTATTTTTACGGATGTAACTTCTCCGAATTCTTTGAAAGCTTGTTCTAAAGCTCCCTCATCAACCCCATAACTCAGGTTGCCGACATAAATGTTCATGATTTAAAGTATTTAAATAAATAAAATGTTCCGTGCTAAATAATTTATCATTTCTGTTACCGCTCAAGGCAATCAACATTTTAAAGTTAATGCTTTTCTTTAGCAGTAGAAAAGATCAGGTAAATTAAGTGGCTGAAATGAATTGGAGTCCTGGATGATTTTATCGTTTAAGGCTGTCAATTTATATCAAGGCACGAAATGTAAAACAGCAACAAAAGTAGTTTATTTTATTAAGCCTACCTAAGTTTTAACAATATATTTAATTTGAAGCCATTTAGCACGTAAGCTTCATAAAGGCTTGTTATGATAATAGCTATAAGATTCAAAAAAAAATGGAAATCCAATCATTGGATTTATTTCACGTTCTTGAAAGTCACTCAATAGGATATCAATGTGAAGCAGCTTGGCGTTTTATTGCCCAATTTTTTCATTTCCAACCTTACTACCAAGGGTCCTGTTTGTTAAACCTGCTCCTTGTCCCTTATGCATGGGTGCGCTTCCCCTGAGATCTGGAAGGGCAAAAGTAACAATACCATCTCCACCATAAGTTGTTCCAAGTAAAGAGAAAAGTGCCTGGTTTTGATTTATTGGAAGCAGTTGACCATTACAAAAAGCCCAACCCTGAGGTGCAAAATTACCAGCAAACATGGCGATTTCCCCGAGATAAGGATTTAGTCCTTTATTTTGAGAAGGATATACTCCCACCAGAGCAATAATATAGCTAATTCCTAATGATGGTTGAACATTTGAGCTTGCACCAAAGGTTAGCGTGGATCCATCCCCACTGAAGTTAGTTCCTTTAATTGTTCCATTTACATCTAATTTCTGGCCGGGGTTAGGCTGACCAATGCCTACATTGCCATTTAATGAGCTTACCAAATCGTTTCCGTTAATATTCCAGTCGCTATCACTTCCTCCACTAAATTGTTGCCAGGCAAAACCATCATAAAAATAGAAGTTGTTGTCGTCAGTAACATAAACAAGTAAACCGGTTGCCGGGATCCCAATCAGGTCTCTCTCAGAAGCTGTCATTCTGGGAACAAGCATTCCTTTTTCGGTGCTCTTCACATCCAGCATTGCCGATGCATCAGCATCAGAACCATCGCTTGATACCGCCACCTGGGCGGATAGATTGACACTTACAATTAAACATAACGTTAGTGCCAGTATTATATAATTTTTCATCGTATTTTTTTATAGATAAATAGCATGGGTTTTGAATTATTGGCCAACTTTTTCCACTCCAAAAGCCTGGCCTATATTACGGGTAGTTAAGCCCGGGCCTGTGCCGTGGTGAACAGGTACCCTTCCCCTTAAATCAGGTAAGGCAAAGGTAGAATACCCATTCCCACCATAATAAGTGCCTATCAGAGAAAAGAGAGCTGTATACTGGCTTATTTGCAAAAGCTGGCCATCACAAAAGGCCCAACCCTGGGGTGCAAAATTGCCGGCAAACATGGCTATTTCTCCAATATAGGGGTCTATTCCTTTACTTTGAGATGGATATACGCCATTCAACGATATAATGTAACTTATTCCCAGCGAGGGCTGCATATTTGAACTTGCACCAAATGTGAGGGTTGATCCATTTCCACTGAAATTTGTTCCTTTAATTGTCCCATTTACATCCAATTTCTCGCTTGGATTGGGTTGTCCAATTCCTACATTTCCGCTTACGGCACTGCTCATGTTACTTCCATTAACTATCCAGTCGCCATCGCTGCCACCACTAAATTGCTTCCAGGCAGCACCATCATAATAATAAAAGTTGTTATCACCTGTAACATATACCAGCAAGCCGGTTGCAGGTGAACCTATCAGGTCTCTTTCATTTGCAGTCATACGTGGTATGAGCATTCCTTTGTCTGTACTTTTAACATCCATCATGGCCGAGGCATCTGCACTGCTGCCGTCGGGAGTAACAGCAACTTGCGCTGTAAGTGAAAAACTTGTCGTAATCAGAATGGTGATGAGTAGTAAATTTATTTTTTTCATTTTTTGTATGTTTAATTTGTTTATTCTTTTTACTTAATAAATACTTTTTTATTGGCCAAAAGGCCATTGCTAATGACTTTAACGAGATAAATATTACTATTTACAGTCAAAGGAATTTTATTGGTTATACTTTTTGTTTGTGTATGCAAGACCGCTTTCCCATTCATATCGAAAACCCAAATTTGTGCTGAGAAACTCTTGTTTGTGAACTCAAGCACAGGGAAGTTTACAGTCAAAATAGGACCACTGGCAAAGATGTCAATATCTCCTGTAAGACTCGCATTTTCCGGGTTAGTAAAATAGACAAGAAACCCTTTATCATTCCCGGATTTATAATCGAAATGATATTCGGAATTTTGACGAAGATCATGAATTGCTGAACTTTCGGGATCGACAAGTAAAACGGGAGTATTGCTATCAAAACTTTCAATTTCTGAAGCATTGATTATATATTCTCCACTGGTACCAGCCCTGAAATAAAGGGGGACTATTTCATTGCCCTCAACAGCCGGAAGAGTATTAATAGCCAGGTTTTCATTGTTGGATACAGTATATAAAAGCGGTACATCCGGACTATCAGTAAATATCTTAAAGACATCAAATGATCTGTCTACTTGCGGAGTGGCGTTTGAATTAAAACGAATTGCCGTTTGTGAAGAAATGCTGTTCCCTGAGACTTTTAATACAAGCAAAGCATCGTCAGCGAAATCCTTATAATAGGCCTGTCCACTGTATGACCTGACATTATTATTAAAAACCAGTATGCCAGAACCAAAAGTTGCCCTGACAAAAAAGCCCTGCCCTGATGGGATAAACTGAGAAGTAGTATTGGCTAATCCTCCCCCATTTATGTAATACACATAATCACCATTTGCACCAATGCTTGGGTCAAAAAGCCAGAAGGCTTCGTTAAGCTCAAATGGAATACTCACTGCATCCCAATCTATTGCCGATGGATAGGGGTTTCCAAGGAGGTTCCAGCCTAATCCATTTTGAGTAAATGGCTTATATAAAGTACCGGTATTGGTTATCCCTGAAAATACTTCTGTGCTCGGACTGGCTTCAACAGACCATACATCGAACCCCTGCATAACACTCATATTAAATGTTTCCGATGTAATATCTGACCAATCATTGCTTGATTCATTATGATATTGAAGATAATCACCTAAAAACATTCCTGCATGTAAACTATTTACCGGAGAGGACAGGAGGTGCCATTTTGCTTCGGTTAAATACCGTTGCACGTTGGCCTGTCCGCCACCACTGTAAGTAAGGTTTCCTTTGTCAATTAGCGAGGCATCCCCAGTGGCATCCGATTCAAGCACCAGGTCACCACTACTGAGGTCCAGTGTGCTTCCTGTGTTCACAGTAATATTCGTATTAGGTTCGACCCTTAATTCCTGAGCAGATATCCAGTATGCCGAGAAGAGGATTACCAGGATTAAAGTAAATGTCTTTTTTTTCATAGAGTTATGATTTATTTATAAGATTTTATGTTTTTGGCGTATGATTTATTCTGTATCAAAGTGAAATATAATGTAATTATTAACAACTAAATGTACTTAACCCTTACCTGGCAGCTAAGAATTTATTAAAAATGTATGCCCTTGTTTTAAGAAAAAATATTAGTAGGAAAGCTGGTTATTTTGAACATTACAAATATACTATGGATGTTATATGCTCCTTGTTAAATGTTTGTTAAAAGGATAAGGGATTGTTCATTGTTAGTTTGAATATTAACCAAAGCTATTTAATAATTAAATATCATCTATTGATAGTGAATTATTTTCTGTATAAAAGTTGATTCTCCATTTTGCAATTTTGCAAAATAAATTCCTGGACGAAGATGTGCAGCATTCCATTCAAGTGTTGCAGGTTCGTTCTTATATAATTCGGTATCAATTTTATCCACGATTTGCCCGGAGGTATTGTAAATGGTCAATTTAATATCATCATCTATATTGAAATCCAAATGGAAGTTTGTCAATTGATTAAAAGGATTTGGATAATTATAAAACCTATTTGAATTGAGATTGGTGTTGAAATCTATTCCGGTACTTCCTGGCCCGAGTTTTAAAGCAAACAGATCGTCCTGATTATATAAATAATAATCCAGTTTACCTGTAAAAAGGTATCCTCCATCAGATGTTGGAACTCCCCCATACATTAATTCTTCATCTGAAATATCACCATAGAATTCTTCCCAGATAAAATTACCATCTCCATCAAATTTAACAAGGTATACATCCCTGCTTCCTGAATATGAATCAGAATATCCTGAAGCGAGATAATTGCCATCCTCGGTTTCAAAGAGTCTAAAGGCATAGTCAACTCCTGCTCCCCCAAAAGTTTCTGACCAAATTACATTTCCGTAGTCATCAGTTCTTACTATAAATACATCAATTAACCCTGCACCAAACGACCATGTTTGGCCAGCAAAAATATATCCGTCGTCAGTTTCTGTCAAACAGTAAAAAACATCCTCATCTTCACCTCCAAACTTTTTTGTCCAAAGAGTATCTCCGTTATTATCTGTTTTAATTACCCATGCATCACCAGATTCAGGGTAGGGACTACTGTATGTATTTCCTGCTATGATATAACCGTAATCAGAAGTTTCTTCTACCCAATGTCCATAGTCCTGGTGCGTACCTCCATAAAGTTTTGTCCAAATTGTATCCAGACTAATATCTAGTTTCATAAGGTGAACCTGGTCGCCCATTTGGTATACTGATGACCTGGATGAAACAATAAATCCCTGATCAACATTGGGCCGGATGCAATATCCCTGATCAGAGCTCCAACTGCCATACTTCATGGAAGCGATGGAATCGCCATTATCATCGATGTATAATATCCAAATATCAGATAGTCCATTGGCATCAGTACTTGTATAGCCCGTCATAACGTAACCGAAATACAATCCGGGACAAATAGAAACAATCTGTTCATCCTGGGCTCCACCATAGGATTTTTCCCAGATGAGGTTGCCATTGTTATCCAATTTTGCAATATAAGCATCCCAATTGGTGTTTGATATTTCTGTTTTGCCAATAACGAGATATTCGCCTTCAGCAGCTTCTATACAATCAAATCCTACTTCATCCATGGTGTTGCCATATGATTTATACCAAAGACTGTCAGGTATCTGGCAAATGGCGGGAGATAACAATACTCCAAAATAATGAATTAGGGCCAGGCAAAGGAATTCTCTTGTTTTCATGTTGGTTAAATATTTGATTTTCGAATTCTAAAGATATAAAAAAAGGTTGAACCAATATTTGATTCAACCTTAAAATTTCTATTAAAGAACTACTTATTCCTCTTCCATAAATGGATACCGGTAATCTTCAGGAGGTGCAAAATTTTCTTTGATAGTTCTTGGCGATACCCAACGAAGCAAGTTTAGGTAAGAACCGGATTTATCATTAGTCCCCGAAGCCCTGGCACCACCAAAGGGTTGCTGTCCAACGACGGCACCGGTAGGTTTGTCGTTGATATAAAAATTACCTGCTGCATTTAAAAGTTTATTGAAAGCGGTATCAATTGCCCATCTATCCTGGGCAAAAATTGCCCCCGTTAGTGCATAGGGAGATGTTTTATCCAAAATCTCAAGCGTTTCTTCATATTGATTAGAAGGGTAAACGTATATTGTCAAAACCGGGCCGAAGATTTCTTCATGCATAGTTTTATAATTCGGATCAGTAGTTACGATAACAGTAGGTTCAATAAAATAACCTATACTTTTATCATAATTACCGCCGGCAATAATTTCGCATGAATTATCTTCTTTAGCATGATCAATATAGGAAGTGATCTTTTCAAATGCTACTTCATCAATTACTGCATTGATAAAGTTCCTGAAATCTTCCGGCCCACCAATCCTGAATGATTGCACATCGTCTACCAACATTTTTTTTACTTTGGGCCACAAACTGTCCGGGATATAAGCCCGTGATGCGGCACTGCATTTTTGCCCCTGGTATTCGAATGCCCCCCTTGAGAGTGCAGTGGCTACTTGTCCTGGTTTTGCTGACTTATGAACCATAACAAAGTCCTTACCTCCTGTTTCCCCTACAATTTTGGGATAGGTATTATGAAGTGCTACATTGTCACCAATGGCTTTCCATATTTTTTTAAACACTTCTGTAGAACCTGTAAAATGTACTCCGACAAAATCGGGGTGGGTGGCCATTACCTTGCCACCAGCCGGCCCATTAACAAATACCATGTTAATAACCCCATCAGGTAAACCTGCTTCACGAAATATTTCCATTAGAATAGCTGCTGAGTAAACTTGTGTCTCGGCCGGTTTCCAAACCACCACATTACCCATTAAAGCAGGCGCTGCAGGAAGGTTTCCGGCGATGGATGTAAAGTTAAAGGGGGTGATTGCATAAACAAATCCTTCAAGTGGACGTTGCTCCACCCTATTCCAAATTCCTTTGTCAGAAATGGGCTGCTGTTGATAAATTTCTGCCATAAACTGGACATTAAAGCGGAAAAAATCGGCCATTTCGCAAGCCGCATCAATTTCAGCCTGGAACACATTCTTAGACTGCCCCAGCATAGTCGCCGCGTTGATCTTTGCCCTGTAAGGCCCTGAAACCAATTCGGCTGCCTTAAGAAAAATTGCTGCACGATGGTCCCAGTCCAAAGCCTGCCACGAGGGCCGGGCTGCAAGTGCTGCATTTATGGCCTGGTGTACATGGTCAGACGTTCCATAATGATAATGGCCTAAGAGATGCTGGGGGTCATGTGGTGGGTGGATTTCCCTGATGTCATTGGTTCGGACTTCCAGCCCTCCGATAAACATTGGTATATCGACCAGTTTATTTCGCATAGCCTGAAGTGTTGACTTTAATTCAATTCTTTCAGATGATCCCGGCTTATATGATTTTATGGGTTCATTATAAGCTTTGGGGACTGTAAATATTCCTCTTGACATGGCTTATTGTGTTTTGCTTTTTATTGTGATTTATATTGTTGATTTCTAAAAGAACTCAACAAAAATGTATGTATAAGGTTCATGTATTTAAAAATTATTGCAAGTGAAAATTAATGACATACATTCTTGTTTTTTAATAGGAATAGAAAATTACAAATATTGAGGTATGAATTTGAAGTATTATCCTTTTCTTTGCTATTAAAATCCTGAATTTATATTTATTGTGAAACGAAAATTACTTTTCATCTTTTCAGTTATTATTTTGTTACTTTCATCTGTTTTTATTTTACCGAAACATATTGGCCGCTATTTTTACTGGAACTATGCTGACATTCGTGACCATATGAAATTTCCTAAACTTGATGTGAATAAAGGTGATCAAACTTATCATTTTATAAAATCATACAGAAACTTTCCTTTTGAGGTTCCTTTTTCTTATTATCAGGAAGCTGCTCCCAGCGCTTTTGAAGCGTTTTTATCGGATCATGAAACAGTTGCTTTTCTTGTGTTGAAAAACGATGTTTTAATTTATGAAAACTATTTTGCCGGTTTTGATTCCACTTCAATAATACCCTCCTTTTCAGTGTCCAAGGTTTTTTTATCTGCCCTTGTAGGGATAGCGATTGATGAAGGCTATATTTATAGCACAAGCCAATCTATTACTTTTTTCCTGAAGGAATTGCCAAAAGAATTTGATGCCGTCACCATTGACGATCTACTTAATATGCGTTCTGGTATCGATTTCGATGAAGCCTATAACACCCCTTTTGCTGATATGGCAAAATATTATTATGGCACTGATCTGATGAAATACATTACCCAATTAAAAATTAAAGAACCACCCGGGATCAATTACGACTATGTAAGTGTGAACAGTCTCTTACTAGGCCTGATTGTGGAACGGGCAACCAATACTAAATTGAGCCATTACCTGGAAAAAAAGATTTGGGTTCCACTTGGAATGGAGTCGGATGCTTCGTGGAGTATTGACAACGAAGAAGATCAAACCATTAAGGCGTTTTGCTGTATTAATGCAATTGCCCGCGATTTTTTGAAGTTTGGGAGTTTATATCTGAATCATGGCAGATTAAATGAAAAGCAGATAATACCCGAAAAGTGGATTATAAAATCGACCTCAATTATAAATGATTCCCGCGATTCACAAGGATATTCCTATACTTATCAATGGCGAGTGTTGGAGAACGGGACATTTTTTGCCAAAGGCATACTTGGGCAATATATTTTTGTTTACCCCGAAAAAAATATGGTTTTTGTTAGGCTAGGTGAATCTTATGCGGATGTCAACTGGGCGGAATTTTTTCTTGAACTATCTGATCAGATTTAATTAAGAGTAATAATAATTTAGTCCGGGCAAAGAAATATGTGTCTACAAATTATTCTTTTATAAAAAACTTTTCAAATTCAGGAAAATATAATTTTTCCCTTGCAACCTCTTCAGGATAAATGAAATATTTTACTTCGCCTTCACAACAAACCACATTATCAGTATTGACGAGTTGGGCATGTACATAGGCAATTCGTCTTTCTACCTTATCTATTTTAGCTTTTAGCAACAGGTTTCCTTTATTCACATACACAGGCTTTTTATACCTTAAATTAAGGTTAGCTGTAACTCCTGCAGTTTTTAGTTTGATCTGGACACACCAACTGGCAATTTCATCCAGAAGAGTTGCCTGGATACCTCCATGAAGTACTTTCTTATAACCGGCAAAATGATCAGATGGTTCCCATGGCGATAATACGTACTCACCTTCTTCAAAGAAATTCATTTTTAAGCCCAGATGATTGTTGGGTGAACATCCGAAACAGTTGTAGCCTTCCTGCTCGGTATAAGGGTTAAGAATTTGTTTTTTAGAAGTATGGTTTTTCATTAAAACGACTACTTTTCTTTGCCTTCAATAAAGGTTGATCTTTTGAGCTCAAGTCCCCGGACATCAAATTCAACCCACTCGCCTGTTTTTTTTCCGCCAAGATATTGTCCTGATAATTTCAGTTTACCTGTAGGGTATAATTCTTTATAAGGCCCGTTAAGTATGTTGTCTTTATATGATTCTTCTTTTTGAACGTTCCCATTGGGAAAGAAAAAATAATTGATGCCATCAAACATTCCGTTCTTATATTGATACTGGACTACAATTTTACCATTTTCGTCGAAATATTTTGATAAGCCGTCCTTAAGGCCCATATTATAATCTGACTCTTCCTTCATCTTGCCATTTTCGTAATAGAGGAATTTCTTTCCATTATTTAAACCGTTTAAGTAACAGGTACGGGCACTTGCTTTGTTGGCATCGTAATACTCAATTACCCATCCATGCAAGGTATCATTTTTATAAAACTCCTGTTTGGAGATGTATCCATTATTATCGAAAAATACAAATATCCCATGCTTAAGCCCATTTTTGTACGTTTCAATATTGGTAACTGCTCCATTTCTTGATTCTTTTACAAAAGAACCGTGTTTTTTATCTTGTAAATAAAATCCCTTCTCTGTGTAGCTTCCAACCCTCTTTTCACTATAAACTTCTTCCTGAGATAGCAGAGGACCCGCACCAAAAAAAACAACTATTACAATTAATAAAGCCGTATATTTCATAGAAAATATATTTAAGAATTCGTTAATGCGCAAAATTAGGCAAAGAAATTCCTACCACAAAACGAAAACCTATTGAAAAATATATATTTTTGCACCCAGATTTAAAAGCGGGTGTGGCGGAATTGGTAGACGCGCCAGACTTAGGATCTGGTGCCGCAAGGCGTGGGGGTTCGAGTCCCTTCACCCGCACTCATCGAAAACCCTGGCAATGCCGGGGTTTTTTATTAGGCTGATTTTTGCACAATCTTTTCTTAGTAATTTAAGAAGAAATTCAGGCATTTGATTTGCAAATGATTCTAACTTTGGTACAACTTTTTTGGTATTTGAAATGTTTTGTCTTCATGGGATTTAGTTCTAAATAATTGACTATTTTTGCACCCCAAATTTTTAACAGCATATTTAAAATGAACATTACACAAGAAAGCACAGGTGACTTAACAGCAACGATTAAAATTGAGGTGGCAGCGAATGATTACGAATCAAAAGTGAATGAAGCGCTCAAAGAGGTTCAGAAAAAGTCAAGTTTAAAAGGATTCAGGCCGGGAAAAGTTCCCTATGGCTTAATTAAAAAGATGTACGGCAAAAGTGTACTTGCCGATGAAGTGAACAAACTTCTGTCAGAATCTTTGAATAATTATATTGTTGAAAACAAACTGGAAATATTGGGTTACCCTTTGGCTAGCGAAAATAATGAGCCTAAGGCTGATTTTGAAAACGACACTGATTTTGAATTTTTCTTTGATATTGGACTGGCACCAGAACTTGGACTTGAATTAAATGATAAAATTGAAGTTGAATATTTTGATATCCAGGTGGAGGATGATAAAGTAGATGGTTACTTAAAAGAAGTGACTGCACGTAATGGACAACCCTTCAATCCGGAAACAGCGGAAGAAGGTGACCTGATAAAAGGAGATATTATAGCATTGGATAATGAAGGAAATGTTGCTGATGGAGCTGAAAAGCATGCAACGTCTTTGTCGATAAAATTTATAAAGGATGAGAAGGTAAAGAAAAAATTTGTGGGATGTAAAAAAGACGACAAGGTCCGGTTTAATCCTCTGGCAGCTACTGAAAACGAAACTGAAACAGCCTCGATGCTAGGAATTAAAAAAGAGGATGAAGAAAAGCTAAAAGCCGACTATGAATTTACTGTAACTGAAATATCCAGGATCAAACCTGCCGAAGTAAACCAGGAATTATTCGACAGAGTTTATCCAAATAGTGGAGTGGATTCGGAAGAAGCATTCAGAGAAAAACTGAGAAGCGAAGCAAAAGAATACTTTCAACGGGAAAGTGACAACTTCTTTGTGCATGAAGTAATGGAGAAATTGATTCATGACAGTGACATCACATTCCCCGGTGAATTTGTGAAAAGATGGCTGATCTCTTCGGATGAAAAAATTACGAAAGAGAATATTGACGAAGATTATGATTCTTATTTAAAGTCGTTAAAACAGCAATTAATTGTGAATAAAATTGCTACTGATCATGATTTGAAAGTTGAAAACAAAGACATAAGGGATTTTGTAAAGAAGATGTATGCTAAACAATTTATGTTCGATCTGGAAGATGAAGAAAAAAGCAAACAACTCGATCCTTTGGTTGATTCAGTGCTTCAGAATCAGGAAGAAGTCAGAAGAATTTACGATCAGTTATTCGACGACCAGGTAAGGGAATTATTTAAGTCGAAACTAAAATTGAAAACTATTAGTACAAATTACGATGATTTTATTGCCAAGGTAAACGATCATCATAAACATCATCACCATGAACATGAATAACGAATTTAAAAAATACGCGATAAAACACAAGGGCATTAGTAGTGTTACCCTTGAAAAATATGAATCTATTGCCAATAACTATATATCACCGACGATTATTGAAGAACGTCAATTGAACATAGCAACCATGGATGTTTTTTCAAGGTTGATGATGGATCGTATAATATTTTTAGGCGTTCCTATCGATGATTATGTGGCTAACATTATCCAGGCGCAGTTGCTGTTCCTTGAATCTGTGGATGCAGGAAAAGATATCCAAATCTATTTAAACACACCAGGTGGAAGTGTTCATGCAGGATTAGGAATTTATGATACCATGCAATACATTCGTCCGGATGTAGCCACTATTTGCACGGGAATGGCGGCATCTATGGGAGCTGTACTACTATGTGCTGGTAAAAAAGGCAAACGGACTGCCCTACCCCATTCACGCGTTCTTATCCATCAACCAATGGGAGGAGCTCAGGGCCAGGCATCTGATATTGAAATTACTGCCCGTGAAATTCAGAAACTAAAAAAAGAGCTGTACGAAATCATCGCAAGGCATTCAGGGCAAACCTATAAAAAGATTTGGAAAGACGGTGATCGTGATTATTGGATGACTGCGCAGGAAGCACGTGATTACGGTATGATTGATGAAGTGTTAACACGCCCGGGTGACGATAAATAAAAGAATTATATTCTAATCCGCTTGATATGGTAAAAAAAATAGAACGCTGTTCATTTTGTGGAAGGGAAAAAGCACAAACAAATGTGCTGATTGCCGGCCTTGATGCACACATTTGTGATTATTGTGTGATACAAGCGCAACATATTATTGAAGAAGAACAAGCTACAAAATCGAAAAACCAGTTCAACAGGATCAAGCTTCAAAAACCGCTGGAAATTAAGAATTACCTGGACCAGTATGTAATTGGTCAGGATGAGGCTAAAAGAGTGATGGCTGTGGCTGTTTACAATCATTATAAGCGGATTACCCAACCGGAAAGTAAACCCAACGAAGAACCCATTGAAATAGAAAAAGCCAATATTATAATGGTGGGAGAAACCGGTACAGGGAAAACACTTTTAGCCCGTACCATTGCAAAAATGCTGAAAGTACCCTTTTGTATTGCCGACGCAACGGTATTAACGGAGGCTGGTTATGTTGGTGAAGATGTCGAAAGTATTTTAAGCAGATTATTGCAGGTGGCTGATTATAATGTGGCAGCCACTGAAAAGGGGATCATCTTTATTGATGAGATTGATAAAATTGCCCGGAAAAGCGACAATCCTTCTATCACCAGGGATGTATCAGGTGAAGGGGTGCAACAGGCTTTATTAAAATTGCTCGAAGGAACCGTAGTAAACGTACCACCGCAAGGTGGCCGTAAACATCCGGAGCAAAAGATGATCCAGATAGATACAAAAAATATTCTATTTATCGCGGGTGGTGCTTTCGATGGTATTGGAAAAATTATTGCTTCCAGGTTAAGAACCAATGTAATCGGTTATTCTTTCAAAGATGGTATTCGTAATATCGACAAGGATAATATATTGCAATATATTTCACCTCCGGATATTCGTAAGTTCGGATTAATTCCTGAAATTGTAGGAAGAATGCCGGTCGTAAGTTTTCTGCATCCGTTAACCAAGGAAACACTAAGAAGTATTTTAACAGAGCCGAAGAATTCACTTATTAAACAGTACACGAAACTGTTTGAAATGGATGGGATAAAATTGAAGTTTGAACCTGAAGTCCTTGATTTTATCGTAGAAAAATCCAATGAATTCAAATTAGGTGCGCGAGGCCTTCGCTCCATTGTTGAAGGGATACTGACAGATGCAATGTTTGAATTACCTTCTGATGAAAAGGTAAAACGTTTGAATATCTCGCTATCTTACGCAGAAGAGAAATTCAAAAAAACAAACATAGCCAAATTAAAGGTGGCATAAAACAAGGCAGGATTTTTATCCTGCTTTTTTTATACGGAATTTGTTAAATTTTCGTTGGCATAATAATTGAAATGGGCCTATAGGTTTTATGTTAAAAAAGATCATCATATCAGCAATTATAGTTTCTTCTCCACTTTTTCTTTTTGCACAAGAAACTGAAAGTAAAATTGTGTTGGCCCGCATAGTAGACGGAGATACCATTATCACAATAAACCTGCCTGAATATGTTGTAAACAGAAGAATGCCCAGAAAATTAAAGGCACTGGCTAACAGAAACAGCAGGCTGGTATATAATGTTAAAAAAGCTTATCCTTATGCAAAACTTGCAGGTATAAAGCTGAACGAGTATGAAGAAATTCTCAAAAATGCAAAAAATGATGCAGAACGTCGTCGGATAATGAAATTGGCTGAAGATGAACTTAGGGAGGAATTTGAGGATGACTTGAAAAAACTTACCTTTAAACAAGGAGCTATTCTTATCAAACTTGTTGACCGGGAAACTGGAAATTCTTCCTATGTACTGGTTCAGGAATTGAGAGGGAAATTCATGGCGTTTTTCTGGCAGACCTTTGCCAGATTATTTGGATATAATTTAAAAGAGCAATACGATCCGGAAGGTGAGGATAGGGAAATAGAAGAGATTGTTGTTTTGATCGAAAAAGGTGAGTTGTAAGCTTACCAGATGAAATTAGTCTTTTTTAATTTTTCCCGACATTTTTAGTATACCATTTATTATACTCCCTAACCATATGATAAACGGCTGTATATTTATACAGGCCACGTTTTATCTTTGCCTGAAGTTCAGGATAATCAGAAAAAAAATCGGCCAATCGCTTTTTGCCGCTATATTTGCTGTATTTTATAAACGACCCGTCTGGTTTAAGAAAGCAAAAGAAATCTTTCTGAGAACTAGCAGGAAATGACAGTAAAAAATAGGAAAGATTACCATAATCAGTGCGGCTATCGAACATGTCCTTATAGTGGGCAAATAGTTTTAATGGCCCATCGTCGATAATAACATACAGAAAAAGGAAATAGTTATTAAAATATTCTACAGAAACAAATTTGTGATCCTTATAAAGATAATGAAAACCAAATTCCTTTATTTCACCCGGCTTTAATAGTTTTAACGTAGAATTAGAATCCATTAAAAAAACACCATATTGAACCCGTGCAAAATATATATCATCCTGATAGTCGAGTCGAATTTTTAATAGTACCTCCGAAGTATCGCCATCATTAGAAATTATATAACCTGGCATTTCAGCCAGACGGGCGAAAAGAATGGCAGGTAAAAATAACAAAACTATTATGAAGTATTTTTTCACGATGGTGGACATTTATTTCCCTCTTCCCTGAATAACTATCAACACAGTGTAGATCATAATTTTAAGATCCATTGCCAGCGACATGTTCTCGATGTAAAGGATATCGTATTTAAGGCGTTGGATCATTTCGTCTACATTCGATGCGTAACCATATTTAACCTGGCCCCAGGAGGTAATGCCAGGTTTAACTTTGTGTAATAAACGATAATGGGGTGCTCTTTTTACAATCTGATCAATAAAAAACTGCCTTTCAGGCCTTGGGCCCACTAATGACATATCCCCTATTAATACCGAGAAGAACTGAGGGATTTCATCCAGCCTGACTTTACGTAAAAACTTTCCAAATGGGGTTATCCTGCTATCCGTTTCAGAAGAAAGCTTTGGAGTGCCATTTTCAGCATCTTTGTACATCGATCTGAATTTGAACATATAAAAGGGCTTGCCATGCAGTCCAACCCTTTCCTGTTTATAAATAATCGGGCCTTTGGAGGTAGCTTTAACACCTATTCCAATCACAATGTAAACCGGCAAAAGGATAAGAATTCCAATTAATGAAATTATGATATCAAGGATCCTTTTTAAGGACATTTGCCACGCAGGCATTAAGTCAGGTGAAATTTGGACAAGTGGTGCATGCCATATTCCCTCTGTACGCACAGCACCTGTGAGGAAGTCCTGTAAATTTGGAGTGATTTTTATCACCACGTTTGTATCTTCAAGTTGGGTGATGATATTTTCTACCTTACTATGTTCTGACCTTTCAATTGCGATGATAACTTCCTCAATCTTATGTTCCTCAACAATACTTCTTAATTGTGAAATATGGCCTAAATGCTTTAATCGCTTTGCAAGCAAATAGTTATCATATTCCTTTGCATTAATAAATCCAATAAACTTGTTCCCTGAAGACTTTTCTTCGCTTTCAATTTCATCAAATATTTTAACCGCATTTCCGTTGCTACCGACTATTATACTATTAAAACCTATGATCCTCTTATGGATTTTACGGATGGTACGGGTGGTTATAAATAGCCTGAATGAATAAGTTATTATAAAGTGTAGCAGGAATAAAATTATAAACGACTGGTAATACGATTTGTAAGAAATAATGACATCGTCGAGTATGATAGAAAAAAAGATAATAATAACACCGAAAAACGTTATGGTAATGGTTTGCCCAAGTTCTTTCAGCCTCGATTTACGGTATATTTTCCGATAGATCCCAATAATTATATAAATTGTTAACCAAAAGAAGGGAATTACTGCAAGGCCTAAATACAGTTTGCGGTCGGTGAATATTTCTGGCAGATTATTAATTACTGATGGATCAACAATGTACTTTCTATAGATGAAAAAAAGGGTCCATGCAATAGCTGCAGCAAGAAGATCGGCAAATATGTATTTCGCAACTTGTAATGTTCTGTTCATTATTCTAACCTCTATGTAATAATTTCAAATTATCCAGCATAATTATACCAGTTTCCACTCCTGATTCATACTCGGCCCTGAAAAACACATTATAATAGTCGCCGTTTGGATAGGCATCAATCGCAGGGGTAAAATTAACATACACTTTTTTCCATTTACCATTAGTTGGAGTAAGGATTAGAACTGCATGCTGGGTTATCCCCACGCCAACTTGCCTAATAAACAAACCAACTGACATATGGACATTTATATTATATTCTACTTCCATTAAAACTGGCTGGCCACCTCCTGGTAAACTATATCCTGAAAGTTCAGGGTCATAGGAGGAAATTTCAAAAGTAGAATTTTCATCATCGATATACGCAATTCCAGAGCGGTTACCTAATGCCGGATTGATAGGTTCATGTTCAAAGGTTGTCATCAATGTATCGCTGCTGGAAGTTTCAATGATCGATAGGGAGCCATCTTCAAACTCTTCAGTCCAGGTAAATGTCACTGTTTCATAATAACTTACACTCGGATTTATTTTAACAATGCTATCCTTTACAAAATTAAAATTTTCAAATATTTTTGGTTTAACAAATGGATAAGGGCCTCTTGTCCCCGACATGCCATTAAATTTTATACCGGCATACAGCGAGAGTTTATGAGTACCTTCAGTTAAAATTGGCACAGCCAGTGGTACTTCAGTATTGATCCCCCTTAACTCGAAAGAGCCAATCGTCTGATCATCCACATAAACCCAAACATCCGTAAAATTATGTGTAATTTTTCCCTCTTCTATTTGTGGATTATTTACCAAAAATATAGTATCAACCCTCAGATACGAGGGGACTGTTTGAGATCCCTCAAATTTGTCGCAAGCGGTAAACATACCGATAAAAAGAATGCCTAAAAGGGCTAAAAGTTTATTGTCAAAACTCACACTACTAAATTTTGGTCTGCGAAATTATAAAAACGATTGGTTTTTAATAAAAATTGTTGGAATATTTTAAGGTGTTTATATGCAATACCTTAAAATAGTTTGTTTGCAAAGGGAAAAGGCATTTTTGCTAATCCGTGCCGAATTTCATTTTTTCAATGATTTTATATGCCAGGTCGAGTGCAGCATAACCATCATTTATTGAAACTAAAGGAGATTGGTTGTTTTTAATAGCATAGGCAAAGCTCTCCAATTCAGTTTTAATTGCATTAACAGGTTTTATTTCTGGTTGCTGCAAGGTTATTTTTTTACTTCCTTTTCCTTCCCCAAGATTGATTATCATAGCAAGAGGGTCAGCTTTATCAGGGTCAGGCACATCTTCCATTTGAAAAATTTCTGTTTTCTTTTCCAGGAAATCCACTGAAATGTAAGCATCTTGCTGAAAGAAACGCGACTTTCTCATGTTTTTCATAGATATCCTGCTTGCCGTTAAATTGGCTACGCAGCCATTATCAAATTCCAATCTAGCGTTGGCAATATCAGGGGTATCACTCACTACAGAAACGCCACTTGCATGTACCTTCCGTATATTGGATTTAACCACGCTCAATACAATATCCAGGTCATGGATCATTAAATCGAGTATTACCGGTACATCGGTCCCCCTGGGGTTAAACTGAGCCAAACGATGAGTCTCAATAAACATTGGTTTACCAAAGTATGGAAGTGCAGCAGTAAATGCCGGATTGAATCTTTCAACATGCCCAACCTGTACCTTCACTTCGGCTTCTTGTGCGAGGGCTATCAGTTGCCTGGCTTCATCAGGAGTGGTAACAACAGGTTTTTCAATGAATACATGTTTAAAACCTCTTAATGCCTGTGTGGCACAATCAAAGTGGGAAATAGTAGGCGTAACTATATCTACAATATCCACGGAATCAATTAAATCAGATATGTTATTGAATCTTTTTGTGGAATACTCTTTCTCAACCGTTTCTGCTATTTTGTCATCCGGATCGAAAAAACCTACCAGCGAAAGTTTATCTGATTCCTGTATACATTTAATATGAATTTTACCTAAATGACCTGCCCCTAAAACACCTATTTTTAACATTTTTCTATTTGTGTACAAATTAGTTATTTTTGCGCAAATATATAGTCTGTTTAAGTATATTCGTAAAAAGAAAGGGGCATTTATAAACTATTTCCGGTTAATAAGCTAACAATTAATTTAGATGCTTGATACATACAAACATAAGGGAATGCGGAAGAAACTCCGGGATATATTGGAACGGAAAGGAATCTCAGACCAACGGATACTAAATGCTATTGAAACTGTTCCAAGGCATGTCTTTATGGATTCCTCTTTTCTTGAATTTGCCTACGAAGATAAACCTTTTCCTATTGGCTCAGGACAAACCATATCGCAGCCTTATACTGTGGCCTTTCAAACAGAATTACTTAATGTTGAAAAGGGGGATAAAATTCTGGAAATAGGAACAGGATCAGGTTATCAGTCATGCATTCTTCTGGAAATGGGTGCAAAAGTTTACACCATTGAACGGCAAAAAGCCCTTTATTTAAAAACGAAAAACTTTTTACAGGAATTGGGTTACAGGCCTAAGATGATTACTTATGGAGATGGTTACAAAGGAATGCCTACCGAAGCGCCCTTTGATAAAATTATAGTTACAGCAGGAGCGCCGTTTATCCCTCAGGACCTTGTTGATCAACTTAAGCCAGGGGGGATACTTGTAATACCCGTTGGGACAGACTTTCAAATCATGAAACGTATTATGAAAGGGCCTGATAATTCAGTTGTTGAGGAAGATCATGGAAGTTTTCGATTTGTTCCGTTATTAAGCAAAAAAGCTGACGACTAATATCCTTAATACTTAAATCAATATATTCACGTTAATTGTTTCGAAGTATAAATTTTTATCTAAAATTAAAGTACACGTAATAGATAATGTCAAGTATAAAGTTTTTATTTTTATCTTTGCGCGCTCAAAATAAACTAAGTAATTAATTATAAATAAACACACAAAAATGAAAAAAATCAGTTATTTATTAGGACTTCTGGCAGTTGCAGGAGTATTATTTACGTCTTGTGCAAAAGATGAAGAAGAACCATTGCCACCAACAATTACATTTCTGGGTGGTGTTCATCCAGGAACCGGATGGGATAGAGTTGATGGAGATGTTACCCTTGAGGTAGGTGAACCATTTGTGTTTGGCTTTACTGCTCAGAGTAAATCTGACAAGAACCTTTCTACAATTAAGGTAACCAGAGATTATGAAAATGTTTCTCAAACAACTGTTTTGGACTCAGCAGTTAGTGTTTCGTCTTTTACTGTGGATATCGAAACCATAGCTTTTCCGAACAATCCAGGAAGCGAAGTATTTACTATTAAAGTTACGGATAAAAACGGTTTAAGTACTTCAGCAAGCTTTACCATCACAACAGTTCCTGGTGACCCCGGAATTTCTTCTTATACTAACATTACCCTCGGTTCTTATACCAGCGCAACCAACAGTTCATTTGCTTCTATTACCGGCGAAACATTTAGTATGACAGAAGCGCAAGATGCTGATGTACAAGCAAAAATTGACTGGGTATATTTCCATGGGGCTACCTATGGCCATACAGTTATGTCACCAACAAATAATAACCTTTACGCTGTATATCCACAGATTGAGAACTGGACAAATAAAAACAATACTTTATTTGCAAAGACTGCACTAAACCAGGCAGCTTATGACCTTGTAACCGATAAAAATATCCTGATCCTGACGATTCAAAATACAGGTGTTACACTTAATTCAAATTTCTTCAGTGAGTTGATCAGCAACCCGGGTGGTTTTGCGGTAGGTGATGTTTTAGCATTTGAAACACACACCGGAAACAGGGGATTATTAATTATCAAAGAAGTTAATTCTGCCTCACCAAATGGTAACAGCACAATTAAATATGATATTAAGGTGGAAAATCCTCCTAAATAAAAACATTCTATTTTAAATTAAAAGAGGGGCAATTTAATTGCCCCTCTTTTTTTATACCTTTAACTTAAGTCACAAACCACTAGTTTTAAGCTTATTTTTCTTTGTATCGAAATTAATTCAAAAGGATACTGAAAATTAACTTGGGAATTGGCTTAATGAATTCTTAATACCCAACTGCCAAATATGTTTCTTTCTTCTAATAGAACTAGTGATCTGAGTCAACATACGGACTTTGTAGAACTTTGAATCCGCTAAAAGAAGAGATAAAAAAAGCTGCCTTGATTTTATTCAAGGCAGCTTTATAACAATCTATTCTATTTACTTATAAGTTAATCCTAGCTCCAAGGTTAAATGTTCTTGGTAATCCAAGGAATACTTCTGCAGTGTTTACATCATGGTTGAAATCAATATCTCCGCCATTGTTGTAATTTCCATTATAGGGGCTATTATCTAAAGCATCCTGAATATAGAAAGTATCAAACAGGTTAAATACATGGGCAAATATATCAACCCCTACTTTTCCTTTTAAGGGGAGCTTGTAATTAAAGCTCAAATCAAATACTGAATAGGAAGGAGTTTTCCATACCTGATCTTTATCAGTTTCATCATCACGGTTTGTTGGGTCGAATTCTGCATAATGATCAGCATAGAACCTCCAAAGTAAATCAATACTCATTCCTTCAACAGGATAAACAGTGGCAAAAACACCTACTTGAGTCTGAGGGGCATCACCCACTTTTAATCCATTAGCATATACATTTACAGTATCTGAAACGATTCCGGCTCCACCTTCGTAATTTTTTACGATTGCATTAACATCAGCTAAATATTTCCAGTTTCCTACAGAACCAACTACACCAACACCAAAAATATTTACCGGACGGTATGACGCTTCCACTTCAATTCCCGTATGGCTTTGCTTCATCCCTTTAATAAAAGCGATACCCATTGTTCCGGTTTCATCAAGTTGTACACTTCTTGTCATAATCCTGTTTGTCCAGAGTGTATAATACAAGTTTCCTTTTAACGAAACTTTATCATCTAAACTTTTGTAGATCGCGCCCAGTTCATAAGAATTAAAGGATTCGTTTTCCGGGTTTTCAGATACGGTTCCATCGCCATCATCAATTACCTCATCAAAAATGGGAACTTTAGAAATAAAACCGAAGTTTCCGAAAATGTTAAATGTTTCATTTACATTATAGTTAGCCCCGCCTTTGAATTGCCATCCACTGATCCAGTCAGTTTCAGCAGTCAATTCGCCGCTGTTCACGTCAGGTGCTCCTGCAGCGGTTGTATCAGCAGTAACAAAATGATTCACATATGAATATTTTATCATCGAATAACCAAATGTACCATATACTGAAACTAATTCATTCGACCATTCACCTTGTGCAAAACCACCAAACCAATCAACTGTATTGGTATTATTATAGGCGATCTTATCCCCTAATCCCTTTTGATACATAGCCGGCGTGTCGAACTGATTACCAGTATAGGTAAAATAATTACCACCCAATAAATCACGAACCTCTCTGTAATGTTCTATTTCTGCAGTTCTCCAATCAAGTCCAAATTGGGTTTTAAAGTTATCGTTAAAAGCAACTTTCACTTTTGAAATGGCACCTATTGTCCACTGATTGTTTGTTGAATTTCTCAGAATACCTAATGATTCCCCAGGAGTTTTTGGATTTCCTTTTCTATCTGTATCACTTTGATTCATTGCAATCGTCGCATCCCAATCAACAATGCGGGTTGGTTCACTGGAATAATCATATATTTCACCAGGGTAATTATTATACATACCCGTTCCTCCACCTGTACCACCTGAATAATACAAGGTAGTAAATTGTGAGACCTTGTCGCTCCACTGGGCATACCAGTTAAGGTTGGTGATTGGCTTATGGTAGTAATTCTCTCTTTCAGCTAAGAAATCAGGCTTATAACGGTCAATTGTTTTACCGTTGAAGCTCTGCTGACCAGTATAGCTTTCGTTAACACTATTCCAGTTCTCGTTATATAGTCTTCCGTTTGGTGACTCAAAGAATTTTGAAAGGGTACTGGTATCGGCTCCAATTTCTTTTGCATAATCATGGCTGTAGGCAGCTACATTCTGCTTATAAATATTTTGACCATGACGCTGGGGTGCGCCAATAGCAAAAACTTCTAAACGATGATCTTTATTGATGTTATAGCTAGCGCCGAGGTAGTATGCCCAAGCATCTGTCCAGGTTTTATCAATTACACCTTCACCAACTTTACGAACAACACTAACACTTGCAGCGAATTTTTCATTGATTAACCCGGTATGGCCAGTCAGAGTTGTTTTCATAAAGTTGCCTGATCCATATTCGAATCTGGCTGATCCGCCGCCTTTATTATCAGCAGGACTGGTAATAATGTTCATGGTACCACCAATGGAAGGAGTAGCCAGGTTAACAGCACTTAAGCCGCGCTGCATCTGAATGGAAGAGGTAGCATCAGCTACACCATCCCAGTTCGACCAGTAAACCCAACCGTTTTCCATATCGTTTACAGGAACACCATTAAGCATGATGGCTACATTTCTTTGGTTAAATCCACGAATGTTAATACGTGCATCACCAGCACCACCACCCTGAGGTGTAGCATAAACACTTGGAGTTAAGTTAACCACCATAGGTAAATCACGAGATCCAAGTTTATTTTCAATCTCCTGTTTTTTAAGGTTAGAGAATGCTACAGGAGTTTGCCTTTCGCGTGCATAGTCAGCGATAATACTTACACCTGACAAACTCATTGCGCTCGACTCCATACGGATTGTGCCCAAATCTGTATAGGATCCCTCTTGAACTGTGGCCTGGACTTCAACGGTTTCGTAGCCGGTAAAGGTAATTTCCATGGTGTAACTTCCTGCATCAAGGTCAATCTTGAATTTTCCGTTCAAATCTGAAGGTGCTCCGTTTGTTGTTCCTTTAACAACAACATTTGCCCCTATTAGGGTTTCATTCGTCTGGGAATCTTTTACTGTCCCTTTAACCCCTGATTGTGCAATTGCAAACTGGGCAAAGAGCACGAGAAAAGCAAGGGCTAAAAAATTGCGTAATGTTTTTTTCATAAACTGTAAAATTTAGTGATTAGTAATTCTTTGATACAAAACTATTTGAGATTAATTAAAATGCCTAAAAAAAAGAATATAGTTTTTAACAATTCTACAACTTTTAATAACAAAAAATATGAAACTGAATTCAACAATAACCTGATATTAAAAAAGCTATGCAAAAATAATAATTGATTAATAACTCAAACCAAAATTATTTAGATTATATTCTAAATTTAGCAAGGTTTTGAGCGCTAATGCAAGGCACAAAAATAGCTTTTGAACAGTGCTTTTCCTTAATAAAATATTAAGATTGGATTAACTTATAGTAAGTGATTTTATAGATGACTGTTAATCAGAAAATTCTGAATTCAGAATTTCTTCTATCTGTCCTTTGGATTGAATACTACTTGTAGCTTTTACTACTTTTCCATCCTTATAAAAAACGGTAAAAGGAAGGCCCATAAACCCTCTGCATTCAGGAAGGTTTCGAATTAACGAAGCATCAGGGTGATCGAATTCCATATCGTAAAACTTAACTTTAGGATATTCAGATTCCAGTTCCTTCATGCTCGCATAAACTGGTATACACATTGGCCCCATCCGGCCACAGCATATTATTACATTTTGATTTTCTGCCAAAATTTTTTGGTATTCTTCTGCTGAAGTAACATGATTTAAGTTTGTTTGTAACATTGTTCTAATATTTTAATTTCTCAGGTCTAATCAGAAACAATGCCAAACGGTGATATTTAAGTGATATGCAAATTAGTTATAAACTATACGATTGAGGATGAAAATAATAGGTTGGTAATTTGGAATAATTTCCAAATAAGGTTAAAAATAAGGTGTTTTGGGATTCTTTATAAAATGCGCTTAATCAGTCTCAGCTTGTGTGAATAGGATTTGAGCTCAGCGTTGTAAATTCCCTGGTGGTCGATTTGATCAATGCGTACTTTCCCTGATGCGTGAATGATTTTCTTGTCAGGTAATAAAATTCCTACATGAACAATCTGTCCTTCCTCATTGTCAAAAAAAATAAGGTCACCCGGTTTAGCTTCTTCCAAAAAACTGACATCCTCGCCCTGTGTCGCTTGTTGTGAAGCATCTCGGTTTATATTAATACCTGATAATTTGAAAACACTCTGAATAAATCCTGAGCAATCCAATCCAAAAGGTGTTAAGCCCCCCCATAAATAAGGGGCATTTAAAAAGACAAGTGCATTTTCATAAAGTGTGGTAAATACAGTTTGTGCCGGTACTATCGAGAGTTGGCCTGTATATTTATATTTGGTTCCGGCAATTTCAAATTCATTGTTGCTAAAATTCCTAATGGTACTGCCAACCACCACGGGAATCATTGTGTCAGATGACAAGTCGGTAATTATGTCAGCCATTTCTGTGACAAAATAATCCTTGGCGTTATTCAATTTTGAAAATTCTTCTTCATCAATAAACTGAAGCTGCTTCTTATCTACCCATCCTTCATAATTGTCATAGACTTTTCTTATTCCAACCCAACCATTTCTTATTCCGGTGATTATCGACAAATCACCAAAAAGTAACTGGGTTACCATTTCTGATTTATCAGAGGGTTCATTCCTTACCGGCACTATGCTCAAAATACAGACACCAAAATCCATAAATATATTTTGTTCCAAAATTAATAAAATAACAAGTAAACAATAAATACAATTGATCAGCGTAAAGAATAGCATGAATATTTATCTTTGCCCTTTCAATTTAAAATTAAGATATTGAAGAAGTTCAAAAATTACCAGCATTTTATTTTATTTGCAAGTCTTTTAATAGTCCTTATTTCCTCGTGTCGAAAGGAGGAGGAGATTGCTACAGATGAGTCATATAAAATCACGCTTTCAAGCGATACCATTTTATTTGATACTGTATTTACAACTGTTGGTTCCACCACAAAATATTTAAAGCTTTATAATCAAAATGATAGAAAAATAAATATTTCTTCGATTAGGTTGGCTGGAGGCGAAAATTCACAATTCAGGGTTAATGTGGATGGCGAATCTGGGACATCATTCAGCAATATCGAACTTGATAAGGACGATAGCTTGTATGTTTTTATAAAAGTTACTGTAGACCCTACCCTATCCAATGCTCCCCTGGTTGTTACCGACTCAGTTGTTTTTGAAACCAATGGAAACATACAGGATGTGGATTTAGTAGCCTGGGGTCAGGATGCCCACTTTTTTGTAGGCAACAAACGAATTGAAGGTCTCAGTTATCCCTATACCCTGCTTGCGGAGGAAGGAGAGACAATAAACTGGCAAGATGACAAACCATATGTTATTTATGGTTGGGGTGTCGTTGATTCAGCTGCCCAATTGATTATTGGGCCCGGTGTGGATATTCATTTCCATCAAAATTCGGGCTTATGGGTGTATCGTGGAGGGAATATTATTGTGAATGGGGAAAAAGATAGCCTGGTGACATTTCAGGGTGATCGGCTTGAATATGAATACCAGGATCTCCCCGGTCAATGGGACAGGATTTGGATAAATGAAGGAAGCATCAATAACGAGTTCAATTATGCGATCATAAAAAATGGTTACATAGGTTTACAGTCAGAAATACTCATTTCCGATGAAAACCTGCAAAATGCCCTGATATTAAATAACACCATTATACAGAGTATGAGCCGGTGGGGATTATTTTCGATTGCTTATAATATTGTTTCAACCAACAGTGTATTTGCAGATTGTGCTGAAAATACGCTGTTTATTTCCGTGGGTGGAAATTATGATTTCAGGCATTGTACTTTTAGTAATTATTGGACAGGCTCCATAAGGCAGGACCCTTCTTTTACATTAAGTAATAATTTAATTGTACAGGATGGGCAAGGGAACTTTATAACCTACCTGGGTAATTTAAATGCATATTTTGGGAATTGCATTATTTGGGGAATTCTGGATGAAGAAATTGTTTTTTCAAATGATGAATCCACCGAATTTAATTATGTGTTCGATCATTGTTTGTTAAAAACACTGGAAAACATTTCTGATGAGGGGTTATATCCGGGATGCTTTAAAAATAATGATCCTCTTTTTGTGGATTATACCATAAATGATTACCGGCTTGATACTTTGTCGGCTGCATCAGATAGAGGAAGTATTGATGTAATTAACAATTCAATATTTGAACTCAGTAATGATCTTGATGGCAACTCCCGTATATCGGACGAAGCCCCAGACTTAGGTGCTTATGAATTTATTCCCATTGGGAAAAAAATTTAGTCCATCAATTCCTTTCTTAAGTCAAAGCCTTTTTTTGCTGCATATCCAGCCCCAAAAATTAACATAAAAATTAGCCCCCCTGAAATTGGACTACCTCCACCTACGGGTGTTGCACTCGATCCTGGTGCACTGCCACCATTTGGATGAGGAGGACTTTGAGCGATACATATTCCTGAAAATAGCAATACAGAAATGATTGCACTAATTATTACCTTACGCATGATTCCTTGAGTTTTAAAAAAATTCACAATTCGTGCCTGTTATACTTTACTTGTTTATAGTTTGTTTCATTTATATCTATTGAATTGAAACCTGATTCTTTTTATTTTATTCAACTTATTAGCTCAACCTAAGGGAATTAGCTATAAATTGCTCATAATGTAAAAACCATACATATTACCAAATTATTGATTTAATTTAGCGGCTTGAACACAAACACATATGATCTGGAGTAAAAGGTGGTTTCAGTTTATAATATTATTTATTCTGGCTTTTATCTGGGGCAGTTCGTTTATTCTGATTAAAATAGGATTAAAGAGCTTCAGCAGTGAACAAACAGCTGCGATTCGGATGTTATTAGCCTCTTTGGTTTTATTGCCATTCGCCATTAAAAACCTCAAATTATTAAAAAGGAAAGATTTGAAAAGCCTGCTTATTGCAGGATTTATCGGAAGCTTTATCCCTGCCTTTCTGTTTACAAAAGCGCAAACCCGTATTGATAGCGCAGTAGCAGGAATGTTAAACTCACTTACTCCTGTTTTTGCCTTGATCGTAGGTTTAGTCCTTCATCATATGCGGACCAAATGGTCACAGGTTTTAGGGATATTGCTGGGATTGGTGGGCGCGATTGGATTAATTACCGGGGGAAGCAATGTACATTTTGGAAGTATTAATACCTATGCCCTTTTTATTGTGCTTGCTACCCTTTTTTACGGAATAAGTGTGAATGAAATCAAAGCTAATCTAACACACCTGAAAGGGATGCAAATTACCTCCCTTTCCTTTATGTTTATCAGCCCGGTTGCATTTATCTATTTACTTACTACCTCTTTTGATACAGTAACAATTGATCCGCAGTGGCCTTTGCATTTACTGGCAATTGCTTCACTTGGAATAATCGGAACTGCATTTGCTATGCTTTTAATGAATAGTTTAATCCGCTATTCTTCGGCAGTCTTTGCTTCATCCGTGACCTATATTATTCCAATATTTGCAATTCTATGGGGAATTGTTGATGGAGAGCAAATTACTTTGCACCATTTCGGCAATATGGCCATTATTTTGTTAGGAGTATATTTAATTAACCGAAAATAGAGATAATTAATTACCAGAAAACGGCATAAAGTGCGGCAAGAATAATGCAAACCACGAAAGCGCTTATGTTAAATGATGGGGAAGTTGCAAACATACCTTTTGATAAGGGAATTCCTTTCTTATCATTTTTACCCTTGTTTTCAAGATAACTTATTATAATAATGATGAGTGAAACGACCACAAAAGTTAAACCCATTTGGTCCATCCATGCTAATTTAGGAAATAACCATTCAATGGCAGTATTGTCGAACCATCCTTTCATTCCTGTTTTAAAGAATAAAGCTACAGGGATTGATAATACGGCACCCCAAATCGCGCCACTATTGGTTGATTTTTTCCAAAACAAACCCAGTATAAATATGGCTAAAATTCCGGGACTTACAATTCCCGTATATTCCTGTATAAATTGAAAAGCCTGAGGGATGCTCCCTAATAGTGGCGCAACCAAAACAGCAATAAATAGTGCAACTACTGCAGTAATTCTACCCACTGCAACGGTCTGTCTGTCGGTGGCATTTTTATTCATGAATGGTTTGTAAATATCCATTGTAAATATCGTGGCTGTGGAATTAAGCATTGAAGCCAGGGAAGATACAATTGCAGCTGCCAGAGCCGCCAATACGAGTCCTTTTAGGCCAGTTGGTATGAATTGGCTTATTAACCACGGGAAAGCCCTGTCATTATCAATACCTCCAGCACCATTTATAAAAGTCGAGTCCACGGTATCCAATGACATGATGCCATCAGGACCGGTATTTAGTGTATAAGCTACAAGTCCGGGTATGACCACTATTAAAGGAATAATAAGCTTTATGAAAGCGGCAAAAGCAATTCCCTTTTGAGATTCCTTAAGGCTTTTTGCAGCCAGGGTTCGTTGGATGATATATTGATTAAAACCCCAATAATACAAATTTGCAATCCACATCCCCCCTACTATTACGGCTAATCCAGGTAAATCCCAGTAAGCATCTTTACCATTTGGGGTGATTATTTCACCCTTATCCAGGATCATGGAGAATTTTTCGGGAATGGTATTATATAGTAGTTTAAACCCACTGATAACACCACCATCAGGATCTAAATGATCAAGCGCAATAAAGGTTGTAATAAGTCCACCCATAATAAGCAAGGCCACCTGGATAACATCTGTCCATGCTACGGCTGATAAACCACCCCAAAGGGAATAAGCTACTGCAAATAAAGCCAGGCCGATTATCGCATAAAAGATCATGGATCCGTCCGCATTCCCAAGAATAGTATCAAGGGCTTTTGCACCAAGGAATAAAACTGAAGTTAGGTTGACAAAAACAAACAATGCAATCCAGAAAACAGCAAGGATAGATTTAAGATTGGTACTATATCTTTTTTCAAGAAACTCAGGAATGGTATATAATTTTTTTTCGATGAATATTGGCAGAAAGAACTTTCCAACAATAATTAAGGTAGCTGCTGCCATCCATTCATAAGAGGCAATTGCCAGTCCTATTGCAAAGCCTGAACCCGACATGCCTATAAATTGCTCAGCAGAAATATTGGCGGCTATTAAACTTGCTCCAATCGTCCACCAGGGTAATGATTTACCTGCTAGAAAATAATCTTCGGCATTTCGCTGGTGTCCTTTTTTTGTTCGCGAAACCCAGAGCCCGATTCCAACAATTACAATTCCGTATGCGATAAAAATAAAATAATCTAAAAACGCGAAGTCGACATTACGCATAATATAAGGTATAAATTAATTATTCTATTATTTTCAATTTGGCATATTTCAAAAGTAATTGTTTTTGGCCGACATTTTTAAAAAAAACAGCGGCCTTTTTATTGGCGCCATCTCCTTCAATGCTAATAACCTTCCCTCTTCCAAAACGGTTATGAGCCACTTCAATACCGGGTTGAATCTTGTTCATAAGGTCATTATCAAAGTCAATTGAACCGGTGTTTCCCTGCAGTAGATTTTTACCTATTTTTTTTAGTTTTTTCGTTGAAACCGGCGGGTCATATGTTTTTGGCCCTGATTGATCAGGTTTTACACTTGTAGCTATCCTCCTTGGAAATTCAATATACTGCTGATCTATTTCATCGAGGAAGCGGCTTGGTTCACATATGGTAAGGTTCCCCCAACGATATCGGTTTTGAGCGTAGGATAAGAACAATCGGTTTTCAGCTCTTGTACAGGCTACATAAAATAAACGCCTTTCCTCTTCCAGGTCACTTCTTGATCCCAGGGACTGAATTGATGGAAAAAGATTTTCTTCCATTCCTACCACATAAACCATTGGAAACTCCAGTCCTTTTGCCGCATGAATGGTCATTAGGGTCACTTTATCTGTATTATCTTTGTCCTGACTATCAGCATCCGTAATAAGTGCAACATCCTGTAAAAAGACATCCAGCGTTTTTATTGCATTATCTGGTTGTTCCTCATGCATTCCCGGTACTAATTCACTCCCATTCTCAGTAAACTCTTTGATCGCATTTAATAGTTCTTCCACATTTTCGATCCGGCTTATACCTTCTGGTGTTTTGTCTTCATTCAGATCCTTTAGAATGCCAGAAGAAGTTGCGATGAGTTTTGAAATTTCAAATGCATTTTTACTCTTGATCTGTGCCGAAAAACTTTTTATCATAGTGACAAAAGCATAAAGTTTATTAAGGGTGCCGGAATTGAGGTTTAGTGCATACTTTGATGGTTCTTCAACCACCTCCCACTGACTGATCCCTGCTTGTTCTGCCACAACAATGATCCTCTCCTGAGATGTTTTTCCAATACCTCTGGCAGGATAATTAATCACCCTTCTTAAAGCTTCTTCGTCTCTGTTATTCACGGCAAGTCGCAAGTAAGCTAAAAGGTCTTTTATTTCTTTTCTGTTATAAAAAGATAAACCACCATAAATACGATAAGGAATATTTAACCTTCTTAAAGCTTCTTCAATTGAACGTGATTGGGCATTGGTGCGATACAGAACAGCGAATCCATCATTTTTCAATTGATTATTCATCTTCTGCTCGAATATTGAATTCGCAATTAATTGCCCCTCTTCGTTATCAGATGATGCCCGGATTAATTGAATTTTATTCCCTTCTTCATTCTTTGTCCAGATTTCTTTAAATATCTGATCTTTATTATTTTTGATTATTGAATTTGCCGCATTAACAATATTCTTTGTAGACCGGTAATTTTGTTCCAGTTTAAACTCCCTGGCATCTGGATAATCTTTTTTAAAGTTAAGGATGTTTTGAATATTGGCTCCTCTGAACGCATAAATACTTTGTGCATCGTCGCCCACCACGCAAATGTTTTCATTGTTAGCTGCAAGCTGTTTTAGTATAGTATATTGCGCTTTATTGGTGTCCTGATACTCATCAACCAGCACAAAGTGGAACTTGTTCTGGTAGTTAACCATTACATCCGGGAAATCCCGAAATAAAAGATAGGTATTCAGCAATAGATCGTCGAAGTCCATTGCATGTGATCGGAAACACCGGTTTTTGTATTTCTGGTATAATTCACCAATGTGTGGTTTGCCGGCCATCTTATCCTGAAGTAATAATTCATCCAGCAAATTATAGTGCTCAGCAGTGATAAGGTTTGTTTTTGCTGCAGATATTCTATTCAACACATAATTTGGTGTGTATACCTTTTCGTCGATATTACTTTCCTTAACAATTGCTCTAATCAACCGCTTTGAGTCATCTGAGTCATAAATAGAAAAATTACGAGGATAGCCTAACCGGTGCCCCTCCGTTCGGAGCAACCGGGCAAATACAGAGTGGAATGTACCCATCCACACATTTTTAGCATCAGCACTTCCCACAAGCTTTATAATCCTTTCTTTCATTTCTCTGGCTGCTTTATTAGTAAAAGTCAGTGCCAGAATATGAAATGGATCGATACCCAGATTTAATAAATGAGCCACCCTGTAGGTGAGTACTCTGGTCTTACCCGAACCTGCTCCGGCTATGACCATTACCGGGCCTTCAACAGCTTCAACAGCCTGTCTTTGCTCTTTATTTAATTGCTCCAGAATATCCACAAAACCTTTAATTTTAGAAGCCAAAATTAAGGATTATAAGTTATGAAAAAGGAAAGGATTTGGATCGCTTCTGAAAAGTTATCCACAGGATACGTAAACCTAATATAATGAGATTATAACGAGTAATCTAACGAATGAGAAGAGAAGCTCATACCCACCGTGTCTTTAATGATCACTTTAAAATGAGAGGGGTGAAAATTGTCCTTTTCCAGAGAATGATGGTAATCCGTTAAATCAATATTACAACTCACCTCTTCGCCAATTTTAATTATCCTGGGGAACCGGCAGTGAACTTTATGAGGGTTTACCTGGTATATCTGAGCGTGCGGCCCATTCGAAAATTTAAGGTAAGGAGCATACATTTTAAGCCTCTTTTTGCCAGTATTTTTAACTGTTATAAATACTTGATGCCTGTTATCTTTCTCAGATTCCGCTGTAAATTTGCTTACAACCTCCAGGTTCTTTGCAGGTTTATATAAAATCAGCACCAAAATAGTTACAAGGGCAATAAAACCTACTATTGAAAGTACAATGGTTACACTTGATAGATCATCCATATCGAAGATTTTAATTTCCTAAAAATACAAAAAAATTAAATCTTAACGAAGATTTTCCCTTCACCTTTATTAACAACTTTTCCAATAGCTTTACAAAAATCGATATTTTGCTTTTTAAATTCTAGTATAAAATTATCAGCAATATTTCCTGGAATAGAAAATAAAAGGCCACCAGAGGTTTGGGCATCACATAAAATATATTTTATTGCCTGAGAAATGGAATTATCCCACTCCACAGTTTCTTTTACAAAATCAAGATTATTTTTAGTCCCCCCAGGGATAATATCGTTGGATGCAAGTTCAAAGGCATCCTGAACAATTGGAACCATTCCGGCATAAATTTCCACATTCATTTTACTTGAAATGCTCATTTCTTTCAAATGGCCCAATAGTCCAAATCCGGTAATGTCAGTACATGCATTTACCGGAAAATCTCTTGCAATATCTGCAGATTTTGCGTTTAACTCGCTCATCAACGCTATGATGAGGTTTTTTGTCTCCTCCGAAACAAGCCCTCGTTTAATTCCGGTAGATAGTATTCCAGACCCTAATGGTTTTGTTAAGAGAAGCACATCTTCGGGTTGGAGGTTATTATTTCTAAGAATACGTGAAGGATGTACTTTGCCGGTAACGGCCATTCCAAATTTTGGTTCATTGTCTTCAATGGTATGCCCTCCTAAAATATGGATACCTGCTTCCCGGGCTTTATCACTGGCTCCTTTCAGAATTTGCTGTAATACTTCAACTGGTAAGCGGTTATCAGGAAAAGCCACTATATTCAATGCAAACAGGGGTTGCCCGCCCATGGCGTATACATCACTTAGGGCATTGGCTGCGGCAATAGCTCCAAAACTATAAGGATCATCAACAATGGGAGTAAAAAAATCGACGGTTTGAATTAAAGCGATTTCATCACTTATTTTATAGATGGCCGCATCATCTGATGAATTAATTGATACCAGTACATTTGGATCATTAATTACAGGAAAGCCCTGTAATACCTTCTCAAGGTATTGTGGCCTTATTTTGCATGCACACCCTAAACCATGTGTAAACTGTGTTAACTTTATTTCTTTGGTGTCAATCTCTATCTGTTCAGGTACAGATTTGCTTCTTAGCTTTGCTATGGTTTTAATAATTTGATCTGAGGCATTTATAATATCCTCCCTGTTTGTATATTTTCCGGTTGAAAACCGTATCGTCCCCATTGCATATTCCAGAGGGATTTTCATTGCCTGCAAAACAGAGGAAATGTCTATTGAGTCTGTATGACAGGCTGCTCCTGCGGAAGCGGCTACGCCATTTAATTCTGATAAAAGGGTATTGGCTTCCACTCCTCTGAAACTCATGGATAAAGTATTGGGTAGGCAGTTTTCAGGATGTCCGTTACGTTTTACATCAGAGATGGCTTCTGATAATCTTTGAAATAGCAAATCGGAATGCTCCTTCAGGAGGCGTTGATTTTTTTCAAGATCACGTCGGGCTAATTCACAGGCTTTTCCCAATCCGACCACTTCAAGAACATTTTCAGTGCCAGCCCTGAAATTCATTTCATGATCAGCGCCATGAATGAGTTTTTGGAGTATTGTTCCGCGTTTCACGAAAAGAGCTCCCGTACCTTTAGGGGCATAAAGTTTATGACCTGCAACAGACATCAGGTCTACCCCCATTTCCATTACATCCACCTTTACCTTTCCTATGGATTGCGCAGCATCCGAATGAAAAATGATATTATTTTTATGTGCTAATTCCCCAATCGCAGCAATAGGTTGAATAGTACCGACCTCATTATTTGCATGCATTATGCTGATTAATATTGTATCAGGTCTTATAGCTTTACGAATATCTTCAGGATTTACTGTGCCGAATTTATCCACCGGTGTATAGCTTACCTCAAAGCCATTTTTCTCCAGAAATTTACATACCTCAATAATGGCTGGGTGTTCGATCTGGCTGGTGATGATGTGTTTTCCTTTTAACTTGTGGGCAAAAGCGACTCCTTTTAAAGCGTAATTATTGGACTCTGTTCCACCACTTGTAAAAATGATCTCATCAGGTTGGGCATTAATTAAGGCAGCCACCTGTGATCGGGCATTGATAATTGCTTTTTTCGTGATCATTCCATATTCATGGGTACTGGAAGGATTTCCAAAATATTCAGACAAATAAGGCTGCATAGCTTCGGCAACTTCTTTATCTATGGGAGTAGTGGCATTATAATCGAGGTATATTGGACGCATCATAAATGAATTATTAATAAGAGCAAAAATAAGGGAAACAACTAACTTTGCTGGATATGCTTTACAATTTCCTTTAAAATACTCTCAAAATCCAAATTGTCAAAGTTGATCCTTTTAACAAATTCGGCATTACGATTTGAAAGTCCTTTCAAATATGCTTTATCGTAATAAGTAAGTAATATAGTAGCTGCTTCTTCAAAATTATCCTGATCAATAGCATTACAGGCACATTTAACATTTTGCCCACCGAGTCTCTTCGATATCCGGTTTACAGCGTCTTTTAGTTTTTTCTTGTCGAACAGGGCATATTCGTTAATGAGCCTGTTTACGCGATTCGCGAATGGAATTTCAACGAATAAAACTGGAGCTAACCTCATGTTTAAAAAAAACGGTTCAGGAATACTTACTCTGCCTATGGCGCGGCTTTCATCTTCCACCCAAATCGGATCATGTTTGGTGAATTTTAATATGCCATGGAAAAGATCATTTTCGAATTGTTCGGTTGTGGGCTGCTCCAGTTGGCCAATATGGCCGAAGGCTGAACCTTTATGGTTGGCAAGGCCCTCCAGATCGATTACCTGTTTTCCGGCTTTCTTCAAAAGTCCAAGGATCTCTGATTTACCACTGCCTGTATAACCACCTAATACTATCAGGTTTGAATATTCAGCCTGATTATCCCTGATATAGCGCCGATAAGCTTTGTAACCTCCTTCGAGCAGGGTAACAGACAATCCCGAAAGTTCAAATAACCAGGCCATGTTTTTACTTCTTAAGCCTCCTCTCCAGCAGTGCACAAGAAGCTTTTTATCCGAAGCAAGTTTTCTTGCGCTTTTTACCAGTTCTGCCAATTTAGGGCCTACAAGTTCAAGCCCGGCAAAAATGGCGGTATCCCTACCTGATTTCTTGTATAAGGTTCCTACAATTTTACGGTCATCATCACTAAAAATTGGAATATTATATGCTCCGGGAATATGTCCCTGTTGAAACTCACCAGGAGATCTAACATCAATCACAGGTATGGATTCCGAAAGATTTAGAAATTCACCAACAGCTACTTTCAGCATTATTTTTTGGTATATTTTGTGTGACAAATTTAGCATTTTATCTTTCAAATATCTTTTAAATAATAATACCTTTGAACACCTAATTTTTAGTTTACATGAGACGGATAATATTTGGAATTATTTGTATGATTTTTGGAATTACATTGCAATCTCAAGAGATTTTTGTTTTTGATAATTCCAATTTACAACCAATTGAAAATTTAGCCATTGTTAATCTTCAGCGCACAAAATCTGTCATTACAGATACTAGAGGAAAAGCCAAAATGGATGCCTTTACTTCAGATGAAACGCTGTTTTTTCAGCATCCATCCTTCCAGGAATTGGTGTTGACATACTCTCAGATTAAGGATTTAAAATTTAAAATTGGATTGAATGCCAGTACAGTAAATTTAAGTGAAATAGTTATTTCAGCCAGTAAGTGGGAACAAAAGCGGGAAGAGGTCCCAAATAAAATAACAACAATAAAAGCAAAAGAAATTGCTTTTTATAATTCCCAGACATCTGCAGATCTTTTAGGTGTCTCCAATGAGGTTTTTATCCAAAAAAGTCAGCTTGGTGGCGGTAGCCCAATGATTCGGGGGTTTTCTGCCAATTCAGTTTTGATTGTAGTAGATGGTGTACGGATGAATAATGCCATTTATCGGAGTGGAAACCTGCAAAATGTAATTTCACTTGATCCGAATATAATTCAAAGTGCAGAGGTCATCTTCGGCCCTGGATCTATTATTTATGGGAGTGATGCACTTGGCGGGGTAATGGACTTTCATACCAAAGATGTGGTTTTTAATACTAATAAGAAAACACGGGTGGCGGGTAACGCTTTTTCACGATATTCCACAGCTAATAACGAAAAAACGATTCATGCCGATTTTAATATCGCTGGCAGGAAGTTTGGCTCTGTCTCCTCAATTACGTATAGCGATTTTGGAGATTTAAGGATGGGATCAGTAGGCAACGATGAATATCAGCGCTTTGAATATGTTGACAGGATCGGGAATGTTGATTCTGTTATAAATAATTCAGACCCTAATATACAGAAATTTTCTGGATATAATCAATTAAACCTGACACAGAAGCTGTCTTTAAAAATATCAGGAAACAATCAATTAGATTATGCTTTTCATCTTTCAACCACATCTGATATTCCGAGATACGACAGGTTAATTCAGTACAAGAAGGGAAATTTAAGATACGGTGATTGGCATTATGGCCCACAAAAATGGATGATGCACTCACTCACATACAATATCAATACGGACAATGATGCCTTTGATCATGCTAAACTTACTCTGGCTTTTCAGGATGTGGAAGAAAGCAGGGTGAACAGGAGTTTTGGTGATGATTTTTTAAGTTCAAGAACTGATGAAGTGAAGGTGTACAGCCTGAATATGGATATGGATAAAAAACTTTCAAATAAGAGTACCCTATTCTACGGGTTTGAAGGGTTTTTTAATAAGGTGACTTCCACCGCATTTACCGAAAGTATTCTTACAGGTGAAAGATTAGCGGAATCCACCAGGTATCCGGATGGAGGCAGCAATTATACTACTGCCGCCATGTACATCAATTTTAAATCGAACATTCATAAGAAAATTACCCTACAGACAGGCTTAAGGTTTAGCCAGGTATTTGCGGAATCAAAATTTATTGATACCACATTTTATAATTTTGATTATGACAAAATTGAGCTTAATACCGGTGCATTAAATGGGAGCCTGGGATTGGTTTATCGCCCTTCAGAAAAATCCACAGTTAATCTCAACCTATCAAGCGGTTTCAGGGCACCTAATATTGACGATCTTGCAAAAGTTTTTGATTCAGAACCAGGCAGTGTCGTTGTACCCAATAATACCCTAAAACCTGAATATGCCTATAATATTGATTTAGGGATTACTGATAAGATAAATCAAAAATTCAGGATAGAGGCAACAGGGTTTTATACCCTGATTACAAATTTAATGGCAAGGGCAGATTATACTGTAAATGGCATGGATTCAATTTACTATGATGGTGAATTAAGTAAAGTTCAGGCCATTCAAAATGTGAATAGCGGATGGATTGCCGGAATTAGCTTTGGGATTAAAGCCGATTTAAGCGAACATCTTGGCTTTAGTACTACACTTACCTATTCAAAAGGAAAAGATAGCAATAATGATCCAATCAGGCATGTTGCCCCGGTTTTTGGTTCCGGGGGAGTCAGTTATTCTGCACGCAAAATAAAGGTTGAAGCTTATGTGAATTTTAATGGAAATATTACGAATAAAAACTTGTCATCAAGTGAACAGGGTAAGCCGTATTTATATGCGACTGATGATGATGGCTTACCTTATTCACCTTCGTGGTATACCTTAAATATTAAGTCCTTCTACCAAATAACCAGTTACCTGCAGATAAATTTTGGTATTGAAAATATACTTGATCACAGGTACCGGCCCTATTCCTCTGGAATAGTAGCACCGGGCAGAAATATTATCCTGGCTGTAAGAGCTAATTTTTAAATCTCTACCCCGATCATCAATCAGAATGCGTACTATTTTGTTACTCTTTAAAATCTTCAGACTATGAAAGATTTATCCTATATAATCATCATGGCTTTGCTGTTTTTAGGAAAAAATACGCTTAGCCAGATAGATTTTCAAGATGATGAACCTATTTGTAAACATCAGCATTTTCAACAGGATCCCAACTTTACAAAATCCATAATTAATCCTAATCCTCTGGTTTTTAATTATGATGTAACCTTCTATAAACTGAACCTTGAAGCTTATGATACAACCAGCCAGTTTACAGGTTATTCAATCGTTCAGGCTAAAGTTACCAGTGCAATACTGGATACATTTTCAATCGAACTGAGTCACAAGCTTGAAGCAGATTCTGTGTTTATTAATGGTGTAAAACATTTGTTTACCCATGCATCCGATAATATAACAGTAGAGCTAAACACCGTCCTTTCTCTGGGAGAATTGATTGAATTTAAACTTTATTATCATACACCACCTGATTATTCTTCCATTTATTACAGTGCATCACAGGCGGCTAATTACGGGAATTTTAAAGTGAGTCAAACCTTTTCTGAACCCTATTTTGTTCATGAGTGGATGCCATGCAAACAAGAATTGGAGGATAAAGCGGATTCAGTGCATATTTTCATTACCACTAAAAATAATTTACGGGTAGCTGGACCGGGCTTGCTAACAACGGTATTGTTGCCCGACAACATGGTCAGGCATGAATGGCGGACTAACAATCCAACTGCATTTTATCTGATCTTTTTTGCTATATCAGATTATCAGGAATATAATATATATGCAAAACCTGATAGTCTCCCCGGCGATTCCATTTTAGTGATGAATTATGTTTATGATTATCCTAATTGTCTTGAATCAAACCTGACTAATATCAATAGTACTGCCGGAATGATTGAGCTTTTCTCTGATATTTATGGCCTTTTCCCTTTTTATAAGGAGAAATATGGCCATTATCTTTGGTATCCGGGCAATTTTTCGGGTATGGAACATATTACCATGACGGGAATGCGCTATTTTAGTTTTGATTTAATTGCGCATGAACTTGGCCATTCATGGTTTGGAGATAATGTGACCTGTGCTACCTGGAGCGATATCTGGATCAATGAAGGTTTTGCTACTTATACTGAATATCTTGCCAGGCAGTATCTCATCTCACAGGCAAGTGCGGATTCTAAAATGTTGTCATATCATAACTACGTAATGGCTACCAGTACGGGATCAGTATATGTTCCTCCTGAGTCTACCAATAATTGGGGAAGGATTTTCAGCACAAGACTTACTTATCGAAAAGGAGGCTCCCTGCTTCACATGATCCGTTTCGAAATGCAAAACGATTCCATTTTCTTCAGAACTCTTTACGAGTTTCAGCAGCAATTTAAAGATAGCCTTGCCACAGGTCTCGATTTTAAAAATATGTGTGAGCAAATATCCGGGAAAGATTTTGATCCTTTTTTCAATCAATGGTATTTTGGAGAGGGCTGGCCTACCTACAATATTAACTGGTGGCAAATTGAAGACACCCTTTTTCTTCGGGCGCACCAAACAACATCTACGCCAGTTACCCCTTTGTTTCAACAATTAATGGAGTATAAAATTTCGTTTTCAGGATCAGATACCCTGGTTAAAAGTTACCAGCTAACCAATGATACCATCCTACAATTTATTATTAATGGAGAAGCATTAGCAATTGAAGTAGATCCCAACAATTGGGTGTTAAATGCAGTGGGGAACATTATACATGAAAAGAACTTGAATATAAAGGCCTTTCTGGAAGGGTCATACGATAGTAATATGGGAGAAATGAAAACATTACTACAAACTTCTATTCCACAAGATCAACCTTATAGCCTGGCACCCTGGAATTATAATGGATCTGAGACTATGACAGCTTTACAATATAATACTGTTGATTGGGTTCTGATTTTGCTTTATGACACTACAGATGCTTCCCTCATTGCTAATTCCATCCCCTTTGATTCGATAGCAGGCTTTATTACTGCAACGGGAAATATTGTAGATATAGATGGTAAAAGTTATCCAAGGTTTACCGGTGATATTGAATATAATATCTTTGCTCAATTAATTCATCGAAACCACCTCTCTGTATTATCAAGTGAAGGCCTGCTTTATAACAAGGGCGTTTATTCTGTGGATTTTTCCAGTTACTCAATTCATGCCTATGGAGGTGCAGATGGGGTGATAGAATTAAGCCCAGGAGTTTGGGGGTTAATTTCAGGTGATGCGAATGCCGATGGACAGGTGACAATTGATGATAAATCCATTGGATGGGAAAATCATACAGGAGACTCAGGTTATTTAAGTACTGACTTAAATATGGACACTCAAACCAATAATCGGGATAAGGATGATTTTTGGTTGCCAAATTTGGGTAAGTCAAGCCAGGTACCTCAATAACATTTTAGCTTTTTTTGTCAAGGTCCACCTCTGCCTGTGCACTTTTTCCTATTTATTCAACACAACAAAATGAGCTAACCACAAAGGTTTACCAGACTAATACTGTTTTTGTCGAAGGCAACCATCAGCGAACTCATGATGTCTCTTAAACAACCCCAAAGGGAATAGATTTAAAATCAAGGTAGGCAGTATTCATTGTTTATTATTAATGAATGTTTTTTATTTTTGGAAAATGATTTCAGGTATTAATTTATTATTTGGCATGACTGATTGCCTATTATTCTTCCTTTATAAATAAAACTACTTATCATGCAAAAATTTTATGCGATTGTTTTTTTAGCAAGCTTTCTTTTTCCTATTGGGCTTAAAGCAGATTGGATTTCGGTAAATAATAAAACCGTGTCACCTGCAGCACCAAACATTACACTGGTTAGCGATGACAACAACAGCACGGTTATAAAAATAGAAATCCAGGGTTTTGAGTTAAGTGATCTTCAGGTCTATGGTAAAGAATATCAACTGGCAGACCTGCTTTCAGAGTCTTTCATTAATAAACCCGGCTCACCTGCCCTTGCTTATATAGCCAAAACGCTTGCTATACCCGATCATGCATCCGTATCAGTTGAGATAATAGAAACCGGGGCTGTGCTTACTTATCAAAATATAAATATTTCACCTGCACGAGAAAGTTGGCTGGAAGGTGATCCCGAAACAGCTTATAATGAAAACCTGTCTATTTATCAAAAAGATGAAGTTTTTCCAACTCAGCAAGTGAGTGTTGATCCTCCCTCAATATTTCGGGATTTGCGAATTATACGGATGTCAGTATATCCTTTTAGATATAATCCTGCAAAAAAAGAGTTGCAGCTAACCACTTCGCTTACGATTAAGATTAACTACGGTTCAGGACAGGTTATTAATCCTAAAACAACTCCAAAGAGGGAAATATCACCTTCTTTTGGCCAGCTATACAGGAGTTTTATTTTTAATTATCAGAACGTACTCGACAATAAATATGGCGGTAAGGAAAGCGGACATGAATTGATGCTTTGTGTTATGCCCGATGACTTTTATAATAGTTTTCAGGCCTATGCCCAGTGGAAACGCGAAAGCGGAATAGATATTCATATTACTAAGTTCAGTGACATTGGTGCGAACTCTTCTGATCCTGATATCATCAGAAACCATCTTGCAGATGCCTATACCAACTGGGATGTTCCTCCAACCTATGCCCTCCTTGTGGGCGATGCCCAAATCATTCCATATTACACCAGCAGTGGATACGTTGATGAAAACCACTATGTAGAAATTGATGGAAATGATTATTTCCCGGATATCATTCTTGGAAGGTTTACCAATCAGAGTGATTATACCATGCAGGTAATGGTAAATAAATTTCAGTTGTATGAGAAACAACCTTACATCGCTGATACAGATTGGTTTAAAAAAGGAATTTGTTGCTCCAACAATGCCTATCAATCACAAGTTGAAACGAAGCGCTTTGCTGCAGAAAGAATGATAGTAGATGGTGGTTTTTCTGTTGATACCATGATGAGCGATCCGGGTTGTACTTATAGTAATGCTGATGTAGTTAATGCAATTAATGAAGGAAGAAGTCATTTAAATTATCGTGGAGAAGGCTGGACTACAGGATGGTGGGCAAGCTGCACACCAATGACCAACACTGAAGTTTCGAGCTTAACAAACGGTCAGAAGTTTACATTTGTTACAAGTATCGGATGTGGTGTGGCCATGTTCGCTGCAGGCAGCGAAAGTTTTGGGGAGACCTGGATTGAACAGGGAACACTTTCTAATCCGAAGGGAGCTGCGGCATTTATTGGCCCAGCTGGAAATACTCATACCACCTATAATAATAAAATTGATAAGGGAATTTATACAGGGATGTTTGTCGAAAAACTGAATACTGCTGGCCAGGGACTTGTCCGTGGAAAGCTTTATTTGTATAATGTATATGGTACCGATCCTTATGTTGAATATCATTACAAAATATATTGTGTTTTAGGTGACCCGAGTATTCATATCTGGAAAGATGTACCCAAGGCGGTAACGGTTGATTATCCGGCATCCATCACTTTTGGAACCAGCCTGGTTGAATTTACAGTAAACCACACTTCTACAGGAGCTCCGGTTAGCGATGCAATTGTATGCGTTTCGGGAACAGGCGTATTTGTAACCGGAACCACGGATGCATCCGGTAAGGCCTATCTTGAGATCACTTCGGAAGATCTGCAAACATTAACCATTACGGTTACCGGCCCTACAGTATACCCCTTTCAGGGGATTCTGGATGTGATACCCCCAACGGGTCCATGGGTTATTAAGGATTATTTCCTGCTTGATGACAATGCAGGTGGAAACGGAAACGGCCTGATGGATTATGATGAATCCATTTTATTATCCCTGGCTATGAAAAATGTAGGCCCCCTTAACGCTTCCAATATTTTGGTTGAAATTTCAACCAATGATCCATTCATCACCATAACAGATAACAGCCATACCTACCCAGCTATTCTTTCCGGCCAAAGTGTGCTGGAGAATAATGGTTTTGCCTTCACAGTTGCTGATAATATTCCCGACGGCCATGAAGTTCTTTTTAGTGTAACAGCAAGTACGGCTTTTCAATCATGGGACAGTTACTTTTTTATAATTGCTAACGCCCCGGTTCTTTCCATGGGTAATATTATGATCCTGGATCCAGGCGGAAATAATAATGGCCTCCTCGACCCGGGTGAAAATGCTACAATAATTTTTCCTGTAACAAATGTAGGAACTAGCATGTCATCCGAGGCCACTGCCTACTTGTCTTCTACCTATCCATTTATCACGTTAAATAACGCAACGGATAATCTTGGAGCTATTGATGTAGCTGAATCAGTTGATGCATCTTTTAATGTTAGTGTGGACCCGGATGCCCTTATGGGTGACTTGGTTGACTTTGAAGCACAGGTAATTGCCGGTTCATATGATACCTTAAAATCCTACGGTGCAAGTATAGGATATATGATTGAAGATTGGGAAACCGGTACTTTTGATAAGTTTCCCTGGACTATGAGTGGGAGTGCTGATTGGATACTGGTTACTGATAGCCCCTTTGAAGGAGTTTATTGTGCCAGATCGGGTAATATTGGCGATTCACAAACATCAAACCTTGAAATAAATATCAACGTTACGGGCGATGGTGAATTAAGTTTTTACAGGAAAGTCTCATCTGAAAACAATTATGATTATCTGAGATTTTATATCGATGGAAGTCTGATGGAAGATTGGGCAGGAAGTGTGCCCTGGGGCCAGGTTAGCTATCCTGTGACCGCGGGTAACCATAGCTTTGAATGGCAATATTATAAAGATTATTCCGTATCGACTGGTGAAGATTGTGCATGGATTGACTTTATTGTTTTTCCATCTCCTGAACCACCTGTAACTCCTCCTTATCAAACCAATTTTGATGAGGGCGGAAATATTCCGGATGGTTGGTTTAATGTGGCAGATGATGACCTGGACTGGACCCTTTATACAGGATCAACACCATCTCCTCACACAGGACCTACAGGTGATCATACGACAGGGAGTGGCTATTACTTCTACACTGAGGCTACTTACAATAACCCGGACTTTAGGGCTGACCTAATTACACCAACATTTAACCTGACAACACTGACAAATACAGAGTTAAGCTTCTGGTATCATATGTGGGATGATGATTATATGCATATGGGCACCCTGCACCTTGATGTTTTCTTTGATGAGGTTTGGGTAGAGGATATTATGCCTCCTATTTCAGGGAACCAGGGAAATCAATGGTTTGAAAGAATAGTTGACCTTGGTGCATACGAAGGTGAGATAGTAAAATTCAGGTTTAGAGGTATTACCGGGGCTGATTGGGCAAGTGATATTTGTATTGATGATTTTGCCATTGATGGTATTGAAATGCCTTCCTCCCTCACTGTTGATCTGACTGCATTTCTTCAAGGGCCTTTTGTTGATTCAGAGATGACAACTAGTTTATGTGCCTGTAGTTTTATGCCCTTAACACAACCTTTCTATAATCCGCCATGGATCTACAATGGTACCGAATATGTGACCACCATGCCGGGTAATGCCGTTGACTGGGTATTGGTTGAGCTCAGGGATGCCAGTTCTCCTGCTGAAGCTACTTCAGCAACAATTGCAGGCAGGCAGGCCGCCCTATTACTTAATGATGGAAGTATTGTTGCAACCGACGGGACCTCTCCACTGATCTTTGATATTACCATTTCTAATAGCTTATTTGCGGTAATCTATCAACGGAATCATCTTGCTGTAATGTCTGCGAATGCAGTTTCTCCATCAAACGATATTTATACCTACAATTTCAGTACTTCAGCAGATCAGGCTTACGGTTCAAACGCGTTAACTCAATTATCAGGAAGCATTTGGGGCATGATCAGCGGCGATTGTGATGCAGATGGAGTAATAGGGATGGATGACCTTGTTCCGGACTGGTCTGCAAATGCTGGTAAAACGGGTTTTTTCCCTACCGATCTAAACCTTGATGGACAAGTAAACAATATGGATAAGGATGATTGCTGGACACCCAATACGGGACAAGTTTCAAACGTACCTGATTAATGTGATATATACCTTACTAAAGAAAAACTAGAGATGAAAGAATATTTAGTCAACCATGTATTAGGACTTTTTGCTATTGTACTGGTTTTCCTGTTGACACCGGCTCTGGGATCTAATCCAATTTTTGCTGGAGAAGTGATTGCAATACAAAATACAGTTAAGGTTGGGTTTGATTTAAAAAATCACGGGCAGAATTTCATGGTCACTTTTGGGATAAATTCATTTTATCTTACTGAAAAAAAATTGGACGGTCAAACCTTTCAAACCATTGAAATACCTGGTAATTTTCTGCCAGGTGATGCTGGCAAACCTAACCTGCCCGGATCAGGCAGATACCTTGCTATTCCTCAGGGAGCAAAGGCAAAACTAAATATTCTATCTTTTACAACAGATACAATTTTCAATATCAATTTAGCTCCCTCATTCAGAATACCAAAGGATAATGATACAAGCCCTCTGGACTTTTCAAAAGATGAACTGGTTTATACCACTGATGATTATTATCCTAAAGAGCCATTTAAACTCTCAGAAAAGGACTTGATCCGTGGCATTGATGTGGTTATTTTAGGGATTACCCCATTTCAGTATAATCCTGTTAAAAAACACTTGCTGGTTTATTCCAATATTAAAGTTGAAGTTATCATTGAGGGGGGGAACGGTCAGTATGGGGAAAAACGATACAGAAACCGCTGGTGGGATCCAATATTGTCAGATGTTTTGCTTAATTATTCCTCTTTGCCTAAGATGGATTATGATAAGAATTACAGCAAAGACGAAACAGGTTGTGAATATCTAATCATCACTCCGAATGACCCTGAATTTCAGATTTGGGCAGATTCTATCAGGGTTTTCAGGAATAAACAAGGGATATTAACAGATATTGTATCATTGAACGATATTGGCAGTAATTCTACCGATGATATTGAAGCATATATTGATAATGCTTACAATACATGGGATATCCCACCAATAGGCTGTCTCATTTTGGGTGATTATGGTAACAATGCTTCCAATAGGGTTCTTTCTCCTTCGTGGAATAACTACTGTGTATCGGATAATAAATTTGGGGATGTGAATGGCAATGATCTTCCTGATATTATCATGGCCCGAATGACTGCCCGGGATGAGTTAGAGCTGAGTATTATTGTTTCAAAATTTATTGAATACGAAAGAAACCCACCAGAATATGCTGACTTTTATAGTCACCCCATTACAGCATCTGGTTGGCAGTCGGATAGCTGGTTTCAGCTCACAGCTGAGATTGTCGGCGGTTTCTGGCGCGAAGCACTGGGTAAGGACCCTGTAAGGATTAATGAAGTATTTAGTGGTACACCAGGTGATATTTGGTCAACTGCTACAAATACAGATGTATTGGTTAACTATTTTGGACCCAATGGCCTTGGTTATATTCCAGAGCTTCCTTCCACCCTGGGTGGCTGGACAGGTGGGAATGCCTCTATAATCAGCACGGCCATTGATAATGGCGCTTTCATGATCCAACACCGGGATCATGGTGAGGAATTGGGCTGGGCACAACCTGAATATATGGTGAACGATATTAACAGCCTGTTAAATGCCGACCTTACCTTCGTTTGGTCTACCAATTGCCTGACCGGGAAGTTTAATTTTGGTACAGAAGTTTTTGCCGAAAAAATGCATCGCTATTCTCATAAAGAAGAAAACTCCGGGTGTTTTGGCATTAATGCTGCATCAGAAATTACTTATGCATTCGTCAGTGATGTATTTGTTTTGGGTGCATATGATAATATGTGGCCTGATTTTATGCCTGACTTTGGTACAACTCCTGAATCAAGAGGGGTGCTACCGGCCTTTGCAAATGTTTCAGCAAAATACTTTCTTGAGCAAACCAACTGGCCATATATTCCCGACAATAAAGAAGCTACCTATCATCTCTTCCATCATTTTGGTGATGCCTTTACCACAGTATACAGTGAGATACCTCAATTTCTTACTGTAGTTCATAATAACATATTATATATGGGAGGAACTTCCTTTGAGGTTACAGCTGACGAGGATGCCCTGATTGGATTGAGCGTGAATGGAAACCTAATAGGTTCTGCTACAGGTGAAGGACCAGATAATCCTGTGGTAATTAATATACCCGCCCAGGCACCTCCTGATAAAGTAATTGTTACTGTTACTAAGCAAAATTATTACAGGTATGAAGCCACAGTTGATGTGCTGCCTGCATCAGGCCCTTATGTAGTTTATGAAGCAATAACATTAAATGATGATTCAGGCAATGGAAATGGCCTTATGGAAACTTCTGAGTCGATTCTGGCAGCCATTACTGTGAAAAATGTGGGAGTAGAAGATGCCACCAATATCCAGGTTATTTTAAGCTCATCCGATCCTAACATAACCATTACTGATGATATAGAAAACTATGGAAACATATCGGCAGGAACTACTTCTGTGGTTCCTGATGCTTTTTCATGGGATGTATCTGACGAGATACCCGACATGCATGTGGTCGAATTCGAACTTACCATTACTGATGGAAGTCTTAGCTGGAATTCAGGTTTTACTATAATGGGCCATGCACCTACTTTGGAATCAGGAACAATCCTTATAGATGATTATATAGGAAACTGGAATGGACGCCTCGATCCGGGAGAAACGGCCTTTATGATTATTCAGACTTTAAACACAGGTTCTTTTAATGCTGCGAATACTATTGGTACCCTAAGCACAACCAGTGAATACATCACCCTTGTTAACAATACCTTTAATTTTTACGATATTCAGCCCGGGAGCATGGAAGAAGGCATGTTTCAGGTAACGGTATCTGAAGATGCTCCTGCTGGTTCTTATGTTGAATTAATATACCAGGTTAGTTCCGGAGCTTATATGCATGAACAGTTTTATTCAACAGTAATTAGTCCGCTGGTTGAGGATTGGGAAACCGGTGACATGACCCAATTCCCTTGGGAAACTGGCGGAGATGCAAATTGGGATATTTCTACATCCAATGCCTATGAAGGAAGCTATTGTGTGAAATCCGGCGAGATTAATGATTTACAAAATAGTTTTCTCAGTATACCCTTTGAAGCGCTTGCTGATGATAGTATTTCTTTTTGGTGCAGGGTTTCTTCTGAAACAGGCTATGATTTGCTGAAGTTTTATATCGATGATGCTGAGCAGGCTTCCTGGTCAGGGGAAGTGGCATGGGAGCGTGCTTCATTCCTGATTCCTGAAGGCCCACATACGCTGAAATGGCAATATGAAAAAGATGAAACTTTATTAAGTGGAGAAGATTGTGCCTGGATTGATTTTATCATATTTCCGGTTTTTGGAATGACTGCCGCATTTACTTCTGATGTTACTGAGGTGTGTGAAGGTGGCTACGTTAGTTTTTTTGATGATACACCAGGAGGCCCTATAAGCTGGGAATGGAATTTTGAAGGAGGTACCCCTGGGGTATCTGCTGAACAAAATCCGGTTATTGCATATTTTAATGAAGGTACTTATGATGTTAGCCTTACGGTTTCCGATGGAAGCATTACCAATACCCTGGTTATGGATGATTATGTACATGTTATTTCAAGCCTTATAGCGCCTCCCCCACCCACAGGCGATTTGTCTGTTTGTGGAAACGAAGTGTCTACTCCCTACACTACAAATGGAATTTCAGGTATCACGGAATATAGTTGGGTAATTGAACCAGAAGAGGCAGGAATTGTCATTGGTACAGGTTTGGAAGTAATAGTGAACTGGGATATATCATACCTGGGAGATGTCAACCTAAAAGTTGCTGGTATAAACACTTGCGGTGAGGGAGAATTCTCAACAGAAATCATGGTTTCACGATATCTTCCCGAAGTTAGTCTTGAACCATTCGAAACGGTTTGTTACGACTGGCCTGAATTTGAGCTTTCGGGCGGTATGCCCGAAGGAGGCATCTATAGCGGTCCGGGAGTGGAGAATGGATGGTTCAACCCCCAATCCGCCGGACTCGGGACTCATATCATTACATATACTTTTACTGATACTGGTAATTGCGAGAACTTTGCACAAGAAACTCTTTTAGTTGATCCCTGCACAGGTATAGGCAAAAAAACTTTCGGAATGGTGGCCCTCTTATACCCGAATCCTTCTGATGGATTGCTAAATCTTGAGTTTAAACAAAACGCTGCTCAGGCAAACATTCAGGTGTTAAATATTTTAAATGAACTTATTTATTCCAGGTCAATAGAAATAAAAACAAGTCAGTTGCATAGCATAGATCTTTCAAACCAGAGCGAAGGAATTTACTTTATAAACATCGAAACACAGGATAAAAAGGAAAGGCTAAAAGTTATTATCAAGTAAATATAAGTTATTTATACGAAAAATACAGTATACCTCAGTTAGGGCAAATCATATTAATTTGAAAAAAATACAGGGACTTTAAAAATTAATATCCTATTTTTTAGGATTCAATTTTAAATTCTCTTTGTGCAGTATTTATTTGATCATTTCCAGAAATTCCTTTTCAGAGATGATGGGTATATTAAGTTCTTTTGCTTTAGCTAGTTTATTCGGCCCGATATTTTCTCCGGCAAGAAGAAAATCTGTTTTACCTGAAACAGAAGAAGCTGGTTTCCCTCCATTTACCTCTATTGCCGACTTTATTTCTTCTCGTGAAAAGTTCTCAAGTCTGCCACTTGCTACAATCGTTTTACCAGCAAGTTTATCCGAAATATTCAGATTTTCATTTTCTACTTTAAACTTTAACCCAATTTGTTTGAGTCTTCGTATTATTTCAATATTCAAGGGATCTTTAAAAAATGTTACCACCGAATCTGCAATCCTTTCCCCTACTTCATCTACCAGGAACAATTCATCAAAATTTACCCGCTGAAGGTTTTCAATAGATTTATAATGATTTGCCAGTTTTTTGGCAACAGTTTGGCCTACAAACCGAATGCCCAGTGCAAACAACACTTTTTCGAATGGGGTATTCAGCGATTCCTTTAATCCGTCAAGGATATTTGTAACAGTTTTTTCTTTAAAGCTTAATTTCTTTTCTTTTTTATCTTCAGTGGCCTCAATAATTTTTTCCAACCCGAGCAATCTGTCATAGGTTAAATCATAAAGGTCGGCCACATTATACACCAGGCCATTATCAACCAGTATTTCAATTTTCCCTTCTCCAAGTGAATCAATATTCATCGCATTGCGGCTGATAAAATGAGTTAACCTCCCTTTAATTTGCGGGGGGCAATTTTTATCGTTAGGGCAATAATGATGCGCTTCTCCTTCCTTTCTTATAAGCGTTGTCTGACATTCGGGGCATTTCTCAATAAAGGAAAATTCCTTTGTTTCATCCTTACGCTGGGTTTTATCCACACCCACTATTTTGGGTATAATCTCCCCGCCCTTTTCCACAAATACAATGTCTCCGGTTCTAACGTCCAGGTTTTTGATAATGTCTGCATTGTGCAAAGAGGCACGCTTTACAATCGTTCCTGCTAATTGAACCGGTTCAAGATTAGCTACCGGGGTTATAGCCCCTGTCCTCCCCACCTGGAAGGCAATTGAATTTAAGCGTGTGGAGACTCTTTCTGCCTTAAATTTGTAAGCAATTGCCCAGCGCGGAGACTTAGCAGTGGCACCTAAATCGTGTTGCTGTTGGTAGTCATTAACCTTGATTACTACTCCATCAATCTCAAAAGGTAAGTGTTCTTTATTTTTATCCCATTCTGCAATAAATTCAAGAACTTCATTAATATTTTTGCACTTTGCCAGATAAGGGGGGATATTAAAGCCCCACTCTTTTGCTTTTAATAGATTGTCATAGTGGTTATCGTAAGGCAACTTCTCACCAAGCAAATAATACTGGAAACAATCCAAAGGCCGTTTGGCTACTTCGGCTGAATCCTGCATTTTAAGGCTTCCGGATGCTGAATTTCGGGGATTGGCAAATGGCTCTTCGCCTGCGCTAATCCTTTCCTCATTGAAGGCTTTAAATTTGTCAATTGGTATAAATATTTCCCCACGTATCTCAAAGTTTTGAGGGTAGTCCCCCTTAAGCCGGATAGGGATAGAACGTATCGTTTTTACATTGGTGGTAACATCATCCCCTTTTACACCGTCTCCTCGTGTTACCGCCCTGGCCAACAGACCATTTTCATAGATCAGGCTAATGGATACCCCGTCATATTTTAATTCACAAACATAGGTGTAATCATCGTTTAATAATTTTTGAACCCGTTTGTCAAAATCCCTTAATTCTTCTTCGGAATAAGTATTGGCCAGGGAAAGCATTGGATTAGCATGATTTACCTGGTTAAACTCCTTTGTAATTTCGCCTCCTACTCTTTGAGAAGGAGAATCAGGCAATAAAAATTCAGGATATTCTTTTTCAAGCAAGATAAGTTCTTCCAATAACATATCAAAGTCATAGTCGGAGATTACCGGGCTGGATAGCACATAGTAATTGTGGTTATGTTGGTTGATCTCTTGTGTTAGTACCTCTATTCTTTTTCTGGCCTGCTCTTTGTCCATATTGAATTTTATTTACCCTGAATAACTTTGTCGGTAATTATAAAATGACACAAACAAAGTTATATTTTTTTAATAAATTTATCGAATATGTTACTAACAACAAATACATTCAATATGTTTGCATTCAGAAAATCACCCGGCTTATTCATTGCCATTGCATTGCTGATTTGCACAGTGGCTTTAAATGGACAAACAAATATGGAAGATCAGGTAGAACTTGGATTTCCAAAAATCGACCTACCCGATCCTGATTTTAACTCAGGAATATCGGTTGAGGACGCCCTCATGCACCGCAGGTCGGTCAGGGAATTCAGCCAGGAACAAATAACTATGGCACAGGTTTCTCAACTTTTATGGGCAGCTTATGGGATCACAGAACGAAAATCATTCCCGGGTTTTCTTGATGGCGGATTGCGAACCGCACCCTCTGCCGGTGGTTTATATCCCCTGGAAATATACCTGATTGCAGGGAACGTTGAAGGACTCGAAGCAGGTGTGTTTAAATACGAATCAAACGGACACCTTTTAATTCGGCATTATGAAGGCGACGTTAGAGGTGATTTGGCAAAGGCAGCTTTGGATCAAAATTTTATTATGGATGCCCCAATGATACTTTTTTTTGCTGCAGTTTTTAAACGTACTACACAAAAATATGGAGAACGTGGGCGCGAACGTTATGTATGCATGGATTTAGGACATTCTGCCCAAAATGTATATTTACAAGCCTTTTCATTAAATCTTGGAACATGCGCCGTGGGTGCTTTTACTGATCAGATTGTAAGCTCCGTATTAATGTTGCCTGAAGATGAAGAACCCTTATACATAATGCCTGTTGGAAAAGCAAAATAGTATGGTTGAAGTTTTTGGAATACGGTTACCGGATGATGACCCCTTTCAAAGGAGCAGAGAACAATTATTTGACCTTCTCCCAGCTTCTAATATGTCGGGGATATTAAAGTATAAAAATGAAAGTAGCCTGAGAAGGACACTCCTGGGTGAAGTATTGTCAAGGAAACTTCTTGGAATAAAATTAAATTTTTCCTGTAAAGAAATTGATGTTAATAAATCAGGTAAGGGCAAACCTTTCATTAAAAACAATAATTCCATCTTTTTTAATATCTCTCACTCCGGTGATTGGATCGTTTGTGCCATAAGTTCTAAAGATGTGGGGATTGATGTGGAGAAAATAAAAAAGCCTGTTTACAGGATCGCAGAGCGGTATTTTTCAAAAGAAGAACGGGCAGCATTGAGCCGGCTAGATGAGCCTGAAAAAACCGTATATTTTTTTGATTTGTGGACGTTGAAAGAAAGCTATTTAAAAATGCTGGGAAAAGGACTGACAAAATCATTAGGATCTTTTACCATAAGCAGGGAAAATGCCCATTTTAAAATAATAGAATCAGGTTATGAATTGAAAAAAGTATTTTTTATGCAGTATAACTTCGATAAAGACTATACTGTTTCAGTATGCTCAAATGGTGATCAGTTCGCAGAACATATTACAATATTATCATTAAATGAATTATTGGACTTAAATGACGGCAAATAATAAAAAAAATATCGCTTTGGTGTTATCCGGTGGAGGTGCCCGTGGTTTAGCCCATATCGGTGTTATTGAAAAGCTGGAAGAAGAAGGATTTAAAATTACTTCTTTAGCCGGCACTTCTATAGGAAGTTTAATTGGCGGAGTTTACATTTCAGGACAAATGCCGCAATTTAAGGAATGGCTGTCAAATAAAAGCAAACTCGACATTATCAAATTAATGGATTTTGCCATTAGTAAAAGCGGAATTATTAAAGGCGAAAAAGTATTTGATGAACTTAAAAATTATCTCCTGAATGAGAATATTGAAAATTTGAAGATTCCTTATACAGCTGTTGCCACTAACATACAAAAACATGAAGAATATATTTTTAGCAGCGGCCCTCTTATCGATGCTATTCGCGCTTCGGTGGCCGTTCCTACGGTTTTAACACCTTTTATAATTAACGATATTGAACTTGTGGACGGAGGAGTGACCAATCCTCTTCCTTTGGACATAATTAAGAGAAACCCGGGGGATATTCTGGTTGCTGTTGACCTCAACGGTGACTTTGATTATAATCCACCGGAAGCATTTAATTCTATTCAAGAACAGAAAAAAACCTATGATAAGGCACTCAAGTATATCAATGATAAGTGGTCAGGGTTTTTTAAAAATGGAAAACATAAGCATACCGGCTACTTCGACCTGATTACACAAACTATTTTTGCAATGCAAATCAGGCTAACACAGGCATCAATCGAAAAATATAAGCCCGATATGCTTATCCGTATTTCCAAATGGGCCTGCGATTTATTTGAATTTCACCGTGCCTCTGAAATGGTTGAATATGGTAGAATGCAGGCAGATGTTGCAATAAAAAAAATGAAATAATTATCAATTAATTAAAAATGAAAAAAATTACCTGTGGATTAATTTTTAGTCTTTTTATCTTTACCTTTACATACGGGCAAATCAATCTTGAACATACGTTTAATTCCTCAGGATTTGGCACATGGCATTTTAATACTGATACGGAAACATTTTACTATAACGCCAATGTAAACACCAATAAGTTGTTTATTTATAGTGATGATTATAGCATTTATAAAACAGTAAATTTCAACCCTCCTGCCGGTTATGAATTGTACTGGATATATTATCCTTCGAAGTATCTTTTTAATGATGACGAATGGATAGAATTTATCCTTGTATTTAGCAATTCAACAAATTATCAAATGAAGATCTATAATGAGAATATGAGTTTGGTTAAGGATCTTGGAGCTGGAAATAATGCCTATGTGATCAAAACTTATGATGGCTCCTTTAAGTTAAAAACTTCTGACTATGTGTATAATGCCGCAACGCAGACAATAGATTATACGGATAAAATCTTTTCTATTCCAGGGGAGTTATATGTTTCTGATTTGGGGATAAATGATGTAGAAAATACCCAGAAAGCTTACCCAAATCCATCAAAGGAGAGGATAATCCTGCCTTATACCCTGAATCCCGATGAAATTTCCACCCTGCACATTTATAATTTACAAGGCCAACTCATTGAATCCAAAAATATTCATGGAAGTTTTGATCATTTATACCTCGATGTGAGCACATATGAGCCAGGTGGGTACGTATACTCCTACAAGCAAGTGAAGGCCACCTTTATTGTTAAGTAAATGACGGTTTGGTTCGTCTTTAAATACTAACTGACACCAGCGGGTATTAGCGCTATTTTAGTGAAATAATACATTTGAGTTTTTTATATATTTGTATTGTAGTAATTAAACTGTTATGAATAAAATCCCGTTCCTATTTATTTTTACCTTTCTTTCAGTTGTTATATTTTCTAAAACAAATGCAAGCCAATTTAATCCTGACACAACAATTTTAAATTTGGGGCCTGACTTTAATCTTTGTGTTGGTTATATTCATTTGTTAGATGCCGGATCCGGATTTGATAGTTATCTATGGCAGGATGGCTCAACTTCCCAAACATTTATGGTTACTGAAGCTGGGGTTTATTGGGTCCATGCATATATCGGTTCAACTATGTATGCCGATACAATTGCAATAAATTACTGGCCTTATCCTGATCCAAATTTAGGCAATGACACTACCATATGTTACGGTAATTCAATTATGTTAGAGCCTACCCAGGGATACTTCTCTTATTTGTGGATGGACGGATCAACCTTACCCTATTTTAATGTTACAGGCCCAGGCTTATACTATGTTTCTGTTATGGATGTTCATGGGTGTGCGGGTTCTGATTCTATTGTGATTGATTTTACTACACCTTTTAATCTTGGGAATGATACCATTATTTGTGATTGCGATAGTGTATTACTTGATGCGGGTGAAGGTTATTTATCATACGTTTGGCAGGATGGTTCAACATCCCAATACTTTTTGGTCGTAGGAAGTGCATATAGCATAGGTTTACATACCTTTTCAGTGACAGTTATTGATACAAATAACTGCGAAAACACTGATGAAATAGATATTTATATAGAAGAAGAATACCAAAACTTAACACAAAACAGAATAACCCCTTTTCAAATTCATCCTAATCCTGCAAATAGTACTATTAAAATTAATTTTCGATATTATACAGAGGCTAAACTGGCAGTTGAATTAATGGATTCATTTGGAAGGCTAGTGATGAAAGAAGACATGGTTGTAGTAAGTTCAAATCCCTATGCAGAAATAGATATCAGCAATTTGTGTAATGGGATATATTACTTGAGAATAATAGATAACAGGAACCAATATTTACAAAAGATTTTAATTCATCACTAACTGGCGCAATAATTACGATTGTGCTAGCTTAATCCACTATTATTATTTTTTCCAACATTTACTGACTTTATTTAATAAGGATAGGATGCTTTACTACCCCTTTTGTTTTCCACTTCCCTGAGAGATAATAGAACCAGGATAATATCATCCCAAGGAACCAGCCGATAGGTATGGCCCACCAAATGCCTGTTTCACCGAAGTGCTGAGATAAATACCATGAAAGTGGGATACGTACAACCCAAAGAGCTAGCAATGTGATGAACATCGGAATGAGGGTGTCACCTGCTCCCCGCATCACACCATTAAGGACAAACATAGCAGAAAACACCACGTAAAACGCACTTACTATGATCAGATAATTAGCCCCAATCTCAATCACATTGGCATCATTGGTAAAAACACCCATAAGGGATCTTGAAAAAAGAATGGCAATAGCCGTAATAATGAAGGATACAACAGAAGTCATCCAAAAGGTAGAGATTAGCCCTGATCGCACTCTTTCCACTTTGTTGGCTCCCAGGTTTTGTCCGACAAAGGTGGCCAATGCAGCCGAAAAGTTCATTGCAGGCAATGCGGCAAGGGAGTCAATCCGCATCGCGATTGAATAGGCTGCTATTACATCGGTACCGAAAAGGTTTACAATCCACACCACGGCTATCAGGCCTATCGACACAAAGGTTTGCTGGAACCCCGAAGGAAGCCCGATTCGCAGGCTCTCTCTGAAAATTGCCTTATCAAACTTAAGCTTCAACACCGAAAGTTTTACAATATCATGTGTTTTGTTCAAATAAATAATAGCTGTAAGAAAGGCCCCTCCCTGAGATATTATCGTGGCAATAGCCACTCCAGCGATACCCCATTTAAAAACCACAACAAATACAAGATCAAGAACAATATTCGTGATGGTAGAAATAATCATAAAATATAAGGGCGTTTTGGAATCACCAAGTCCCCTTAGAATAGCTGAGGTTCCATTAAATCCAAAAAAGAAGACCAATCCCGAAATATAAATCTGCATATACAAAGTGGCGCCGGGCAGCACATCTTCGGGCAATTGGATCAGCCGGAAAATAGGGCCACTAAAAATGATGCCTACCGCTGATAAGACGATTGATGCAAAAAACAATACTATATATATGGTATCGATGGTGCGCTTAACATTTTCCATTTGCTTTGCGCCAAAGTATTGGGCAATAATGATGGTAGCTCCTGTGGCAAACCCGATAACCATCGAAATTAATGCAAAAATTATCGGAAAGGATGCACCTACTGCTGCAAGGGCCTCTTTACCAATATAATTACCAATGACGATGCTATCCACAATATTATACATTTGCTGAAACACATTGCCGAGCAACATGGGTGCAGCAAATTGCATAATTAACTTACTCTCTTTACCTGTAGTCAGGTCTTTCATTAATAACGATTAATCTTATGAATAAATCAGACAGGATAAAACAATGGCTGGTAAAAGTATTAAATATGTGAATCTGATTATATATTAATTTGTAAACACCCTATCTTTATGCTTTGTGAAAAACATTTTAGTTAATTGTTTTGTTTAATTTACAATTGTAGAGTGAATTTTTATATTTTTGCCTTTAGAAATCAAATGACTTACATCATGACAAAATTAAACTTAAACCCAAGAATTATTGCAATTGCAGGAGTTATCATTTTTGGTGCCCTCATGAGGCTTATTCCTCATTGGCCGAATTTCACTCCAATTGCTGCGATGGCATTGTTCGGAGGTGCTTACCTAAAGAAAAAACATCTTGCCTTCATTATTCCTTTTGCTGCTCTTTTGTTAAGTGATGTTTTTCTGGGATTTCATAGATGGATGATTGCAGTTTACATCAGTTTCGGGCTTGTAGTGATGATTGGAATGTATTTGAGAAACCGTGTTAAAGTGGGTTCCGTATTGCTTGCCACATTAGCATCTTCTCTCTTGTTTTTCGTAATTACAAATTTTGCCATGTGGATTGGAAGCCCCTTTTACCCGCAGAATTTTGCTGGCCTGATAGAGTGTTATACCCTTGCTGTGCCTTTCCTGAATAATGGAATTTTGGGAGATTTATTATTCTCAACTGTATTCTTTGGAGGATTTTACCTGGCTCAACTTAGATTCCCTGTATTAGCAAAAGTTAAAGCATAGATCAGCCTTTTCTATTGCCTTTTTAGTTTCAATTTAATTTATAAAGCAAAACGTATTGCTTGCATTTTGCTATCCTAAAAAGATTTACATGTTCTTGAAATCAAAATTGTAATTGAGTTGGTTTACTCAAATAAAGATTCATCTCGTTCTAGTAAGAGGATGGAATGTTGCGGGACGATAAAATATTTTTCATTATTGTATATAATCTCAACGGCGCTTTTTTGCATAAATATGGCCAAATCCCCTTCCTGGGCTTGTAATGGGATGTATTTAATTTTTTCTTCAGATTGTTTCCAGGGTTCATCCATATCATCGGCAGGAATAGGGATAGGATAACCCGGCCCTACTTTAATTACATAACCCGTCTGTACTTCCTCTTTTTCTTTATATCCTGGAGGTAAAAGTAATCCACCTTTTGTTTTAGAATCAGGCTTAGCTGGTTTAATCAACATCCTGTCTCCTACCACAATCAGGTTTTTAAGTTTATTATTTTTTGAAATTTCCATAAGAAGGTTTGGTAAAGGGTGCAATTTTAACACTGCACCCTGTTATTTAATTGCTATGAGCCAAGTGTCGCTACCATTACTGCTTTAATAGTATGTAGCCTGTTTTCAGCTTCATCAAATACAATGGAAGCTTCTGATTCAAAAACTTCCTCAGTAACTTCCATGGCATCAATGCCATATTTTTGGTAAATCTCTTCACCCACCTTTGTATCCCTGTTATGGAATGCCGGTAAGCAATGTAAAAATTTAACCTTTGGGTTTCCGGTCTTTTTAAGCATATCCATATTCACCTGGTAGGGTAACATTTCTTTAATTCTATTTTCCCATAAAGAAGCATCCTCGCCCATCGAAAGCCATACATCAGTATAAAGAAAGTCAACACCTTTCACTCCTTTATCCACATTGTCAGTGATTGTTATCTTCGCTCCGGTTTCTTTTGCAATAGCGAGGCATTGGTCAACCAGTTCTTTTTCGGGCTGGCTATTTTTTGGAGCCACTGCCCTGAAGTCCATCCCCATTTTTGCAGCACCAACCATCAATGAATTCCCCATATTATTACGGGCATCACCAAGATATGCAAAAGAGATTTGGTGCAAGGGTTTATCAGAATGTTCCATCATGGTTAAAAAGTCAGCTAAAATTTGAGTAGGATGAAATTCATTGGTCAATCCATTCCATACAGGTACTCCTGCATATTCAGCTAATTCCTCCACGACAGCTTGTCCGAACCCCCGGTACTCAATTCCATCATACATTCTGCCCAATACCCTGGCAGTATCTTTCATTGTTTCCTTGCCCCCGATTTGTGTTCCTGAAGGCCCCAGATAAGAAACTAAAGCTCCCTGGTCAAATGCAGCTACCTCAAATGCACAGCGTGTACGGGTAGAGGCTTTTTCAAATATCAATGCTATATTTTTACCTTTTAACTTTTGCTGTTCGGTACCTGCATATTTTGCTTTTTTCAGATCCATTGAAAGATCAAGTAAAAATTTGATTTCTTTTGGTGAAAAATCAAGAAGTTTTACAAAATTTCTGTTTCTAAGATTAAATGCCATGTTCGTTATTGATTTATAATTTAAATAAAAAGTTTTATTTACTGATATTTACAACATCATATCCCCTTTGATCCTGTTTTCCGAAGCAGTTCATCGGGGAAATTTACTGCTCGCTTCCCATCCGCCAAAGCAGAAGGAAAAAGAAGATTAAACCATTACAATCCTCGTCCCACCGTCGTCTATCCCCAGCAAGGTTGTTTTTGTAATGATTGCATCTTTCCCTGTATTTTCTACAAAATCAACGGCCGCTCTTATTTTTGGGGCCATACTTCCCTCGGCAAACTGGCCGTCTGACAAATACTTTCTTGCGTCGGCAATTGTCATTCGGTCGATTGTTTTTTCCTGCGGAGTATTATAATTCAGGCAGACTTTAGGAACATCTGTAAGGATAAAAAGTTTGTCCGCACCAATTTGTTTTGCCAATAGTGCAGAAGCCAGGTCTTTATCAATTACGGCATCTATCCCCTGAAGTTTATTGGGAGCCACATAAAATGCCGGAATCCCCCCACCTCCAACTGCAATCACGATCTGTCCACTCCGTGCTAATTGTTCAATTGATTTTTTATTACTGATCACTAATGGCCTTGGCGAAGCGACAACTTTTCGCCAACCCCCTCTTTTTTTATCTTCCTTAAACTTTGCTCCAGTATCTTTCATTATTTTCTCAGCATCTTCCTGGGAATAATAGGGGCCAATAGGTTTCGTTGGGTTTTGAAAAGCAGGATCATCTTTATTGACTAATACCATGGTAATAATCGACATAATGTCTCTATCCATATCATTAGCGGCCAGCACATTTCTTAACTGCTGTTCGATAATATAGCCAATAAACCCCTGAGAATAGGCAACACAGATATCCAGCGGCATAGACGGAAGGCCATGAACCTGAGTTCCTGCCTGATCAGACAGCAATATATTTCCTACCTGGGGGCCATTCCCATGTGAAATTACAATGTTGTAATTACGTTTGAGTAAGTTCAACAATTGCTTACTGGCTTCGTAAGCATTTTTTTCCTGATCTTCAATGGTACCCTTCTGGCCGGCTTGTAATAAAGCATTTCCACCAAAAGCAACGACTGCGAGCTTTTTCATTTTAGTCTATTTTAATCGTTAGCAAAACTATAAATTTTATTAATTTCGAAAATCTTTAGTCTCGTTTATTTTGATAAATTGTAAATCGCAACTATGGCAGGAATAAAATATTATGTTGGTCTTGTGGGAGGGGCTGTTGTTTTTCTTGCTATTTCGTTTTTTACCCACCTTGATCCCGGCTACCCGGAAGTAAGCTTTACCCTTGCAGTGGCCATGCTAATGGCCATTTGGTGGATAACTGAAGTAGTTCCACTGGCAGTTACTTCTTTAATTCCTGTGGTTTTGTTCCCTGTTTTTGGGATTATGGATGGAAGGGATGTTTCGGCTACTTATTTTAATCATGTGATCTTTTTGTTTATTGGAGGATTTATTGTAGCCCTTGCTATGCAAAAATGGAACCTTCATAAGCGGATTGCTTTAAAAATATTAATGATCACAGGAGTTAGCCCGGGAAGGATATTGCTGGGTTTTATGTTGTCAACCTCTTTTCTGTCGATGTGGATTTCCAATACAGCGACTACAATGATGATGGTACCTATCCTGCTATCTATTATCCATAAACTGGAGGAAATTCTGGGTAAAAAAGAAATTAAAAGGTACAGCATTGGATTACTTCTGGGGGTAGCTTATAGTGCATCAATCGGAGGAATTGCAACACTTGTGGGCACGCCTCCTAATTTATCTTTTGCACGGATTTTTCAAATCATGTTTCCGCTGGCACCTGAAATATCCTTTGCAAGCTGGTTTGTTTTTGCGTTTCCAATCAGCGTCATTTTTTTTACCGTAGTTTGGGTTTATCTGTACTTAATTTTTAAACCAAAACATTCCAATTGGAAAACAAAACAGCTTGGTAACTTCAGGCAACAATATTCGGATTTGGGGAAGTTCACTTATGAAGAAAAATCGGTGCTTATTGTTTTTGTTTCCTTAGCCCTGCTATGGTTAACCCGCTCCACAATTCAACTTGGCAGTATTACAATTCCGGGCTGGTCATCCTTATTTCCTAAACCGGGATATTTTAATGATGGCACCGTAGCCATATTATCCTCCCTGGCCTTATTTATCATACCAGCAAAAGGTAATAACAAAGAGAAATTAATGGATTGGGATACCGCGAAAAAAATACCCTGGAACATTGTTTTACTATTTGGTGGTGGATTTGCTCTCGCAAGTGGATTTAAAGCCTCTGGTTTATCGATATGGTTTGGAACTCAGTTGAACTTTGTAGGAACTTATCATCCTTTATTAATTATTATGATCATTTGTTTATTAATGACGTTTTTAACTGAATTAACTTCCAACACTGCAACTACAGAAATGCTGCTGCCAATTCTTGCAGGATTATCTGTTTCAGTAGAAATAAATCCACTACTTTTTATGCTACCAGCAACCTTATCAGGCTCAATGGCTTTTATGTTGCCTGTTGCCACGCCTCCCAATGCCATTGTTTTTGGTTCGGGGCGATTGAGAATAGCTGATATGGCTCGTAACGGATTAGTATTAAATTTGCTCGGAGTAATCATTATTAGTCTTTTTACCTGGTTTGTGGGTACATGGGTTTTCGGCATAGATATTAACAACTTTCCCGCATGGGCAGTTATTTCAAAATAGAGATAATTGGCTAAAGCAGAGGAAGCATATAATGACATTTATTAATTGATATACTACTAATGAAACTATCGGTAACTGACCTTTTACTTTTGCTTCTATATGCCCTTGTTTGTTTGGGTATAGGCTTTTGGAGTTCACGAAAAAAGTCAGACAGTGACTTTTTAATTGCGGGCAGGAGTTTGAATCTTTTTGGCTTTACATCATCTGTGGTTGCAAGTTATATTGGTGGGGCGGCTATTGTCGCATATTCAGCCTATGTATATGAGTTTGGCATATCTGCAATAGCTGTGTTTTTGGGTACTGCAGCGGGTTTCCTGATTTTTATCCCCTATGCCTTAAAGCTAAGGGAATTCAGTGGTGAAAAGCAATTTATCACACTTTCGGATTGGTTTTATTTTAAGTATGGTAAAGAGGCCGGCATTATTTCAGCAATCATTTTACTCGTCGTGTATTTTGGAATGTTACTCAATCAATTTATTGCCGGGAGCAGTATTTTAAGCCATATTAGCGGAATGAGCTATGAAATGGCATTAATTGTTTCCAGTTCCATCATTGCAATTTACCTATTAGCCGGAGGCTTTCAAAGTGTTATAAAAACAGATATTTTCCAGTATATTGTATTGTTTAGCCTGTTTGTTTTCCTTGGTTTTATTTTGATACGTGACGATCACTCATTTAGCCACGAAATGGTAGATTTGTCGAGAATGGATCCATTGATGACGATTGTATTTATTGCTTTTGGAGTACTTATTATTTTCCAATCTGCTGAATATTGGCAAAGGGTTTATGCAGCAAAAAATAGCAGAGTTGTTAAAAAAGGACTTATTCTTTCTGCCATACTAGTTGTATTAACCGGATTAGTCGTAAGTGTTGTAGGCCTTTCAGCACACCTCCACGTACCGGGTATTGAATCCAGGAATGCATTTGCTGAAGGATTAACCATTCTTGTTCCCGATCATTTGATTGGGGCAGGGCTTATCTTGTTATTTGCAGCAGTTATGAGTTCCGCAGATACAATTATTTTTGTGTTGGCCTCCAGTATATCCAAAGATTATATTTCACAATTTAAAAACCAACAACTGACTGACCATAAACTTATGGTTTATACCCGTTTATTTATACTGTTGTTCTCTGTTATGGGCTTTACATTTGCCTATTTCTTAAGGGACCTTGTGGCTGTTATTATTTTTATTACAGGTATTGGATTTACCGTTATTCCGGCTGCAATCGCCACCTTCCATTTTAAAATAGAAAAGCAGGCGGCTCAGGCAAGCCTTGTAGCCGGGTTAGTTTATATACTGATATTAATTTTTACCAACAATTTAATTGCTGAACTTAGCATTGCATCTATTGTGGTTTCTGCAATTACATTGGTTATTGTACAATTGGTTTTGAAATTAAATAAAAGATGAAAAAGGCGTTGACTCTCATATTTGTTTTGTCTCTTTTGCTTTTATCGTTGCCCGGATTTAATCAGGGGGATAACAGCAGGCAGGAAAAAGAAGAAAAAATTAAAGAAGGGATAAACTTCGGGCTTTTGCCAGTTATTGGATACAATAGCGATATTGGCTTTCAATATGGGCTTGTATTTAATATTTTCAACTACGGGAAAGGCCAGTATTATCCTGATTACAAATATTCAATTTATACTGAATTATCACGCACCACAAAAGGAGGTGGAATTAATCAGGTGTTTTTTGATTCAAAATATTTGTTGCCAAAAAACATCCGCATAACTGCTGACTTAAGTTATCTCACTGAACTCACCCTTAATTTTTATGGATTTAACGGATATGAGTCTATTTATATTCCGAATTTTGAAGACGACCAATCCGACGAATATATTTCAAGGGTATATTATCATCATCAACGAAAGTTCATCCGGTTTACCTGCGATTTGCAGGGAAATATTTCAGGGAAAAGTTTAAAGTGGTTTGGCGGAATTGGATATTTTGATTTTGATATAAATTCCGTAGATGTGGATAAACTAAATAGTGGGAAGGCTGAGGAAGATAAACTCCCTGAAGAACAACTGCTTTATGATAAGTACGTAGATATTGGAATAATTGGAGAAAATGAGAAAGATGGGGGCATCGTTCCCAGCTTAAAAGCTGGTATAGTATATGACACAAGGGATAATGAACCCAACCCAATGACCGGTACCTGGAGTGAAGCCATCTTATTTTATTCCGTACCCGCCTTTACTAACAGCACCTATTCTTATTTGAAAATTGCTATAACCCACAGGCAATATTTTACCTTGAAGAAGAATGTCCTGAGTCTTGCCTATCGGGTTGGCTACCAGGGTACACTTGCCGGAAAGGTCCCATTTTATATGCAACCATATATGATAACCTCCTTTGCCAAGGTAACAACTACTGATGGATTAGGTGGTTCTAAAACCTTAAGAGGTATTTTAAGAAATAGAGTGGTTGGTGATGGAATTGCTTATGGAAACCTGGAAATGAGATGGAAATTTTTCAAAACAGTTCTTTGGAATCAAAATATTTACCTGGCGTTTAATACATTTGCAGATGCTGGACGGGTGTTACAATCGATTCATGTTCCGGAGGAAGAATGGGCAAGCATATACCCTTCTGAAGATATTCAGGCAGAAAAATTGCATATTGCAGTTGGTGCAGGATTCAGAGTGGCATTAAATCAGAATTTTATTGTGGCCTTCGATTATGGAAAAGCTTTGGACACACGTGATGGTATAGATGGTTTTTATGCTGGAATTGGATACTTATTTTAACTTTGCTATCCATGAGATACAATTGGTCAAATATCAAAGGTGCCTTACTTGTTGCAATTATCTTTCTTTCGGTGTTGGCCGTTGATATTGGAGGAGTTTTTTGGTATTACAGGCATGTGTTGAGATTTCTGGGAGATCAGCCTGAAATCTCAAAAGCAGATGCTGCTGTTGTTTTTTTTGGTGATTACCTTGAAAATGGAGAATTAGGGCCTGATAGCAAGAAACGGGCACAGGCTACCTTTGATTTATACAAAAACAATTCTGTGAATTTTATTATATGTGTGGGAGGATATGACTACAGAAACTGGAAAGGCAGGCCTCATGCAATGAAAAATTACCTTTGTAATTTAGGTGTACCCTCAAGCAAAATATATTACGATTCAGTTTCCTTTAATACAATTACTAACTGGTACGAAGCTTGCAAAATTATAGACCGGAATAATTTTCATTCTATTGTTGCTGTATCTCACCCTTTGCACATTTATCGGATATCAAGGATCACTCAGGATTATAATATTTCCTATCAATCGTATCATTGCAGCTTTAAACATGCAAAAGATTATTGGGTATTTTACAAAGATGTTCATCACGAATGGCTAAGTACTTTCCTTGATTATACAGTAAAGGATAGGGTTAGAAACCAGATGGTTTATATATTCAGGACGATTATGAATACATTTAAGAACATTTTTTAATGGTGAATCAAAAACGAGCCTACGTCCTTGCCATTGCCGCCATATTTTGTTGGTCGACAATAGCTACAGCCTTCAAACTTACCCTACAATACATTGATTTTATACAGGCACTGCTTGTAGGGTGTTTGGTTTCGACCGGGCTGTTTTTCGTGATTATAAATTTTCAGAAAAAAACAGGAGATTTAAAAAAAGTCAATAAAAATGATTTGTTAAAAGCAAGCATTCGAGGGTTCTTAAATCCTTTTCTTTATTACCTTGTATTATTAAAAGCATATACCTTATTGAAAGCACAGGAAGCCGGAACATTGAACTATATATGGCCTATTACTCTGGTACTGCTGTCAATCCCACTTTTAAAACAAAAAATCGGATGGCTTTCCATAATGGCCATATTTATCAGTTTTTTTGGAATCATACTTATTTCTACTGAAGGCCATCTTGCAGGCCTGCAATTCCGTGAACCTTTAGGCGTTACCCTGGCCGTCGGAAGCAGTATTTTCTGGGCGCTATACTGGATATTAAATATGAAAGATAAAAAAGATGAAACGTTAAAACTTTTTTTAAACTTTGCTTTTGGAAGTATTTACATTTTGATCGCGTTTTTGATCATTTCAATTGGCAAGCCTTTCAATTTCAGGGGTATAATTGGAGCCATTTATATTGGGATATTTGAAATGGGGATTACTTATTTCTTATGGTTAAAAGCTTTAAAGTATTCAGAAAATACAGCCCGGATTTCAAATCTTGTATACCTATCCCCTTTTCTATCCTTAATTATTATCAGTTTAGTTTTGGGCGAGAAAATACTCCTTACCACCTTGTTTGGTTTAGTATTTATAGTTGGCGGTATTTTATTGCAATATTTTGCAGGCAGGACTAAATATCCTTTGAATCTGCCAAAAACCCATTAAGTGTATCGAGCAAACGTGTCGGTCTTATGGGTTTCGAAATATAAAAATCGCATCCTGCTAGGATACTTTTTTCTTCATCTTCCATCATTGCATACGCAGTAATAGCTATTACAGGTATATCAGCATTGTAGGCTTTAATCAACCGTGTGGCATCATATCCGTTTACCTTAGGCATTCTTATGTCCATCAGGATAAGGTCAATGTTTTTGGTTGATTTAACTTTATCAAACGCTTCTGCACCATTTATTGCTCTAATCAACTTAACATTGGTGACTTGCAAGGTTGCTTTTATGAGTTCATAATTTGAGTCCTCATCTTCTGCTACAAGAATTGTTTTTCCTTTCCAATTATATCCCGTGAAGTCATTTTTTTCTTTGGATACCATGGGCTTACTAGTTTTATCATCATCATAGTACATGGTAAAACAAAATTCTGCACCTTTTCCCAATTCTGATTCAACCCATATAGTTCCTCCCATCAGTTCCACTAGTTTCTTTGAAATGGCCAGGCCTAATCCAGTGCCTCCTATGCCTTTGGTTTGGAAGCTGTCCACCTGTCTGAAACGTTCAAATATAATTTCCTGTTTATCCAGGGGAATACCAATACCCGTATCTTTTACCGAAAACTCAAGCATCCCTTTGGGTTTCGATTCTATTATTTTATAAGATAATTCAATACTTCCGCTATTTGTAAACTTTGTTGCGTTTCCCAGCAAGTTAGTTAGTATCTGCCTTAACCTTAAAGGGTCGGTTTTGCAATTGACGTTTTCACTACCTGGTGGTAAAAACAAAGCATAGCTTAAGTCGGGATTCGTATTTGATTCACTAAATCCAAGAAATACCTCCCGTACTAAATCATTCAAATTAAATAGCTTAGCATTGAAATTAAGCTGCCCTGCTTCTATTTTCGAAATGTCAATAATATCATCAATAAGGTTGACCAATAAATTGCTGCTTTGTAATATATGGGCAATGTATTCTTTCTTTCTCTGGGGATCTTCATCGGTATCATTAAGAAGATTAGAGAATCCGATAATCGAATTCATAGGTGTACGGATCTCATGCGACATATTTGCTAAGAATGCCGTTTTTAACTTATCTGATTCTTCTGCTTTGTTTTTTGCTTCTTTTAAATTACTGATAAATTCCAGACGTTCAGAAATGTCAGTTATGACTAACAAATAGGTGGCCGTTTTATCATTGGTATCCTTCAGATTTCTACCCGAAACTTCCGCATAAAATGTTGATTTATCAGGCCTGACAAATTCAAATTGTTCTTTACTAACTTCACCTTTTTGGATGGAAATAAGGATGTCTTTTGGATTGTCATCTGAAAACTTAACAAAACTCTCAAATTTATTGGAAAGCAACTCCCGTTTATTTTTAAGCATAAACATCTTTCCGGATGTTTCATTACAATCAACAATCATATGATCAGCATCCAGAATAAGAATAGCATACGGTGAAATCTCAAAAATACTTCTTAGTTTTTCTTCGTTTTCAGTAAGGGCCTTGTTAATTTTTTTAATGATCTTTTGCGATCGCAGAATTTCTGTATTTTGCTGAAACAGGGTTTCATGAGCCCTGTTTTTTTGACGTAATAATCTTAATATAATCACCGCAAAAATGCTAACTCCAACCAGGCCGATAATTATCACATAGATTAATAAATTTCTTCGTTTAATATCTAATTCTGACTTTTCAAGGGCCAGTCGTGTATTTTCAATTTTTTCATTCTGCTGCTCAAGCTGATTTCTGATAGCCAATTCTTCAATTTTACTGGAATATGACTGGTTTTTAATCGAATCGTCGTACTGATTAAAAATCTCAAAGTTCAAATATGCATTTTGATAGTCTCCTGTTCGTAAATAGGCTACCGAAATGTTCTGATACAAATCGCGGAGCACAATGAACTGTTTGTTTTTCTTTGCAAAACTGAGTGCTTCTGTAAGATAAGATAATGCTTGTTTGTAATAATCGAGCTCAATATACACCTGGCCAATATTGTTCATGGTAACAGCACTGTAAACGCCCAGGTTTTGGTACTTTTCATTTGCAGATTTATAGTAATCAAGAGCCTGAATATAATTCCCCATTTGATAATTGGCTAAGCCCATATTGTGGAATAAATCAGCCAGGCCAATTTCATTCCCGGCACGTTCGCCAAAAACAATAGCTTGCTCAAAATACGCTACCGCTTTTTCTGGATTTTGAACTTCAATGCTGATCATTCCCAGGTTATTCAACACAGACATAATGTTTTTATCATTGTCTAGTTTCATTGAAATATCAAGCGCTTTACTAAAATAGTCGTTTGATTTTCCGAAGTTCTTCAATTCAAAATAAATGGAGCCGATATTGTTGTATGAATTGGCTATTCCCGCACTATCCTTTAGGCTGATTTTTAATTGGAGGGACTTTAAATGATAATCAATCGATCGCTGAAAATCACCCAGGTTGCGGTATATAATACCCATATTGTTTAACACCTTCGATTGGCCTGTTGAATCATTTCCCAATATGTAAATTGAAAGACTCGAATCGTAATAGCTTACTACATTCCCATAAGTCCCTTTGTAGTACGAAATATTTCCAAGGATTTTATATGCTTCTGCCATTTTGGGGTTAAGGTTTATTTCTTTGGCATTTTTTAAGGCCATCCTTGCATATTCTTTAGAGGAGTCCATCGAAATGGATAAATAAATAGTCGATAACTGGAGTAAAATATCCACCTTTGCTTCATCAACAGACGTTGGAAGCACAAATAGAAGGCTATCTATTTCACTTCGTTTTTCCTCATAGTTTTGTGGAAAAGAAACTTCTGCCTTAAATATCAGGCTTAACAGAGTTAGAATAACTATTGATATGTTTTGAATTCTGTCCAATATTTAATTCTTACTTTATGAACTTTTTCAATTTACTAATTAGTTCAGAGGGATTAAAAGGTTTGGAGATGTAATCATCACAGCCTGATTGAAAACTTTTTTCCCGGTCTTCAGTCATTGCATATGCGGTGAGTGATATTACAGGGATATCATTGTTTAAACTTTTAATAATTTTTGTTGCCTCGTATCCATTCATCTCAGGCATACGCATGTCCATGAGAATTAAATCAAGTTTTTGCCCGCTTTTACATATTTCAACTGCCTCTTTCCCGTTTTTGGCCCAAATAAGTTTAGAACACGTTTTGAGCAAAGTAGCTTCGATTAATTGAAAATTTGATTTTTCATCTTCGGCAATCAAAATTGTTTTACCAGACCAATCATTGCCACTAGCAATTATATCTGCCTGTTCTTTTATATACCTGGGTTTTGCAAGTTTAAAAGGAAGAGAGAAATAAAAAGTGCTACCTTCATCAACTACAGATTCAACCCAGATACTTCCGCCCAGAAGTTCAACTAATCTTCTCGAAATAGTTAAGCCCAGACCGGTACCCCCATACTCTTTTGTACTCGATTCTTCAGCCTGCCTGAATCGTTCAAAAATGACTTTTAGCTTCCCATTGGCCAGGCCAATTCCTGTATCTTTTACATAAAATATAATCTGCTTATCTTCTTCCATCTTATATCCAAATTCAATGGTACCATTTTCAGTAAATTTAACTGCATTACCAAGTAAATTATTCATTATTTGCTTAAATCGCAGAGGATCGGTAACAATGGAAAAGGAGTCATCATCAAACTCTTTCGTGACAAAAATATTTATGTTTTTATGGTCAAATTTTTGAATATAATTTTCAAAATAACCATGCAGTTCATCCAGGATTTGATTAACCTGGCAGGTTGTTTGAACAATTGTGAGTTGTTCTGCTTCAATTTTCGCTACATCAATAATATCTTCTATTAAGTGAAGTAAAACTTTACTGTTTTCACCTATTAACTTAATAAAGTCTTTACGGTTTTCTTTTGTAAGATCGGGATCATTTAACAATTCACTAAATCCAATTATCGCATTCATAGGTGTTCTGATTTCATGCGACATATTGGCCAGAAATGCGGTTTTTAACCGGTCGGCTTCTTCCGCTTTCTCCTTTGCCTTCTTAAGTTCAATCTCTACTTTTTTACGATTAGTAATATCCATGGCTACTCCCAAAAGGGCAATTCCTTTGGAAGTAACAGTCCTGAAAGGGATTTTAATGGTTCTGTAAATTCTGGTTTCTCCGATCCTATTGGTAAAACGTTCCTCATCGATTACTTTAATTTTACCCTTCTCCAGCACTTCATAATCGTCCTGTAGGTATTTGTCAATTTCCTCCTGATCATAATGAATATCCGACTGCAGTTTACCTTCAATTTCATCTACTCGTAAATTATAAGCACTGGCTAGTTCTTTATTAGCCAATACATATTTTAAGTCTTTATCTTTTGCAAAGATTATTACCGGCACATTATCAATAATTTGTCTGAGTGCAAACTCACTTTCACGCAGGCTGTCATCTGCAATTTTCTGGCTAATGGATGTACTTATCTGAACGGAAACAAATTTCATGAGTTCGAGGTCTGCCCTGTCAAATGCATTCCCATCCTTATAATTTTGAACAACGATAGCGCCAATTGTTTCACCTTTAACATCCAGAGGTACCCCAAGCCAAACCTTTGCAAGAGAACCAACCATTTCTATTTCATTTTTTTCGACCAAGGCATAAATATCTGCCAGCTTTAATAAAAGCGGTTTATTATTTCTGATTAAATAACTGGTAAGCGTTTTCTTCGAAGGTATTTCAGTAAACCGGTCTTTCTCATCCTTAAAGTAAGGCATAGTCAATGAGTCCCTATCCTTATTATAAAGTGCTATATACAGGTTCGTCGTGTCAATGATCTGGCTTAATTCAATCCGGATAACAGTAAACAATTCGTTCAAGTCCTTCGTTGTATTGATCGCATTACTGATCTTGTACACCACTGATTTGATCATTTCTTCCCTATGCTGGTTTTCCTCCATCTTTCTTTGGGTAGTTACATCTCTCGCACTTCCCACAATTCCTATCATCTTTCCTTCTTTATCCCACAGAGGCGATTTCTGCACATCAAGGTGTAAATATTTACCGCAAACGTTTCCAAATTGATCATACCGATAGGTCTTTCTGCCTTCTATTACAGTATCGTCAGTATCCGTGATGTTTTCTCCGAAAGTGTACCATTCAGGTTCTAAGGCATGATCAATTTTTTCACGGTCAATAAAATAATTATCTGTCTTCCCAACGGGTTCATCTGTATTCTTTGCATTCAATAAATTACTACAAACAGATTGGTTTGCAAAAATATATTCTTTATCAAGGTTTTTAGCCCAGATCATATCTGGCACATTGTCGGCCATTAAACGGAAAAAAGAATAGAGTGATTTATATTTTTCTTCGCTACTTTTAATAGATTCAATCGCTTCCTTTCTATCCGTAATATTATTGGCCAGCCCAACGGCAACATACTTGCCTTTAAGCAGTATTCGGGTAGTGAAAATTTCGAGCCACCTTGATTCTCCGTCTTTCGTTAAAATTTTGAATTCATAATTTTTAGGGACTTCTTTTCCAGAAATCCTGTTAAATCCTCGTTCCTTTACCAATTCTTTGTATTCAGGGTGAATTATTTCGTAGAACTTTGTTCCTATAATTTCTTCTTCAGTGTATCCTATAACATCATAAACTGCAGGATTGACATAAATGAACTCCCCTTTATCATCAAATACATATATCAGACTTCTTATATTCTGAGAAATAGCTCTGAACATTTCTTCACTGTCTTTTAACTTGTCCAAAACAAGTTTTCTTTCAGTAATGTCGTAAATATACCCATCAAAACTAATGGTGCTATCATTTTCACCCAAAACAACCTTAGCACTTATAACTGCCCAAATTGGAGTATTATCTTTTTTCAGAAGCTGAACTTCTATTTTCTCGTTTTTCCCACTTTTCTTCAGTTTCTCAAGAAATTTTTGCCTTTGACTTTCTTTAAGATAAAGATCCTGGACATTTTTATTAAGAAGTTCTTCCGGATTATTATACCCTAAAATTTTGGCAAACCAATTATTTATATAGAGTAACTCGCCTTTCTGGTTGCTTTTATAAAGGCCAATTGGAACGTTATCCTGTAATTCTTTTAATTCCTTTCTGTTTACCTTTAAGTCCTGAACAAGTTTGTAAATTTCCGTTACATTTTTGTAGAACAACAATAACTTTCCAGGTTCATCTTCTAATATAACGATATCACACCAGAAATCTAAGCCCTTATCATTACATAAATCAATAACTTTGTGGGAAGGATTCCCTGATTTCATCACATCTTGAAGCAAGGATAATACCTCTGAGGCAATTTGGTTCTTTTTTACAAGCGTATAAGAGTTTCTTAAATTAGTGCCAAACAAAGTAACTTCTTCAAATGATGTGGAATAAACAGACCTTATAGAGAAACCATTTTCAGCGGATGTAACATCAATTTTGAAAACATTGTAAACCTGATTTTTAAGTATTGACATGAAAGGGTCAATCCCGGCAGGGTAGCTGCGATTGACTAGTAATTTATTCTCACTTAGCTGAGTTCTCAGGGCTTCTAATTCCGTGATGAGCTGAGCTTTTGTTTTTTCAATATCTCTCATAAGGAATATTATTCAAAGGCAAAACAAATATATCGAAGATATGGCCTTGCCGCCAAATAATTTGGTATTTACGAAAATAATTGCAATTTGTTTTACTATTTCTGCATTCAAATCATTTTAATTTTTATATTTTTGAAATGTTAAAACACAATTATGAATCTGGAGCTAATAACGAAACAAGTTGCAAACCTCTCCCGCGTAATGGGTAGTTATCTTAAGTCCGAACTAAAAGGATTTAAAAAGAAACATATTGAGAAGAAAGGAGAAAATGACTTTGTGAGTTATGTTGACCGCACTTCAGAAAAGCGTATTGTTACCGAATTAAAAAAGATACTTCCTGAGGCGGGCATAATTGCGGAGGAGAATAATACGTATGAAAAGAAAAAGAGGTTTAATTGGATAATTGATCCTCTTGATGGTACAACAAACTATATTCATGGTGTTCCCCTTTTTTCAATTAGCATTGCATTGCTTGATGATGACAAAATTATATCGGGAGTAATTTATGAAGTTAATTTGAACGAATGCTTTTATGCATGGGAGAATGGAGGGGCCTATTTAAATGGCAAAAAAATTAGATCATCTGAAATTTCAATGCTTTCTGATGGATTAATCGCTACAGGTTTTCCATATTCTGATTTTAGCCGTATGGATGCTTACCTGGATGTTTTTACAGAGTTAATGAAAAATACACATGGAGTCAGGAGATTAGGCTCTGCTGCAGTGGATCTGGCCTATGTTGCCTGTGGGCGCTATGATGCTTTTTATGAATATGGGTTAAATCCATGGGACGTAGCTGCAGGATGTATACTTATAACAGAGGCCGGAGGTGTGGTGAGTGATTTTTCCGGAAAGGGAGATTTTATTTTTGGCAGAGAAATAATTGCATCGAATAAGAATATCTACGATCAATTTCTTAATATTGTAAGGTGGCGGTTTAGCTAATTTGGTAATAACTAGAAAATAAAGGATATTTATGGCAAACGCTGATGAACTCAACAATGATAGTAAAGAATCAAGGTTAATAAAAGATACTCCGGGTAGAAGTATTGCGAAAGCTATAACCTGGAGAATTATCGCATCAGGAACTACCTTTTTAATCACCTTTGTAATTTTCAGGAGGTATACCGATAAAGAATTGCACGAAGTGCTTGAAAATGCCTCCTATATTACAGGCATTGAAGTAGTAGCGAAGTTGATCTTCTATTATTTGCATGAAAGAATGTGGACTAATATAACATGGGGTAAATTTATGAATCGTAAATATTGGATACAACGAGCATGGAGAAAACTATACAGGGAAATGCATGATTCCAGTCAATAATACACGAAAATGAAGAAGCAAACAACCAAACTTTATAACCTTATTTCTTTGACGCTGCTATTACTTAGCCTCTCTGGATTCTCTAATGATACAACTTTGCTGATCTATAAATTTGATATTAAGGAACAAATTGCTCCTCCTGTTCAAAAGAAAGCACATGATGCCTTTGAAGAAGCCCGTAAGTTAAAGGCCGACCTCATATTAATCCACATGAACACCTATGGAGGAATGCTTGATGCGGCAGACTCTATCCGGACAATGATATTAAAATCCGATATCCCGGTATATGTTTTTATTGACAATAATGCCGCTTCTGCCGGAGCCCTTATCTCTATTGCCTGTGATAGTATCTACATGACTTCTGGAGCAAACATTGGCGCAGCTACTGTTGTTGACCAGTCAGGAAAACCCTTACCTGATAAATACCAGTCATATATGCGATCGATGATGCGATCTACTGCGGAATCAAAAGGGAGGGATCCTGATATTGCACAAGCTATGGTAGATCCCCGAATTTATATTGCAGGAATTATTGATACCGGGCAGGTGTTAACTTTCACTGCCAAGGAGGCTCTGGAATTTAACTTTTGTGAAGGGATAGCCGAATCGGTGGATGAAATGCTAGAAGTAGCCAAAATTACTGACTATGAAATGGTGGTACAGGAGTTTTCTCCTATTGATAAAATAATTCATATGCTTATTAATCCCTTTGTTAGTGGAATATTGATCATGATCATTATCGGAGGAATTTACTTTGAACTTCAATCCCCTGGCATTGGTTTTCCCATTGCTGCTTCTATTGTAGCCGCCCTGTTATACTTCGCCCCCCTTTATCTGGAGGGGCTGGCCGAACATTGGGAAATTCTGCTTTTTATGATTGGCGTGGTTTTTATAGCAATAGAGATATTTGTGGCTCCTGGCTTTGGGGTGCCTGGTATTTTAGGTATCGTATTTATTCTTTCGGGCCTTACCTTAAGCATGACCGGAAATACGGGCCTTGATTTTTCGGGAGTTGCCGTAACTACCATTGTGCAGGCATTTTTTATTGTCGTAATTGCAATGCTTTTCTCGATAGTTTTCTCTATATATTTTAGTAAAAAACTTTTTACTTCAACTATTTTTGGGCACCTGGCGCTTGATTCTGTGCAAAAACAAGAAGATGGATACACCTCATCTGATAAGGGCTATAAGGCCATGCTGGGCCTTGAAGGGGTTGCTCATACGGTGTTAAGGCCTGCAGGAAAGGTGATAATCGGAGATGAAATATTCGATGCAACAGCGGAAGCTGGGTTTATCGACAAGGGCTCAGGGGTAAAAGTGACCAGGTATCAAAACGCACAGCTTTTTGTGATTAAAATGTAATAAAAAATGCATCCTGAAATTGAGCTTATATTTGGAGATATTACCCAGATAAATGTGGATGCAATAGTAAATGCAGCAAACAAATCATTACTTGGAGGAGGTGGTGTTGATGGTGCAATTCACAGGGCAGCGGGTCCCGGACTCCTTATCGAATGCAGAGAACTCAATGGGTGTGATACAGGGGAAGCTAAAATTACTCAGGGGTATCATTTACCTGCAAAATATGTGATACATACCGTTGGCCCTATTTGGAACGGGGGTATTTTTAATGAAAAAAACCTTCTGAAAAATTGCTATAAGAATAGTCTTAAACTTGCACTTGAACATGATCTGAAATCAATTGCTTTCCCAAATATAAGCACTGGTGTGTATAGGTTTCCAAAAGAAGAAGCAGCAAAAATTGCTATTGCTGAAATCAGAAAATTCCAAAAACAATTTGATACCCCGGAAAGGATTTTGTTCGTATGTTTTGATGAGGAAAATTACAGCCTTTACCATAACCTGCTGAAATAGTTAATAACCAATTATTAATAATTAGAAATTATTTTTCGCTTTTTTCTTACCATTTTTATCGGTAATCTTTGCTGCAAATTCCTTTGAAATATAATTTTCATAAGATTCACAAACAATGGTACCAAAGGTGATTGCAGTGTCTATTATCGCTTCCCACTCCGATCTCCTCAGTGTATGAAGGTCAGATTGCCCAATATTTAATTTTGTTAAACTGTATATAATTCCTGCATTAAAATTATCACCTGCACCAACTGTACTCAGTGTTGTAATTTGGGGAACTTTGGATGTGAATTCCAGGTATTTTGAATTGAAGTGAACTTTTTTTGGGCCATTTGTATATATCAGAATCTTTTTGGGATCCGCGAAAATTTTACCACAGACTTCTTTCGATGAATTCAACCCGAAAATTAATTTAAAATCTTCACCTGAACCTCTGACTATATCTGCAAGATCAATATTTTCCAATATATATTTCTTGACAAGGGGTAAATCCTTAATGTGAGGTTTCCTGAAATTGGGGTCATAGATGATAATTGCACCTGCTTTTTTAGCGTTTCTTAAAAACTTGAGTAGCGGTCTTCTAATTTCCTTTGTGATCGAAAAAAAAGACCCAAATAAAACCAAATCATTTTCTTTAATTTCAGGGAATCGTGCATTTAATCGTTTTGCGGGATAATTTTTATAAAAAGTATAGCTGGCATCATCATTTTCATCTAAAAAGGCAATGGCTATCGCAGAGGATCCTTCTTTAAACCGATATACATACCTTGTACCTACATCATTTCCATTTAAAAAATCAATTATGGAATTTCCAATATCATCCTTGCCAATTTCACTTATTAGGTGTATTGGAAGTTTCATTCTTCCTAAGCTAACTGCAGTATTAAGCATGGCTCCACCTGCTGTGCCCCCTAATGGTTGGCCGTCTTTAAAAAGAATATCGTAAATTGTTTCACCTATTGCAAATATCCTCTTGTGTTTCATACCATTAATTTAATTGGCAAGTTTACAAAACTTAACAAGAATTGCCATAAATACAGTGATTTATTTTTTGCAATAAATATAACATTTCGCATAAATAATAAAAGATAAAATTACATGGAAAGACTACTGTGCATTTTCAAGCAGCTTATCAAGTGTATCACGTTTCAGAGCCTTTGTGAGCTTCATATCATTTACCAGGTCGTAGTAATCCATTTCAACCCCTATCTTGCTGTTCTTTATCATGGTAATACTTACTGTTTTAATTATATGCCCCTCATCTGGCCTGTACACATTTTTAGTGTACTCAAACAAATGTTTTTTATGAAATTCTAAAATTTCCTGATCTGTGGGCTGAAATTTACCGGGTAACCACCTGTTGAAATCAAGCCTTCTTGCATGATCTGTTTCAGGAGGATATAGGCTTGAAGATGTAAACATATAGGGTCTAGAATTATCAAGGATGGATACCTTAATATCGTTTTCAGATTTCACCGTTTTATATATCTTATTATCTTCAAATATGAGTAGTGTAAAAGGCTCCAGACCATCAAAATCATAGACATTAAAAAAATGCTCAAAGTTTACGTGGTTAAAATATTCAGGGATAATCAAACCCCGGCTATGTTTGTAGGGTGGATTAAATTCATGCCTGTGCGAACCGCCATTTAGTAAACTTGCCATCCGTCCCGACCGCGACGCACCAATCCACGTGCCTTTACCTTTTGGATCAATTGGATACAAAACCGTTTCGTTCACCGCATTTTTTTCCATTGGTGGTGATGAAATTGGTCTTTTAATCGTTTCGTCCCTACTATGTGTAAGTACAAAGGATTGATCACTGAGAGGTATATAGCTTACCGTACACATTTTCTTTTATTAACTTAGTCTGATTTATACTCAAATACTTTCATTCACTACTGAATTTTATCATATGACTTCACTAAATCTTATATATTTATTTAGTTAAAGGATATTCTGTTTAGCTTATTCATATAAAAACATAAACAAACTTTAATTAAAATAGTTTGAAAGTGTTGAGTATTATTCCTAAAAAAGATTATAAATATCAGGATGTAAGCTCAATGAGGGTTATTTCAGGAAGTATCCCTACCCTGCCAGGATAGCCAATCGATCCTATACCTCTGTTTACATAAAGGTATTGGACTGATCCGGTATTTTTATTAACCGCGGAATAGAGACCTGCCCAGTATTTGTAAATATATTGAGATGGACTCCACCTTACCCCAGGAATTTCAATTCCAAACTGGGCTCCATGTGTATGGCCGGAAAACGTAAGATCAATATGCGTATGATGCCTGGAAACTTTATATTGCCAATGTGAAGGATCATGCGATAAAAGTAATTTAACAGGTACATTCTCTATACCTATGATCGCTTTGTCGATATCGCCAATCTTTTGAAAACGTTTCATAGAACCCCAGTTTTCAACTCCAATAATTGCTATCTCTTCCCCATTAATATTCAGTACTTCATTTTGGTTTCTAAGTAACTTCCAGCCTAATCGCTCATGCAGGCTGTACATATCCTCAAGATTTTTTTGCTTTAAGCCCTCATCATTCCAGCGTTTATAATCTCCATAATCATGATTTCCCAGTGTTGAGTACACCCCAAACTTACTGTGAATTCGTTTTAGAATATCCTCAAATGGATAGGCTTCATCTGTGGTATAGTTCACAAGGTCGCCGGTAAAAAAAACGATATCAGGATTTAGGTCATTGATAATTTGTACGGCCTCTTTCAATTCTTTTTCAGAAAGCCATGAGCCAAGGTGAATATCTGAGATCTGGACAATTCTGAATCCCCTGAACACTGCAGGAAGCTTTGGAAGTACTACCTGATTTTTTCTCACCCTAAAGTCATAAATCCATTTAAACATCCCCATGCTTAGGGTGCCAAAAAACAAGCCCCCCGTTACTATCCCCACATTTTTAATAAACTTACCTCTGGAGAGACGAAATTTTTCTCCATTTGTGTTTTTCCTGTTTAATCCAGTCAGTCTTCTGAATATTTTAATTAAATCCGATAATAAAATAAGTATTAAAGGAATTAATTTAGCCACATATCCAGAGAAGATAATCCCACCATAATAGGCCTTAAAAGAATTTCCCCAATCATCGAATGGATAAAAAACGGAAATTACTGACATACAGATCAGCATTAGAAAAGGAAGCCAGAATAAAAAACTAATGATCCATGCCTTGATTTTGCTGCCACGCCAAATATTGTTATTATATACGCTATATAGGTATACATCGAGAATATACAGTATTACAAAGCCCGGAAATATTCCAAGGTTTTTGGGGTAAAAACTCCATAAAAAGAAATATATAAACCCCAGTAAAACAATTGAAAAGATTACAAATAGTACCTTTCTCATAATATCGGCAAACTTATTAAAACATTCTTGTTATGTAAAAAAACCCCTCCATAAAAAAAATGGAGGGGTGTTGACAGCATAAATTATCACTAAGCGTACGCTTTAATGTAATTTACTAACCCTTTGGATCTGAAAATGTTCATTAATTTTTCAGGTAATGGTGAAAATTTAAATTCCTTACCAGAAATATTGACAGTCCCCTTCTCGAGATCAACCTCAACCTTATCTCCTTGCTTGTAAGCTTCTACTGCTTCTGGTAAAATAATTATAGGTAAACCCTGGTTCACAGATGAACGATAAAATATCCTGTTTACCGATTTACAAATAACTGCCTTAACTCCTGCATGCGCCAAACCGACGGCCGGATGTTCACGTGAACTGCCGCAGCCAAAATTAGCTCCTGCAATGATCACATCATTTTCTGATACCCTTTCTGAAAAACTTTCATCAAATCCCTTAAAGAGATGAGGCATAATTTTTTCTGGTTCTGAACTTAGTACAGCATATGTAAGATTACCGGCAAACATCTGATCGGTATTGAGGTTATTGGTATCGCTATAATTCCAGATTCCGCCACTGTACCTGTCTTCTTCTTTATTAATCTCGATAGTATCGCTTTTTTCGATAGAATAAGGGTATTTATCATGAGAAACGATGCCTCTCGGATCCACGATCTCGCCAGCCAGTGCTGAATGGGCGACAGTTGCTGGGGAAGCAAGATAAACATTGGCTTCTTTATTTCCCATACGCCCTTTAAAGTTTCTGTTGGCGGTTGAAATTACGTTTACATTATCCGCAGGAATACCTTGTCCGGTTCCCAGGCATGGGCCGCAGGATGAAGCCAGCAGATGTGCGCCCGACTCCACGAAAATCTCAGCTAATCCATCGCGAAGTGCCTGTTTGTAGATTTCACGTGAAGCTGGCACAATAAGCATTATCATGTCTTCAGGTAAGCTTTTTCCTTTTAATACTTTTGCCGCTTCCTGCAGGTCTTCTAACCTTCCATTGGTGCATGTGCCCACCATCGCATGGTTAATTTTTGTACCAAGTACTTCTGAAACAGCCTTCACATTATCCACTTGATGTGGAGCTGCGACAACCGGGAATATTTCGTCGAGGTTGATCTTGATCTCTCTTGAATAAGAGGCCCCTTCATCAGCCCAGATACCCTCCATATGGCTGCAATAATATTCGTCTAAAACGTCATCAGATGGGAATACGGCATTTTTAGCCCCCATCTCAGAAGCCAGGTTGGCTATTGTCATTCGTTGAGAAATATTCAATGTTTTAACACCTTCACCATGGTATTCAATCGATTTATAATCTCCCCCACTTGACCCGATCATTCCAATGATCCATAAAGAAAGATCCTTTGCATACACCCCTTTTTGAAGTTTTCCGCTTAAGGTAATTTTAATGGACTCCGGGACTCTAAACCAGGTTTCACCCTGTTTCCAGAGGCCAGCAGTCTCTGTACGGTCGATGCCAGCTGCAAAAGCATTAAAAGCTCCTGCAGTGCATGTATGGCTATCGCTACCTACTATCACCATTCCGGGTTTGGCATAATCTGCCATTATTTGGTGACATATTCCTTTTCCTGCATCATGGAATTTTGAAATCCCCATCTCTTTTACAAGCCCGCGGATATACTGATAATCGTTGGCGAGCTTAGCATTGGTTGGTGGAGCATTATGATCTAATACAATCAACAATTGGTCAGGATTTGCCACTTTTTCTCCTCCCATTTTTTGAAATGTTCTGGATATACTTGCAGTATTGTCATGCGACAAAATAATATCAGGCCTTTTGAAAACGATACTCCCTGTCGGTGCACCGAATATTTTTTCAACAAATGTTTGTTTTGACATAGTGTGTAAATTATTTTGTAAGAAAAAAATAGTGGGCAAAAATAATGTATTTTTGAAACGCCTATATGAAAATTAACGTAATGCTAACTACATCTATTAACAGCATATGAACATAAATGGTTTAAGTGAAGAAGAAAGAATACGTGATGCAATAAAAAGCAAGACGTGGAACGAACAAATGACAAATGACTCCTGGTCAGTTTTCAAAATCATGTCTGAATTGGTGGATGGATTTGAGACCCTCTCTAAGATTGGCCCTTGTGTATCCATTTTCGGTTCGGCCAGGGATAAATCTGACTCACCCTATTATAAAATTGCTGAAGAAATTGCCTATCTGCTTACAAAAAAAGGCTTTGGAGTGATCACCGGCGGTGGTCCGGGTATTATGGAGGCAGCCAATAAAGGTGCCCATTTTGCCCAGGGAAAATCGGTGGGGTTAAACATAGATTTACCATTCGAACAAAGGCCTAATCCATTTATAGATCAGGACAAGTTTATTAACTTTCATTACTTTTTTGTGAGAAAGGTAATGTTTATGAAATATTCGCAAGGGTACATAGTTCTGCCCGGAGGGTTTGGTACTTTAGATGAATTGTTTGAGGCAATAACACTTATTCAAACTCACAAGCTCGTGAAGTTTCCGATTATCCTGGTATCCAAATCCTACTGGGAAGGACTAATTAAATGGGTTCATGAACGCTTACTTAATGAAGAGAAGATCAGCCCTCAGGATTTAGACATTTTCAAACTAGTGGATACACCTGAAGAAGCGGTTTCGGTAATTGAAGAATTTTATATCAAATTTGCTTTAAAACCAAACTTCTAAAAACAGTTATTCGGGAATTTGAACAGCAGCTCCACTATTTGGAAGGCAGAAATCGTTCTTGTCTAAGTTATTTACCTCGGAATTTAAATTATAATCTGCCTGTTGATAACCGCTATTCCCTGATTGATTATGCCAAATGTTTAGTATATCATTCATATCAACGACTCCAGAGATATCCCCATCACCGGCTATCATTCCAAATTTTCCTCCACCCAGGTCTTTTTGGGCATTCAATCCGCCAAAAGCTTTATCGGAGGCATCAGAAAAATTATAATTATAAATCCCATCCTGATTTATCAACGGTATGGCTGACATAATTGGTAAATGGTTACGATGATAAATAACCACATATAAATTGTCCCTAATGTGAAGATTGAACTCCAGGGTATCCTTACCTTCCGTATCCGTTAAAGTGCCATCAGGCCTTAATAAAACAGCTTTGTAACCGATTATTGTCCCGGCCACAGCTGATTCCGCAGGGCCATCAGTTTCTCTTAATTCAATCAGTAACCAATCAACGATATTGTCCGGAATAAATGATAATGATTCATTTCCATCATAATTCCATGGAGCCGTATTAAAGGGTTGAGATGGTGGGAATTCACTTACCCCGCAAAGTGTTGAATCCATTTTATATCCAGTGAATGGGCCTTCAAGTAATACCTTCAACCTTACTTTTGCAGTTTCGTATGAAAAAGCTTTTATACAAAGATCATTTTCAAATCCGGTACCCATACCCCAAGCCTCCCAGGTACCCGTTTCCTCTCTGGACCAGCACTTGCCTGTTTCTATATGAGGATCGGTATATCCATCTTCATACCCCTCAGCAGTCAGAGGAAAATCTTCGCCGGGTGAATTATAACGAATATGAATATAAAAGTCCTGTCCGGTATTTATCCTGAGGGGCTCTGGTAAATCGATCATCCAAAATCCGGGGTAGTTACAGTACATTTCAGGAATGGAATATAATAAACCAGATAGGCTGACACCATCAAAATAGTTATAAACGTCTGCTTTAAGTTTAGTTCCATAACCCACTGTATATGTTCCTATTCTGTAAAGGAACTCATTTGATTGGGCCGTATATTTAATAAGACCATAAGCTACAGAATCTTCATAACCCACAAAAGGCCACCCACCTGTTGAATCATATTGATGAATGATCATTTCCGGATCGTAATCTTCATATTTTGGCCATATTGCGTTATATTTAAGTACAAGTGTATCCTGGAAAGAAATATAATAAAAACCGCCATCTCCCCATCCTGTGCCATATTGATCTTTTACAAGCCAGGCACCCTGACCACAGGCTGTAGTTAGAGTATCATTCCATCCCACAATGGCGATAGCATGTGTGGTGGAAGAAGCGCCCTGATAACAATAGGTCAAATTCCCGTAAATCCATTGATAATTGGCACTTACCGACCTAAACGTATTGTATACCGGCCCAATGGTCATAATTGTTTCTTTAAATGCATCATGGTCTTCAGGAAGGTAGCGCGATTCAGGTATATAAGCAGCCGGTGAAAGTCCGGTAGCGCAAACATTATTTGATGGTTGATAAGGATCATCTGCCTCCAGGATAGGCCCATATCCTCTGACAAGATAGGACGTAGACATAAAATGATGGCCCCATTGACAGGGATCCAAAGTAAACCCATGGCAATTTTTAAGATTGTTTTCCGAAAGATCAAAATCGCCTTCTCCTGCAATTTTCCATACTGATTCTATCGATCCATACGTCGCAAAGGCCCAACAAGCCCCGCAACTCAACTGATGCTTAACGGAAGTTACAAGGGAAGTACCTCCCGGCCCGGCAGTTCGTAAATCAAAGGCAATTGGAAAACTCTCAGCCGACTTTTTAGCCTTTTTTTTATAATATTCCTTGAAATCAGGTATATAAGGTGATGGAGCAGCATACACATCTCCTTTGGCTTCATATTCGGCTAAAAACTTTTGATAATCAGGATTGACAGGTGCTGTTTTTAAATTAGTTTGCGCTGACAAACAAAAGGGAAATATTAGAAAAGATAGAAGTACAAGTTTCATAATTTGATTTGAGAATAGCTACATCACAAAAATAGTATATTTCTATTTATGGATAAAGTTACATATTTCCAACTCCTTTCTTGTAAAATAGGTCATGAGGATACGAATAATCCTTACAGTTATTCGATAACTATGATCCTGCATTGTGATATTACTTCATCACTACCTGTTTTGCAGAATATGCAGTAATACATTCCCCTGGATAAAGAAGAAATGTTCAACATTTTTTTAGTGTTTGCAAACATTTTACCTTCAAGCAGTCTTTGGCCAACAGGATTATATATCCGGTAAAAATAGGATGCCGTTGGATCATTGGTTTTAATATAAAAATAAATTTTATCCCTGCAAGGATTTGGATAAATATAAATGAAAGCACCTGGAGATTTTAGGGGCAGATTTCCTGCTACCTGAGGAGAATTGCTTCCTTCAAAATATTGTAAACCTCCGCTAAAATTTCCCGCAATTAAATCAAAGTTATTATCATAGTCGATGTGTTCAATAGCTGCTGCACTTCTATACCCTGTATTAATAGATTGTTTTTCTCCACCAATTAATAAATACAAGGAATCACTCTCATAAAATCCGGAAGTTAAGTTTGCTTCAATATCTGTGAAATAAAATACTTTTCCTTGTTCCGACCCGACCAACAATTCGATTTCATTTACATCATTGTAAAAAAAGCAAGGTGCACTGTAACCAGTAAAAGTATATGTGATTTCAGGAGCCCTGACATCTACTTTTCCCAGGCTATCCGTAATAAAGACAAACTCTGCATTTGTAGCAGAACCAGAGTTCTCGTAATAATTAAGGTTCCCGTCTTCTTCTCCAATGATAAGATCAAGCAAACCATCTTTATTCAAATCAAAAAGCTGAGGCGTACTAAAATTACCCACATCAAGGTTTTTATAAGAAAATAATGGTTCATTAAATTCCATTACAGAAGGATTTCCGCTGGTATTTTCTAAAAGTGCCAGGCTACCGTCTTCATTCCCAAAAATCATATCTATATCTTCATCACCATCTATATCCCCAAAGGAAGGATAAATTCCTCTCAAATGATATTTATGTAAATCCGCAAAATCATGCGTCACCTGGCTAAATGAAGGCACCTCAATGGTTCCCGTATTTTCAAACAGGGCAATATTCGACCAGTAAACAGAATGTAAGAACATTCCTGGTGAGTAATAGGAATACATGTAGTAACCATAATTTGATATAAAAATATCCGTCAAACCATCCATGTTATAATCAAAAAGGATGGGATATGCCCCGGACCCCACATCGATCATGTCTTCTTGTACAAAGTTTTTTTGAGTAAAATCAAAATCAGGTGAGTTCGTCAATCCTTCATTTAGGTATAGCCAAACACTATTTTTATTTTCTGGAATAAAGGGATTCGGATCAAATGGCGACAAAATTAAATCCCTGCTTAAATCATTATTTACATCGAGATAAGCAGCCACGGGCATCGAAAACAAATTAAGCGATTTATTGTAAGATGGGAATTCTCCATCCTGACTTATCATAACTGCTTCTGCTACATCCCCCCCATTTATAAGTTCAATTAGGTTGGGATAATCCACATCACCCAATAAAAGGTCCTTGTCGTTGTCAGCATCCAGGTCGATTAATAAAAAAGTGGAGCCTGTATGCCTGGTTCTTTCGTTAACAATTGATCCTGAATTTTGATTGATCAAACAAGTATCCAGTGTAATTAGGTTGGATTCATCACTTTCTGCAAACTCACCCCAGCATTGGCTCACTTCAATAAATTCGAGGGAATCAGGAATACCATAAAGTTCCATCGATTGGTTCTGATGATATTCAATAAATGACCCCAATCCCCAAAAAGTGAGAATATCCATATCACCATCATTATCAATATCCTCAATCCCCGGATAATCTACGTTAGTGGTGAGAATGTTAACCTGCCCCCCCCCCTGAAGAGAAGTGAGATAAGGATATACCTCGAGTTCAAAACTCAGGTCTTGTTGACTAATATTTTTGTAAACAATAATTCCCGGAAAGTCCTGAGCGTATGTAAAAATGTCATTTTTGCCGTCATTGTTATAGTCTTTTAATATTATCCATTCTTTAACAATTGGAAAAGAGGAACTATATTCAGGAGCAAAGCTATAGGAAATTTCACCTGGCAACCCTTCATTAATGAAAGTCATCAGTCTGTTGCCAATACGATCGAATACTACTATATCTTTAATTCCATCGAGGTTTAAATCTATTTCACCAAATTGGGCAGCATTAATCCCTCCGGCCCAGGGATACTTAAATATTTTCTTTGTATGATCGGCAACAGTAATGTTTCTCGTCCCCTCTTCAGGTAAGCTAAAATAAAGTTGTGAGCTAAGCCATTTGATATTCAGCAAGGCAATGAATGGTATTATTAAGAGGATTTTCTTCATAAGGCTACATTAACTATCATTAAAAACATGTGCATACAAATCTGTGAGGACATCCCCGGCTTTACCTTTAAGGTGAAGATCGGTAACGGTATGGGTGAATTTTGATACGTTAGGATTGATTTCAATCACAAAAGCTCCATATCGTTTAGCTATATGCGGAATTTGAGCAGCAGGCATTATTTCACCTGTTGATCCCACTACAATAACTACATCCGAATTACTTGCTGCTTCCATCGAAAGATTATAAGCATCGTGAGGAATCCCTTCGCCAAAAAATATAAAATCAGGTTTAATAAGTCCACCACATTTACAGTAGGGAGGCAGGTTTTCAAAGTTGACCTCCTCCGTGGTATATGTGCAATCACATCGAGTACACACTAGTTTTTGAGAATTTCCGTGAAATTCATATACATTTTTACTTCCTGCCTGTTGATGCAGATTGTCAATATTCTGGGTAATTACGCATTTGATCAATCCCTTTTCTTCCATTTTGGCAAGGGCAATATGGGCAGGGTTAGCTTTTGCATCCCCAAAAAATTTATAGAAAAGTTCCCGTATTACCTTCCAGGATTCTTTTGGATTTGAATGAAAGAAATCAAGTTCAAGGCTAGACGGGTCGTACTGGTTCCAGATGCCATTTTCTCCCCGAAACGGGGGAACACCACTTTCGACCGAAATGCCTGCTCCTGTAAAGGAAATAGCATACTTTGCCTGTTTTAATATTTCAGCCGCCTCCTTAATTTTTAAACTTTGATCCATAAATAATAATTTAAAGATGTAAATTTAACGAAAGTATAACGTTTTCATAAAACAAAATTTCAATCCATGGGTTAGTTTAATAAATTATCTTTGCCCGCCAATGGGTTATATAATACAATATATAAACGAATTTTATTCCCTTACTCTGGAAATGGCCCCATGGCTGCTTCTTGGCTTTTTCTTTGCCGGGATTCTTCATGTCTATATGCCTGGGGGGAGCATCCGAAAATACATGGGAGGTAAAAATCTCAAATCTGTTGTTTATGCTGCCTTGCTGGGTATTCCATTGCCTTTATGTTCATGCGGTGTCATTCCTACAGGTATTTCTTTTTACAAAGAAGGGGCTTCGAAAGGTGCGACTGTTTCGTTTCTCATTTCTACTCCTCAAACAGGAGTAGATAGCATTTTAGCGACCTATTCTTTACTGGGTCTGCCTTTTGCTTTACTTCGGCCGGTAGTTGCTTTTTTTAGTGGAATACTGGGTGGGATTATTTCGAACAAAACCAGCAATGGTGATTCTAGCCAAAGCGGTATAAGCTATGCAGAAATGCCGGAAGATGCCAGCGAAAACAAAGCTCTCAAAATGCTGCGTTATGCATTTAATGAATTTCTGATGGATATTGCCAAATGGCTTATTATTGGGTTAGCTATTGCAGCCTCCATTTCTGCATTTTTACCCGATAGGTTCTTTACCCTTTATCTCGAAAATGAAATGTTAAGTATGTTGCTTGTGTTAGTCGCATCTATTCCTTTATATGTATGTGCTACGGGTTCCATTCCCATCGCTGCCGTTTTGATGATGAAAGGCTTATCTCCCGGAGCTGCTCTGGTGTTTTTAATGGCAGGGCCAGCTACAAATACAGCTACTATAGCCGTTATAGGAAAAGCTATTGACAGAAAAACACTCTTCGTTTACATGGCATCGATTATATCAAGCGCGTTGTTTTTTGGATTTTTAACCAACAATTTTTTACCCCGCGAATGGTTTACCTCTTTTATTTCCGGACACGGAGATCATCAGCATGAACTTCTGCCTTTCTGGCTAAAACTAGGTTCAGGTATTATCCTGGCAATTTTAATTATATACGGTTATATAAATCGTTATTTAAACAATAGGAAAACTTCAAATATTCCAATTATGACATCACAAATCAATCAAATGAAAATTGGGGTGGGTGGCATGACCTGCAACCATTGTAAGATGAATGTTGAAAAAAGCATCTCAAAATTAGCAGGTGTTGAAAATGTTACGGCAAATCCTGATACGGATGAAGTAATAATTCAGGGCAAGGTCAGTCTTGATGTTCTTAAGTCATCCGTTGAAGATATTGGTTATGAATTTAAAGGAGAAATATCCGGATAATTAAAAAGCGGCCTAAAACCTCAAACAATAATTTGATTCCTGCGAATCGCTTTTCTATTTTTGCAGCCCCTTATTAAAATTATGCAAAGATTTTTCATAGAACTGGCCTATAATGGTAAAAATTATAATGGTTGGCAAATTCAGGAAAATGCCAGTACCGTTCAGGAGGTAGTTAATAAAAGCCTTTCCACTTTATTCAGGGCTCCAATAAATGTTGTTGGTTGCGGAAGAACAGACAGTGGCGTTCATGCAAGGCAATTTTTTGCTCATTTTGAATTGGATGAAAAAACCCTGATTCTTGAAGGAGATAAAGCACTCCTAAAACTCAATAGCATCTTACCGGGAGATATTGTTATTAAGCAAATAATAAAAGTGAAGGATGAGGCACATGCCCGTTTTGATGCCATTTCCCGGACTTATAAATACTACCTTTCAACCTGTAAAAATGTCTTCAGCACAGAGTTTGCCTATTATTATCCTTTTGGAAACCTGGATATAAAAGTAATGAATGAGGCAGCTTCAAAATTAATTGACTTTACAGATTTCACTTCTTTTTCAAAACTTCATACCCAGGTTAAAACTAATAATTGTAAAATTCATCAAGCCTTATGGGCTTACGAAAATGATTTGATTGTATTTACTATTACTGCTGACCGTTTTTTAAGAAATATGGTAAGGGCTATCGTTGGAACTCTGATTGACGTGGGCCGGGCAAAACTATCTATAGAAGAATTCATAAGGATCGTTGAAAGTAAAAACAGATCAAATGCCGGTTATTCTGTTCCTGCTTTGGGATTATTCCTGGAAAGAATTGAATATCCTGAAAGCATCTTCCTGAATAAATAGGTTGCTCCTGTAATTCCCATGTTTGCCTTTTAGGCCTTAATAAATATTTAAATTGTTAAAAATTTAACAATAGGAATTAAATTCATATTGATTATTTTTTACTTTTGCCTGTTAATTGAATAACAAAGCTTATATGAATTTACTTCCTGATAAAACAGTTGAAAGGTTAAGCCAGTACAGGAGATCGCTGAATAATCAGCTTTCAAAGGGGAAAACTCACATATTTTCACACGAAATTGCGAACTTACTACACATTACACCTGTTCAGGTAAGACGCGATATAATGCTGATAGGGTACTCCGGTACACTACGGAAAGGGTACAACATTCAGGAACTTGTTGACTTGATTGGAAAAATTATCGATACGGATGAAGGCCAGAAAATAGCTGTAGTTGGGATGGGTAACCTGGGAAAAGCATTTATTCATTACCTTGATGAAAGAGGAACCAAATTAAGGATTGTTGCTGCGTTTGACATTAATCCTGAAAAAATTGATAAAACCTATGCTGATGTGTATTGTTTTCATCTCGACCGATTAGCTGAAATCGTGCATAAGGAAGGAATTACAATTGGTATTATTACCACACCCCCTGAAGCCGCAAGAGACATGAAGTTTTTACTGCGGGATGCCGGTGTAAAAGGAATCTTAAACTTCACTCCGAAACCTTTAAGTGAAGAAGAAGGGATATACCTGGAAGAATACGACATGATCACTTCGCTTGAAAAGGTTGCCTATTTTGTAAAGCCCAGATAAATCTTCTTTTTATTGCATTAATAGCCCCCTAACCTTTTCCTGGCAAACCATTCCAATGACAGAAATAGGATTATTAATCCAAGTAACCAGGGTAAATTCAGTAATTCAGTGAACTTCTTTTGGGTATAGATAACCGGTTTAATATCGTCTCTTGATGCAATTATTTGTGGCAGTTCTTTAATTTGTGAAGGATAGATCATTTCCCCGCCATATTTATTGGCCAGGTTAAAAAGCAAATGATGATCGGCTAAGGTATTTGTACTCTCTATCTTTACAGATGAAATGGTGAATTCACCGGCTTTTGAAAATAACTTTTGGCCTCCTTTTGCCCGGGCTTCGTAAGTATAAAAACCTTCAGGGAGCTTCCCTGCATTTAAAAAATATTTTCCCTGGTTTTGTGTAAAACTAAAAGGAAATTGCTCATCCTTATTGTTCACAATTTGAATGGAAACTTCAGCATTTTCAATCATCTCATAGATTTCATCGTAAACTTCCGCTTCAAATTCAATATTTTCATTCTCCGTGAAATTGTTTTTATGAAACAACCTGAACTGACTTTTATCCACTTTTATTGATAAATATTGAACGGTTTTATTTATTAATTCATCAAATGCAATATGATTCGAATTTAATGCAAAGTTTTTCAAACGCCATTTCCAAAGTCCTTCGCCTAAAATAACACCAGCTTTTGTATCCATGCCCTGCATAAACTGCCATAGAGGGGTGTCAGTGGATATTCCATTAATTTTCTGTGTAAACAAAGTGATAGCAGCATTTCCCTGTTGTATGTTTCCATATGGACTTATTAACGGGGGAAGGCTTTTAATAATACTCAAGGTGGATTGATCAAGACGAAACAGCCCAAAATCAGGATTATAATCAGCCTGCGCTTCATTATACAATAGATTATTCTGCCCAACAGTTATACCTGCACTCAATTCATTTAGTGCCTTCAGATTGGTTTGATTGGTCAAAATATATAATACCGGAATACCATCCGTTTTAATCCTTTTTAAAATATCCAGGGCCGGGTTTTTCATACCAGGCAGGCCATGCAAAATCACCAGGTTATAACCCGATACATTTTTATTGAAGTCGCTGATAAGAAAGGGTTCAAACTCATAATTAACATTGCTTTCCATCGACTGCTTTATGGCGCTCACATCAGGATGGGGAGCATTATAAAGCAAAAGCACTTTTTGTTTATTTTCTAAAATGTCGATAAAAATATCCTGCCTGTTATTTAAAAAACTTATTTCCCCGGGGGAGGGATCAATGGCAATAGAATATCGTTGCAGGCCTACTTTCGACGCTTTAACGCGAAACCTTACCGACTGGAAATCATTATTCGATCGTATACTGATTTCTTTTGAATCAATTACTTTTTCGCTATTTTGAATAGATATTTTTGCACGATCTCCCGAAAGCATTCGGGCATTCACAATGACTTCTACAGGAAATTCATTGTCAAGGTATGCAATACGATTAAAGTTTAGCTTATTCAGCACATAATCTTTCTGAAGATTAGTATCACCCAGTGCAAGGGTGTAAATTGGTGCGTTGAAATGAAAAGGACTGTATAGCGGATTAAGTCCTTTATTAATAATTCCATCGGAAGCAATTATAACAGCTCCCACATTCCTATGCGTATTTTTGGATTCAATGGTTTCAAAAAAATCAGAAATATCTGTGGTTTTATCCTTAAAGTCAAAACCTGGCCCGTTTACTACATCGCTGCCAAAAGTATATGTGGCAAGTTCAAAATCAGCGGAAAGATCATCCAGGGCGCTCCCTATATCATCTTTGTACTGTCCTGAATAATATGCGGAATCCCTGCCGATAAGAATGCTTTCTGAATTATCCTGGGCAAAAATGATCAATGGTTTTTCGATATAACTGCTAAGGCTTTGAATTAACGGATTGAGCAACAGAAAGGCAATAAAACTAACTACTACTCCCCTTAAAATTGCCATAATCCACCTTAAAGGTAAAGCGAATTCATTTTTTCTATCCCGGAAGTAAAGGATAAAGGCATAGGCGAACCCTGTTATTAAACAGAGCATAATAAACCAGGGCGAATATTCAAATGAAATGGTATTATTCAAAACAATTTGTTTTCCGGCAAAAATATAACTTTGGACTTAACGAAACTGATCTAAAAAAAGTATTATTTAACAGGATTTGCAATCTATGTATTGAAGAGAAAATCTGGTTAGTATCAACCCACAGAAATTAAAATCGTTTGAGCGAAGTCAACTCTGAATACCCCTGAAGCTTTCCATTTTTATTATAACTTTCACTTCGTACCATACCCACATCCTTGGCTATCCATTGTACAGCTTTTGCCTGCACCTTAACAACCATGCGGGTTTCAATATCATACGACATCTTATAACATTCGAAGCTGCCTGCTTCAGTAGTGATGGTTTCCAAACCTTCAACCTTTCTGTTTTTAATAAAAACGGTCATTTTAAAAACAGGCATTCCACCCGAACCCACACTTATTGCGATATCTGCATCAGGAAGTTGGGCTCCTATGTCCATCACGCCCGGAAAGGCCATATCATTGGCATCCACTGTTATTTCCATATCCTGATAGGCTGCGAAAGTACTTTCATCAATCATATTTCGCATATCCATATAAAATATGCCATCTTCACAGCGCGCTTTAAATTCACCTTCCGTAAGTGGCTTTCCTTTATCATCAAAGCTTTTATGAGCGACTGTCAGACTAATATTATTGTCATTTTCTTCCTTGTTCACTATGGTCTGAATGGATGAACCGCTTAGTTTGCCCTTTTTATCAAAATCTTTAATCTCCATTTCAGTTCCCTGGTCCACCGGGAAAAACATTTGGCAATCCTGGGCAATAGAAGTAACAGAAAATAACAGACATGCGACTGTAAAAAATAAGAAATTTTTCATCTTTAATAGAGGTTAAAAGTGTTAAAGGAATATTTACAAACTAGCTTTATCAGGTACTCATACCACCACATACACTGATCACCTGCCCGGTAACATAGGAAGAAAGGTCAGAAGCTAGAAAGACACACACGTCTGCTACATCTTCGGGTGTACCACCCCTTCTTAATGGAATTTTCTCCTCCCACCCCAGTCTTACTTCATCAGACAGTTTGGCCGTCATTTCAGTAATGATAAATCCCGGGGCAATGGCATTACAACGGATGTTGCGTGAACCGAGTTCCTGGGCAACAGATTTGGTAAATCCAATCAAGCCTGCTTTAGAAGCTGAATAATTTGCCTGTCCGGCATTTCCATTAACTCCTACCACAGAACTCATATTAATAATGGAACCAGAACGTTGTTTTAAGAATGTTCTTTGTACTGCTTTTGTGAGATTAAAAGCGGACTTTAGGTTCACACTCATAATCAGGTCCCAATCAGCCTCCGTCATTCTGAGCAATAAGTTATCCCGTGTGATACCTGCATTGTTTATTAGAATATCAATGGTTCCAAAATCGGTGAGTATATCTGCTACTAGCTTTTCACTGGATTCAAATGAGCTTGCATCACTGGCATAACCTTTTCCTTTTATACCCATTGCATTCAATTCTTTTTCCAAAGATTCAGCCTGTTCATCATACTTAAGATCTGAAAAGGCAACATTGGCACCCTGGGAAGCAAATTTCAAAGCAATTGCTTTACCAATACCTCTTGAAGCGCCTGTTATTAAAGCTGTTTTACCTACTAATAATTTCATAAACTAATGATTTGATTATGGTAGCCAAAGATACAATTTATATTTTATCTAAATAGGAATAAATAATTGTTACCTGGTGGATTAGCCCTTTACCTATGTTACATCTGCTTTATATTCGTCGGAAAGCCGGTAAAAAAATTCCTTTCCAATAAACTCGAATTGTATAATATTGAGGGCAATGAAATTAATAAGTATCGTTTTTGCCTCACCGGGAAGTATGGGAACTATTTCTAAAAACTTTTTAAAAGAAATCCGTTCATTATGTTCAAGGTATTCAAGGAGCCGCCGATCGTTATCAGTATAATTGATATAAGCCCCCTGGTCGCTGTATTTCCTTTTCCAACCTTCCACTAAAATTTTGTCAGCAAGAATATTCTGGTCATGAACCCTTATGAACATTTGCAATTGTCCATCTTCGCCCAGGGCAAAATAGGGCCGCTTTTCCCCTACTTTTATTTTAATTTCTAAAACCACTTTATTATTGATCCGCCATTCTTTTGACACGAAGTCAATAACAGGCTTGCAATATTCTTCTGAAGCTTTTTTAGCCATAAACCGTTCTTCAGAAGATCGTATCCCTGCGATATCCCCATCATCTTTAACTCCTATAAGTAAAGTGCCCCCTTCTGAATTGGCAAATGCCACAAAGGAGCGGGCAATTTTCTTTGCATCTGAAATGGCGAATTTAAAGTCAAGCTTTTGATGCTCACCTTCCAGTATCAGGTTTTGTATGTAGAGCGATTTGGCCATAAAAAAACAGGAACAAACAATCCGGGTTTGTTCCTGCTCATTTTTTTATTTAAAGGAATATTGCTCAGAATATTTCAACATTTGAGCGGCAAAGTCGTCTTCATATTTTATTGCTACATTAATGATTTCTCCATTTTCTTCAACCAGTTGAAACGTTGGATTAATAAATCCCCCATAAGGAGCAATATTGAGCTTTTCAAATCTTGAAAGCACTTCCCTATGGAGCTCATGGTCAACTTTCACACCATAGGTTTCTACGAGCATCTTTCCGGCATCATAGTCACCTTCTGATTTGATGCGTTGCACTTCGGCAAGCAGTTCACCGAAGAGTATTCTAAGCTTATCGTAATCGTTGATTTTGAAGTAGGTTTTATTATCCCTGGAGGTTTTTTCAATCACATTTTCGTCCATCCCCTTTTCATAACACCATTTTGAAATTAACTGCCTGTTGCGCATATGTGCCTGCTCGATGTCTTTACCAGGCAATATCCTTGTTAGCTGTGTCATTAAACCGTTACGGATGTACCTGTCGTATTCTGCTTTTCCTACTTCCAGTGAAGGCATAATACCCAGTTCGATCATTTTTTTATCCAGGATGTAATAGAGAGCAAATAAGTCGGCTCTGGTTTCTTCAAGAGCAGATGAATAATTCTTCAGTGCCTCAGGGCTGGTATCTTTTAAAAGCTGTCCTGACCCATGGCCAAGGCATTCATGCAGGTCGGTATGCAGATTACCAGCCATGGAGCCATATTTCCCGGACCTTTCAATTTCTTCTTGGGTTAAACAAAACTCCTCAAGAAAACCATTACCCAAAGCAGCCCGATCATATGCATAGGTGATGTTTTCCATAGTTACTGATTTACTGCCATGTTCTTTCCTTATCCAGTCCGCATTTGGAAGATTAATTCCGATAGGTGTGGAAGGATAACAATCGCCACCCAACTGCGACACCGTAATAACTTTAGCAGAGACACCTTTCACTTCATCTTTCTTAAAACGTTTATCGGTTGGAGAATTATCCTCAAACCATTGCGCATTCGAACTGATTATTTCAGTCCGCTTGGTGGCTTCCATATCTTTAAAATTCACTACTGACTCCCAGGTAGCCTTCATCCCGAGGGGATCGCCGTAAGTTTCCGTGAATCCATTCACAAAATCGATGCGGGAATCGAGGTCGCTAACCCAAAGGACATTGTATTCATCATAAACCTTCAGGTCTCCGGTTTTATAAAATTCAATGAGTTTTTCTATCACAGCCTTTTGTTGGTTATTTTCGGCCACAGTGCGCGCTTTTTCCAACCAAAAATTTATTTGTTTAAGTGCAGCCCCATATTTCCCTCCTTCATAATAAACTTCTTCCTGAACCACACCGTCCCTTTTCACCAGTTTACTATTTAAACCATAGGATATGGGTGTGTCGTCATTCGGATCTTTCATCTTAGTGTAAAAAGCTTCGGCTTCTTTTTGTGAGACTCCTTCATAAAAATTGCATGCTGATGCCTTAACCAGGTCTTTAGAAGAATCAAGGCTAACCCGTTTAGGTGCTACTTCAGGATCAAAAATGATCGAAGTCATCCACGGAATAAATTCATCGAGGGTTTGTCCTTCCTGCAGAGGAAAATTTCCGTTTGGTGTGCCTTTCATTAATTCTGAAAAATACTCAGGTTCAAAACCCGGATCAAATTTATCCATCGAATAATGATGATGAATACCATTTGAAAACCATACCCTTTTCAGGTACACTACAAAGTTTTGAAAACTTTCCCCGGTTCTGGCACCCTCATAGTTCTTATAAATTTCTTCCAGACAAGCTCGCACAGCAAGATTGTTTTTATAGTTCTGGTCGAAAATAATATCCCGGCCACACAGCGCCGCCTGACTAAGGTAATATGTGAGTTTTTTCTGGTCCAACGACAAGTCCTCAAACCCAGGAACCTGGTACCGCATGATCTTGATATCTGCAAACTGTTCCAATAAATAATTAAAATCTTCTGTTTGTTTTTGTTCCTCTGTTTTCATTTTAACTTCTGAGTTACATGCTGAAAATAATAATCCTATAACAAATAGGAAAAGAATGTGTTTCATGGCAAAATGTTATTAAATATTAATTTTTAATATGAATAATAGGTGCAATCTGAAAATTTGCATTGTTTATTCCGTGTGCTGAACTCGCAAATTATTTCACTCCGGTCGAGTGCTACATTGAGTTTTTCGAGGATAAAGTCAGCAGCCGTTTGAATAGCAATAAAACTATCTCTTTTGCAGCACCGGGGCCCACCCTGTTCTGCAATATTTAAAAGGCTAATACCCGTGAGTTGGTTGCTAAATTTCCACTCTTTTCCAGCCAGTGGATTTGATCCAAGCACTATGCTCAAAAAAATACCACCCCCAATAGCTGCCCCACAAGTACCATGAGTACCGCAATATCCACCAGGAACAGTTTCTGACCGCAAACGGGCAATAGCCAGTTTATGTTTTTTTTGATGAGCATCCGAAAGTTTATTGTAATACGCTGCAATCAACGCTGCCGGAACCAGGTAATGATGCTCGGGCCCATGCATTTTAATCATCGGGCTTTTCATCAACATTTCAGCAATTTGAAGTGGGTCGGCAAGTTCTGTTTGATTGCAGAATTTCTCGATAAGCTCAATTGCTGGTGCACTATGGCAATCATCGCAAATGAAGTGTCCTTTTGGACACGACACATTGGACATAACCGTATTGCCGCAATACACACAGGTTTTATTTTCCTCGCCCAGAGAATACACCAGTTCTTCACCACAGACAAAACAACCTTCATTAAACATTTTAAGCCTCCTTGTAAAAAGGTAATTTTACTACAACTGCTTTCAGCAAACGATCTCTAATTTTTATGTAAACCTCTGTTCCAAATTTTGTATAGGCTGATTGGATGTACCCCATCCCAATACCTTTTTGAACGGCAGGGCCCATAGTCCCGGAGGTAACTTCACCGATGGGTTTGCCATTCACATCACAAATTTCATAATGTTGTCTTGGAATCCCTTTATCAATCAATTCAAATGCCCGTAAACGCCTGCTTACCCCTTCTTCTTTTTGTTTTAAAAATAATTCTTTATCGATGAAATTATTTGTATCGGTAAACTTTGTGATCCAACCCAGACCTGCTTCAATAGGTGATGTTGTATCGTCTATGTCGTTGCCGTAAAGGCAAAATCCCATTTCTAGGCGCAGGGTATCACGGGCTCCCAGGCCTATTGGTTTTACTCCAAATTCAGCCCCTGCTTCAAAAACGGCTTTCCAAACCTTTGCAGCATCTTCATTATTTATGTAAATTTCACAACCTCCTGATCCGGTATAACCCGTAGTTGATAAAATGACATCCTTAACACCAGCAAACTCCAGTTTTTTGAATGTATAATATTCCATGCCCTCAATGGGTTCTGATGTAAGTTTTTGCATGGCTTTTAAAGCAAGCGGTCCCTGGATGGCCAATTGAGCTATGTCATCCGAAGCATTGATCAGCTCTTTACCAATTACCAGTCCTTTTTCTTCAGCATTTTTCACCAGCCAGTTCCAGTCTTTGTCAATATTGGCTGCATTAATTACGAGCAAATAAGTTTCCGCATCAAAACGGTAAACCAGTAAATCATCAACAATCCCCCCTTTCCCATTGGGAAAACAGGAATATTGTACTTTACCATCAAACAGACTGCTTACGTCGTTGGTGGTGACCCATTGTACAAACGATTCGGCTTTTGGGCCTTTAACCCATACTTCTCCCATATGTGATACATCAAATACCCCCAGTTGATTTCTTACCGCAAGGTGCTCCTTGATTAAGCCTTCGTATTGGATGGGCATATGGTACCCGGCAAACTCCACCATTTTAGCTCCCATAGCTTCGTGGAATGAATGAAAAGCAGTATACTTCATGATATAATGTTTTGCTGTTTGTTGAAGTGGCAAATGTATAAAAAATGGGAGTTAAGATTAAATTGTGAGAATAATATTTAGCCCAACAATAAATGTTGTCCATTTTCCAGGATTCATTCCAATCCCAGGACAGGCAGATGTTTCACCCTATGATACGTTAATCCTGCGGTGATGCATTTTTTCAATTCAATTTCAGGGATTTGATCATCCATTTGAAAAATGATGGCACGGGCTCCCTCATACTTAAAAATATTGCCATAAACCATTTTGAAGGAGGACACTAATTTACTGGTGCATTTAAAATAAATACCATATTGACCTGGTTTTTTTTCCTTCCAGTCAATTCGTACCGTACTTCCATTTCTAACAAGGTAGCTGGGTTCTCCCCATTTCAGGGTTTCCTCTACCTTATTTATTTCTTCTGTTTCATTGGCTGCTTCCAGGATCAAGCGTCTCAGGTTTAGTATCTTTTGACGCACGTTCTCTGGGTAATTAGCAAAAACCAATTCAACATCCGGGTTTGTTTCAATATGTAAATTTTTCATTGGCTTCAATATAAACTATAAAATGGTACGGAGTTTTATTATATCTTATTTTTCCAAATATATTTTATAGGAGTTCAAAAATGCTTTTTTCATATTGGATCGTCCAAAACTTTTATAAAAGAAACCCATTAGACCGGGTGCTTTTAAATTACGTATTACAAGCCGATGCTTTATCCCGTTTCCAGAAGGAACAAATTCACTTCGAAAATGAGCCTTTTTGGTCACCACTTTGCCTGTCCGGTATTCTTCGTTAAATTGTTGAATAATCCTATCTGTTTCAAAAAATATTGAAATATTATCTACCTTGTCTCTAACTATTCAGCCATTTTTTAAAATCTGATGACCGGTCGATGCTGACAATTGTTTCGTACTCTTCATCTGCTTCTGGCTTCAGTTCCAGTTTTACCCTTCCTCTGGAGTAGGCAACCATATTCGAAATAGAATCCATGTTTACCAGGTATTTTCTATTGATCCGAAAAAACTTTTCAGGGCTTACAAGGTTTTCCAGTTTATCGAGGGTATAGTCGACCGGATAGGAATTGCCCTGGAATGTTTTTAAGTAAATTCCTTTTTCAAGCACATAAAAGTAAGCCACATCGCTTAATTCAATTTTTTTGATCTTCTCCCCGATCTGGATTAAAAAGCGCTTTTTATAATCGGGCTCTTTTCCTTGCATATTGGCTAACAAAGTTTCAAAATCGATGCTAAAAGCAGATTTAAGGTTTTGGAATTTATTCAGGCTTTCAACCAATTCACTTTTTCGGATCGGTTTTAAAAGGTAAGCTATGCTATTGAGCTGGAAAGCCTTTATGGCATACTGGTCATATGCAGTTGTAAAAATAACCGGGGTATTAACACTCACCTGCTCAAAAATACTGAAGCTTATTCCATCAGACAATTGAATATCTAGAAAGATCAGGTCGGCAGTATGGGTAAGCAGCCATTTAACCGATTCGCTGATCGATCCCGTTTTGCCTACAACTTTTATCCCCGGATCGATATCTAACAGCATATTTTCAAGCTTGTCAGCGGCAATGCTTTCATCTTCAACGATTAGAACTTTCATCATCTTCTGTTTCTGTTAACGGGAGTTTTGCAATATAGTGATTTGTCTCAACATAAAATACAGGTTCAATTTTACTGATAAGTGCATAGCGTTTCACCAGGTTTTTCTGCCCAAGCCCTGTGGATATCCCTGAAGATATCTTCGATTGAATATTGTTTTTAACAATCAGGTAAATATCTTCATTGTAAATATCAATTTGCAGGGGTTTTGCTTTATTGATGATGTTATGTTTAATGGCATTTTCAAGCACGACCTGTAGCGAAAGAGGAGGAAGAACCTTTGTCAGCAATTCAGAAGGAATTCTCACGGAAAACATCAGGGTATCACCATATCTGATCTGTTGCAAAAAAAGGTAGGACCGCATAAAGTCGAGTTCTTTCCCCAGGGTTGCCACCGGTTGTTCAATGGTTTCCAATACATACCGGTATATCTGTGAGAACTCATCAATAAATTGCTGGGCCTTTTTCACATCGCTACTGATCAGGCCAGATAATACATTCAGGCTATTGAACATAAAGTGTGGGTTGATCTGGCTTTTTAAAACTTCGAATTTAACCTGGGTAAGTTCTTCCTGCAGGTTTTTCGCCTCCTGTTTGGCCTGCCGGCTTTCAATAAAGTATGACCAACCCTCCAGAACCGACATTATTAGCAAATTGACTACACAATAGATTAATGCATTGTACAACAATACCACACTAAATTCTTCAGTATAGGGGCTGATCCAATTGGCAAACAAAGTTACCGCCAAAGAAATAATTACAGCAATCACTATGGTGGCTATAAACTGTAAGAAAATCCTTATAAATAAATTTTTGCTCCACGGGAATTTTTTATTCAAATAAAGGATAGCCATCAGATCAGGATAAGCTATTAAAAAACCCCCTACCATACTATAAAGTGTACCCCTGAAAAGCCGTATGAGGAAATGTTGAAAATCATCCAGCACATAAAAGCCGCTAAAATGATTGTAAGTGATTACAACAATTTGTGTGAATATGGCTATGCCGAGGATAAACTTTAGCAGACGGCTAAATGAAAAAAACTTATGTATTTGTTTAAAAACCATTACCAGGATGAATTACCAGTCAAAAATAGACTTTATGTTTAAATATTTTTACTTCCATCTGCAAACACTTGTTTTTGTTGTTTTGAAAACTTTTTAGTTGTAGCTGAATTCAATCTAAAATCAAAAAGACAATACATCTGCAAAAGGTTTGCACACCAAAGTGCCTTCTACGTATCACTTTGTGTTTACACTTTAACAAGCTTTTTCACAGAGATCCACGAAGAAGACACTAAGTTCCTCATAGTGGGGATTAGAATTTTTTCACGATCCCAACCCTCAGAGAGAGATAATTCAAATTCAATTCTCTTGATTCGTTATTATGGTCCATACTTCTGTTCAATGAATTGAATTTTAAACCAGGGGCCACACTCCAGTTTTTGCCAAGGGGCACATCAATTCCACCGGCAAACTGCATCCCAAAACCATGACCACTATCTTCTACAATCTCTCCATCCGTGTTTTCCAGTTCAATGTGATTGTAAAGTCCTCCTGCACGAAGCATAAAAGAAACCGGGGAAGAACCAATTGGATGTTTAAACTGAAGTCCGAATATATAACCGGTTTCTTCAAAGTCCATGTCTTTCCCGGCGAAGGTATCATCCGAACTAAATTTATTCCAACCCCATCCGGCATACAGCCCGGTGTGTGGCATAAAGCGGTAATGTAAAATCCCTTCGAAGCCATAACCTATATTCAGGCTGGCATCACTTAATTTGCTAGTGGCTTTGGAAGCCCCGCCGTTGAGTTCAAAACCAAAACGTTTGTTGTTTTCTTGTGCAAAACTGTTCATGTTTAGCATCACCATTGTTACGAGTGCAATAATTACTTTTGTTTTCATTGTTTCTACATTTAAAATGAATAGATAGATAAATTTCATGAAGCAAAAGTATGTGGGGCTTGATGCTAATAAAAGTTAAAGGTGCTGAAGGTGATTTATTAAGGGATGAATGTGTTGGTGGGATATTTAAATGTGAGATTCGAAGTGATGGAAAAGGCAATTTCAAGCAAAATGGATTATCCTTTACCCCATCAGATGACTTTTAATATCCAATGAGGTTTTGGTTATTGCCAGCCCTCCTTTGCCGGTACATTTCACACATACGGGCATTTTTTTACTGACCTCCGCAACAGTTTGAATCACTTCCTCAAGTGGGATCACCGCATCGAAACCTGAACAAACCATGGTAGCTGAAGCATAGGCATTGAGTGCGGCCATTACATTTTTCCCCAAACAAGGTACTTCTACCCTATCTGCCACCGGATCGCAAATCAAACCAAGCATATTTTGTATAGCCATAGAAGCGGCATCCAAAGCCTGCCCAGCCGACCCACCCAACAATTGGGTAATTGCAGCTGCTGCCATTCCACTTGCAGCTCCGCACTCCACCTGGCACCCGTGTTCCTCCGCAGAAAAACCTGGCCCGGCTGCAAAGTATACCCCTACCAGACCTGCTGCAAAATAGGCTTTTATGATTTCATCATTCGTGGAATTCATCTCTTCTGCCAGGGCTTTCAGCACACCACCCACCGTCCCGCACGAACCCGCCGTAGGATTGGCCACAAAAACCTCCATTGCACTCTTTGATTCCATAATGGCTGTAACGTTTGAGATTATGGTATTCACTATGGAGCCTTTAAGAATGTTTCCCTTTTTCTCTGCCTGTCGGATTAGGTGTGATTGATGGGGCAAAATCCGGTCTTTGTAATTCGTTCCGGCAAGGCCCGTAACAATACTATTATCAATGATGCTGACAATCTCCTCCATTTTATGGAAAAGCGCTGACTCTGAAAGCCCGCTAAGGCATTTTTCATAAATCAGGCCCATTTCTCCAAGATTGTACTTTCCTTTTTCTGCATATGCCCTGAGAGAATCGAGCGTAGTAAATGGTAATTTGGAAGACTTACCAGCTACCACCGGAAGGATTGGAGAAGCCATCATCACTTTCTGCACACCCTGATCTAGTCGCAATTGGTCGATGGCCTCAAGCGAAATTTCTTCTGGTGATTTTATATTTACAAGAACTTTGTTATTTAAATCCATTGATTGACTCAATGAAGCAATAGGTGAAATGATGCCTTTAATTTTTTCAAGAAGTGGGTCGGGATTTTTGGTGATCAGCAATAATTCAAAAATGTCGCCACGGATATCCACATTAAATTCATTGATCTTATAAATCTTAATTAAACCACCCCCCAGAGATGCCCCTAAAACCACAATTTTATTACCTGTGAGCCCATGGAGTGTAATACGCACAGTATTTACATGCTGAGTTTGAAAGGAGGTAATCGAATAGTGCACTGTAATTCCCCTTGCCTCCAATAAGTGCTCCGTGTCTTTCATTCCGGGATCTGTAACAGCCAATCCTAGCAAGCCTCCGTCAATACCCATCACGGTTCCCTGCTCCCGGTAGTTATTAGCCCACACTCCTTCCCTGTCAAATTCCACCACAGCCTTTTTAAGCGGTTCGTTTAATAATTCGAGGCAAATCCTTGCAATCCGCCATGAAGCTGCCGTATGAGAACTTGATGGCCCCCGCATGACGGGCCCGATTACATCGTTAAAAATACCGGGAAGCCTGTTTAATCCCTGATCGGCCATGCTATTGAATTTAATATACTATGATTAGATTAAAATCTTGGCTAAGTTAACTATTCCCGTTTAAATGTTATTGGGGTTTAATCTGGCCTGATTGTGAGGCTGAAGTATTGGGTTTAGTGTTGAGATACATACTATGACCTGCACCAGCACGAGTCTGAGGCCAGGCATTAAGTGTTGAGGCTCGTGCTAAAATTTTCAATAACTTATCTTTATTTCAATTTATAATTGGGGGTATTAAAGGCACGAGTCCCCCGGCTATGGCCTTTCTTCAGACTCGCCTTAGGGGGAAATAGCTAAATTTTATTCTGGTATTTTGAAATAATAGTTCGTATTATTCTGTTAGAAGTGCCCTTTTTGTGAAGGTCCGTAGCTGAGGACGCTAGGGACAACGAGGTGATGTGCTATTTTATAGTATTTAGTTCAATATCCTTAATTTTCAAATTATACTCAAAACCATCGCCCCAAGCAAGTAATATAAGTCTTTCTCTGATAAACGAATTTATTGGTGTAGAGTAAAATTGATTGTCATTTATTTTAAACATTAATTTATTTTTATTATCGACTTCAAGTTCCAGTTTAATTTCTTTATCACTTTTCGATTTTATTGCAAATGCATCTTTGATTACTTTGTGTCCATTTAGATATGATGTATAACAAATTCTATCATCGTTTATTTGTTTACCAATATGAACCAAAATATTATTGTCATCATTTAAGATGCCTCTAGATCCAAATGTTTTTGCATCCTTTGCTAAAAGCTTAAATCCAAATCTTAAATATTCACTATTAGGTTGAATATTCAACTTTATTCTTTTGAAGAGTTCATTATTTAAATCTATTTCTTTAAAATTTGTCCATTGTGGTGTGTTTTTTTCCGTGGTAATTTCCCAGTCATAAATAATTCTTGAAACAGTTTTCCCCGATTTTATTCTCTTTTTTCGAATCAATCTATTGATTATATATGATGAATAAATTAGAAGAATAACAAGTAAGAAGACTGGAAAGATTGGTATTGAGATTTCGTATGTAAGTAAAATTCCTATCCATGGGAAAATACTGTCATTAAATAAGATTACAATATCATTTTTATTTTCCCAAATAATTAAAAATATACCAACTAAAAAGATTCTAAACAAATCAGTGTATAGTTTCCTCTTATCAATATATTTTCTAAAAAAATTGTTAAATATGTTCATATAGCATTGTGCTTAATGGTTTGAATATGGTGCGTTTGGTATTTCAATACTATCAACTTTCAATTTACCACTATGTTTATTTATTACTATCATCTTCATTTTTAGCACTATCTGCCAAATGCACTATATTTTTGTTATGTGGCGTTTTTTCAATTTTCAATAAATGCACCCCTTGAAATAGCAACATTGATTAATGAATCACTTAAGTTTTGTACGTTCGTTATATTTGTGTTTTTAAAAGATTTTACTAAACTAAAGTTGCTTACATCCTTAAAATCACAGGTGTTTAGATTTGCATTTTCAAAATCAATACCTTCTAAGTCTGCTGAATTGAAATTAGACATAATTAATATTGCATTTCTAAAATTGACATTTTTTAAGTTTGCATTCCTAAAATTAACAGTGTTGAGATTTGCACTCTCAAAACTACTGCCTTCCAAATCTGTTTGAATAAACGATGATGTAGTTCCATTGGCAAAAGATAAATTTGTATTCTTCAAATTACCATAATCAAATATCGTATAGCTTATTGAACAATTATTTAAGTTAGAATTATTCAAATTTACCGTCTGCAAATCACTTCTGCTTATAGGAAATGATTGTATATTCGAATAATCAAAATTGGAATTCTTTCCTATATTAGAAAAAGATATTCGCATAGTGATTAAAGCAACTAATAATTGTTCACGTTCAGGGCTTCTAATATCATTTTCTAAAAAATCTCCAATTCTAAGAGCAGGTGTTTTAACAAACTTCATGTTTCTATCAAACAAATTGGTAATACTATTGAATTTGTCTAAATTAACTCTATCTGTTTTTAAAACTCTATAGGGTCTTAAGGAACGTGAAATAGAAGCTATACGTGCAGCAGTAATATCAGACAAAACATAAGGAGCTATTTTATGCCCTTTTTTATTATGAGCAGAATCTTTTAGGCTTACCAATCTATTTGCTTCTCTTTCAATATTAATTCGTTCCATAATTGAACTAATTTCGATATTTAATGAAGATCTTCGCTGAGATTCTTGTAATTCATTTTGAATAAGTAATAATGTATTTTGATTCTCGAGTTTAACATTTGCTTCATATGCAAAGAACAAAGTAATAAGAGAAACAAATGATAAGGCAATAATAGTTGGCGTAGGTTTTGGCATAAAACTCCACAACAATGCTTTTAAAGTTGATGTTCTTCTAATATCGCCTTTTTTATATTTATTTCTTCGCATAAAATTTAACCAAACAGGAAATAACCTATGTTCTTGTTCGATAACTTTAGCTTCAATCTCAATTAGTTTTTCTATATCAGTTCTTTCTTGCATTTTTTACGTAATATTTCGTTTTCTTAAATGCCACATAATCGAGTAGAGCAAGATACGAAATTCCTTCGTATCTCCGCCCTCTCACACCACCGTACGTATGCTTACGCCGAAGCTTCAGCATAGGCGCTACGGGTCTCGTATACGGCGGTTCGCTAAACATGGCTAAATCTTTCATAAATACTTCGTGTGGGAATAAATCCTCTCTTTTGTAAACGTTCATTGGTAAGGGTCGTTTGGAGGATAGGACTCTGGACTACATGCCAGCCTCCTCGCCTCGTAAATCCCCATTTAACAGCCAACCATTCCGGTAATCCTAATTTAATCAAGTTTCTTATCCGGGTGCGAACACGCTTCCAACTCTTCCAGATACAGTATCTCAATCGACTGCCAAGCAGACGGTCGAGTCCTGTTAATCTGGTTTGGATGTTAGCATAGCGAAAATATCCAATCCATCCATTACACAAAACCTTAAGCTCATTTACCCGTTCATCGTATGACATAGGGCGGCTCTTCCGGGTAATTGATTTGCATTTCCTGACAAACTTTTGCCAATTGCTTTCAATTACTTTTAAGCCAAACTTCTGGTTGCGCATCCGATAAATTCCATAACCTAACAGTTCCATGTGCCCGACATATCGGACAGCACTTTTCTGCTTATTGATTTTCAATTTGAGCCGATTCCCAATAAACCTGGATATAGATCGCATCACCCGGTATGCTGACCGTTTGGTTTTAACATAAATGCTGAAATCATCGGCATAGCGTACAAAGCGGTGTTTACGTTTTTCCAGTTCTTTATCAAGCTCATTTAGAATGATATTTGACAGTAGTGGACTTAATGGGCTTCCTTGCGGTGTCCCTTCAGTTCGTTTACTTGTCAACCCTTCTAAAAGGATACCTGTTTGAAGGTATCTTCTTATCAGGCTCAATAGTCGTTTATCGTGGATTTCTTTGGATAATAGCCCCATCAGGTAATCGTGGTTTACACGGTCGAAGAATCTAGACAAATCAATATCTACTACGTATTTCGATCCCGTGTTGGCATAACTTAATGCCTGTTTGATCGCCTGATGTGCGCTCTTGCCCTTTCGAAATCCGTAACTGAATTGGGAAAATCCTGGATCAAAATGTTGGTTCAACTCCTGCTGTATAGCTTGCTGGACCATTCTGTCCAAAACAGTTGGAATGCCAAGTAATCGTTTTCCCCCCTTGGGTTTGTCAATTTCAATCCCAAGAACCATTTCTGGTCTGTAACTCCCATCTAGAATAGTTCGCTTAATCTCTGTCCAGTGTATTTGTAAATGAGCTTTCAATTCATAAACGCTCATATTGTCTACTCCGGCACAGCCCTTGTTCCCGACTACTCGGTTAAAGGCTTCCAGCATATTTTCTTTACTTACTATTCTTTCTAGCATTTAATTTAATCTTGCTGCTTTTCTTTAAGAGGATGCCCTGAAGTACTCGGATACTACCTTCAATGTACTTCATGAATCACAATATAATTCCAAGCGTTTAACGTTCAGTCCTTCGTTATTCTGTGAGCCCTCTGTAGATCTTTTACAGCTCGTTGCCAATAACTACTATGACTTCTGCTGACTTCCCGCCTTTCGGCGGGACCTCCCCAGGTAAGGGTACTAACCTTCATCCTATCGCTGCTACATCTACGCATCTGGAGTAAATACAACAATTTGGGCTTTAGTATGTCGTGCTACCTTACCCTCTCTCCAGCCCCGCCTCAGTATGTAGTTCCTTGTTGTTTGGCCTGCAGGGGATTTACACCCCTTGGTCAATACTCATGCTGGGCACACACGGTAAATTGTATGAGTAGTGGCAGATTGCGGGCTTCTTTCCTGTCAAACCGCTACGCAGTTTGAGTGGGCTACAAACCTTGATATTTACCACATCGCCTGCCATTACTTATACAAAATGTTGTGCAGCGTTTATTCATATTTCTTCTTCATTTTTTTGACGAACTTTATATCCTCATCTACAAATCCACTTTCGTTTATATCTTGAATTAGTGTTTTAATTACTGTTAGCTTTCTTGTATCACTAATCTTCAAATTATCAATTATACCTAGAGAAAATAGAATTTCATCATTATTGTTAGTCGCAAGAAGATTCTTAATTTTTTCAGCGATTAAATTGTGTATTACATTATCTGAATAACTTAATTTCGATATAAACTCAATCAAACAGTCAAAATTCCCATTTTCACGTTCAATATCCTTTAATACTGTTTTTATTGATTTAATAACTATTTCCTTACTAACTTTTTCATTCTCTATCTTTTCAAAAACTGCTTCTATTTCATCACATTCAATGTTTTTTATTATGGTAGTAATTACATTTTCGATTAATTCATTTTTATCTAGTTTTATCAATAATTTTAATAATTCAAATTTTCTTTCATCACTTTGAATATTAATTATTGCTTCAAAATGACTCATTAATAAAGAATTTTCTAATGATTTAGAAATCCAGTTAATTACGTCCTCTTGATTCTCTTCGTCAATTAGATTAATATAATTGGTAAAGACCGTTTGAATTTGTTGTTCATTTAGTCCTTTATCATCTTTAGTTTTTGTCAACATTAAATTCAATGTTTTAGCAATTTCCTTTTTTGTTTCCCAATCAGTAATTTGAGTGAATCTTGTAATTAGATTTGGAGCAAAAGGCCAACTATAAACATTGAAATTATTAACAATATAGTAGTATTGATTATTTATGTATTTTATTAATTCTTGTGATTCATTTCTGTTCAAATATTGATTTAACCAAGCAATTATTTGATTTTCTTGATTTGTATCCGAAATAGAGCAATACAAATCCTTAATATTATCTATGAATAATTTCAAAGTTTTTTGGTATTCTTCTTTATTCCAAGAAGGACTATATTGTTGCCACAACCAATTTTGTTTAGCATTTAATGAATTATAAATATTCGTTTGTATCTGTGCATCTTCTACATTACGTACAAAATCATTCAATTTTCTCAACCAAAAAGGTATTTTAATAAAATCATTTACCGAATTGATAAATGAAATTAATTTAGTGGTCACATCATTTATCTGTTTATCTGATAAACCTACATATTCATTATAAAGAGAAATAAGCTCTAATTTTTGATTTGAATCTTCATTCTCAATTTCATTCACAACTTTTTCAATGTACTCTTCAATTAATTTGGATTCTATTAAATTTTCAATTATTACTTTTTCATTCAAAAGTGGTTTTGCTTTGATTGCAAATGCAGAATCATTTGAAAGGTATGTAGAGAATTTCTCAGATACTTCCTTCAGTTTTTTGGGTTCATTTTTAAAAATATCAATGTAATCTATTAGTAATTGTTTACTATCTTCATTCTCGTTTAATAAAGAAATTAAATTCTTAAAAATATTTTGTGATAAATTGTCGTATTCCTTGATAAATTCTAAAAGGATTTTATTGTCGATAAATTCAATAATTCCTTTGATTGCAGGTGATCCAATAAAATTCTTAAAGCCACCTAAAAATTTACTTGAATTATAAAGATATTTTTCTGTTTCCTTTTTTAGGTCATTATCTATTGACAAAGAAAAGACTAAGGACAATACAGCTACAATTGTTGTTTTTATTTCACCTCTTGTTAATGCAGTTTCGAATTTATCATCAATAAATTCGATTAATGCATCAAAATTAATTTCATTATTATTTAATTGTTCTTTGATACCATTAATATCATTTGACTCAACTAGAATATTTGTTTTATCTGGTATATCCTTGAATGAATCCTTGTTGATAAAAAACAGTTCAAAGTTTTTATGATTTGGTTTTATATGATTGGTCCTTCTTAAAAAGTTTCTTTGTTCAGTATTTATTCTGAATTCATCGATATAATATTCGCTATTCTTCTCTTCAATTTTGCTGTATAAATTTCCAAAAACGTATGAGATACTTTTTAGTTTATTATATAAGTCTGGCCATTCTTCTCTTATTATCAAGAGTTTTGTAATAAATGGTAAATTATCTGTAATTGAGCCAGTTGGAATTAAGTTCTTACTTTCTTGATTTTTTGATAGTAATATTTCGGTTTGAAAGACATTTAAGAATTGTATTATTTTTCTCGGATTTTTTGAAAACTGCTGAGCTACAATCGAAATTATCTCTATTGAAAAGTTTAAATTATAATCATCATTCAGCTTTTTTGCAAAACCAAACAAATCACCTTCTGAAATATTCTTAATAGAAATAGTAGTATTAAAAAGCTTTCGTAAAAATTCGTTAGGATTATTTCCTTGTTGCTTAATATGTTTTTTTATTTCTACTTCATCAATTGGAATGATAAAAACAACACCTTTTTGTTCTAAGAAGTTCTTTATTGTAAGAAGTAATTCAAAAGCTAAATCCTTGTGACATCTATCTATATTGTCAATGACAATTACAAGCTTTTTTACTTTCTTTTTAGGTTTCCAAAAAATCTTTTTTACCCATTCCCAATTATCTTTGGGTTTGTTTATTACTTTATCAATAATCTCACTAAAAATTTTCTCAAACTGTTCAGGTGCGAATATTTTTTGTTTTGAAATAGTAACTTTATACTGAACAAAGGTTTCTCTTAATAATGTTGTAATTACTGTTAATATAACTGAAATTATAGTTGTTGAAATTTTTAAATCACTTTCACCAGGGAACAGCCATATCAGAATTAATAATAAAGGTGAAAGTGTTAACCACCACCAAAAAGAATATTTTTTTACGGCAAGTTTATGATCAATATCTTCACTTCTGTCTTCATAAAAAGATTCAAAAGAGTCAGTCATTTCCAATTTAAAGAACTCTTTTAATTCATATAAAAAAGTTCTTCTAAATGAATCATTGGAGTATTTCCACGCATCATATTTAAATACTGCTATTTCCGATTTCTCATCTGTATTGAATTTTTCCTTTATTGTTCCAATTATGGAAGACTTACCAACACCCCAACCGCCAAATAGCCCAATTGTAAAAGGAGAATCTGATTTTTCAATTATCTCAGATAAGGTATTTACATAAGGTTCTGCACCAAGTAAATCGCCTTTTTCAAGATTTATCTCTTTGTCAGGAATGTAGTTAATGTTCATTTCAATTTATTATAAAAGTTAATGTTTGTTCAGTCTGTTTTTTTAATGCTGCACAACGTGTTTATATCGCTAAATTTACTCTATATTTCATCGCTTTTGCATTTCAAATTGAAAAGTAGCAGACCAAAGACTTCCCCACCTAAGCAAGCTTTTCAACGCATTATTATTGTATTTAGCTATTGGTCTGATGTAATCTTTGTTATTGTACTTTACAAAACTAGAGAATATTTATTTTTAAACAAAGTATTCGGCTGTCGGCTTTTGGCTATTAGCTATTAGCTGTTAGCTTTTGGCTGTTGGCTTTTAGGTTTTGGATTTTTCACTCATCACGCTTCACCCCTATACCTTATACCTTATACCCTATACCCTATACCTTATACCTTATACCCTAATCACAAACTCTTCACTTTTCACCCTTCACTCATCACTCATCACTCTTCACCCCTATACCTTATTTCCCTATTACCGTTTACTTTTAGTATCTCAGAAACCCCGCCCTAAAGGACGGGGCAACTGAAGAAGGTAAATCTCATTCCTATAAGTACCTGATTAACTTATTTCCCTATCCCCTTATACCCAATACCTTATACCCTAATCACCAACTCATCACTCTTCACTCTTCACTCTTCAACCTCCACTTTTACCCGCGGTGACGAAAGAGCTGGCGTCATTGCGAGGAACCAAAAGCCAAGCTTGTGGGCAGAAGTTCCGAAACAATCTAATCTTTTTTATCTATTTACCTATTACCCTTATACCTTATACCTTATACCCTATACCCTAATCACAAACTCACCACTCTTCACTCTTAACCCTTCACTCATCACTCATCACTCTTCACCCCTATACCTTATTTCCCTATAACCGTTTACTTTTAGTACCTCAGAAACCCCGCCCTAAAGGACGGGGCAACTGAAGAAGGTAAATCTCATTCCTATAAGTACCTGATTAACTTATTTCCCTATCCCCTTATACCCTATACCTTATACCCTAATCACAAACTCCCCACTCTTCACCCTTCACCCCTATACCTTATGCCCTTTTCCCCAACTCTATCCCCTACCACACACTTACCCTTGCTTATCTCTCACAGGCAATTGCAAACATTGTGGTAAGCTAAAAACTTAATAATTTAAACAGCAGACAACCAAAAGCCAATCAGGCTGTCTTTTTTTCAGATTATTTTAAAAGATCAGGAGGAAATTATCAGGGTTTACCTTGTTGGATTTTAACTAATTTTTAACAAATGTTTGCCCGTCCATAAAAAATTGCGAATGGCTTTAGATTATTTTTGAAGCCGGATTACAAATAATAGTTAAGATTATTGTGGAAAATATTGCAGTTAACAATTGGGAGTATGATGCGGCATTCGATGCCAAGGAGAAGGCCTGTGGCGATTTGGTCATTAGTTTGTTTAAATTTTTTAAAACAATTGAACCGGGAATGAAAGTACAAATAACGGCTCATGATATTGGGGCGGCGAACGACATTGCTGCCTGGTGCAGATCGACCAATAAGGAATTACTTGCCATAAATCCACCTTATTATTTAATTGAAAAAAAATAGAATTATTGTATTAACTTAAAATGGAAAACTATGAATGGAAAATTTTGTGTATCGATAATCAATTGTCATAAAAATCCGGATACAGCCACTGTAGGATTTGTAGTTGCAGGCGCTGCTCTGGGATCAGAAAAAGAGACCACAGTTTTTTTAAGTACAGATGGTGTGTGGGCTGCCGTTAAAGGCGAAGCTGAAAAAGTAAATATTGGTGAACCTTTCAAACCCTTAAAAGAACTAATTACCTCTTTTGTTGAAAATGGCGGAAAGATATTGGCCTGTACACCTTGTTTGAAAACCCGTGGAATAACAGAAGATATGTTGATTGATGGTGTTACTCCGGCCGGTGGTGCAGTTTTGGTTGAGCTGCTTTCCGAAGGAACCCCCTGTATTACTTATTAATTTTATGGATTCCGTTAAAGATCTTGGGTCATTAACCCCCGACCATATTTTCGATGGTGGCGATATGGATTGTGGCTCTGGCTTGGTGTTATTGATCCGTGAAAACATGAAAAAGGTTCCGGTGGGCGGAATAATGGAAATGCGCAGCCGTGAACCTTCGGTATGCGATGACCTCCCCCCCTGGTGCAGGATGGTTGGCCATGATTATCTCGGTATTGTTGGAACACCGGGCCAGGCCCGTTATTTTATCCGTAAAAATTTATCTGTTACGGATAATAAAAAAACCCTGGAAGAAGATAAACAAAAGGCCAAAAACTATGAGTGGCGCCTCCGTACCAGGTCTACAGGGCATTTAAAAAGTACTGTCTATTGCCGTAACTTCTCTTTTGATGTAGGGCAGGCAGCCAGTTTCGAGGAAAAGGATAAACATCCCTCTGCCCTTGAATACCTTGTGGGTGCCCTGGCAGCCTCTTTATCTACATCTTTTTCAACTGAAAGTGCAAAGGCTGGCCTGGATATCGACGATGTGGAGATAAGCATCCGGTGCCAACTGGACAATATTCTTGCCCACCTGGGATTGGAAGAGGGATATCCGGGCATATCATCCGTTAATATCAAGTGTTTTATTACTTCTATGGATGATGCGGAAAAAATCAGGGCGGTGTGGTCCGACACCTTAAAACGCTCGCCACTATATGCTACACTTGAAAAGTGCACCAGCATAACAACAAAAATGAACATTGTATAAAAGATAATTTCAAAATTGATATGCATAAAAATGAAAAGCTGTTTCCGGTTACGCAGGTAGGAAGTTGGCCACGATCGCACATGCTGATTAAAGCTTTGCGCGACAAACAAAAGGGACGAATAACAATTGAAGAATTTAACGAGGTAGCGGACAAAGAAGCCGAAAGATGCATTCAGTATCAATTGGATGCTGGCGTAGATATATTGGTTGAAGGGGAGCATCACCGGGATAATTTTTATTCCTTCCTGACGGATAAACTGAACGGGGTCAAACTCATGTCGCTGGCTGAAATGTTAGACACCCTTGAAAACAAAGAAAGCTTTGAAGAAATGCTGGATACGCTGGATGTTCCGGCCTCATCCATAAAAAACCCCACGTGTATTGGTAAACTATCCCGAAGAGAGTCATTGACTTTAAATGAGTTTCGTTTAGTGAAAAGCCATACCGATAAGCCGGTTAAAATTACGCTTCCGGGCCCATATCTCTTAACCAGGGCAATGTGGGTGAGTGCCTTTTCAACACAGGGATATGAGAATAAACTGGAAATGGCTGATGACATTGTTAATATTTTAAGGGAGGAGTTGGCCGATCTGCAGGAGGCAGGTTGCGAGTTTGTACAATTTGATGAACCTGTTTTAACAGAAATCGTGATGTCGGAAGATTGCGACCGGCGGACCTTCATGTGAGCTACCCTCGCAACCCGGTCAGATGCAGACACGGAGTTACAATATGCAGCAGAATTGATCAACAGGGTTGTTGATGGATTTACAGGTATCCGGACAGGCATTCATGTTTGCCGTGGCAACTGGAGTAAAAATGAGGACACACTCCTTTCAGGAGATTATTTGCCCTTGCTCCCTGCCTTTACCAAAATGAATGTAAACCAGTTTGTGTTGGAGTTTGCCACACCCAGAGCAGGAGAAATTGAAATCATCGGAAAGGCACTTAACCATAAAGAACTAGGGATAGGAGTTATTAATCCCCGCACCGACGAAATAGAATCCGTAGAATTTATTATTGATAAAGTTGAAAAGGCCCTGGAATATTTTGCTCCTGAAAATATTTTTTTGAATACCGATTGTGGTTTTGGAAGTTTTGCTGAACGTTGTGTAAACGACGAACAAAATGCCTTTTTGAAAATCAAACAAATGGTGAAAGCCGTCGGGGTATTGCGGGAGAAATATGATCTGAAACCTTAATATTCCTAATTCCTTTATTAATTATTGAACCCATTTTACTGCAGGTTTAGCGATAACCGAATTTTTGATGGATGAAGCTTGTGCCAAAAATTAAAAGTTTTAGAGCTCAAAAGGAAAAATTAAAAACGGGGATATCCCAACATATTGTCTTTCCTCAGACTCGTTATGGAATGGGTTTTCTATCTGATGGAGTAGAAATTATCATTTAACAAGCATCTTAGCCAAACCAACAAAAGAATGCTTAAAACTGATCCTGTAAAAATAGAGTCCAGGATTAAGTAGCGAGCAGTCCATTTCAAACGAATGTTCGCCCTTTTCCTGATGGCATGAAAATACATTTTCTATGACTACCCCCTGCGCATTCAGCAGGTCGATTGAAACAATGCCCGGATGAACAAGCTCATAGCTGATATTAGCAAACTGCCGGCTGGGGTTCGGATAAACCTGAAGGGTAAATCCTGAATTTAATTCTTCTTTTTCCTGATCAGGCCCGGAACCTGAAACCAGGTCCCAGTTCAGCACACTGGCATAAATATCGAAGCCGGTTTGCCCTCCCCGGTTATCCTGCCAGCTGGAGAATACCCTCTCATCGTCAATGGCAACCACCGGCCACTGTTGCATCATGGAGTTTGTGTTGGGAACAATAAAATTGATTCCTACAGGCGTTGCGTCAAGGTCATACCGCTGCGCATATACGTCATCGGTTTCATTCCTGCTATCATTCCATTCAATAATGAATTTACCTGATTTGCTTGTCGAAATGGATGGTTTGGCCTGGTGTGCTTCACCTGGATCATCGTTTACCTGGAAACTATCTTCAATAGGAGTACCATCCCCAAAAAACCTCCTGCAGAAAATATCAGCATTACCATTCCTATGATCCATCCAGGAGACATTAAAATTCCCAAGAGAATCCATACTAATGGAAGGTTCTAATTGATGGGTAAGGAAAAGATAATCTTCTACCCTGAAATTTTCCCCGACAGGTGTACCATCGCCCGAATACCGTTGCAGGTAAACATGCCAGGGACCGTTTCGGTTGTCTTCCCAGGCAATTACAAAATTCCCATCCGGATCAATTGCTATTGTCGGATCGGTTTGAAATGCATACGACGAATCATCGTTAACCATGAAACAATTTCCTACTGCTATACCATCGCTCGAAAACATCTGCCCATAAATATCGGGTTCACTTCCCTTTTCTTCTGAACCAGGCCTGATCTCAGGCTTGTATTTTGAGTTATCCCAGGAAGTTGAATTCATTATGTTTTCAAAACCCCCTTCGTCCGCATCGTTCCAGGTGATAATAAAATCCCCGTTATCCTTACAAACAATATCAGGATTCAACCGCATACATGCCCCTGTGGTAGTAACCACAAAATTTTCACCTAGCGGCTCTCCGCCAGCAGAATAGCGTTGGGCATAAATATCAAAACAATACATATTTCTGAAGTCGGCCCATGAAATCACAAAACTACCATTCGGGGTGGCAGCTGCTGCAGGCGATAAGGCATAACCATACTCCATATCCTCATTCACCTTGAAGTTCTCGCCAAGGAAAGTTCCGTCATGAAAAAATCTTTGGGAATAAATTTCTGTTGTACCATCCCGATAGTCTTCCCACGTAAGAATAAAATATTCATTACTTAGGGCTATAGAAGGATTGAATTGATTCTCGCTGCCTACATCTCCGTTTACTATCCGGTTATCTTCCACTGCGGTGCCGTCACTCAGGTATTGCTGGCAGAAAACATCGCCATTATACCCAAACCGAAAATCATCCCATGTAATCATAAAATCACCATTATCCTGCACAAAAATCTGGCTTTGGTACTGGTACTCCCCCGAGTTATCATCGTTAACCAAAAAAGCATCTCCAAGGGCTGTTCCATCCCAGGCAAACCGCCGGGCATAAACATCGTTGTAATCATCCCGGTTGTCTTCCCAGCAAATTTTAAAATCTCCTTCGGCATCATACGAAACAGATGGATTACGCTGATAAGTGCCGGTTGGATTATCAGCAAGCATAACATTGTCGCCAATTGGGTTGCCATTTGAATCATAAAGCTGCCAGTAGACATCCCAATTAGCATTTCGGTTATCGCCCCAGGCAATAATAAAATCCCCCTCTTGATCTATGGCTACATCAGGGCGCAGCTGTGAATTATCACCGGGGTCGCTGTTCACCTTAAAATTAACGCCAATAGGTGTACCATCGCTGGCATACCTTTGTGCAAAAACATCCCTCTTATCCATGATGCGCTGATCAATCCAGGTTACCACCCAGTTTCCGTCAGCACGTCCGGCCACATCAGGCCAGTATTGAGGAGCCGATTCCGTATCATCATTGATCAGGAAATTACTGCCTGATGGGGTACCGTCATTTTGGTAGTTTTGACCATAAATATCATATTCCCCGCTTCTTTCATCAGCCCAAACTATGGTAAAGTGGCCTTCCGCATCAATTCGTATGGATGGGTGTACCTGGTCTTCTGTTCCATTGTCATCATTCACCTTAAAATTACTACCCTGGGGAATCCCTTCACTGAAATAACGTTGGGCATAAACATCATAATTGTAATCATTGTAACCAGCCCAGGCAATCACAAATTCCATATCGTTATTCACTGCAATGGCTGTATAATGCTGTGCAGCAGAAATGAATTCATCGTTTACCCTGAAGTTCTCACCAACAGGCTCAAAACCAGCATAGACCTGGGCATAAATATCATAATTGTATCCATTCCTGTGGTCGCTCCAAACCACAATATAGTGGCCGTTCCCATCACCACCGATAGCCGAAGCGGATTGCCCGGCAATGCTGCTACCTGATAGCTCATTAACAAGAAAATCAGGGATATTCTGAGAAAAAGTAAACATAGCTGTGAACGAAAATAGGATTAGAAAAAACAAATGTGGAAGGTCGTTGTTTTTCATGGCGGTTTTATTTCAGGTGATTATATTTTACAGACAAGGAAATATGGCGATTAATTGCATACATCCGTTAAAAATAATTTTTTTTGGCCATTTATAAGTAATTATTTTTATCCTCTACCAGACAAAAGCAGCTAGCAATTATCGAGTGTTTTTAGCGATAGCCTAATTTATACTCTCTGAACTCCCATTGGTATAAGTTTGAATTATTAGATTTAGCTTAGACATCCTACCTGGTTTTTTATTTTTTTTTACAAAACTCGAATCTGAGTACAGATAGCCTGGCTTCAGACTTATACTATTATGGCTCCAGAGCCTGGGCAAACCGAATCACGATGAGAAATAAATCCTGGACATAATCAGCAGTCTATTCCGCAACAACCAATCGTTTTGTATTTTTTTAATCCAGTAATCATCTATAGTCTTATTCCTATTTTGAAAACTTATTAATTGCAAATCCGAGTAATCCACCAAGAATTGTTGTCATTATTGCAATCGGTATCAAGGAAAATGGCTCGTTCCAACCAATCAATATAGCTGACGGCAATAAAACCAGAAATGCTAACAATATCCCTTTGATTATCGAATTAATCTTCAAATCAACCGTGGATATTAAGAATCCAACCACAATCCACATTGCGAATGCTGAAATATTTGCATCCCAGGTCAGTTTTTGCATAATCATAGGAATTACATCAATTATCCCTGCAACAATGCCTAATAGAATTCCAATTTTATTTTTTTTCATAATCTTTTCATGTTAATAGGATGTTTGTTTTGCATGCCTTACGCTTAGGCTATGGTGCGTTACCCGCAGGGTATGCACTATACGTTTTATTGGCCGCAGATTTTATTTATCTATTCCAAATTCAAGTTGTCGCATGTATTCTTTTTCATCAAAATAGCCATTAGATTCTTGGATTAACCCGTCCTCATTTATAGTCCATTCTTCAAATCCGTTAACGTTTACTTTATTTCCAGTTCCATTTGTTCCGTTGTTTGTTCCAGTCAGGGTCCAATAGAATCGCGTTTTGTCAGATTTACTGACTAGACTATCCATTGAAACAATCAAATCCGGAAAAGCGTCCATAAACCCTTTAGCAACATTTGAAATGGCATTTCTGCCAACGGCAGGTTCACCATCATTTACTTGTAATGAACCGTCTTCAGCATAAAACATGGCTACAAACTCAGGCCGGTTGCTACCCCAAACTTGGGCATAGTTGCGTGCACAGAGATTCAGATCAAATTTTCTTTCTTCTTCAGGAATCCGTTGAGCAGTCCATGAAATACTTAACAGTTTCCATTGGTCGCTGTCTTTCATCAATATGGCATGATTGACTTCATTGCTACTAGCAACACCAAATTTTGAAATGACGGTAGGTATTATTACTGAGGCCAATCGATCTTCGGTTATACTTATCTCATACGAATTTGCAGATTCTAAAAAAGGATTTGGATCTTTCCTGTCCCGGACGTTTTGCAAATACGTGTCAATAGTCATCTTTCTATGCTGCCATTGCCCATCCTTGGTAAACGTATATGCGATAAGAGCTTGGTCAAAACTCAGGTCATCCAATTCTTGAGCATCCCAGTTTCCAACTGCAGCCAAGATCCTTTCCAATATGGCTTTTATTTCTTTTTCAGATTGACTTGATGTGCTTTCTATTTGATCTGAAGTAGTTTTTTCTGAACGTTCTTCTGTGCTCTGTTTAGATTGACAACTCACAATCAGAAAGGACAGTAAAAAGGATATAAAAATTTGATTTCTCGTAATATTATTCATTTTTCGATTGGTTTAATTGCTGCTAACGTTTGAGGCTATGAACAGTGCGATTTAATTCCACATCTGTTCCAGCCACTATAATAGTTTGTTTTATTTTTGTATTTTTCGGTTTATCACTTCTGCAAGCATTGTTTATAGCCTTTGTTGTGCGCTGGTTGTGTGTCCTGCGTCGAACAAGGATACTAAGATAGAAATTATGTTCGACATAACTTTAAATGAGATGAAAGAGTTCTTTATTTTTTTCAGAGATGGCCTTTCGGTGACGATGGTCAGGCATAGTCACCAAACCACCT
>JAIOZL010000069.1 GCA_021740645.1 Bacteroidales bacterium
CCATACCTAAAAAGTTTGGCTGCCAGAAATCCACCTTGCATCGAATCCTGACCAATAAAACAGATATCCGACTTATTATTTAAGCTTGAATTAATTAAAATCACAGGAATATTCCGCTCTTTTAACTGATCGACAAAATGCTCCGATTCCCTTTCAAATACAGGAGCTAATATAACACCATCAGGCAGTTCTGCTAATATTTTTTTTGCGGATTCAAGAAAAGAATCAACCTCATATTGATTAAAAAATAATTTTGTCAGGCGAATACCATAATGTTCAATCTCACTCATTCCCTGTTCAACGCCGTTTAGGGGAGCTGACCAGAAATCATTTTCGTTTGCGGACACGGGAATAAGGAGATAAAAATGCAACTTCTTTTTTGTAGCCAGAGATTTTGCGAGTATATCAGGCTGATAATTAAGCTCTTCAAGTATACTCAATACTTTCTGCCTCGTAGTCTCAGCCACTTCTCCCCGCTTATGAATAACGCGGTCAACAGTACCTGGCGACACTTTGGCTAAACGAGCAATATCTACTATCCTGATTTTCATTTATCTTACTGACCTATTGTATTTTGCTATCTTCAAACTTTAGCATTTGAAAACATTCACTTACAAAAATACTGAAAATATTTCGTTATTTCCAATTATTTTCATAATTTCGTGTCCGTACACGTTAATATTAGTTTCATGCTTTTTAAGCCTTACACTTTAAAAGGAAATTAAAAATCCATATTGATGCAAAGTTTAATATTACCAAAACAAATAAAATGAAAAAAATAGAAAAGTACTCCTTTGGAATTGGAGACCGTTTTGGTCTGCAGGGTAGAGCTCAACTGGCTGCGATAATATTGGCAAAAAAAGCCGGAATTTCAATTGTACCTGTATGGAATAAGTCAAACCGGGAGCATAAAACTATTGGAACCCAACCTTCACAAGTACGTGTTGAAGCAAATAATTCAGTTGCAGCCTTAGCCTGGAAAGAAAATTTTTATGTAGATGCCGACCATATAAACCTTACAACCGTTGATGGATTTATAGATCACTCCGATTTTTTTACCCTCGATGTTGCTGACTTTATTGGAAAAAAAGCCGAAACATCAGAGATAGAAAATTTTATCAGCCAAAATGAAAAATACATCGGCGAATTAAAAATTGATGGAATTGATGAAAGATTTAATGTAAGGAAGGAAGATTTAATAAGGATTGGTGAGAATTATTTATACGCCATTAAACATGCATCATCAATTTACAAATATTTAGTGGAGAAAAAGGGTGCCGGGAACTTTATAACTGAAGTTTCGATGGATGAAGTTGATACTCCTCAGACTCCCCTTGAAATGTTTTTCATACTTTCCGCATTGGCTGCAGAAAAAATTCCGGCTCAAACCATTGCGCCTAAATTTTCAGGCCGTTTCAATAAGGGAGTTGATTATGTTGGAGACGTTAAGGCTTTTGAAAAGGAGTTTGAGCAGGATTTATTGGTAATTCAAAAAGCTATTAAAGAATTTGGGCTCCCTGAGAATCTGAAATTATCTGTTCACTCAGGATCTGACAAATTTTCCATTTACCCAATTATGGGCAAACTGATAAAAAAATATGATAAGGGTATACATGTAAAAACGGCAGGAACAACCTGGTTGGAGGAAGTAATCGGACTATCGATGGCTGGCGGAAAAGCACTCGAAATGGCAAAAGATATTTACAGAAAGGCTTATTCAAGACAGGACGAACTTTGCGGACCTTATGCTTCTGTAATCGATATTGATCAGAATAATCTGCCAAGTCCTGAAGAAGTCGATTCCTGGAATAGCGAGAAATTCTCAAATTCACTGAGACATATTCCGGATCATCCTGATTATAATTTGAATTTCAGACAGTTAATTCATGTCGGGTATAAAGTGGCCGCTGAACTTGGCGATGATTACATAAATATGTTGAAAAAACACGAGGCCCTTGTAGCTACTCAGGTTACTGAAAATATTTTTGACCGTCACATTAAAAGAATGTTCAACTTATAATAAATGTCTATATGAAAAAGTTTCTTGATGAGAATTTCCTTCTCAACAACAAAGCCGCTGAGAAATTATATCATGAGTTTTCAAAAGACCTTCCTATAATCGACTATCACTGTCATCTTCCCCAATCTGACATTGCTGTAAACAGAAAGTTTGAGAATCTGACCAAAATATGGCTGGATGGCGATCATTATAAGTGGAGAGCAATGCGGGCCAACGGAATTCCTGAGGAATTCATCACCGGAAATGCTCCCGATAAGGAAAAATTCAGGATGTGGGCAAAAACAACTCCTGAAACCCTTCGGAATCCACTCTATCATTGGACTCACCTGGAGTTAAAAAGGTATTTTGGAATCGACAGCTTGTTGAATGAAAAAACAGCTGACGAGATATACGATACGGTTTCAGCAAAATTACAAACAGAGGATTTTTCTGTACGAAGTCTCATGAAAAAAGCTAAGGTGGAACTGGTTTGCACTACTGACGATCCAATCGATAATTTAGCTGATCATCAGAAAATTAAGGATGATAATTTCAGCATCAAGGTATTACCTACCTGGAGACCTGATAAAGCAATGGCCGTGGAAAATGCCGAAATATATAACGCTTATCTCCATAGTCTTGAAGAAGCCTCCGGTGTGAAAATCCAGCAAATTGACGATTTATTTTCTGCTCTGAAAAACAGACAGGATTTTTTCCACAAAATGGGTTGTCGCCTTTCTGATCACGGTATTGAAAATTTTTATGCGGAAGAATACAGCGACAAGGAAATTGAAAGTATTTTCAAAAAGATCAGATCGGGAGCAGATTTAACAGAGACCGAAATCCTTAAGTTCAAGTCTGCTATGCTGATATTCTTCGCAGAACAGGATCATGAGAAAAACTGGACCCAGCAGTTTCATATTGGCGCCGTGCGAAATAACAACAGTAAAATGTTTGCTTTGCTTGGAGCTGATAAAGGATATGATTCTATTGGTGATTTCAGCGTAGCAAAACCCATGTCGAAATTTTTTAATAAATTGGCAAGTTCCAATAAACTGACAAAAACTATAGTATACAACCTTAACCCTAGAGACAACTACCTCATTGCCACCATGATTTATAACTTTAACGATGGCTCAGAACAAGGGAAAATGCAATTTGGTTCGGGTTGGTGGTTTCTTGATCAAAAAGAAGGTATGATAAATCAGATGAACGCCTTATCGAGTCTTGGGCTTCTTAGCAGGTTTGTTGGGATGCTAACCGATTCCAGAAGCTTTTTATCCTACCCTCGTCATGAGTATTTTAGAAGAATTTTGTGTAACCTTGTGGGAACAGACATGGAAAATGGCGAAATACCTTATGATTTTGAAATGGCAGGGAAACTGGTTAGTGATGTTAGTTACGGGAATGCTTCAAGGTATTTTGGGTTTTAAAGGGAAGTCTCGAGGGTGAGGGCGAGTTTTGAGGGGGAAAAGAAAATTTGGAGTTGGACGTTCCGGGTTCTGGATTCTATGTTATGGGTTTAATGTCTAAATTGCGCATTGGATGTTAGGAAATCTTAACCACGGAGTGGTTATATTTAATTAGCCCCTGTCCAGATAGCTATCTGGATTAACCCGCTGGAAAAATGGTTAATAAACACGCCGGGCACAAATAATCCCTTGAAGAGTGAAGCTCCTCCCGGCGGAACGGGAAATTGGATGTGTGGAAGTTAATTTCTGACGAGTTTAAAATAACCAGAAGGAAAAAAAATAACAGTTTAAAAATAAATATTATGGCTACAAATTATGAAATAAGGTATTCAAACCATCCAGATGATGCAGTAAATTATGATACTCAGAGAATCCGGGACGAATATCTTGTGAGTGGTATTATGGAACAAGACGAACTAAATTTTGTATATTCTTTTAACGACAGGCTTATTGTTGGGGGAACAGTACCCGTGAAAACATCGGTTAAGCTTGAAACTATCGACCCGCTAAAAGCCGGCTATTTCCTCGACAGGAGAGAGATGGGTGTGATTAATGTTGGAGGCAAAGGAACTGTAATAGCTGATGATCAGACTTATAAGCTTAATTATAAAGACGCTCTTTATTTAGGTAGCGGTATAAAAAATGTGGAATTTCAATCTGAAGACCCTAAAAATCCGGCACACTTTTACATCAATTCAGCCCCGGCTCATAAATCCTTTCCTTCAAAAAGGGTTACTTTGGCTGACGCTGAAGTTGCAGAACTTGGGTCATTGGAAACTTCCAACGCCAGAAAAATCAACAAATTGATTGTTAACTCTGTGGTAGAAACTTGTCAGCTGCAAATGGGAATGACTGAGTTAAAAGTTGGAAGTGTATGGAATACCATGCCTCCACATGTGCACAGCAGAAGAATGGAAGCATATTTTTATTTCGAAGTTCCTGATAATCAGGCTATTTGTCATTTTATGGGTGAACCTGATGAAACACGCCATATATGGTTGCAAAATGAGGAAGCAGTAATTTCTCCTCCCTGGTCTATTCATTCAGCAGCAGGCACTTCAAATTATATATTTATTTGGGGTATGGCTGGCGAGAATCTGGATTATGGCGATATGGACGGTGTAAAAATTAAGGATATTAAATAAAAATAATATTATGTCAACAGAATTATTTAATCTAAAAGGTAAAACAGCTCTCATCACAGGCGGAACTCACGGACTGGGTATGGCTATTGCCACCGGACTAGGAAAAGCCGGGGCAAAAATTGTCATTAATGATATTTTTGAAGATAAATTAAAATCGGCGAAAAAAGAATATGCAGCCAATGGTTTGGATGTGAGCACTTATGTTTTCAATGTAACAAATGAAGCCGAAGTGATTCAGGCTGTAGCTAAAATTGAAAAAGAAGTAGGTCCGATTGACATTCTTGTAAATAATGCCGGTATTATCAAAAGAGTTCCCATTCTCGATATGGCAGTGGAAGATTACAAGGAAGTATTGGATGTGGACCTGGTTGCGCCTTTTATTATGGCTAAACATATTGTTCCGGGAATGATTAAAAGAGGTGGTGGTAAAGTAATAAATATGTGCTCAATGATGAGCGAACTTGGGAGAAATACGGTTTCGGCTTATGCTGCAGCAAAAGGCGGACTTAAAATGCTTACACGAAGTATGGCCACAGAATGGGCACGATTCAATATCCAATCGAACGGTATTGGCCCCGGTTACTTTGCCACAACACAAACAGCGCCTATCCGTGTAGACGGCCATCCCTTTAATGAATTTATTATTAACCGAACACCGGCAGGTCGTTGGGGTGATCCCACAGATCTTATGGGGACTGCGGTATTCCTGGCATCAAAAGCTTCTGATTTTGTAAACGGTCAGGTGGTTTATGTTGATGGTGGAATTTTAGCAACAATTGGCAAACCATCTAATGAAGAATAACTAAATGTTAGCAGGATAAATAATCTCAAAATTTAATAAACATTGATATAAATAACATTTTTTTCCAAACTTTCCTTATTTTCGAAAAATTATGGCTCGATTTACTCGCATACAAGTTGCTCTGCAAATGAAAGAATCAGGAATAATTCCTGTTTTCTATCACTCCGATATTGAAATTTGCAAAGCTGTGATAAAAGCCTGTTATGACGGTGGACTCAGGTTGTTTGAATTCACGAATCGTGGTGACTTTGCACACGAAATATTCTCTGAGCTTAATAAATACGTAATACAGGAGATGCCTGAAATGATTTTGGGAACGGGATCCGTTAATGATGCCGGTACCACATCCTTGTATATCCAACTTGGTTCAAATTTTATTGTTTCTCCAGTGGTTAAGGAAGAGATGGCTCTCGTTTGCAACAGACGTAAAATAGCCTGGTCTCCGGGATGTGGATCAGTAACAGAGATTTCACGGGCAGAAGAGCTGGGTGCAGAGGTAGTAAAGATTTTTCCAGGCTCCTCCGTTGGTGGTCCTCAATTTGTAAAAACGGTAAAAGGCCCGCAACCATGGACAAATATTATGCCTACAGGGGGTGTTGAACCTACCGAAGAAAGTTTAAAAACCTGGTTTGATGCCGGAGCTTATTGCGTTGGTATGGGGTCAAACCTTATTACATCAGACATTTTAAAAAATAAAGACTGGAAACTATTAACAGAAAAAGTTTCGGCTCTCCTTGTAAGCTATAAAAAGATAAGAAAATACTAACCAAAATAAAATACTAACCAAAATTCTAAAATAATGTCACAAGCCAAAACACTATCACCTCCGAAGGGTAATTATCGTTGGAGGATTCTAATGCTATTGTTCTTCGCGTTAAGCATAAACTATTTCGACAGGAGTGTCTTAGGTGTTCTTGCTCCTACCTTATTTAAATTATTCGATTGGACCAATAAGGATTATGCTTTAATTAATATGTCATTTAAGGCCGCCTATGCATTAGGCTTATTAACAATGGGCGGGTTAATTGACCGAATAGGAACTAAAAAAGGTTTTACTCTTTCGATTGCAATCTGGAGTGTTTTTGGAATGCTTCATGCTACCATAACAAAAAGTTTCAGTGTAATTGGTTTTACACTTGCCCGCTTTGGGTTAGGATTTGGAGAATCAGGCCTCTTCCCTGCAAGTATTAAAACCGTGGCTGAATGGTTTCCAAAGAAAGAAAGAGCTCTCGCAACAGGTATCTTCAACGCGGCAACCAGTGTGGGTGCTATACTTGCCCCTATTATTGTTGGTTTGGTAGTTGCTGATGATGGAAAAGGCTGGCAAATTCCCTTTCTAATTACCGGTGGTGTAAGCAGTATATGGCTATTCCTATGGTTCCGTCTCTATAAAAAACCTGAAAATCATCCGCAAATTACAAAGGAAGAACTTGACTATATTCATAGCGACTCAGTTGTAGAGAATGAAGAGAAAATTCCATGGGCTGCAGTTTTACCAAAACGCCAAACCTGGGCTTTTGCCCTTACCAAAGTTCTTGATGCCGTTTGGTGGTTTTATCTTTTCTGGGGAGCAAAATTCCTTTACGACCAGTTTCAGGTAGATATTAAAGGATTAGCACTGCCATTTTTTATAATATATGCTCTTGCGGATGGAGGAAGTATTTTTGGCGGATGGCTTTCTTCAAAACTAATAAGTATGGGGCTGAGTATTAACGCAGCCAGAAAAAGAACACTTTTGGTTTGTGCTTTGATTATTCTGCCTGTGGTATTTGTAACAAAAGTTGATAACCAATGGATAGCTGTTGTTCTGATTGGTTTAGCAGCAGCAGGACACCAGGCATGGTCTGCAAATGTTTTCACTTTGGCATCAGACGTATTTCCTAAAAAAGCGGTTGCTTCAGTAGTCGGAATTGGTGGAATGGTTGGCGCTGTGGCTGGGATGTTGGCCGATTTTAGTCTTGGAAGTGTACTCGACAGTCAGGGTGTTGAAGGATATTTCTGGGCCTTTTTAATTGCGGGAAGCCTGTACCTGATTGTGCTGGGTATTGTCCATTTACTTATGCCCGACATGACCCCACTTGATGAAAATCTAAAACCTACAACGCATAAATCATAATATGAAGGAAACCGGCCGGAACTGCAAATTTTGATCAAGATAAAAAAACATTTTTAGTATCATTCTTTGAGTTTCTGTCTCTTTAACTGATTGTCTGGTTTTATGTAATTAAAAGAATAAAATGTAATGCCGGAAAATAGAATTTAATTCTGTTTTTCCGGCGTTTTTTCTTACTATCCGCCCAATGCATACTATACACAGAAAATATGGCAATATTCTCCCTCAAACATTTACCATTTTTTTTTGATAAAATGAATCAATTTATGATTAAATTCGTAGAAGCCTAAAAAAGTGATTATTTTTAGAGTCAGATAAATGAATAAATAATGTATTTCCTGTTTCAAGCCATTTTAATCCTTACAATGTATAGCCCATCCCCGGCTAATAAAATTTTGTTCTACTATTCTATTATTGCAATCCTGTTATTTATAAGTGTTTATTTATTTCTCCAGCTTCGTTCCATAAAAAGAAATAAAATAAAATCTACCGGTAAATTAAGTGCTGAGAATTATTCAATCAATAGAGATTCACTATCCCCGGATCAGCTTAGTCCTGACCAATGGACAAAGATTCTGGCAGAAAGAAACATGCTCTTTTCACTTATAAACAGGATGCCTGACAGAATATATTTTAAAGATCATAAAAGCCGGTTTATTCTTGGAAATGATCAAATGGCTAAAATAATGAAGCTTGAAAAACCGGAAGATCTGATTGGCAAAACTGATTTCGATTTTCATACTAAGAATCGCGCTAACGATTTTTTTAGTGATGAACAGGATCTGATTAAAGGCAAGGTTAAAATAATTAAAAAAGAAGAAAAATCGATAAATGAAGCGGGCGAGGAAATAACAGTTTACACTACTAAAGTGCCAATGATTGACAATAATGGAAATATTATTGGAATTATGGGAATAGGTAGAGATATATCTGACCTGAAAGCTGTAGAAAAAAAGAATTTAGAAGCAAATGAAGCTTTACAGGAAGTTAATATCCTTTTGGAAGAAAGGCAGGAAGAGATTCAGCAACAAGCTGAAGAACTAAAAGTTCAGACGGAAAAACTCATTAAGGACAGAAATCAGATTCTCGCATTAATAAATAATATGCCTGACAGAATATACCTAAAAGACAGGGAAAGCAGGTTTATTCTGGGTAATATCAACGTTGCTACAATAATGGGGGCTAAGAATCCAGATGAACTTGTAGGAAAAACTGATTATGATTTTTATCCAAAGGAATTTGCCGACAACTATTTTAAGGATGAGCAGGAGCTAATGGAAAAAGATATTCAGATAATAAACAAAGAAGAAAAAGGCTATAATAGTCAAAGAAAAGAAATAATAGTCTCCACAACAAAAGTACCCATTAAGGACGAGAATGGTGAAATAATTGGTATTGTTGGAATTGGCAGGGATATAACAAGCCAGAAAGAAGTTGAAAAACAGTTAAAGGAAACCTCTGATGCATTGCAGGAAACAAACGTTTTATTGGAAGAAAGACAAGAGGAAATTTTTCAACAGTCAGAAGAACTAAAAGCCCAGACAGAAAATTTGCAGAATGCAAACCTTGAATTGGAAAAACTTTCTATAGTTGCCAGTAAAACTGACAGCTCCATAATCATTTTGGATGATGATGGTAATTTTGAATATGTAAATGATGGGTTTATAAATAGATATGGAATGAATCTGGAAGAATTTGTTCAGGCAAGAGGTGGAAATCTTCGCCAAAATTCATCCAGCAAAGAAATAGTTCAGATTTTTGAGAAAATAAAGGAGAATAAAAAACCCGATAGTTATGTAACACAAACTACCAATGCTGACGGACATGTGTTCTGGTCTCAGACTTCAATAACACCTATACTCGACTCAAACGGAGATATAACACGCATGATTTTGATAGATATTGATATTACAAATGTAAAAGAGGCTGAAGAAAAAATCTCCCTGCAACGCGATGAACTTAAGACACTGAATGCCACTAAGGATAAATTCTTTTCGATAATTGCTCATGATCTGAAGAATCCCTTTCATTCGATAATGGGCTTTTCAGAACTACTTTTCAGAAACTTCAATGCTATTGAGGATGAAAAAAAGGTGGAGTTTATCAAACTTATTAATGAGTCGTCCACTTCAGCCTACGGACTTTTAGAAAACCTATTGAACTGGGCAAGAACACAAACCAATAAAATTAGTTACAATCCAAGCCTACTTGATTTGGGAATTCTATTTGCTGAAGTTTCTCAAATGTTAATGGTAAATGCTAAAAATAAAGGCATTACCCTTTATCTGCAAGCACCGGTAGATAATATTAAAGTCTTTGCCGACTATAATATGATAAATACAATCCTGAGGAATCTAATATCTAACTCTCTAAAATATACTGAAGCAGGTGGTGAGATCATTATTTCTGCCATGCTTACCGGGGAAAAAGTGCGAGTATCCATAAAAGATACAGGAATTGGTATGTCCAGAGAGGTTATGGATAAACTTTTCAGGATAGATGAATTTCATTCGAAGGCCGGCACATTGGGAGAAACAGGAACAGGACTTGGCCTTATCATTTGTCAGGAATTTGCTTTAAGACATGACAGTAAAATTGAAGTAGAAAGCGAACCCGGGAAAGGTAGCAACTTTAGTTTCGTCCTCGACACCAAAGAGCCTTAATCAATACAGGCTTACTTTTCCCATACAACATGCTTTGAATTTCTTTCCACTCCCACATGGACAAGGATCATTTCGGCCAATAATTATTTTGGGGGTTCTTGTAAGATTTTTTTGCCTCTCAACTCTTTTTATCCATTCCATAACATTTGCCGGAGCACGTTTGGCTTTAAGTTCATCAGCCATAAACTGCATGTAAGGGTGAACATGAGAAAAGAAATCTTTATAAGAAGCACATAAATAATTCAGACCCGGATCACCTTGGGGAGTAAGGCTTATCCTGTTCTTTGGACATTCCCCGTGACATGCGAACCGGTACTCGCATTCAAAACAATACCGGGGAAGTTTATCACGCTTATCGCGCCCAAACTTTTGCTGACGTTCCGATTTGATCATTTCTATCATTGGAACATTCATTATATTCCCCAACTTAAATTCTTCGTATACAAAATGATCGCATGAATATAAATCTCCATTATGCTCCATAGCTGTCGCATCACCGCAGGTTTCAGAAAAAACACATAATCCGGGTCTTTCACCTGCCCAATTGGCTAAAGTAACGTCGAAAATCTGAACATAATATTTACCCACATCCTTCCTTACCCATTCATCAAAAATCGTATTCAGAAATATGCCAAACTGGAGAGGGTCAACACTCCATTTTGTGACAGAAGCTTTTGCCGGATCACCGGGAGCAATCAGATTAATCTTTTTAGGATCATGAATTTCAGTCATTCGCTCGACAATGGGAATGAACTGAATAAACCCACTACCTATTTCTTTTAAAAAATTATAAATCTCCGTTGGATAATATGAATTCTCCTTATTAACTACAGAAAGGGTATTAAACTCCGCTTTATGCTTATGAAGTAGTTCTATTCCCTTCATAACCATGGCGAAAGATCCCGTATTCTGATTTGTTAATCTGTGATGATTATGCAAATGCTCCGGACCATCAATAGAAACACCTATTAGAAATTTATTATCAGCAAAAAACTTTGCGAAATCATCGGTTAAAAGCGTTCCATTTGTCTGGAAAATATTTTCTATAGTCTTATCGCCTTTGTACTTTTCCTGAAATTTTAAAGCCTTCCTGAAATAATCAAGTCCGAGCAATGTTGGCTCACCACCCTGCCAAACAAAGCTAATAACAGGAACATTCTGGGATTCGATATACTGTCTGGTGAACTCCTCCAAGACTTCATCGCTCATTTTAAAATTCTTCGTATCCAGATAAAGGTTTTTCTTTTCCAGATAATAACAATAAGTACAATTTAAATTGCAAATTGGACCAATTGGCTTTAGCATTACATTATAGGCATTGGGCTTCAGACCCGGCATCATCACATCCATTGCTGTTTTCTTTAGAGAATCTAAAATTAATAATAAGTTTTTAGAGAAGGCTATGTTTTCAGTTAAAGAAATAATAAAAGTTTGGGGATGGGTGCTGGGTTGTTGGTGTTCCATGAGCCTGCAGAAGGAGCGGATGCTTATTACGAGGGGGCATCCTATAATTGTAAAAAATATATAATTGTTTCGCCTCATTTGTTTGCTCGCATTAACAAAACGCATTCAAGTCTAACCGAATATATAATATACGAATAATCAGCGCCCTGAGAGGGAATTTTAATTCAGCCCGTATTATTTGATTACACCCAATACCACAACAAATCAACTCACATAAAAAGAATTTCCACTCATTCCGCTATATAATGGCATCAGTTCATAAAACCATTCACACAATGAAGGAGAGCTCAGCGAATTAAAGAATGTTATTTCATAATATAGGTTGACGTAAAGTTTAGTTGAAAACTTTCGTAAATTTAGGAATTATGAGAAGACAACAAAAAATTAGCAGGACATTTAGTACTGCTTTTAAAAAGGAGAAAGTTAACTTATTGGACAGT
>JAIOZL010000031.1 GCA_021740645.1 Bacteroidales bacterium
TCAAAGCCATTAATAAAATGTATGAAATAGTAATAGATAAACATAAAAGGTTTTTACTTAAGAATAATGAAACACAACAAAAAATTATTGAAATAGTAAACTCAAAGTTTTAAAATGGGTGTCCTATCCGGAAAACAGGAAAAAAACCTAACAGGTTTTTAAAGCCTGTTAGGTCTTCATTAAAAGCTATCAAGCCTTGTCTTCTTAATAGTTAAAAACTTCTTTTAATCTCAGTTCTTTTACGGTTCCTAACTGCCCAAGAACATTCATATCCACCTCGTTTTTGTTAGCCAGGATTAGAAATGAATAATTATTGTCCTTGATGTAATTATCAAAAAATTCACTAAAATTATTCATGTCCACATCTTTCACATAGTTGTATACATCTTCTCTAATATCGTAATCAATACCGCGGTCAAGGTTGCGCTGGTAAGTCCAGAAAATATTGGTCTTAATGATACGTTCCGTTTCAATCTTTTTAAGAATGGATTCTTTTGCCAGGTCAAATTGCTTTTGTGCTTTCGGCATGTTATTCATCAAATCCAGAAGTGCATCTGTAGCCTCTTTTAATTTATCAACCTGAGTTCCTACAAATCCATATACAAAATAGGATTGATCTTTTTTCTGGGGGTCAGCAAAAGCAGAAAAAGCAGAGTAGGCTAAACCCCGTGCTTCACGGATTTCCTGGAAAACAATGGAAGACAATCCTCCTCCAAAATACTCTCCAAATAGTCTGGCCGGAGGAATAAGGTTTTTATCAAACTGAGGTCCTTTTGCCATTAGAATGATATTTACCTGGCTCATATCATAATCCACAAAATATACGTTATTAGCGCTGGATTCCTGCTCTACAAATAGAACAGGCGCAGGATAATCCAATAATACCTCCGGAACATTATGATATTTTTCCAGAACAGGGATTACATCCGCTAATTCTTCAGAACCATAATAAAACATTCTATGTTTATAAGCATAAATTTCCCTTAATAGAGTTGTGAGTTCCGAGGGATCTATATTCTTCAAGTCGGTATCTGATATGATGTGTGTGAAAGGGTTTTTAGACCCGTATTTTCCATAATTAAACAGTCCGCTCCAAAGAATGGTATTTTTATTTAATTTGGCATCGTTACGGCTTTTAAGAATGCCATCAACATAATCATTATATGCATCCTGATCGGGCTCTACATTTGACAGTACATGTTCAAGTAGCTCCACCCCCTTATCAAACGATTTACCGATCCCTGAAATATTTACATAACACCTATCATTACTGGCGTACACATCCATTGTGAGTCCGTATTTAAAAAATTCTTTTTGCAGGTCCTCGGCAGAATATTTACTCGTTCCTAAATAGGGGAGGTATTCAAATGCAAGGGGAAGCAAGAGGTTGTGATTTTTCCCCATATCAATGATATACTGAAGTTCGAATAGTTCATTGGTTTTATTTTTGATATAGCTAACTTCTATGCCAGAGTTTAAAGATTCTGAACTTATTTCATTAGCAAAGTCGACAAATACCGGATCAATATCCGGAGTTTCTTCTGCTGAAAATTCCTTATAAAATTCTGATTGATCTTCCCTGTTAATTTCAATGGGTGTGATCTTAGGTTTTTCAACCTTCACCAGGCCGGTATTTTCCCCTGTCCGTTTATATACCACCACATAATTATTCTTGTAGTTATCTATGGCAAATTGGACCAGTTGGTCTTTGGATATTTTTTCCAGTTCATTAATATAATTCAGTTTATAACTATAAGGTTTTTTATCAATAAAAGTAGAAATATAACCATAGGCACGGGCAAAATTGCTCTCATCCCTTCTGATTTCTGTCAGCCTCATATCATTGACTACCGCTTCCATCAACCAATCATCAAATTCACCCTTTTTAATTTTTTCAATTTCACCTAAAATTAAATCCTTAACTTCTTCAAGGCTTTGCCCTTCACGGGGTTGTCCGTAAAATGAGTGAAGGCCATAATCCCTTAAAAAGTAACTATATCCACCAGCCCGTAATACTTTTTGTTTTTGGTTCAGGTTAATATCTATTAACCCGGCCTGGCTATTGGACAAAATCATATCAATCATGGACACGTAATATTCGTTTCCTGTATCATCACCTTCGAACCGGAATGCGAGCGACAAAGATTCAGCATCAGGCCCAACCACTTCTTTCACTATCGGTTCAGTAATTGGTTCTTCAACTATAATAGGCAAATCGGGAAGTTCGGGATTAGCTTCAAGCGAACCAAAATATTTATTAATCAATACAATGGCTTCTTCCGGTTGAATATCACCGGCGATAGCCACAGCCATGTTATTAGGACGGTACCAGGTTTCTGCAAATTTGTAAATATTTACTAAGGATGGATTCTTTAAATGTTCGGGAAGCCCAATCACCGACCTGCCATAAGGGTGTGTAGGAAAGAGTCCTTCCATAAGTGCTTTATTCGCTCTTGAGCGATCCATATCCTGGTACATATTAAACTCTTCATACACGGTTTCGAGTTCAGTATGAAATAATCGAAGAACAATATCCTTGAACCGTTCACTTTCCAGTTTTAACCATTTTTCAAATTCATTGGTTGGAATATCATTGATGTAAACTGTAGACTCATAAGAAGTTCCGGCGTTTGTTCTTTTAGCACCCAAACTTGAAACCATTTTATCATATTCATTGGCTGCTACATAGCTTGCTGCAATCTGCGAAACGCTATCTATTTGCTGATATATAAATTTCTTTTCAAGTGAATCATTGGTGGCTCTGTGTGCTTCAAAAAGATCAGATATCTGATCGAGTGCCGCTTTTTCTTTTTCCCAATCAAGGGTGCCAATTTCATCAGTACCTTTAAACATCATGTGCTCAAAGTAGTGAGCAAGCCCTGTGGTTTCTTCCGGCTCTGAGGTAGAACCAGCCCTGACTCCTATTAAAGTGGAAACCCTTGGCTCATCTGCATTGTAGCTCAAATATACTTTCAACCCATTTTCAAGGGTGTAGATTCTGGCTTGTGACGGATCTCCTTTTATATACTCATAGGTAAAACCATTACTATCGGTGATGGTTTCTACCTGGTTCCCCTCTTGTGTACAACTTGAGACGAATAATGCAAAAAAAGCTAAAAGTGCTGTTGAAGCAGTCAAAAATTGCCATGTTTTTGTTGAATTCATAGTGAAAAGTTTAAGGATTTGTTGATACTCTTGTTATTTATTTAATTCGCAGAAGTAAAGGTAACAAAATCGTTTCAATTACTTTAAGTTGTTTTACTTATATCCTGACACAATCGGAATGTTTTTAGTTGCAATTAACTTAATTATCTTGATTAATAACTTGTACTTAATGCCTTTTCCACAATTCAGCCTGAACATTCCACAATTGAGTGATTTATTTTTGAAATCAGATAAAAAACCACATTATTTTGCATGCATGTTTAAATTGGAATAATTTTGGTGAATATTTAGGATTCAATTTAAATTATAAATTATGAAAAAAGTATTTTCAACTACACTCATTATATTGTTAATGTTAGCTTCAACAGGCTTCGGACAGGATGAAAGCAGTTATATGTTTGTCATGGTAAAAAACAAAAAAGCGCTGAAAATGGCCGGAACAGAAGCGGATTTTCAAAGCCTGGCCAACACATTCGACAGGATTTCAAACGCAGAAACTGACCAATGGCATCCCCTATATTATGCAGCTTTGTGTTATATAAACATGAGTTTCGTGAATAAAGACAACACCATAAAAGATAATTATCTTGATGTGGCACAAGGCTATGTAGATCGGGCACTTGAAATTTATCCCGATGAATCAGAGATCATTACCCTTCAGGCTTTATTGTACCAGGGAAGGATACAAATAGACCCTGCTACACGAGGTCTTGAATTTACTCAAAAATCTAATGATGCACTTCACAAAGCAATGGAATACAATCCTGACAATCCACGGGTGTATTACCTTCAGGGGTTAAATCTTCTTCATAGTCCTGCAGCATATGGAGGGAGTCAGGATTTAGCCTGTGAACACTTTAAAACAGCTATGGAAAAGTTCATCCTCTATACACCGGAACATGTACTTGCTCCAACCTGGGGTGCCGAACGGAATCAAATGCTATATTCATCCAATTGTAGTAAATAATAAAAGGGTAACCGAAAGCATGAAAGAACATAAATTCTTTAGCAACTACATCCAGCATGTCAGAGATTTGGTTATTGTGGTTGTGATAGGCAACGTTGTTGCATTTTTGTTCTACCCTGATGTAGATAATTTTTTTCGTATCGTTGGTTTGAATTCTCTGTATAGCCTTTTTATTGGTGGTACTTTATGGAAAGGGAATCAGTTTATTGGCATGTATTGTGGGCGAAAAATGAATTATAATAAGGAACCTTACAAAGTGCTTCGCACAAACCTGGTAATCATGGTTGTGTATTCTTTAATCGCTATTCTTGTTGTTAATTATATTTGGTTTGTGTTAATTTTTGGTTGGACCATTGAGCAGCTTTTTAGCCAATCTTCCGCTACCATGATTGTTGAGTTTGGTATAACAATTATTATTACAGCTATTTATTTCTCAGTTGGATTTTTTAATTCATGGAGAGATGCGGCTGTAAACGAAGAACGTTTACAAAAAGAGAGTATTAAATTACAATATAAAGCACTTAAAAACCAGGTTAATCCTCATTTTTTGTTTAATAGTTTAAACTCTTTAACTTCTTTGGTATATCATGAGCCTGACCTGGCTGCAAAATTTATAAAACAACTTTCTGAAGTATACCGGTATGTTCTTGAACATAAAGATACAGAACTAGTCGCCCTAACTGATGAAATCAACTTTTGTGAAAGGTATGTGTTTTTGCAAAAAATCAGGCATGATAAAAACTTGAATGTAAAATTTGATTTAGAGAGTAAAGAGCCTGGCTGGGTTGTTCCGGTTTCCATCCAAATGTTAATTGAAAATGCCATCAAACACAATGAGATTTCAGATGAAAATCCGTTGTCAATTGAAATCAGCAAGGATGAAGATTATATCACCCTTAAGAATAATTTGCAGCCCAGGAGTGTTATGAAGGAGTCAGGGGGTATTGGCCTAAGCACCATCAGGGCAAGGTATAATTATTTGAGCAAAAACCCTGTAAAAATAGTAGAACATGAGGGAGTATTTCAAATCCAAATACCTTTGATTAATAAAGTGGATCATGAGAGTATTAATAATTGAAGATGAAAAGTTAAATGCTGATCACCTTGAAGAACTTATTCTAAAGTATGATGCTTCAATTGATTTATTGGGCAGAATTGGGTCTGTAAAAAAGGGAATAGAATGGTTTAATACAAATCAACATCCTGACCTGGCATTTTTTGATATCCAACTGGGCGACGGCCTGTCTTTCGAAATTTTTGAAAAAACAGAAGTACTTTGCCCGATAATCTTTACTACCGCTTACAACGAATACGCACTTAATGCTTTTAAGGTAAATAGTGTTGATTATTTATTGAAGCCAATAGATTTTGATGAATTAAAGATCGCTATTGATAAGTACAAGAAAAACTTTGCCAAAGAGGAGATCCCAATCCAAAGGCTGGTGTACGATAATATTCTAAATATGCTTACCGATAACTATAAACAACGATTTGTTGTAAAAGTGGGGGAGCATATTAAATCTATACCTGTTACAAACATTCTCTACTTCTATAGCCTTGAAAAGGCCACTTTCATGCATACCACCGACAACAGAAATTTCGTAATAGATTATTCAGTAGAACAATTAGAAACGCTTGTTGACCCAAATAAATTTTTCAGGATTAACCGTAAATTCCTGATTTCTCTGGAATCCATACAGGACATTATTTCTTATTCAAATAGCCGCTTAAGGCTCGAGCTTAAATACAACAACGATATGGACGCTATTGTAGCCCGTGAGAAAGTGGTTAAGTTTAAGGAATGGCTTGATAAATAGCCCGGGGAAGGAGTTTATAATACTGCAATGTTTCAAACAAACTATTATTTCTCAGAGATCTATCATACCATCCTCACGATGAGTTCACTCCAGTTTGCCCTGTTTTTTATTAAAAACTTATTTTGGTTACCGTCCCTGGTTATAATGTTTAGCCCATTGGAGAAAAGCATTCTGTTTTTAAAGAACATCACGTCTTCTATATCTTTTGGATAAATCTCCAGATTATCAGATCCGTTCCCATTTGCTTCGGAAGAGAAATAAATTCGTTGAGTAGTTAATATCAGTTTCCCTTTAACTTCATTTCCATTGCTAACAAGACTGCTATCCGCAGCTTTTACAACCATTTCATTGGGGTTCATTACTATTTTCATGGTTTAAATTTTAGTTTGACATTATGACGAGATTTACCTGCATTTGTTACACATAAGCATTATCACTACTCCTCTCTTTCAGATATCTCTGATTTGGAATTAATTACTTTCATCACCTCTTTATATTTTTCATTTGGAACTGGCAAGGATAATACATAGTGGATGATTTTCCAATCATTTCCCCTTTTTATCAAAACTCCTGACCCCCGGAGGGTGCCTTTCCCATAGTCGAGTAATTCATCGAACCAGGCAATACTTGAGCTTTCTTCAAAATAAATATTTCGGCTATTGGCAGTAAACGACCATCCTTTATTGTTATTAAAATGGGGTGTTGACCAATCATAAAATTCATCCCTGGACCAAATTTCTGTGGAATCCGTTCCAATATAGATCCCTTTTTCATCTATCATACTGAAATATTTATCCTGGTTATTTGCCGCTGCAGCATCATGCCAGCTGGTAATAAATTCATCAATCTCTTTTTCCGCTGAGGACTGACAAAAGGATTGAAAAACAAAGAGCAGTGATAACCCGCTTAAAAATAGTTTTATCATGGCTTTATAATTTATTATTCATATTTAATTGCATCCACCGGATTAATAATTGCGGCTTTAATGGTTTGATAAGTAACTGTAAGCAGGGCTATTATAAAGGCTATTCCTGCTGACAATAGAAAAATCCACCATTTGTCAACGATTTTAATGCTGTAAGCGAAATTGCCTAACCATTCACTAATAAAGTACCATGAAACTGGCCAGGCAATGATGTTCGCGATCAGAACCCATTTCGAAAACTGTTTTGAAAGCATTATTAAAATTCTGTTTACGGATGAACCAAGAGCCTTCCTGATCCCGATTTCCCGGGTCTTCTGTTCTGCATTATAGGAAGCGAGTCCAAATAACCCCAGACAGGCAATAACAATGGCAATAACTGTGAAATAGATAAATATTTCACCCACCCTTTGTTCAGCTTTATAGAGATTATCATAATCCTCATCAAGAAAATAATAATCGAAAGGCATGGTTGATTCAATTTCCTTCCATTTGTCTTTCAACATTTCGATGTTATACTTTATGTCCCCCGAATTTAACCTCACGCTAATGAAGCGGTTATTATTATTTCCAACGAACATTAGGCTGGGTTCAATTACATCATGTAATGACCTGAAATGATAATCTTCTACAATACCAATAACAGTTAAGTCAAATGGTTTGTCCCGGCCAAACCCGGTAATTTTTTTGCCTAGAGGTTCTTCCCATCCCAGCTTTTTTACAAGTGTTTCGTTGATGACCACTGAAAGGCTATCCGTTGAGAATTCCTTTGAGAAAGACCGGCCGGAAAGAATATTCATTTCCATGGTTTCTATATAACTAAAGTCAACCTGGTTGTTAAAAATAATTATGGGATTATTTTCATCATAGCCTTCAGGAATAAATCCGGAACCATCCATATCACGACCTGGCACGAACCTCGAAGAGGTAACATCCTTTACAACAGACAGATTATTAAATTCTGATTTTATCAAATCAGCTTTGCTAAATAAACGTTCACCTCGCAGGGGAATAACTACAACCTGTTCCTTATTAAATCCAAGCTTGCTTTGTCGTAAATAATTCAGTTGATTGTATACAAAGCTGGTACAAATGATTAGGAAAATAGAAATTGAAAACTGGATTATAACCAGGATATTTCGCAGGCCAGATTTACCTGAACCCATCCTGAAAGTACCTTTCAATACTTTCACCGGTTGAAAAGATGAAAGATAAAAGGCCGGGTAGCTTCCTGCTAAAATACCTACCACTACAACCAATCCTAAAAGATAAGAAATAGATTTTAAATTGGAGAATATGTTTATCTCAAGGGTTTTATCCAACAAATGATTAAAGGTGGGTAAAAATATTTCGATCAGGATTATTGACAGGATTAATGCAAAAAAACTTAATAATAGTGCCTCTCCTAAAAATTGAAAAACCAGCTGTTTTTTATATGCCCCTACAACTTTTCTCAACCCAACTTCTTTTGCTCTTTTCACTGAGCGCGCTGTGGCAAGGTTCATAAAATTAATGCAGGCTATAAGAAGAATAAACAGGGCAATGGCAAGAAAGGCGTAGACATAGTCAATATCACTGTTTGGCTCAAGTTCTGCCATCAGGTTCGAATGTAAATGTATGGAGGTAAGGGGTTGCAAATAGGGGGTGAAACTTATATTTTCCAAATGACTCAGGTCTTCCATATATTTTAGATACAAATCAGGGAACCTGGTCTCTGTTTCTTCTGCCGATGCCCCATTAGCAAGTAATACGTAGGTATACAAACTTAGTGAGCCCCAATTTTTATAAGCATCAGGCCCATTCATTTTCAGCATGGTAGTAAAAGAAGATATGGCCTCAAAACTAAAGTGTGAGTTAGTAGGAGGGTCCTCCACAATACCTGTAATAGTAAAATTGGCATTGTTGTTCATTTTAATCACCTTACCCATTGGGTCTTCATTCCCAAAATACTTGTCGGCAACTGATTTTGTAAGCACAAGGCTATAGGGTTCAGTCAATGCTTTTTTGGGGTTTCCCTGAATTAGTTTAAATGAGAATAAATCAAAAAAAGTAGAATCGGCAAATATCAAACCTTCCTGGTAAAAATTTCGTTCGTTATAAGAAAGGTGAACACTTTGAGGAAATTTATCTATTCTGGTAAATGTGGTAATAGTTGGAATTTCCCTTACCATAGCTTCCCCCGTTGGTGCTGCTGAAACTGCCACATTGAGCGGGTCCCCGGCAACCATTCCGTTCACACAAACCCTGTAAATTCTGTCTGCTTTATCATGAAACTTATCATAACTAAGTTCGTGGTTTATGTGTAATACAATTAAAATAAATGCTGCAAATCCGATGGCCAGGCCTAAAATATTTATTATTGAATAAACCTTCTGTCGGTAAATGTTTCTTAAGGCGACTATTATGTAGTTTTTAAGCATTGTTTTTATCTATTCATATTTTAAAGAATCCACCGGATTTGTATTTGAAGCTTTAATAGCCTGAGCCAGAATAGTTATATTGGCAACTAAAAACGCCAATAATCCGCTTATAATAAATATACCAGGGGTAATTTTGGTATGAAATGCAAAGTTACCAAGCCATCTATCCATAGCAAAATATGCGATGGGAGAAGTGAGTATTATTGCCAATACCACCCACTTCGAAAAGTCTTTAGTTAGTACCATAAGTATCTCTGATGTTGTGGAACCTAATACTTTACGGACACCAATCTCCTTTGTGCGTTGTTGAGTGGAATAGGAGGCAAGTCCCAATAATCCCAGGACGGCAATAAATAATGCAAGCAAACTGAAGTAAATAAATAGTTGCCCCATATTCACTTCCTTTTTGTACATCTCATCGTATTTCGACTGCTGCATAAAGTATTCAAAAGGAAAACCAGGGAAAAGTGCTTCCCACTTCGATGAAATAAGTTGAATTGTTTCCAGTTGTTTTTCCGGTTTTATTTTTAATGAAAGATACCTTATCATGGATGGATCATTCATTATGATCAAAGGTTTAACCTCCTGATGAAGAGAAGCAAAAATAAAGTTCTCAATCACACCCACAATTCTAAGGGGGGTACTTTCCTTCTCGCTGGCCCCCGGGATATAAATATGTTTGCCAACCGGCTCTTCCCATCCAAGTTGGTCAGCATAAGCCTGGTTAATTACCACAGCATTCGAATCTGCAATACTGTTTTCAAAGAAGTTCCGCCCACTACTGAATTTGCCATTAAACAAATTCAGGTAGTTCGCATCGGCCTGAAGATTTAAGGTTAAAACCATGTCATCTAAACCTTTTCCTTCAGGATAAAAACCTCTTCTTTGCTGAAAATTTCCTAAATATGAGGAAGCCCCGGTAAGATTATAAACCCCCGGAATATTTGCCAGTTCAGCTTTCAGTGTGGAATAATTTTCCAGCATTTTGCTATCGCGTAAGCTAATGACCACAATATCATTTTGATCAATCCCTAAATCTTTTTTATTGATATAATTTAATTGCTGATAGATCAGTAAGGTTCCGGAGATTAAAAAAACAGAGATCATAAATTGGATAACCACCATAAAATTTCTGAATCCCGACTTTTTTATACCGCCAAACATACGTTTATTTAATGCGTTTATGGGCTTAAACCCCGATAGGTATAAACTTGGATAGGTTCCCGAAAGAAGCCCTATAAAAGCTACTCCGAAAAGAATGAGTAATAAATAATCCCATCGTAATAATTGAGGAATAGTAAAATCATTACCCGATAATTTATTAAAAACCGGCAGTACAAGGTCGAGAAGAATCAATGAAATCAAAAGGCTGATAAAGACAGAGGTCAGAGATTCCAGAATAAACTGACGGAATAGCATGTTTTTATTCGCGCCAAAAACTTTACGAAGTCCTACTTCCAATGATCTTTGAGATGAACGGGCTGTGGATAGGTTAATGAAATTTATCGAGGCAATCAACAGGATAAGAAGAGCTGCTCCGGCGAATATATATACCAGGGCTAAGTCACCTGAAGTTTTCATTTCATGCAATATGTCGGACTTTAAATAAATGTCGGTTATAGGTTGAAGAAAAACTTCATATTTGCCATTGTATTCAGCTAAACCTTCCCCCATATATTTATCTACTATCCCAGCTATCTTTTCTACAAGCAAATGTTCATCTGTACCCTTATTTACTTTAATATAGTTGAGTGTGGTATAGGCGAAATAGGATTGAAGTAAATTTTTAAATCGCTCATTTTGGTATAGGGTGGAAAAGGATACTAGGATATCAAAATTCAAGTGTGATTTGGCATTGTTTTTCTTAAAAACCCCTGTAATTGTATAATTCTCTTTATTGTTCCACTTAATTAATTTCCCAATAGGGTTTCCATCTCCAAAAAACTTGAAAGCCATTTCTTCTGAAATTACTAAAGACCCTGGCTCAATAAGAATACGTGAAGGTTTACCAATAAGGAGATCATAATTAAAAAGACTGAAGAAATTCGAATCTGCAAAAAGGATGTTTTCTTCGTAAAAATTTTTTTCACCCGAGGACAACAAGGTCATTCTTCCTTCCCTTAACCTGGTGTGGCCGATTACTTCTGGAAGTTCGTTTTCCAGCGTTTGGGCAAATGGGCCACCAGTAACAGCTGCCTGAAACTGGTTATCACCCATCCTGGAATTTACTGCAAGCCGGTAAATATCACCTGAATCTTTAAAATGTTTATCGTAGCTTAATTCTGTATGTACATTTAGAAAAATTAAAAAGCTACAAACTAAACCAATGGATAACCCGGTAATATTAATAACTGAAAACCATCGGTTCTTAAGAAGTTGCTTTATTGCACTGATAAAATAATTTCGTAACATTATACAGTGGTTTTATTCGTATTTAAGTGATTCGACTGGTTTTGCTCTTGAAGCGGCGAGTGTTTGAAATAAAATTGCAATCGCTGAAATCAGAAATGTGATTACTAATGTCTCAGCAAAAATTCTAAATCCAATATGAACCCTGAATGCAAATCCTTGCAGCCACTCATTCATTAACATCCATCCCAAAGGAAAGGATATGAAGGTTGAAATTATCACCAGCACCAAATAGTTTTTCGAGAGTGTATTTACCACACTTAAATTGGAAGCTCCAAGTACTTTTCTGATCCCGATTTCTTTCGTTCTTTGTTGAACGATAAAAGCGACAAGGCCAAATAAGCCTAAAGCTGCGATTAGAATGGCCAGGATAGTAAAAACACTAAACAAGCTGATAAATTTTTGTTCTGTTTGGTAGATGGAATTAAATTGCCTGTCGAGGAGTGTATAATCGAATCTTTCTGAAGGATCGGAAGCACTAATTATATTTTCTACTTCCTTCAATGTAGTTATTTCAGCTCCCTTATGCATCCGGATAGTCAGGCAGTTGTAATTTAACTTATTATTGGCTTTTATAGTGATGATCAACGGTGCCACTTTTTCATGTAAAGGGGCAAAATGAAAGTCGTTGATTACCCCAATAATCTTGTGTTCACCATCCCTTCTAATAACTTTGCCAATTGCGTCATTCCAGCCAAGACTATTGGCAAGGCTTTGATTGACAATATACTTGTCTTCATCTGGAATACTACCATTAAAGAAATTTCTCCCTTTGTTAATTCCAATTTCCATCGTAGATAAGTAATCAGCATCCACCTCTAGCAACTTGTAAATTTTCAACTGCTTTTCACCTTCGGGGAAATAGCCATTGCTGGTAAAGTCGTAACCTGGAAAATCAGAGGAAGCGCTTACTTTCGAAACTCCTGCCAAGTTCAAAATTTCTTGCTTAAGGCTGAGGGCGTCATCCTGAAGTTTTGGGCTGTTAAGATGAACAGTTACCAGGTTTTCCGGGTTATAACCTAAATCCTTTGATCGCATATATTTCAGTTGTGAAGCAATCACAAGGGTAGATATTATCAAACCAGATGTAATTACAAATTGAACCAAAACAAGTCCGTTGCGAAAATAATACCTGCTTTTAATTCCTCCGGCTGAGCCTTTTATCACAGTTTGAGGTTGAAACATTGATAGATAAAATGCAGGATAACTACCTGCTCCTACACCCACAATTAACCATAAAACAATTAGCAAAGGAAACATTCGCAATAAACTTTCAAAGCTTAAACTAAAACCTGATTGCAAAAAGCGATTAAACAGCGGTAAGGTCAGTTCTATAATTAATAAAGAAACAACTATGGCAACAAATGAAATTAACAAAGATTCACCTAAAAACTGGCGAATTAGATGAGCACGACCAGCTCCTACAACCTTTTTTAGTCCTACTTCACGAGACCGTTTCATGGCTATGGCTGTGGACAAATTGGTGAAATTGATGATGGCAATCAATAGAATGAAAACGGCCACTAAACTAAAAAAGTAGATAATGCCTTTGTCCCCGGCTCCTGAATCGTTCAGGTTTTCAGAACCCAGGTGCATATCTTCAATGTTTTGTAATTCCCCACCGAGGCTTACTTCAGCTTGACTTAATTTTTCATTGATATACTTGTCGAATAAGCCTGTTAGTTTAGTTTCTACAATTTCTTTGTGGGAGGCATCAATTAGTCTAAAAAAAGTTTGGAAAGTTATCCCACCATCCCAGGCCCACGTAATATCCGGAAATGATTTTAGGCTATTTAGTGAAGCCAATGCTTGAAATTCCAGGCTTGAATTTGGAGGGAGGGGAGCCACAATTCCTGTTACCACATATGTATAAGCCCGGCTTCCGGAAATTTGAATAGTTTTTCCAATTGGATCCTCATCCTGAAAGAGTTTCCCTGCAAATTCTTCTGATAGAACAATACTATTAGGATTTAACAAGACCTTATTAGGATTCCCCCGGAGAAGTTCAAATGAAAAGAACTCAAAAAATTCCGCATCAGCATAATGAATTTCCCCGTGAAGAAACTTAACATCTGCAGTAGAGAAATCTACTTCCATTGGATAACTGTACCGAACCATACTCTCAATTTCAGGAATTTCTGCAAGAGCTGCTGGCCCAACAGGGCCATACATGCCTGAAAAGGTCATTTTCTGTCCTGCATTGTTAAACACCTCCACGCCCCGAAACATTTTCTCTTTTCCTTTATGGAAGTTATCAAAACTCAATTCATTCCAAACGAAAAAAAGAATTAATAGGGTACTTGCCATACCAATTGAAAGCCCTAAAATATTGATAATGGTATGCCCGATTTGTTTTTTTAAAATCCGGAAGGCAAGTATCAGGTTAGTCCAAAACATACTGCACTAGTTTACCGTATCCTGCTTTTTTCTAAACATTAAAGGGATACTTCCATTATCGGGTGCCCCTATTTCTATCAGATCCCATGCTTTTTCCTTTTCCTCAATGTAATGTTTGAGTACGGTAACTTTATCTTTTGGTGGAACTTCGTGTTTTTCCCAACTTAAAAGTTCAACCTTATAGTGCATGGTTCTTTTCTTTCCATTAATGCTTACTTCAATTTCAACGTTTTGCTCTGGTTCCAGGTCAGGTATTAATATAACTACTTCTCTCATGGCTATTTAATTTATTGGTTTAAGCTTATATAATTCGTTCTTAATAGAAACCGGACTCAAATACATGGCTGGCATCTCTAATTCTCCTTCTCCTCGTGCTTATAGTAAATCTTGTTAACTATTTTCCATCCTTCTTCAAACTTATATAAGGCCAGGTAATCTGTAAATACCATTTGCCCCCCCTTATAATATTCTAATTTTACCATTGCTGCGTTTCCTGTAACATCTACAATTGGGAATTTTGCTGTAACTTTTTCCTCCTCAGTTACTGGTGAAGGGTCTTCTTTAAGTTTTGTTTCATGGTATTGGATCCAGCTGTAGATTGGCCATTTTGTTAAGGAATTATGATTTATGCCAAGCAATTCAAAACCTGGGTGGAAACCGGCTTCTATATCTGCTACAGGGCCTTTATTTTGTAACCCATCAATATATGATTTTTGAATTACTTTGATAATAGCCTCTTTTTCTGAGTCTTCACCAGCAAATAATCCAGCTGGGATCAAAAATGCGATAACCAGAATTACTGAAAGTTTTTTCATGGTTTAAATTTTTACGGTGTTTACACGTCCTTTTATATTTTCATTGATAATTTGTCCGTCGAATAACCGCACCACACGTTGTGCATACTCGGCATCACGCTGTGAGTGTGTTACAATAATCAGGGTGGTTCCTCCCTGGTTCAGCTCTTCCAGCATATTCATTACTTCCTCTCCATGAGCTGAATCAAGATTACCTGTAGGTTCATCCGCAAGAATAAGTTTTGGTTTAGCTACTACTGCTCTAGCCACAGCTACACGCTGTTGTTGACCTCCGGAAAGTTGTAAGGGAAAATGTTTTTTTCGGTGGCTGATCTTCATGTATTCTAAAACTTCTTCTACCCTCTGTTTTCTTTCAGAGCCTTTCATCCCCAGATAGATTAAGGGAAGTTCAACGTTTTCGAAAACGTTTAATTCGTCTATCAGGTTAAAGTTTTGAAATACAAAACCTATGTTTTCTTTCCGTAACCTGGCGCGTTGTTTTTCAGAAAAACTTGAAACTTCCTTATCAAGGAAGAAATATTGTCCGCCTGATGGATTATCCAATAATCCTAAAATGTTGAGTAAAGTGGATTTTCCACATCCTGATGGACCCATTACGGCAACGAATTCGCCTTTTTTTATTTCAAATGAAACGGCATTAAGGGCAGTTGTCTCCACTTCGTCGGTGCGAAATACTTTCGTTAAATTTTCTGTTCTGATCATGATGTTTGTATTTTGTGTTTTACTTTGTTCTATATCTTTGACTATGGTTTTTGGCTCTATCTAAATACTAACTTTTCCTTCGATCCAAATGAATCATAAGAAGAAATAATGACTTCCTCACCCGGTTCAAGTCCTTCCATTACTTCATAGTAATTGGTATTCTGCCGGCCGATCTTAATTTTACGCTTGGTAGCAAAATCTCCTGATTGATCCACAATGTAAATCCAGTTGCCCCCGGTTTCCTGGAAAAATCCTCCGCGTTTAACAATCACAGCATCGGATGCGCTGCTGAAAGATAACCGCAATTGCAGGGTCTGCCCTCTTTTTATTTGTTCAGGTTGTTCGTTGATAAAAAACAGATCGACCTGGAATGAACCATTGGTAACATCGGTATATATTTTTTTAATTTCAAGCAAATAGGTTTCTCCGGCAAAGTCAAATTCAGCCCTCTGTCCGATATAAACTCTCGAAATATATCTTTCGTCAATGTTGGCTTTTAATTTAAAACCATCTTGCATATCCAATTGGCCCAGGTGTTCTCCAGCCGTTTTTGTTTCCCCGATTTCTACGCTAAAGGATGACAGTTGACCATCGGTAGGGGCTTTGATGAAGAGGTTTTCAAGGTTGGCTCTTAACATATCCAGGTTTTCCTGCATCCGCGACATGGTATGATCTATTTGCTGGCTTCTGGTAGCTGCACTTATGGAATCCAGCTTTTTTAATTCAATAGAAATTCCAAGCTGTTTGAGGGTAAAATCATTTTCACGTTTAGCATCCTCATATTCTTTCATTGAAATTACTTCTTCTTCAAACAGCTTTTGTTTGCGTTCGAAATCAATTTTTGCCTGGTCAATCTGGTATTCAAATTGAACAATCTCCTGCTGACGGTAAAACTTATTTTGTTCTAAACCAATTTTGGTGTTTTGCAGGTTATTTATTGCTTCAAAAATCCGGGTTTCCTGTTCCATCAGGCTGAGTTCCATATTGGCATTGGAAAGCTTTAAAATGGTATCGCCTTTTTCGAGCATTGCTCCGTCTTCTACATAAACCTTTTCTACAAACCCACCTTGCACGGCATCAATGTAGATAGTGTTGCGTGGGAAAACAACCCCGTCCACCGGGATGAACTCCTGGAATTTGTCGGCTAAAACGGTAGCAATTGTGATTTGTGATTTGTCTACATAAAGTTTACTCCTTTTATCTCTGAAAAAAAGCAAATAAAGGATAAAAAGGACGAATGCGGCAATTGCAGCAATTTTTAATATTTTATTCGTCGTCCATTTTTTCTTTTCGATAACTTTGTCCATTCCCATAACTAAAAATTCAAATTTAATAAGTTGGTAATTTTTACAAAAGGAAGTATATATCCACCTTTTCTGACTATTCCGGATTGTTCCAATATTATGCCACCAATCCCAAAAATATGAAAACCAAGGTTTTAATGGATGCATTAGCCTTAACATTTATTAACATTGTACGGCGGCGGGCAACCTGCGTACACATGCGAACATTCAATCCGGAGAATACGAAAGTGTGTGTGCAATGTGATGATGGAAATTGGGAGGTAATCAGGAAAATGGCATTAGGCAGATTGCAAAAAAGAAAAAGCAATACGAAAACCTGGCTATTTTAAGTTATCATTATTCTAATCATAAATAACATATTACCATCAGTAAACATTCTATTATTTTTACCCATTATGAATTACATTTTCAGTTTAATATTTAGTTGTTAATTAATTAACAAAACCTATTTTTGCTCCATCATTTGATAATGTAACAGCCCTATGTATAAGATAGATAAACATCCCATTTTAAATGTACCGGAAGTTTCTGAAGTGAAGTTTTCATACCATGGTAAAGAGGTTAAAGGGGAGAAAGGTTTTACCATTGCTGCGGCCCTGCACCAATCTGGTTTCCCGGTTCACAGCCACAGCCTGAAAAACCGTAACCGAAGCCTCGAATGTGGTATAGGAAAATGCGGCGCTTGTGAAATGCTCGTAGATGGAGAGATTAAACGGATATGTATCACGAAGGTAGATGACGTAAAGCAAGTTGCTGAGATTCCCGTGGACCATACTCCTACTGCTTCAGGGGTGGACAAAGAAAAGGCCATAAATGTATTTAAAACCACTGTAGTTATCGTAGGGGCAGGACCTGCTGGTTTAGCAGTTAGGGAAGAGCTGAATAAAAAAGGGATCAGTAATGTAGTGATTGACAACAATGATAAGATTGGTGGACAGTTTACCATGCAAACACATCAATTTTTCTTTTTTGAAAAAGAGAAAAAATTTGGAGGCATGCGGGGGTTTGATATTGCTGAAACACTTGCCGGAGACGACCACAGCGGGATATTCCTCGATTCGACAGTTTGGGACATTCTTGAAGGAAAGCGGATGGCAGTAAAACGGATCAGTTCCGGAGATATTTACTATGTTGATGCTGAATTCCTGGTGGTAGCTACCGGGGCGGTGCCTTTCATGCCTACTTTCGAGAATGACGATCTGCCAGGTGTTTACACTGCTGCCGTTGTGCAGAAGATGATGAATAATGAATTTACCCTGTTAGGAAAAAATGTACTAACGATTGGGGCCGGAAACATTGGGTATCTCACATCCTATCAATTAATGCAAGGGGGAGCCACGGTGAAAGCGATCATTGAAGCGCAGGCGGCAGAAGGAGGGTTTCCTGTGCAGGCCAACAGGGTGCGCCGCCTGGGAATTCCGGTTATGCTAAACCATATCTTGTTAAAAGCTATTCCAAATGAAGATAATACCGGAATTACTGGAGCTGTAGTTGCGGAGTGTGAAAACTTCCAACCCATACCCGGAACAGAGAAAATTATAAACGGAATTGATGCCATTAACATTTGTACAGGACTGGTGCCTGACGATCAACTCCTGATCAAAGGCAATGAGATTTTTGGACGAAAATGCCTGGGTGCCGGCGATTCTATTCGAATAGGAGAGGGTACCAGTGCTGTTTTGAGAGGCAAGCAGGTAGCTTTTGAAATTTTCCAGGAATTGGGGGCCAAATATAACTATGATGAATATTTGCGGATATCTAAAGAATATATCGACTCTCAGCAACATCCTGTAAAAGTAATCGAAGAGCCTCATTTTCCTGAAAAACTGAGGATGTATGAAAAGCCTTTCGTGCTGATTGATTGTTTGTACGGATTTGCCTGCAACCCTTGCGAGTTTGCCTGCCCTCATGGGGCCATTACTAAAACATCTACCAGTACAGTTCCTGCTCTAGATTTTGATAAGTGCATAGGTTGTATGGAATGTGTATACCAATGCCCCGGATTAGCTATATTTGGATTCAACCTTCGAAAAGATTGGTTGTTCCTTCCGATTGAATATGAAGCACATGAAGGCGAGGAGGTGCATCTGGTGGATAACAATGGAAAGATCTTAGGTGAAGGTGTTATCGCCAAAATCCTGAAAAAGAAAAACAAAACAAATATTGCAAGGGTACAATCCACCAATTTGTCGGGCCATGACCTATTGCATGTCAGGGGATTTATCCTTAAGGAAAATTATCCTGAATCTCTTGAATTCACGAAAGCAGGAGAAATTGCGTCTGAAACCTATGTGTGCCATTGTGACGATGTGAAGTTGGATGAAATCCTCAATGTGGTTGGCAACCGGAATTTTATTTCTGTTGACGAGATAAAACATACTACCCGTTTGGGAATGGGTGCATGTCGTGGTAAAAGGTGTATACCAAGGTTAAAACAGAGTATCCGAAATTACGGCATCTCTATTGTTGGCGAAGCCACCCCACGCGGACCACTATCGAACCAAATAAATATGGGTGAACTTTATCCTAAAAATGTTCATGAAAAAATTTATATAGCCGGATCTTTCAGTAAAGTAAAAAAAGTTAAAGTAGAATCCCTTGTCGGGGGTGGTGGAATTGGTGGCTCATCGTTGTTCAGGTACCTGGCAGAAGCAGGCATGAAACCTGTAATGTTTAACTTCGGTAGAGGAGCATCATGGCGTAATATTGCCGGAGGCCGCCCCAATTTTAGTTTACCTGAACTATCGGATATTGCGGCAAATAACCTCCAAATATTTAAAGATCTCCAAAAAATTGGGAATATCGACTTTTTACCTATCAACTATGTGACCTTTGCTCATGATGACCAAATGTACAAAGCACTGCAAGCTTCCATGGCGTGGTCTGATGCATACATGGTTGAGCCCAAAGATTTTGTGAAAGAAATTTCCCCGAATATCAATCCTAAAATGGATACATATCAGGCTGCGCTGGTAACAAAAAATTGCTGGCAGGCAACTCCGGGAAGGGTCATCGACCTGGTGAGACGAATTGGTATTCAAAAGGGAGGCAGCATTTATGAAGATTGCAAAATGATTGATATCCGCAAGGAAAATGATAATTTTTATGTTTTGGTTCAGGATCATGAAAAAAATTATATTGAGTTTGAAACCAAGCATTTTATTAATGCCCTTGGGCCTGATGGTGATGTGTTTGCCAAAAAGCTGGGCATTGATACTGGGATTTACTCGGTAAAACATCAGGCTTTTATAACACGGCGTTTACCTATGCTGGGATATAAAGGTAAGCCATTACCTATGATCATCGACCGAAGGAATTATAAAGGATTTACTGCTGTATACGGACAGCAACTTGCGGAAACCGGCCAGATCATAGGATGTGCCTCACCTGCCATAGAACCTGCAGAAACAGGTAAAAATTTAAAGATCAACTCACAGGAATTTCTTGAAATAGCTTCAGAGGTATTTGTAAACTGGATTCCGCAATTATCATCCGTCGGATTCCAGGCAGTATGGGCAGGATATTATGTAGAACCCCGGATGTTGATCGATCCGGTTAACGGACTTTTTATTGGTTTAAGAGGACAGGGGTTTATGCTGGGGCAATACCTGGCGAAATTGTATGTGGATCAACTTATTGGAAAGGAAGTACCCGCTTATTTTAATCGTCTTGCATTAAATGGAGATGGATTGCTTGAGAAAGCTTTCAAATAGGGATTTTGGATTTTACCTTAAAGGCGCGTAAGCGCAAAGAGAAAAATTTATTTGTCCGCGCTTTTGCACCTCTGTAGTCAATTTAATGATGAATATGGAAGAAATTAAATAAGGAAGAGAATTTGGATAATCTTTATTCACATTTAATAGCATCAATTGGGTTGCCGAGTGAGGCACGTATGATATAATAACCCATTACAAGCATTCCGGTAATAAAGGAGCTTAAACCAGCCACTAAAAATATGCTCCAATGGAGAGAAGTGGCAAATACAAAATTAGTATCGAGCCAGCCCGAAAGCTGCCACCATGCTATAGGAACAGCTAAAACAAATGCAATAAAAAACAAAATGAAATAATCCCGGTAAAGGATGGTAAGAATATTTAATACACTTGCACCATGTATTTTCCTCACACCGATCTCCTTCATTTTTTGCTCCGCAACAAACGATGACAATCCAAGCAATCCCAGGAGGGCTATCAATATGGTTAATAAAGTTGATATCCCGATAATAGACCCTATTTTTTTTTCAGCCACATACATTTCGTCAAGGCGGTCGGTCAGGAATTCATATTTAAATGGATATTTTAATCCAAAGGAATTCCACTTTTCCTCCATCCATTGGATTGCTTCTCCCTGTAATTGTGGATTAAATTTTACACTTAAAAAATATTGCTGATCGTCGGTAATGAATATGACCAGGGGTTCGATGGGGTTATGTAATGAACTAAAGTGAAAATCTTTAACTACACCTATAACTTTCATTATTTTTCCACCAATACCATCCTGCCCATAGCCATAATGGATGCTTTTACCCAAGGGATTCTCAATCCATCCTAATTTATAAGCAGCAGATTCGTTGATAATGCAGGCCTCCATAATATCTGTACCCATAGATTCGTCGAAATCGCGGCCCTGGATAAATTCCAACTCGTATAAATGGTTAAATGAGTAGTCGGTTTGATTAATGATTAGCGCCCTGTCTTCCATTCCCTCTTCTTGTTCTACCCGCAAATTATTTGTCCATACAATATTTCCCGGAATACCCGAAGAAATGCTTGCCTCAATAATTCCCGGACGGGCAAGTAATTCCCTTTTAAAAGCATTTTGCCTGTCGGTTGTAAGATCATCATTCATCCCAAAGATGAGAATATTATCCCTGGAAAATCCAAGGTCTTTTTTTTGAAGGAACTTAATTTGACGATTTACAGTAATGGAAGATATGATCATCAAAATAGCAATAAAAAACTGCATGACAACCAGTATTTTCCGTAGGAGTATACTGCTGCCCCCGGAACTGCTGGCCCGCCCTTTTAAAACTTCCATGGGCCTGAAAGACGAGAGATAGAATGCTGGATAACTACCGGCCAGGAAACCGGTGATCAGGGTTACCAAAACCAACAATCCGAAAATTTCAGGATTTTCAGAAAATGCGAGGCTGACCTCCTTCCCTGAAAGTGTATTGAAATGATTTAAAAATAGATAGGCAATGATAATTGAAAGGAGCATGCCAATAAAGGATAAAACCAATGATTCCCCTAAAAACTGTTTAATTAACTGAGATTTTTCAGCACCAACCACTTTACGCAAACCTACTTCTTTAGCCCTGTTTGCTGATCGGGCAGTAGCCATATTCATATAATTAATGGCTGCCAATAGCAAGACAAAAGCAGCAATTGCTGAAAAAATAAGTGTATATACCCGGTTGCCATTAGGCAGTTCTCCTCGTAATCCTTGTCTGAAATGGGTATCAGCCAGGGGAGTCATTTCCAGTTCAAAACTTACTCCAAATTGTTTCCCCAATGGCTCCATTTTCGACTGATAAAAATCAAGGAATTTTTCTTTTACGGTTTCAATCTGAGAGTTTTCGTTTAGTAAAATAAAAGTAAACGCTCCTACGCGCCAAAACCGACTTGGTTTGGTGGTACTGTATTTTTCAGCCTCTGTCGAGATGGAGATCAGCGCATCAAATTTTAAATGTGTGTTACCTGGAAGATTTTCAATTACGCCTGTAACTTTATAGGACTCATCCAGGTCTCCTTTAATTATCTTACCTAATGGATTTTCATTTGCGAAATATCTCTCGGCAGTATTTCTAGTTAATATAATTGAGTTTGGTTCTGTAAGCGATCGGTCAGGATTTCCATTAAGAAAGGGGTGATCAAAAACATCAAATAAACTTGAATCGGCCATGTAAAAGTCCGACTCAAAATATTCATTATCTCCGTAACGGAATAAACTTTCGCTGATATGGTCGAGTCGCACTACTTCTGCAATTTCAGGTATCTCAGCTTTTAAAGCAGGACCCAGTGGAAGTGGAGCAATGGCATAACTTGATAGATTATTGTTGACATTAAATGAGGCCTCAAGGCGATAGATCCGCTTATAGTTGAGGTACTGTTTATCATATCTAATTTCGTCTTTTACATAAATCAGAATATACAAAGCAATGGTAAGACCAATAGATAGTCCGATAACATTCAGGAAAGTATAAAATTTATTCCGGAGTGTATTTCTATATAGACTTCTCAGATAACTTCTGAACATGTATCCAAACAAATATTAATAATATCAGCAAATTATGATCATTTATTTGCCTGAAACATTAAAAATTCCGGCATCTATGTTTCACTCAAATCAGGCTAAAAAATTACAATAAGGAAGATGTAAAGATAAAATTTATTGGAAAGTAACAAATGCAATGGCTAATAAAATTTACATTAATCCGGAACATACATTCTTTGATGTTAGTTTATGCTCTGAAAATCAAGCACTATTTAGCAATTTAAATTAATCCTAAATTGACACTTACTCGTATTTTATTGAATCCACCGGATTGCTTGTAGCTGCGCGAAAAATGTAGAAACTAATGGTACCCATACCAATCACAAAGGATAAAAGACCTGCAATTACAAAGGAAGTCCATTGTACAGATTGGTAGTAAACAAAACTTGATTCAAGCCAGATATCCAGTCGCCACCATGCAACCGGGATTGCCAGGATGAATGCTATGGTGATTAGGATAATAAATTCTCGATAGAGCAATTGAAGAATATTTCCAATTGAAGCTCCAACAACCTTCCTTATTCCTATTTCTTTAGTGCGCTGTTCGGCAATAAATGAGGAGAGGCCTAGCAATCCAAGTAAGGCAATAAAAATGGTTAACAAGGTAGCAATGGTTAATATCCTGCTAATTTTTTCTTCGGCCTCGTATTGTTCGTCCAGTTGCTCGTCAAGGAAGGAATAGTCAAATGGCCGTCGGGCATTAAAGCTATTCCACTTCGATTCAATGAATTCGATGGTTTCTTTTTTACGTTCAGGGTTGATCCTGACACTTAATAGATACCTTGGCCGCGGACTAATGAAAAAGATCACCGGTTCAATTTTATTATGTAACGAACGGAAATGAAAATCTTTAACTACCCCAACCACTTTCAATACATTGCCACCCGATCCATCCAATTCCCAACCATAATGTATTTTTTTACCAAGTGGATTCTCTTCCCATCCAAACTCTTTCACGGCCATTTCATTAATTATTACGGCTTCCTCTTTATCTGTTCCCATGTCCCTGTCGAAATCACGGCCAAGGACGAATTCAAATCCCATGGTTTTTGCAAAATCATAATCAACCTGTGCCAGCATTACCGTGCGGTCCACCATCTCATCCTTTTCTTCGAATTTTAGTACTTGTATCCAGTTTATTCTTCCGGGAACACCTGTAGAGTTTGTTGCGGAGAGCACATCAGGATTGTTTAATAACTCATTTTTAAAAACCTCAATCTTGTTTCGGAAATTGGTATCCTGAATTTCCATTACGAGCAGGGCTTCCTTATCAAATCCCAGGTCCTTGTTTTTTAAATACCTGATCTGTGAGCTTACTACAATTGTTCCAATGATCATAAATATCGCGATGAAAAACTGCAATACCACCAGCACTTTTCGAAGCATTCCTTTTTGTTGGCCACTTTTAACTACACTCCCTTTTAACACCCTTACAGGAAGAAATGAAGAAAGGTAAAAAGCAGGATAACTGCCCGAAATAAAGCCTGTGATTAGTGCGATCAAAATGACCTCGATAAAAATCAAGGGGTTATCTGTGAGGCGGAAAGATAGATTTTTACCCGTCAATGTATTAAAATCCGGGATAAGTAAGGTGACGATGAGTATAGCTATGAGGAGTGCTATGATGGATAAGGAAATCGATTCACTTATAAACTGCCTTATTAATTGACCACGAAATGCTCCTAATACTTTTCTGACACCTACTTCCTTGGCTCTGTTGGCCGACCGTGCCGTGGCCATATTCATATAATTGATGGCTGCGATAAGGATAAGGAATAGGGCTACCGCTGAAAAAATAAATACATATGATTTATTTCCAGAAGGGAGTTCTGCTCCCAGTCCTTGTTTAAAGTGAGTTTCAGCCAGAGGTGTAGACATTAAGGTAAAGCTGGCATTGATTTGCTCACCAATAGGTTTCATGTACTTGTCGTAAAATGGCTCAAATTTATCATGGATGCTTTGCATGGAAGCGTTTTCATTCAATAATAAGAATGTGTAAACGCCTATGTTCCAGAACCTGTCAGGTTCAAGGCTGTTAAATTCATCAACTCCAATATCTTCCGCTATTGACATCCCTGAGATCAGGGCATCAAATTTTAAATGACTATTTCCGGGCTGGTTTTTCATTACTCCGGTAACCTTGTAGGTTCTTTCTGATCCGGATGTGAGAATTTGCCCCATTGGGTCATCATCTCCAAAATACTTCTTAGCGATCTTTTCAGAAATTACAATTGTCTTTGCCTGGGTCAGACATGTATAAGGATCGCCTTGCAGCAATTCATAGGTAAATATGTCGAATATGGTGGAGTCAGAAAAATAGAAATAATCTTCGTAGTATTCTTTGTCATTAGCTCTGAACAATGTATTGCCGGCTTCATATAACCTGCAAAATGATTCTACTTCAGGATACTCAAGTTTAAGAGCCGGCCCCATCGGAGTTGGAACAATTGCAAAATTGTCGTCCTTCCCACTAATAGTAAAATGTGATTCAACCCGATAGATCCTTTCATATTTCTCGTTGTATTTATCATAGGAAAGTTCATCCTGAACATAAAGCAAAATAAAAATTGCGGCAGAAATTCCAACGGATAAACCTACAATATTCAGAATGGAATAAAACTTATTACGTGTAATATTCCTGTAAAGACTGAGAAGGTAATTTCTAATCATAGCGACAAATTTTGTGAATCCAAAATACGGTTCATTATCTGTGCCATGAAGTCTAACACCTTATGAATCAACAAAATTTAGCAGGAAGGAAAAAGTTCTTTGTAAGTGAAATGTACGCTTACGAAATACGGTTGTTCATATACGCACATTTTCATCCAAGAGGATAATAAGTTAATCAATCATATTGAATATATAAAAACAACCCAGCTAAATAGCCGGGTTGTTTTCTTTTTCTGCTTCTTTACGGGCTACAAAATCCTTAAAGGATTGTTCTCCTTCTTCTTTCCAATATTCCTCATAATGCGACCATTTGCTCATTGGGCCACAGTCCCTGCTAAACTTACGCTTGAATTTAGAACCATAATAGCGGTCGTGATGATCTTTCTTACTGTGGCCATTTCCACCAATTCCCCCAAATATCAGCCGTGCTAGAATGATAATTCCGAACGCCATCCAATAGTCAATCACAGGAAGGTTAAAAAGGGCGGGCATTACCCAGTTCCAGAGCAGCATTACAAAATAACCGAATATAAAAGCCAGGAATACAGCAAGTACTATTCCCCCGGCAATCCACCCTAATCTGCGTAGGAATATGGGTGGGCGTTTTTTAGTTGAGTCTAACATAACTTTGTTCTCCTATAGTTTTAAATTTTTTAATATTTATTTTTTTGTTGGGCCATTAGCTTTTGAAGTTTTGCCATTGCCCGGTGTTTTCTTGAAAGCAAGGTGCCAATGGGGACAGCCCATTCTTTTGATAACTCCTCAAAGGTATACCCCTCAATTTCAGTCATGATCAGGATTTCCTGTTGATCAGGCCGGAGTTCCTCGATCAATTCAAACATCTTTTCAATGTTTTCTTCCGTTTCTTCGGCTTCCTCCTTGCTTACTTCTTCACTGGCCAGTAATCGGAGCAAGCTGTTTTCACCACTTTCTTCATCATCCCAGGTGCTTAAAACCTGGTCTTTTCTTTTCCGTTGCCGATCAATCACCCTGTTTTTCAAAGAACGATAGGTATATGCCAACAGGTTTTCGATTGGCCGGTTAAAATCTACTTTTGTATACAAACTGAGCATCACATCCTGAACAATATCCTCTGCATCTGCTTCGGCATCGCCTGTCCAATAGCTTTTTACAAAAGATAACAAGTTGTGGTATTCCCTTGCAAAAAACCCGGATAGTTTTTTTTGATTATCAGAATGATCACTCATGATTATATGACGGAGAGAATTTATTTTATTGCAAATTATTATAAAAATATTTTGAAGCCAGAAAAGTGTCACTGATAGTAGAAAATCAGTGGGTGTAAGCTTAAATGGACCTTAATTCGCCGAGCAATTGTTCAAGCATATCATCGGTAAAATCAAGGTGGGTAACTAAGCGGATGGTTTGTGGCCCGAAGCCTATTGCCCTTATGCCCTTACTTTCAAGTGTCGTCAGGAAGCTTTTATCGGAGATATTATCCGATAATTTAAAAACGATAATATTGGTTTCAACATCCAAAATTTCTTTCACAAAATTGCATTTCTTCAGGACATGATAAATTTGATGTGCCCGACGATGGTCATCTTCAAGCCTTTTGATGTTATGATTAAGGGCATAAAGTCCGGCTGCTGCCATATAGCCCGACTGCCTCATTCCACCTCCAAAGACCTTCCGGACCCTACGTGCATGTTTTATAAAATCAGAATTGCCGATGAGTAAGGAACCAACCGGTGCTCCAAGTCCTTTAGAAAGACATATTGAAACAGAATCGAAGATTGCTCCGATTTGTTGTGTGTCATTTTCTGTTTTAATAATCGCATTGAAAAGTCGTGCACCATCCAGGTGAAAACGAAGATTGTTCTCTTTACAAGCCTGGCTTATTTTTTGCAAATCCCCCAGGTCATAACAACTCCCTCCCCCACGGTTTGACGTGTTTTCAGCGACCACAAGCCGACTTACAGGGTAATGAGGATCATCTGGGTTTATATTTTGCAATACCTGTTCTGCTGTGATCCGTCCTCTGACGCCTTGAATCAATCGAACCGAGGCTCCTGAATTCATTCCAATACCACCCCCTTCGTAGCGGTATACATGAGAACTTTCGTCACATATAATTTCATCTCCCGGTTTTGTATGGACTTTAATTGCTATTTGGTTTGTCATGGTTCCGGAAGGGCAAAACAAAGCTTTTTCTTTCCCAAACATTAAAGCGGCTTTTTCTTCTAATTCAATCACAGTAGGATCATCACCAAACACATCATCACCAACTTTAGCAGATAGCATAGCTTCAAGCATTTCAGGACCAGGTTGAGTTACCGTATCGCTTCTCAGGTCAATTATTTGTCTCATAAGGGTTTGTGTTGGAACCCCCTTAAGTCCTTACAAAGGAGAATAAAAGGGTTCAAGTGTTACTTTGTATATTGTTGAATAACTTCACTAAGGGCATCACGGCAAACCGGACAAAACATTTGTTTATTCCGGGTAAACATAATACAGTCGGCAAATGGCCTGTAAAGGCCAAATTGCATATATCCCCCACCTTCAAATGCCCCAACTTTCCCGCTATATTCCATATTATCAAGAATAGAGGTGGATTCTCTTTTTTCTCTTTCAAACAAAGCTTCCACTTCTGATTCCGGTACTTTTTTTGCCCGCAGGTCTTTTCGTGCCGCCTGAATTTCATAGCTAAAAGCATCATACTTTTCTTTGTCCCATGGAGTAGGCAGTGGAGTAGATTTATCTACCTGATGTTTCCATTTTAATTCTTTTGGGTTTATAAGGGCTGTAATATTTGCCTCCCAGGGCTCTACTGTAATTTCACCCATTTCATACGATACTGATGAAGTATAATATTCATCAGCCAATGCAGCAAAATGATGCCCGAATTCATGCACGAAAATATAATCCGAAAATTTATTGTCGACCGCTACTGTGGCATACAAATGATAAATGCCACCTCCTCCATAAGTCTTTTCGTTGATAAGGATTACCATAAAGTCGTATGGAACTGTGGCTGCCACATCCCTGATGGTGCGATTATCGTATGACAGCGCATATCGCTCCGAATCAAAGCTGCTATAGCTTATACTCAGGGGAGTTCTTTTAAAAACCTGTGGATGTGGTCGGTTTACACCTGATATCTCGGAAGGTGTTTCGACGGCCCTAACATTAAAGGATGTTTTATTTGATTTATATGGTTGTACAGCAAAAAGCTCGTTAGACAACCTATGGGCATCCTGCCTGAATTTTTCCATTTCATTTTCGGTATACCCATCACCCAACAAAACAATATCCACTTTTTCAGAGGGCGAGCCATTATCAAGGATAGTATAAACATTGAGTCCGGTATTATTTGCTGCGGGATTTACTGCCCGTGAATATGGGTCAATTTTTTCTTCCCAAAGTAAATCAAATTGATTTGCTGTATTTCGTTTATACATTTTCAGGATAACCGGCTTTAATGGCCATGGGAACCTGACTGATTCATGAAAAGTTCCCCATTTTTTAGTAGCTTCCGGTATGGTTTGCCATTCTCCGAATATACTCCCAAAACCCCTGCTATACAATATCTGACCAGTATTTTCATCTTCAACTTCATAGAAATATAATCCAAACTTTAGTTCATCGATCAGCTTATTTTTTGATCCACTCCAATACCCATCATTCAAAATGCGGTCAACCGAAAAATGCTCTTCATTGGCAGTACCTGAATGGAAATAATCCACTCTCATGGTTTTATTTTCGAAATAATCTTTGAAGTTGACGTACTGCACCTGCTGAGCCATTAAAACTCCGCAATAAATGAATAATCCAAAAAATATTTTTGTTTTCATACGAATGATTTTTGTTTACAAAATTAAAGTTATTCACTGAATGAATTGGATTAGCATAACATTCACATAAATAGAATAGATGACTGATTCAAATATTTTAAGTTTATCCAGCTATTGAAATACAACTTTACGGGTTTGAATAATCTCTGCGTTTACGATCAAGGAGCAAAAATAAAGTCCTTTCAGCCTGGATTGATTTTCATATAGGATCCTTGTTTTACCTGGGGTGAGTTCGGTGCTTATTTGTTCCATTTCATTTCCGGTAATATCACAAATTACAATTGTGGCAGTTGTGACTAATTTGGGATTCTGTGATAAAATCTCAAACTTACAGCAATTCTTTGATGGATTAGGCTGTACCGGTAAAAAATAGATTCCGTGGGAAATACTATGTTGCTCCCTTAAACCCACCACCAGGGTGGTAAATTCATCACTAAACAGGCCTTCGACTCCATTATCTACATTGCATACACTTACATAATATTCTTTATCTTCAATTAGGTTAAATATTGTAAAATTTGAAGTGTTATCGAAGGCATATACCGAATCAAAATAGAGGGTTCCGGAACCCTCGCTGCGTATGCCAACCCTATAGCTCTGGTAGACAGTATCAGAGCCAGTAATTTCGATATTTATTCCTGATGCAACAGGATTAAATACCGGTATCGGCTTTGGGGGTGAATTGGCAAGTAGCCCAATATTGACCCCGTTTGTAATTGCATTTCTTCGCAAATAACCCATATCTACATAAAAGCTATCAATAATCCCATCCGGAGGGATATCCGTATCTACACCAAGAATATCATTGGTAGTGTGCTGCCTGTCGGGGGGGGTACCTGTACCATTGCCATGTTCATTTTGAGAACAAAACCTCACACTGGTATAACCGCGTTGCCTGAATGGAATGTGATCACCACTTCGTCCGGTCCTATCCTCCCAGAGGATAAGGTTAATATCCATTGGAGTTTCAAGTAATGGGTTTATTCTTTGAATCTGTTGCATTTTAATATACCTGGCCAGCTGTTTATGCGGTGAATTTTTGGTAGAATCATCCCAGCCAGAATATGAAAATATCCGCACATGAGTAGAATCGATATGGTTAAGACCCGGACAACTTGGGGGAGAAGATGTATTTCCACAAATTATTCCACCGATCACATCATTATTCAGACAGGCTTTTACATCCAGGTCATTGGTCCACAAATAATTTGCAAATGCTTTTGCACCGTATAATCCCTGGTCTTCACCAGTAGTAAGTGTAAATACAATGGTATGATCAAATGTATACCTACTCATAATCCTTGCCAGTTCCATCACAAGTACTGTTCCCGAGCCGTTGTCTTCCATCCCCGGAGAATAGCAGGCTGTATCACATACCCCCTCGCATCGCGTATCAAAGTGTCCCTCAATGATAAGCATTTCTTTATTGGTAGTATCCTTTCCGGGAAGGACACCCAATACATTTTTATGAAAATTTTGACCACAAATATTTTGTTCAAAAGTTAAATAGGATACGATCAATCTGTTTTCATTCGAGCTACTGATTTCCTCTAATTTACTATAGATCCATCGCCTTACTGCCCCAATTCCGTGACTATTTGATACGGTATCTGAACCGGAATTTCGGTTATAAAAGCTATCAATTTTTTCAAGGTAGGCCTGAAGAGTGTCTTTAGAAATATCATTAATAATCCCGTATAAAATGGAGTCAGGATGGTTAATAATTGTAGAGGGTAAATAGGCTCCGGGATCATAATTGCTGAAAATAATGCTTTCTGCTTCCGGATTAGTGAGTTGCATATTGTATTGAGGTATTCCATCCATTAAAAGGAAGAAACACAAAATAAGTAGGAGATAAACTTTTTTCATGGATCAATTATTTATTGAAAGAACAATAAGCCTGTTAATTAACCCAATATTACAAAATTTTCGTGAAAGAAAGTTAAAATTCATCCTCACGAATAATAGTTAAGATGTGTAATGAAATTTTCACAGAATTCCTGCAAGAGAATTGGACTAAAATTTGACTCTTATTCCAAGGGTAGTATTTATCAGGGAAATGGTATGGGTGTCCGTTCTGTTGCCATCAGATGTATTAAAGTTAAATGAAAGTTTATCATGCATGAGCACACCCTCAAGTATTAGCCCGATGCAAGGGGAAATATCATATAAAATTCCAGTACCAATTTGCCACGAAAATTTCCAATCTCTGGCAGAAGTAATTTCATAAAAGTCAGGCCCTCCCAAAACATATGTAGGTTTATAAAGTTGATAAGGAGTTTCTCCATATAACAAACCCCCAAGGGCTTTTCCTGTAACTGAAAACGTATTAAAAACCGGGTATTGTCCATATAATCCAGCCATTGCATAAAAGGTCCGGAAGGGATCTGAACGAATGGTTACATCCAGCATTAAGAAATTTTCCTGTACTTTTTCCCACCCTAAGGCGGAAACATATATTGGGTTAATATTGCTTCCCACTGCAGCACCTACCCCCAAATGAGGTTTAAAAAACCATGCACCCTCTGCGTTTATATTTACCCCCGTAAGGGCAAAGCTTCCGTTTTCAAGATTTGTCGCCCTAAACTTTCCTATGGGGAATGACCCTCCGGAACTGATCCCGGCAAAAGACGGATTGTCCTGGCTTTGTGCTAAGGAAAAATAGAAAAATGAAAAAAGAATAAAAACAAAAAATCTAGTCGTTTTGTACATATTATTAGTTTTCATATCGACAAAATTACATTTTATTCTTACTGTTTTGGCTTAAGCCCGCCGGATTTTATTATTTGTTACTTTTGAATTATGGTTTTACCTTATTTTTTAATCATTGCATAATGGGATACAAAGAAATCCAACTACAACTTCCACCGTCATATGCTGAAGATGATTTGAAAGTCAGCATTACAAAAGTCTTACGTTTGAGTGATTTTACTTACCAGGTAATCAACAAGAGTCTTGATGCACGTAAAAAAAATACTATTCACTGGCAGCTAAAGGTTGGGGTTTATTCCGATTCTTTAAAAGGTAGTGCACCTGTTAAGGAGGATACTTTAAAAGTGGCCTATAAAAAAAGAAATAAGCGGATACTTGTTACCGGAAGTGGGCCGGCAGGTTTCTTTGCAGCACTGATGCTGCAGAAAGCAGGGTTTGACGTAATAATTATTGAACGTGGTGCTGACCTTGATAAAAGAGCAAAGGGAATTTTACAGTTTGAAAAAGATGGCCATTTTAATCCATTGGGAAATTATGCCTTTGGGGAGGGTGGGGCAGGAACTTTCTCTGATGGTAAACTCACCGCACGCTCAAAACGTGTATCTAAGGAAAAGGAGTTTATAATCAGGAGTTATATTGCAGCAGGTGGGCCCCAGGAAATTGCTTATATGGCGCATCCTCATCTGGGTACTGATAATCTTAAAAAGATCGTTAAAAATCTGAGAGAGGAATTTAAACGTCAGGGGGGAGTAATTCATTTTGAAACCAAATTATTGGACCTGAGCATAAAAAATGGGAAAGTTACTGCTGCAGTCACCAATGAGGGAGATTTTTCCGGGGATTATTTTTTGATCGCTCCCGGTCATTCGGCATTTGAGACCTATCGCATGTTAATTAAGAATGGGATTCCATTCCGAACTAAAAACTTTGCGCTCGGCAGCCGTGCCGAACACCCGCAGGAAATTATCAACCAGGCCCAATGGGGTATAACAAAACTACAAGGTGTAAAGGCAGCTGAATACCGTTTGACAAGTCCGGGCGATGGTAAACATCAGGTATATACTTTTTGTATGTGTCCCGGAGGAATTGTTGTACCTGCTACTGCATATCCACACATAAATATTGTGAATGGTATGAGTTATTACCGAAGAAACGGAGCCTTTGCAAATGCAGCCTGTGTAGCAACGCTTCACCCTGATCAATTGGCTGGAAAGGTAGTTTCACCTTCTGAGGCTTTGGATGAGCTTGAAAAACTGGAAGCTTCTTTTTTTGAATTTGCGAGGGGATTTAGTGCACCTTTTTGCAAGATCAAGGATTTTATTTCACAAAAAATTTCAGTTTCTGACCAAAAGTCAAGTTACCCTCTGGGATTGATCCCTGCACCTTTATGGAATATGTTGCCTTTAGTAGTAAGCTCTGCTATGCGAAAAGGCCTAATGGATTTCAGCAGGAAGCTCAAAGGCTACGAAGATGGGATCTTACTTGGACTCGAAAGTAAAACCTCTTCTCCCATCCAGGTGATACGAAATGAAAACGGACTTACTGAAGGATTCTCTAATTTATTTCTTATTGGGGAAGGGAGCGGTTATGCCGGAGGCATTATGTCGAGTGCTGCAGATGGATTAAGGGCCGCAATGAAAATAATAGAAAAAGAAGATTAGGACCTGGAAAGCTTCCTGAAATTTCCAGGAATTTCGGTTTTAAATTCAAGGGCTTCTTTTGTAATTGGATGCCTAAAAGCCAGTATCCATGAATGTAGAGCAAGGCGGCCAATAGGATGGGTTTTGGCCCCATATTTTTTATCTCCTGTAACCGGATGGCCAATATCCTGCATATGTACCCGTATTTGGTTTTTCTTCCCCGATTCAAGGTTTACTTTTAACATGGAATAATCCCTGCCTTTATTTAATAATTTATAATGTGTTGTAGCTTTCTCTCCATGATCGGGATTTTGGCTCGAATACACGATCATGGCCTTGCTTTCTTTTAGATAAGAGGTAATTGTTCCGGAGCCCTCCTGTGGGATACCTTCCACAACAGCAATGTATGTGCGTTCGGTGATAATGTCGTGCCAGTTTGATTGAAGGATTTCCTGTACTTTCTTATTTCTTGCAAAAAGCATCAGCCCGGATGTCTCCCGGTCGAGGCGATGTACCACAAAGATTTTATTCTTACTATCCTTGCTTTTTACATGTTTGCTTAGCAGGTTATAAGCTGTTTGGGTTGTTTGATTTTTTGTGGCGATGGAAAGCATTCCCGCGTGCTTATCGATTACAATGAGATGTGGATCTTCATAAATAATAGTGATCCCCCTGTACTTTTTTTCTTCTGGGATACGTTGCCACCTTATTTCAACCTGCTGCCCTGGTTTTAATGGATGGTTAAATTGTTTTACGGCTTTTCCTTCGATAAAAACTTGTTTATTGGCAAGAAGTGTTTTTATATTATTCCGGTTTTTGCCAGGTAGATTGAATAGTAGGAAATCCATTAACTCAGTAGCTTCTTTCACCCCTATAAGGGTGGGTAATTTCTTTCCCAATTTAGTTCGTTCGAATGGTTTTTTTCTAGGCTTCATCGTCCGCTAAACTTTTATCTTCAATTTTTTTAACCCGGCCTACCATTCGGTTATGTAGCAAAACTTTAATACCGTGCGGATGGTTAGGTGATTTGGTAAGTATTTTTTGAACAATACCTGCTGTTAACTTTCCTGAGTGCTGGTCCTGTTTAAGTACAACCTGTACCAGCATTCCCGTTTTAATATCACTTCGTTTGGTTCCTTCCATATAAGCAAAAGTAAACAATAGCAGATTATCCTTAATGAAATATCTCCATAAATACCCATATGAATATTTAACTTTTCCATAACTTTTTTTAACCCTCGTTTAACCATACCGGCTTATTAAGCATTGTACCTTTGATTCAAATTTTCAATAATGATTATATTGAGTTTTACATCTGGTTTTAAATATGTGATCAGTTTAATGCTGGCCATACTTGGAATTGTCCCGCTTGAACCCAGCCCAAACCAGTCAAAGAAGGATAAGACGCTTGAAGTTTTAATCGATTCTACATTTGTAATGGATTCCTGGCCGGTTGTAAACGACTCCCTGTTCATTCTCCCCGATCAGGATTACCATATTTTTTATATCACGGATACTGACTTGGGGCAATAAGCGCTTTTCTTTTCAAAAATTCTATTACTTTTCTATCTTTAATCCCAAATTTGACGTTATGGATATTTATAAGTATCAATTATTTCTCAGAGAATTTGCGAAAGAAAGAGATTGGGATCAATTTCATACCCCTAAAAATCTGGTGATGGCCCTTGCGGGTGAAGCGGGTGAATTGTTGGATGTATTTCAATGGCTGAAACCCGACGAATCACTGAATGAAAATATTGGACCCGAAACCAGGCAGGCTGCCAAAGAAGAGATAGCAGATGTGTTTATTTACCTGGTAAGACTGGCCGATAAACTGGATATTGACCTTGAACATGCATTCATTGAGAAAATGAAAAAAAATGGGAAAAAGTATGAGATTGGTAAAAGTTCGTTAAATCAGTTTAATAAATAGACACTTTTTGCGTTGATATATAAACAATTATTATCATGGGAAGCTTCACAAATTTAAAAGCAGCTATTATAGGTTTATCTATTGGAGGAGGAATATTTTTAGCAGGTTGGTTTATCGGAAATGGATTTACCAAATCCCGTATGTCTGATCGGTATGTGACCGTGAAAGGACTTTCCGAAAAAGAAGTAAATGCTGACCTTGCAATCTGGCCTATTACTTTCAGGGTGGTAGGAAATAATTTGATAGAGCTTCAAAAAGAAGTTGACAATAAACGTGAAACCATTAACACATTTTTGGTGGACAAGGGCTTTAATTCTGAGGCGATCAGTCACTCAACCCCAAAAATTAACGACAATTATGCCCAGGCATACTACGGCGATATACCCAAAGGCCCACGTTATGTCATCCAAAAAACCATTACCTTACGCTCCTCAAATGTCGCTTTAGTCAAGCAATCCATGGAACAATCGGGTGTATTGGTTGAAATGGGAATCGTACTTTCGGAAGACTGGGAAAATCGAACAGAGTTTTTGTTTACCAGCCTGAACGATATTAAACCACAAATGATACAGGAAGCGACAATCAATGCCCGTGAGGCAGCCAATAAATTTGCAGAAGACAGCGGGAGCAAGGTGGGAAAGATCAGGAAAGCCTCCCAGGGGTTTTTTAATATAGAGAACCGGGATGCTAATTCACCTGATCAAAAAATTGTGCGGGTAGTTACTACAGTCGAATTTTTTCTGACCGATAATTAAGCGTTTGCTCAAAAGAAAGTATAGGAGATCAAGCACACATCCATCCCTTTGATGTGGGCTTGATTTTTCCAATAATTTTTTCCAGGCCTTCTGCCCCATTCTTAAAAAAGAAATCTGCCATCTTTACTTGTTTTATAACTTCTGGTTTTTTGTTTGTTTGATCTGGGTTATCCACAATGATGAAAATACCTGGTTGAAGCAATGATCTTAATGCCGGGGATTCACAAATAATGCATGTATCATTTGGAATATATTTCAAAAGGTGTTGATAGGCTTCTTCAAGTTTATAATCCCTGACTTCTATATAAATAACCTTACATGCCCCGGCTTTTAACATCCTGGATGTATCTTTACTTTTTTTTGCTGAATTTTCCTGATAAATAGTATAATCCTCGCCTTTAAAAATAAGTTGACTGTGATCTCCCTGCTGATGAAAATGCGGACTGATTTTAATTCCAATAATATTTTCTGCTCTTGAAAAGTGTTGGATCAATTTACAGGCTACGGTTGTTTTGCCAGTATTACGGCCAGTACCCGAAATGATAAGAAAATGTGGATTTTTATGCATCTATAAAGGAGTGGTGATATTCGGTTTACCCCAGGTCACATATGCGTTGGAGCCCTTCCAAATTGATTATTTCAAAGGTTTTTCCCGAAATTTTTATATATCCTTCATCCTGGAACTTTTTTAAAATCCGGATCACACTTTCGGTAGACATCCCTGCAAGTTCAGCCAGTTCTTTCCGGGTTAAATGCAATTCGAATTTTTTTTCTTTGAAAATCCGTCCTGCAAGACAAAGGATCAAATCTGCAAGTTTGCCGTAGGATTGTCGATGGATCATTCCAAAAAAGCGGCTATTGATTTGATTGGTGTTTTCACTCATGATATGAATGATCTCGGAGGCAAACCTTCCATTTTCAACGATGAATTTCTTAAACAGATTAATATCAATCAATCTTGCGACAGAGTCAATATAAGCGGAGGCAGTATACTGAAAAACATTTTCATCTTTTTGTAAAGAGGATAGTCCCACCAGATTACCAGGACTCATTATTTTTAGAATTAAGGAATCGTTCCCACTTTCATAATAAACCTTTACCAGGCCTTCGCAAAGAAAAATTACATGGGAGGCAAAAGCACCGTGTTTGGCAATTATTTCTCCCTTTTTATAATGGACGATGCGTTGGCGCTCTTCAACAAGTAGTTTTTGTTCTTCAGTTAGGAATTCAAAACATTCACAATTTTCATGTGCTACCGTACAGCTGGTTCTTAAATTTTCATCGTTCATGGAAATTTCTTTTATGTTTAATGCAAATATACGGAATCGGTCAATAGTATTTAACTACTTTCCCTATTAAATACTGACACAAATCATAAGAAGCCAAAGTCAACATCATATTGGTTTTTTTGATGGTTTGAATTGGCTGTTGTTATTTTGTTAACAAAACAAATAGCATATGGAAGCAGTTAGACGATTATTGATAATTGGATTTGCAGTTACCCTGGCCTTGTTGTTTTTTTCCTTTGAGGATGAAGATATTTCTTCGATGCAAAAGAACGAATTAAAGGTACTTAAAGTCCAGAATTATGTGCGAAAAAACGACAGGAACCTAACTCCATCGGTTGACCACTCCCGGTTTGAAGTGCTCAAGGAACCTTTTGCCAGTGCTCATGAGCTTACTGCAGCCTGTCTGAGTTGTCATAATGGTCGCGCTGGTGAGATCATGTCCACATCACATTGGAAATGGGAGAGAGAAGAAGAGCTGGAGGGTAAGGGGGTTATACCGCTTGGCAAAAAAAATATATTAAATAACTTTTGTATTGGTATTTCAGGAAGTGAAGGTACCTGTACCCGTTGCCATATTGGATATGGTTGGGCTGATAAGAGTTTCGATTTTGGCGACCCAACCAATATTGATTGTGTGGTTTGTCATGACCTCTCAGGAACTTATAAAAAGAAAAAGGGGGGTGCTGGTTATCCCGATGAAAGTGTGGATTTAAATTATGTTGCTCAGCAAGTAGGCTCACCCAAACGGGAAAACTGCGGTGTTTGCCATTTTTGGGGTGGGGGCGGAAATAATGTTAAACATGGTGATTTGGAAAAGGCCATGATTGATTGCTCACGGGAAGTGGATGTACATATGACCACCGAAGGGGAAAATATGAGCTGTGTTGATTGCCATGTAACAGATAAGCATCAAATGGCCGGAAAACTTTATGCCCTTTCATCTGAAAATATTAACCGGGCTACCTGTGAATATTGCCATACAGAAAAGCCACATGAAAACAGTATTATCAATGAGCATAACCTCAGGGTGGCTTGTCAAACCTGCCATATCCCTATTTATGCAAAAGCCACTGGTACAAAGATGATCTGGGATTGGTCAACGGCCGGACAGCTTGATGAAAATGGCCATCCTAAAACAGAGCATGATGCAGATGGAAACCATAATTACCTCTCGATAAAAGGAAATTTTGTATTTAATGATCATGTTATTCCTGAATATTATTGGTTTAATGGGATTGCCAATCACCAGTTAATAACAGATAAAATTGAGACTGTACCGGTTCAGATGAATTCCCTGGATGGGGCTTACCATGATAAAGGCCGGTTTCAAAAGACCAATAAACCATCAAAGATCTGGCCGGTGAAAGTACATCGGGGCAAACAAATTTACGACCCGGTAAATAATACTCTCATCCAGGCCAAACTGTGGGACCAGGAACCAGGAAATGGAGCATACTGGACCGACTTTGACTGGAATATTGCTGCCCAAAAAGGAATGGATTACCTGGGATTACCATACAGTGGTGAATACGATTTTGTGGAAACAGAAATGTACTGGCCACTCAACCATCAGGTAGCCCCGGCAGCGAATTCTTTAAAATGCGTGGACTGTCATACCAGGGAAAATGGACGGCTGGCATCGCTGGATGATTTTTACTTACCTGGACGAGACTATAGTGTTCCGGTGGAGGCTGCAGGCATTATTTTTATATTGGTTTCCATTTTTGGAATCATGTTACACACTGGTTGCCGCATTTTATATAACAGAAGTTGTTTTTTACAAAAACTTATTGATGGAGGAAAAAAATATGACAAAAAAGGTATACCTGTACAAGAGATTTGAAAGGTTCTGGCACTGGTCCCAGACTATACTGATATTTGCCCTGACTTTCACAGGCTTTGAAATCCATGGAGTTTCTAACTTTATTGGTTATGAAAATGCGGTGGTGTGGCATAACAACGCAGCCTGGGCATTTATCATACTGATCATTTTTGCTATTTTCTGGCATCTGACAACAGACGAATGGCGAAACTATATTCCAACAGTTAATAATTTTAAAGCACAGGTAAATTATTACCTTACGGGTATCTTCAGGCATGCTCCCCATCCTACAAAAAAACTGACCTTGAGTAAATTAAATCCGTTGCAGCGCCTGGTATATTTCGGACTTAAAATTTTGTTGATTCCGCTTATGGTGGCTTCAGGATTATTGTATATGTATTTTCATTATCCATTACAAGGTATTGAGCTCGACAGTTTAAAGTACATTGCTATTTTGCATACCCTAGGAGCATATTTACTTATCAGCTTTGTAATAATTCACCTTTACCTGATAACAACCGGCCGAACCCTTACTTCCAATCTGAACGCCATGATTACTGGGTGGGATGAAATGGAGGAAGATGAAATTAAAGGGATTGTAATTGAAGCAGTGGATGGGGCCGGTCTTCGGATCCGATCGGAAAAAGGGGATGAAAAAAGCCGGGCTGAAGTAAAAAGTATTCTGGTGAATGCATTGAAAGAAACAGAATACAAAGTAATGGAAGATGATATGGAAGGACAAAAAAAAGAAATAAAAAGAAAAAAATAAAATATAGAATGATGAAAAACAAATTGAAATTATCAGGAATATTTTTACTGGTTTCTATCTTTATCATACCAGCATGCACCAATAAAATGGAATTTACCAGTTCAGATGACATGGTGGCATTTTACAGACAAAATATTGAAGAAATAAGCCCGGCAGAATTAAAAGCTAAACTCGAGGAGGGGGAAATGTTTTTATTGATTGATGTACGTGAACCAGGTGAACATAACCTAGGGTACATACCGGGTGCGGTAAATATACCCAGAGGAACGTTGGAATTCAAAATTGGCAAAGAGGAATATTGGGAAAGTCAGTTTATGTATCTGCCAGAAAAAACCGACGAGATTATCATTTATTGTAAAAAAGGTAACAGGGGAGTTTTAGCTGTTAATGCACTTAAACAGTTGGGATATACTAATGTTAAAAACCTGCAGGGTGGATGGAAGGAATGGGAAATGACCTATCCGCTGGATTATGAGAAAAACCTCGAAGAAATGGGACACGGAGCTGTAGAAGAGGTGGGGGGCTGTTAAAAAACTAAAAACAAGTGGTTATTTATTTTAAGTGCTGGTCCCGCTTCGGCGGGGCTTTTTTTTAATACCTGTCCTTTTCTTCGAAAAAATCAATGGCTTTAAATCCGGCATAAATTTTCCCGCCGTGTTCTTCTCCAGCCTTTATAGAATAAGAATCTCCTTTTTGGTAAGTTTTCGTCTTACCTCCAATAGTTAGCTCAATTTTGCCATCGACTACAATTCCCCACTGGGCGCCATGCATATGCATAGGTATTTCAGTATCTTCCTTAAAATCGAAAAATACAAGTTGGTTGTTTTGCCCCTGCAATAGATGGGCAGTTGCGCCATTAAGCGGGATGGATGCTTTAGGCAAATCCTTAATGATTTGGGGATAATCCATCGTTGTTTTTGGGATAAAGGTAAAAATTAATTGGCTAAGCGGTTTTTTCAACAATGCTTAAATACTAATTTTTCGGGTGTCCACGTTACTTCAATTAATTTTGTAGATTTGTTAATACAAAAACACAGTCAAAACAATTTACTTAACCATTAAAAAACATTTCACATGAAAAAAGGAACCGTAATTTTAGCAGCATTATTATTCTTTGTTTGTTTTGCAAACACCCAGGATTTTAAACCTGTAGCAGGCGATCTTGGAGTAGAGTTAAACTTTACCCCACTTTCCGCTACCCCCATTGGCATAAATTACCTGAAAGCACGGTATTATCTTGCCAACGATTTGGTGGTTCGAATCGGATTAGACATTCGTATGCACTCCGAAAAAGGAGAGCCCATGAACGAGATAGATCCACTGGTGACAGATGAAGAAAAAGCATCTTACACCCAGTTTGGTATTTTCCCGGGGATTGAAAAGCATTTTGGCAACTGGGAACGGTTTTCACCTTATGTCGGTGCCGAGGTTGGGTTCACTACTAAAGGAGCAAAATCAGAATATATAGACAATAACGTAAACCAAACCATGGAAGTGAATGGAGCATGGGATCAATTTGGCACACAAAGAGGATTTACCTCTATTGGAATTAATGCATTGTGTGGCGCAGATTTTTACTTTACTAAAAAAATATATCTTGGGGCAGAGATTGGTTTTGGCGTATTATCAACAAGCATGAAAGAAGTTGAGATCACCGCAGCTGGTGCTAGTGATACTATAATAAACAAAGAATCGAGAATGGATCTGGGGTTTAACTTTAATCCAGCCATTCGTTTGGGTTTTTGTTTTTAATTATTTAAAAAAAACAAAGCCATGAAAAGTCGATCTTTAATTGCAAATATTCTTCTTTTGTTTATTTTGGTCATGGTTTTTTTGTCATGCACCAAAGAGGAAGAAGTTAGAAGTCCCACTAAAATAGGTTTTAAATCCAATTTAGAAGCTTACAATATATTTCCTGAAGTGATACTACCCTGGTATTTTGAAAATGGTGTATTTGATAAGGATTTTACGAATTCCAATGGAAGCAATAATTTTACTCAAAATCAGGGCAATGCAAATTTTACATACTGGTACCCGGGAATAAATGAAGGAAATGCAGTTCCTTTTCCCGGAATCATTTCGGCAAAAGTTGGGCTAATAAACTGGTATTCTAATCAGGCCTATGCATATCATTATGCATTTGATGATGATGAGTATCTTTATATTTCCGGGATGGGTAACGATGGAAGTTATATTTCAATAGGATTGGATTATAATTATATTTCAACTAACGCATCCTTAAGCATTAATCATGGGGTATTTATGGCAAGTTACTGGTTTTCAGTATATGGCGAAAGTTATCACGCTTATGATTATGTATTTGTGAACATAACCTATTTTTTAGATAATAAGATATCCGGTAATTTTCATTTTACAACTACTCCAGAGGGCTCACAATTACCTATTGAGGTTAAAAATGGAGAATTTATAAATGTGCCAGTTATACACGCTGAATAATTGGGGCGGTATTCCTTAGAAAAGCTGCAAGCTGAATAGAAGATTAGAAGATGGTTCTTTTTATTTTATGAGGCCTGAAGCCACTAAGATGGCTTGATGAAATGTGTCTGTAATTGAAACTCCGTTCTTGCGCGAAAGTAACTTGCAATCCTCATATTCTGGAATGACTTTTTTATTCCCTTCAAAGTGGGCTATTTTTACATTCACCGGCCCATACTTTGTTTCCACTTTTATTATTTTGCGTGGAAGGGAATGTCGCATTATTAAAGCTTCACGCAAACCAATTGAATTTGATTCAGTGAAAATTATTCTTTTCATTTCTGAGACATTATTTGGTTTACACAGCACACTTAATTTTATGGCCGGCCTGTTCTTTTTCATTTGAATGGAATCCATCCAAACATCCAAGGCTCCCTTCTCAAAAAGTAAAGTCATGATGTGGTCAAAAAATTCCGGGTTTTGGTCATCGATATTTGTTTCCAGAATTGCAAGATGTTCCTTAATCACATCCTTGTTTTTCTCCTCCTCTCCAATAAATACTCTTATCACATTTGGGATGTCAAGGTCTTTATTACCCGCTCCATAGCCAATATTCGAAACTTGCATAGCAGGCATTACGCCAAATTCCGTTGCCAGGGTTTTTAACAAGACGGCACCAGTTGGGGTGACCAGTTCAAAATTTACATCAACGCCATATACCGGTATATTTTTGAGCAGGGCGGCTGTTGCAGGAGCAGGCAAAGGAATCTTACCATGGGCACCTTTTACAAAACCTCTACCCATGGGTAAGGGTGAGCAAACAATGTTATCCACATTTAATAATTCCAGACCAATAAGGGTACCCACCACATCTACTATGGTATCAACACCACCTAATTCGTGCAAGTGGACTTTTTCGGGGGAAGAATTGTGGATTTTGGCTTCCTTTTCACAGAGCTCCCAAAATATTTGGGAAGCTTTTTCTTTGATCCGATCTGATAAATCACTTTGTTCTACCAGATGTTTAATATCCGAAAAGTGCCGCTCATGTTTTTCATCTTTAACCAGTACATCAAGTTTAGTAGCAGCAAACCCGTTTTTTTTCACCTGTTTAACTGTAATGTCAAACTCATCTAAGTTGAGCAGGTTTAATTTTTCCTTCAAAAGATCAAGAGACAGACCTGCGTCGATCAATGCACCCAGTATCATGTCACCGCTGGCTCCGGCTATACAATCAAAATAAAGTGTTTTCATTCTACTGATATTTCTGGATCCTTTGAATAATTGAATTAGCTACGGTGGCAGCCCCAAACCCATTGTCGATATTGACTATAGCCACACCGGTTGCACAAGAGTTTAACATGGTGAGCATGGGGGCAAAACCTTGTAAACTGGTTCCATATCCCACACTTGTCGGCACCCCAATTACGGGGCAACTCACCAGGCCTCCCACTACACTTGTCAGAGCACCTTCCATCCCGGCTATGCAAATAATGACATCGGCTTCATAAAGTTTGTCTGACACATCAAACAAGCGATGAATTCCTGCTACTCCTATATCAAAAGCCCTTTCCACTTTTACATTCAGGAATTCGAGGGTTTTAGCTGCCTCTTCGGCAACGGGTATATCTGAGGTTCCAGCCGTAATAACCATCACCATGCCTGTTTTCTTAATAGCATCGTCTTCCTCTGGCCGGTTTACCATCAATAACCTGGATTCTTTATCATAAACAGAATCCGAAATATGCTTTTGGATGAAAGCCGCTTTTTCAGGGTTAGCCCGCGTACCAAGAACTTTATTGTGGGATTCAAGGATACGTTGCATTATGCTCAGGATCTGTTCAGGGGTTTTGCTTTCGCAATATACCACTTCAGGTATTCCCTGCCTCAGGTCACGGTGATTGTCTATTTTAGTATGGCCCAGGTTTTCGAAGGGTAAAGTCCGCAGCTTGTGTAGGGCATGATTAATATCCAACCTGCCTTCTTTTACATCATTCAGTAACTGAGTTAATTTATTTTTATCCATTGTTTAATACTTCGTTGAGGCTTCCTGAGCGGAAACCAATAATATCCATGGCAACATACCGGAAACCGATTTGTTTTAAGGTAGCATTGATAGCCATATTATTTTCAAGAATGGTGTTGAAATCAGAAGGTTCAACTTCAATGCGTGCCACATCGTTATGAAATCTGACCCTTATGTTTTTCATTCCGAAAGTCTTCAGGTATTCTTCCGCAGCATCTACTTTGTTAAGGGATTCAATTTTTATCGGGGTTCCGTAGGGTATCCTGCTCGACAGGCATGGAGAAGCTGGCCTGTCCCAGTTGGGAAGTCCATATTCTTTTGACAACTGCCTGATTTCTTCCTTGGTAAAACCGGCTTCCTTGAGCGGGCTTTTTATACCCAGTTCTTCGGCTGCCTTCATTCCCGGGCGGTAATCGCTGGTATCGTCTGCATTGTTGCCATCCAAAATGAAAGCGTATCCATTTTCGCTGGCATAAGTAATTAAGGCCGTTCCGATATGAGTTTTACAGAAGTAACAGCGTTGGGGGTCGTTTTGTAAATACCTCGGATCGTTAAATTCTTCTGATTTCACGAAAGTGTGTTTCACGCCGATCAGGGCGATTATTTCTTTGATCAATTCCAGGTCCTTTGGCTGAACAGAGGGAGAAACCGCTGTAACAGCCATCACTTTATCCCCAAGTGCATCATAAGCTGCTTTCAGCAGAAAGCTGCTGTCCACTCCTCCCGAAAATGCCACAACGGCACTTTTATAGCTTTTTAATAGTGAATGTAGTTTATAAAGTTTATTATTCATGAAACAAAAATAAGGAAATGAGGATATCTTAAACGAAAAGAAGCAACAATAAAAAAGTTCGAATTTATAGGTTTTGTATTGTCCCGACCTTCAGGGGCTGGCCCAAAATAAAAAACCCCAGCGAGTAAAACACCGGGGTTAAAGTTGCCCGACAAGGGTTCGAACCAAGAATCTTCACGCTCAGAGCGTGATGTGTTGCCATTACACTATCGGGCAATAAGGGGGCAAATGTAATAAATTGTTTTTGCTTATAACAAATTTTATCTATTCATTTTTGCCCAGGTATCTTTTAAAGTAACTGTTCGGTTGAAAACCAGTTTTTCACTTGTGGAATCAGGATCGACACAAAAATACCCAAGTCGTTGAAACTGGAATTTCTCTCCAGCCTTCGCATTTTTTATAGCCGGTTCAATTTTTCCGGTCACCACGGTTAAAGATTCAGGGTTGATGTTGTCCTTAAAGTCTTTTCCTTCTTCAGCTATGTCAGGATTTTCTGTTTTAAATAAACGGTCATAAATCCTTACTTCAGCATCAATAGCCGTTTCCATTGAAACCCAGTGCAATGTACCCTTGACTTTTCTTTGAACTCCTGAACCACTTTTGGTTTCAGGGTCGTAGGTACAATACAATTCTACAATGTTACCGTTTTCATCTTTTTTGAAGTCTTCGCATTTAATAACGTAAGCTCCTTTCAGCCTGACTTCCCTGCCTGGGCCCAAACGGAAAAATTTATTGGGAGGGTCCTCCATAAAATCAGAACGTTCGATGTAAATTTCTTTGGTGAAGGGGACAATTCGGGTTCCTCCATCCAGATCTTCGGGATTGTTTTCAATAGTGAGCTCTTCAATTTTTCCTTCAGGGTAATTGGTAATGATTACTTTAAGAGGATCCAATACTGCAAAAATCCGAGGGGCAATTTTATTTAAATGCTCTCGAATACTAAATTCCAATACCCCCACATCAATGACGTTTTCACGCTTTGCAATCCCAATCCGGTCAGCAAAATTCCTGATTGATTCAGGGGTATAGCCTCTTCTTCTTAACCCGGAAACAGTCGGCATTCTTGGGTCATCCCAGCCTTTCACATATTTTTCATTCACTAATTCGAGAAGTTTTCGCTTACTCATTACCGTATAGCTCAGGTTGAGCCTGGCAAATTCATATTGCCTTGGACGGTATTCTGTTTCAATCAGGTTGTCCAAAAACCAATCATAAAGTGGCCGGTGAATTTCAAACTCAAGTGTACAAATGGAATGGGTAATTCCTTCAAGGTAATCCGATTGACCGTGTGTAAAGTCGTACATGGGATAAATACACCATGTATCACCTGTCCGGTGATGTGATGTGTGCATGATCCTGTATAGGACAGGGTCGCGCATATGCATATTGGGAGAGGCCATATCTATTTTGGCCCTCAAAACATGGGTGCCTTCCTTAAACTCTCCTTTTTTCATTCTCATGAACAGATCGAGGTTTTCATCAACAGGCCTATTGCGGAATGGACTTTCAGTTCCCGGGCGGGTAGGTACACCCCGTTGTATACTTATTTGTTCTGATGTTTGGTCATCTACATAAGCTTTTCCATTTTTAATTAGCTTTACTGCCCATTCAAACAACTGATCGAAATAATCGGAAGCATAAAACAGACGGTCTTCCCAATCGAAGCCTAACCAACGCACATCTTCCATAATGGAATTAACGTATTCTTCTTCTTCTTTGCTTGGATTTGTGTCGTCAAATCTCAAATTACAAAGTCCGTTATATTTATTGGCTAACCCAAAATTCAAACAGATTGATTTAGCATGTCCAATATGCAGATAACCGTTAGGTTCTGGAGGAAAACGTGTATGCACACGACTTTCATTTTTACCCTTACGGATATCTTCTTCGATAAATATTTCCAGGAAATTTTTGGATTTACCCTCACTATCCTGATGCTCTGGAGCATTCTTATAATCATTCATTAAAGTAAAATTTAAGCACGCAAAAGTAATAATTTGAAGCTTCGTAAAATAAAAAAAGGCCATTCCCTAAGGAATAGCCTTTTAGGAATTTTAAAAGTTTTGCTTATTTGTTCTGTTGAAACAATTTCTTTGATCCGTAGGCAGCACCTAAAACCAGTAGGAAGCTTAATCCTCCATCAATAGGAGCACCACCACCAACAGGGGTATTCCCTCCGGTTGGTCCGCTTCCACCATTAGGATGAGGTGGGTTTTGAGCCAAAAGTATTACCGGAGAAATTGCTATCAATAAGACTAAAACGGTTTTGAATATTTTGTTTTTCATATCGGTGTTTTTTAATCTAATTAACGAATAGTAATTTTTTGAGTTTCAGCAAAATCATCTGTAATTATTTTAACAATGTATGTTCCTGCCTTATTCAATTGAATAGCATTCTTTCCACTCTGTACATCAAAAGTTTTTACTAACTGGCCATTAATTTGATAAACAGATGCCTTACCATAAGTTGCTTCAGGAAGATAGCAGATCACGTTATTTTGGTAAGCAAAAATATTTGCCTTAGTTTTTGAAGGAGCTTCTATTCCAGTCATTGGACTAAAGTGAATAATAAAACGATCATTAAAAGAACCGTCATAAGTAAAAACATAGCTTCCTTCGAGAAGATTGGTAACTGTTCCGGTCAGAAGGTCTTCTAATAATACAGTTTGTAAGTCATTTACTTCTGTGGCTGAAATTTCATATTCTGATGCGGTTCCTGCATATACCCCCACTGATGTTGATTGAGAAGCAGGCAAAGCATTGATAGAATATTGCTGTCCTTCAGTTGTGCTGTATATATTAGCAGCTTCATCCACATAACCGAAAATTTTATGGGCATCAAAGTTTCCATCAAAGTTAACTGTAGCCTCTTCACTAAACCTGATCACTGTTTCGTCAGTATAACCATTTCCGGCAATTTCCAGTCTTAACAGATTAGCCACTGTTTCTTTGTAGAACGTTGGGTTGTTGTGAACTTTAACAGCTTCGGTCATAGTAAGAGTTCCATATTCAGGATATGATCCTGCGTTATCGGTAACGGATACAAAAAATCCCTGGCCATTAGCAATGTATCGTGAACCGCCATTCGTACCAACGCCACCTACATAAGTGGCCCAGGTTGTGGCATTACGGTGGATATAAACGGCATTGTTCACATTTGTTTTTGTCCATCCTGAGGCAGCATCCCAGTCAATAGCCGAACAATAAGGATTCCCAACAAGGTTCCATCCGTAGTTCGCACTTCCTGCACCGCTTCTTTTAATATTGTTTGTGCTACCCACAGTGCCTGTTGTTAAAGTGCCGTTGAAGGAGGCTGTGGCCGTTGAATTGTTCCATAGAGCATAACCCTGACCCGGATTAAGCAATTCATTTGTTGGAATAATATCGGTGTACATATTGGTGGCCTCATTATGCTTTTGGAGATATAATCCGGTAAACATACCAGATACTGCATTAGATATAGGTGATGAAATTAAATGCCACTGTCCCCCTGTATAATATCTTTCAACTGAAGCTGATCCATAGGTGAATGTTCCATTATTGATTAATGAACCTGTTCCGGTAGCATTCGATTTGATAATGAAATTATCAGCAACATCCAATGAAAAAGTTGGGTCGATTGTTAATCTGCCAACTGGCAATAGAGTCAGGGTGCCTGCTACATCATCTGTAGTAACTGTAACGTTATTTTGGATTTTAACAAGGGCCCATGATTTAAAAGGCCATCCCTGTCCATAAGTCCAGGTGTCAACATCTTCCCAAATACCATCCTGAAAGGATAAATAGGGCATTGGTGCGGTAGAAGTTATCCATGTAGGGTCACTTGATTCGATGGCCAGAGTGCCACCCAGCACTGCTGTATTATCATTTTGGCTAAGGTCATCACTTGTTTGAGTAGCTGATCCTTCGTCAAACTGATAGTATGCCACCAGGTTGGATTCTGAGGCCGGGTTTTCAATTTCTTTATAAATATTGGCCTGAATTTCAGTTTGTGATCTTGCCACATTCCATATCCTAACTTCATCCATGTATCCATCAAAATTATGAGTGAGATCAACATAGTATTTCCCGATTAGTGTATTTTCGCTTGAGCCACCCGGAGTATTAGACCAAGGTTTGCTTGCTACAAGGTCACCATTGATATAAATTTTCAGGGTTGTTCCATCCCATGTTCCTGCCACGTGGGTCCAGATAAACTGATAGATAAGATCGTCGGCGGTTTCTAATACATTGGCTACACTTCCGTTGGGATCCATTCCAAATGCAATACCATCATTGCCGTATGAGCTTCCAAGGAAATAGGAGGTAGCCCAGTCTTTTTCAACAAAACGGACATATTCCTGCAATACCGTTTCGGTATAAATCCATGCTTCTATCGTAATGGGTCCGGTGATATCCAGACTGGCATCATTACCACAGTCTACATAATCATCTATGCCATCAAATTCTAAAGCATTCTGTGTTTGTCCTGTTGCATTTAAACTAAATGCAAGTAAAAAAGCGACGAATAAATAATAGACGTTTTTCATTTTATAGTTTTTAAGTGATTGTTTTTATGTGCGTTTATTAGGTTTTAAGTTGATTTTAATCCAATTATTAATTTCTTATGGTACAAAAATCAAAGCAAATTTACGATTTTAAAACCTTTATATCAAATTTTTTAGTAGTTTTTTAAGGATTTTGAACATCAAAATAATTTTTTTGGATATAAAGTGTTTCAATAAGCTTCCTTTTATTCAAGCATAAATTTATTTACTATCCCTGAATAAACAAATAATTCAAAGAAAGGTTGAGGCGATTCAGAGGATTTTCAATCTTTTAGAAAGAAAAGTTAAAGGTTTTTAAAAGATGCAATTTCTTAATTAGCCGTTCCAGTAGAAAAATGGCCACCACTCCAAGTAATATAACCCATGTAACCGGGCTTATTGAAAAGGACCCGATTAATTGATCGAAGTAGGTAAATAAAGTTTTAAAAACCGGGAAAAGTGTAAAATCGATGTTTTGGGGCAAAAATGAAATTCCAGAAAAAGTAAGATAAAAATAGGTGGCAACAAGCACGAAAATTGAAGCAGCTGATATGAGCAAAATGGTATAAATATTTGGAGTATACACTTGAACAGACTTTTCGTCTCCCTTCAACTGACTTACCATTTCCATCACTTTAAATGTAAAATCATCGGATGGCTGAGGACTTGATGATTTACTTAATATTTTTTGAAGTGAATTGTCCGGGTTCATATGATCAATATTTTTCATGGTGTATTTCTTTTAGCTGATTTGATAAAATCCTGTTTGCTTCCAGGTGCATTTTATTTCTGATTCTGTGGAGCTTAACCTTTACATTTGATTTTGAAATTCCGATTACCTCTGCCATTTCCTCTGTGGATAAATCCTGAAAATAATATAAGTTTATCAATGTGCTTTCTTCAGGATTCAGGTTATCAAGCAATTTTTCTACTATAAATTTCTGTTCTTCTTCCTCCAACTTTTCAAGGTTTTCATTAATCTCGTCTAAGGTATAGTTTTCGATAAAATCATTGTTAATTTCTGTTTTTTCAATTTTTTTCTTCCTGATACTAGAAATGGCTGCATTATAAACAATCCGAAAAAGCCAGGTTGAAAATTTTGATGTGCCTTTAAATGTAGCGATCGATTGGTAAACTTTTACAAACGCATCCTGTGCAATTTCCTCAGCATCTTCACGATTTTTTACAATCCGCCATGCAATTGTAAAAGCCATTTGCTTGTGCATATCAACAAGGTGGGCGTATGCTTTTGCATCACCTTCAATAACTTTATGTAAAATTTCATTTTCGTTTTCAGCCATCATTTGTAAATATGACGATGTTTGTTCAATGTGGTTACATCGCTTCAAATAAAAATTTGTAACCGTCCAATAAAAACTGCGTCAAGTTAATTGAAACAAATATTAACGAATAAAATTAAGAAATTATGACTGATCTAACTCCGGTATTCGTACTCGCAATTATTTTCGGAACCATTCTCGCCATCGTTTACCTCGGCGTCCGTAGGAAAGAAAGGATGGCCATGATGGAAAAAGGTGTGGATGCCTCAATGTTCATTGCGCCTCAAAAGAAAAGTTCCTATTCTTTGAAGTATGGAATTATGTTAATCGGTATTGCTTTAGGTATCCTTATGGGAAAACTGCTTGCTACACTTGATGCATTTCGCTTTGAGGAGGAAGCCGCTTATTTTTCAATGATTTTCCTATTTGGTGGTGCTGCTCTTGTCATTTATCATTTTATGGCAAAAAAAATGGCAGCCGAGGAGAAAGATAAAAATGAGCTTATGAAGTAAGATTTCATCTTTCGATCTAAATTTAAACCATGAATTAAAAAGGCTTTCCTGCCTAATCGGGAAAGCCTTTTATTTTAATTTAAAACTTTCCAGTGAGATATATTCAGGGCCTGATGGTTTTAGGATACTTTCTATCAGATGAATTTCTTGAATCTTCCGGGGAGGTATCTTTATTTGTTGTTGTTTTCTGATTGCGTTATTAAAAGCATCCTTATCCTGGATATATTTTATCCTTCCAAGGGTTAGGTGGGGTACGAAATTCTGCCTGTCACGTATAAATCCAAGATTTTCCATCTTGCTAAGTATTTCCTGGCCAAGATTCTCTAATTTTAAATTTTTATCAAATCCTAACCATATCACACGGGGATCATACGAACTGCCAAAAATGCCTATCTTATTAAAGTGAATGAGAAAATTTGTATTACGATTTGAAATTTGTTTTAATAATTGCGTAATATCAGGGATGAGTTCCTCAGGTGTTTCTCCGAAAAATTTTAAGGTAATATGGATATTATTGAGGTCAACCCATTTGATACGTTCATTTTTAAGTTGTGAAAATAAAGAGTAATAAAGCGCTGAAATGACTTCTTCAGGCACAACCTTAATTGCTGCAAAAATTCTTTTCATTAAAATCAAAATTATTTGAGTTGTAAATTTAGGATTTATTTTTACTTTTGCAGCCGCATCGTTCATTTCAAGTACAGCAAGTTTAATAAAGGTCCGTTCAACTTTGAACCTTCAACTTGTAACCTATTTGGGGCATTAGCTTCCCGCTGAAAATGGCGGGACAGGCAACTTCGCTAATGCCCAGAAAATGAAAGGGGCATTAGCTCAGTTGGCTAGAGCGTTTGACTGGCAGTCAAGAGGTCATCGGTTCGACTCCGATATGCTCCACGCAGATTATGAAGCAGTTACATTGATTAGAAATGTGGCTGCTTTTTTATTTACTAACAAAATGACTAACATTTGGAATTATTCCTAAACCAAAACTGTAATAAATCAATTTGATTATCCTTTTTCATACCAGTAATTTGAAGCCACAGCAATAGTAAGCCTGTCAAACAGTCTCTCGCCAAAGTACCTGCGTTTTAGTTTGTAACAAAATTCGTCCAAATAAAGCTGCAAGTATTTTCCTTTTATTTTATGGTAAATCCCTAATAATGTTCGCTTTGCATTACTTATGGCAATATGCACCCAACGCAATGTGTTTACAGTTGTCTCATTGGATGATTTTTCCATTATATGCACATCAACATAATCAGCAATATCAATATAACTTGTGCTTTTGTCAGAAAACACTATGCTTTTTTCGTCTATGTTGTCTTCTATGACCTGGTTAATTTCTTCTGCAATATGGCTTTTCAGAACTTTCATTTTGAAATATCTGCAATGTTTGCTGGTTTTTCCTGTAGCAAGGTCCTCTAAAGGTGTGGACTCTGCTATTACTGCTACATTTTCCTGTCTTTGGCTCCCTCGGCCTCGTTTTAGGTTGTTCTTGTCTCTTTTATTGGTTTCTGTTTCAAAGTAACCCTCATCAAACTCAAGCATCCCTTCCAATTGGTAAAGATTGTCCCTATTGCCCATGGCCTTGCGTATCTTGTGCATCATCGCCCATATGGGTTCATAACGTTTATGCCCCAACTGTTTTTGAAGTTCCGTTGCTGACAATCCTTTTTTGCTAAAGCTCATAAAAGCCATTGCCAGGTACCACTTCTTAAAGGGAAGATTTGAGTTCTCCATTATTGTCCCACTTCGTAGGGTAGTCCGAAAATCACATTGTGAACATTGCCATTGGTATTTGGATTTTAACCAGTAATGTTTTGCGCATCCACATCTCTTACATGTGATGCCTTCTTGCTCCCTTACCAACCTGTAATGATCTTTACAGCTTTTTTCGTCAGGGAAATCTTCGATAAATTTGATTAGTTTCACGTCAAAATATTTTCCCTTAAGATAATCATTTATCTTTACTGGCATAATTACGGACATTCAAATAAATCAATTTTTCGTGGCAGATAAAGTGGTTACGTAGAATTTAAAATAAATCAACCCAATTTCTTATTATCTAATATTGCTAAAGTTTTATTTAGAAGCTCATTTAATTTTTGATCATCATCTTTAATTTTTATTTTAAGCAATGTTTTATAGGCTTCTTCGTAGTTTCTAATTTCAAATTGGCATTTTGCAAGATTATTAAGAGCATCTTTATAAAATGGAAATAATTCAATGACTTTGAACAAATAAGGGATTGCTTTTTGATATTCTCTTTTTCTACCATATGTAATAGCAAGGTTGAATAAACTCATATGGTGATAAGGATTATAGGTAATTGACTTTAAATAAGAGTCTATTGCTTCATCATATCTATTGATATCAAAAAGTGCAGATCCACGATAAAAAATATAGGGATTATTGGCTTGGTCAATAGTCGTAAGATAAGTAAAAGCAAGTTCGCTATATGTAAACAGTTGACTGTAATTTTTTTGCTTTTGTGCATCCATCAGTCTTTGCGAATAAACTTCTGATCGATAAAACAAAATGCTGTAGTAAAGGCTGAAAATTAATGGAATAATTATTAGCAATTTGAATTTTTTAAATATCATTGGCCTATTAGTTGTCTGCTTTTTATGAGGTTGACTGTAATTATAATTTGCTAGAATAATTGCCATAAATATGGCAATTAAGGTTTGATGGCTAATCCGCTCATAAGGAAAGGTGAAATTTGAGATCACTAGATAACCTAAAAAACCAGCGATTATTAGAATTAAAAAAAATATATGTTTCTTTTCCGTCAACGCATGTAAAGCCTTAAAGCCAAAGTAAAGTAAACTCAATAAAACCAATATATAGGAAACAAATCCAAAAAATCCTTTTTCAGCTAAAATCCAAATAAAGTCATTATGAGGCCTTCGCCAATTTTTATATTCCGAACCCTGATATTGAGCATAATAAACAGGACAATTTATTTTCCAATTACCTGCACCTACACCAAATACCGGGTTATCTTTAATCATTTCAATAGTTGCAAGGGCAATTTGTATTCTTCCACGATTGTTTTCCGAATCTAAATCGTATATTGATTTAAATTTATACTTCACAAGTTTATAAGTGCTGGGACTTTGGAAAACATAATAAGTAGTTGATGAAATTAGTAAAAGTGATATGATTACTATGATCCGTTTTATTTTTTTCGCCTCCTTTAAAATTGGAATTTTCCTCAGATAAATAAAACTTAAAATCAAAAAGGTGAAAATAAATAATACCGTTCCTATCCAAACTGACCTGGTCTGCAACAGAAATATTAAAACGAGCACAGTCAATAATGAAATGCTACTTAAAATCTTCCAAAACTTTTGAAGATAAAATATTCCATAAACAATAAAAGGGAGAATCAAAAAAAGAAAGATAGCATGCTGGTTTTTATGTGCCATAAGTCCTTTTACGTTGTATAAAGCAGTGAATAATTCAGCTTCGGACTTCCCGGTTGCATGAATTGAATATTGGTAAAATCCGATTGCTGAAGCTATTAAGGCACTTATAACTAAAGTCTTGGTAAGAATTTCAACAAAATTCTCATTACGTATAAAAATATTCGCCAAGTAAAAAAGTAAAAGAATAACTAAAAAAGTCTTGGTGATATCAAAAACCCCCTCGGCCGGATTAATGGCTTTGAATAGCGATACCATGCATATTGTTAAATAAATTAAATAAAGAATAAAAACCGGCTTTCCTTTCAGCTGAATGGATTTTCCTTTTGAAGAATATAATTTTAGAGAAAAAAGGAATAATAATAAAACGATAATACTTAAAATTAATAATCGGGGAGCCAGTGTTGGATCATGGGTGGACTGTGAGTAAATCAGCGGAATAATCAAACACACAGCAATTACCGAAAACAATAGCTCGAAACGATCAAATGATTTAATTGTGGTAGTTTTGTTTTTATTTTTCCTTCCCATACTACAATTTCTAAAAACTTCAAGGAGCGTAAAATTAGAAAATTATTTTAAATCAAAAATTTGTGTTATCAAATATAATTTGTCTTTTTTTATTTTAAAAGACACAGGATAAGGCAGGATAGCTTACTTTATTAATTTACTATTTTTGAAATTATTTTCTAATTACGGATCAATGGCTAATCAAATATTTGCTTCAATCAAAAGGTTTTTGAAAAAAATCATTCCCGAATTTGTTTTGTTTACATGGATTTTCCCTATCCGGGATTTCATCAAATTTAAAATAATTTACTTCAAATACTTTCAAAAAAACTGGCGGGCTCTTAAATTAAAAAAAGGGGCAATCTTTATTTCCGGCGAATCACATACGCCTGGCCACATTTACCGGATTGAGAGATATTTGAGCACATACAAGGATCTTGGGATTGCATCAGAATGGTTCGAAGCGGAGATTGTTTATGCAGACCCCAAAGTGATTGACAATTGCCGGATACTAATAATTTGGAGAATTCCTTTGAACCGACACCTGGAAGTTATTCTAAAGCGAGCCAAATCAAACAATATTATCATCATTTATGACCTGGACGATTATATGTTTGACCCGACCATCGCAATTCCCGAAATCACCGATGCTATTCGCTTTAAAGGAATAGATATAAACTATCTTAAAGGTTTGTATGCCAAAATATTTGACACTATAAAAGAATGCAACTTAGCAACCAGTCCAACCCATTTTCTTTCAGCAAAAATGGAAGACCTTACACAGCAACCTGCATATACACTTCCAAATGGATATGATTACGAAACACTTGTTCTTTCCACTAAATTGATTTCATAGAGGTCATCATTTAGCTGCTTATTAATTGCTGATGCGTAATATTGTCGGCAGCAACCATTCTTCTGATCAAATTATTAAAGATAGTTTCTTTGTTTTGTGAGCGGTTAATCCGATAACAAAATTCATTAAAATATC
>JAIOZL010000032.1 GCA_021740645.1 Bacteroidales bacterium
TGGGCCTTGTTAATACTGAAGCTGTTGATCGAGTAAGTTAACTCTACCGAACTGCTCTTTTGTTGCTCTAGCTTAAAACCCTGGGGGCCCCAGCTGTCTGTGTAACTGTACTCCTGGGAGTAAGCAACCGAGAGGAAAAGCCCGGCCATGACAAAAAGCATAAGGGCTTTAATCGATTGTTTTAAATGTTTCATAACTTGTTATTTTTAATAATATTTCTGTTTTAATTATAGTCTACTTCGTAATAATTAATTTGATTATTTGAGTTTGCTCAAGGTTTCGTAACATACCAATATATACTCCGGGGCTAAGCCTTATACCCGAATTATTCGTTCCATCCCAAATAATTTGATTATCGGTTTCATTGGATAATCCTGAAAAAGATTTGACATTCTTACCGTTTAAATCTAATATTTCAAAAGTATATTCGGAATTCTTTTCTACGTGAATCTGAATATTGGTTACATCTGAAAATGGATTAGGTTGGCATACCATGCTAATTTTACCGCCAAAATATGATTCAGAAAGGTCAATATCAGTTAATACACCATCAAACCAGAGTAAAAACTGCTGCATTAAATCTTCCTTTGTTGAAGGAGAACTTCCATCCGTAAGTTTTCCAAACTCAATAGTTGATCCAATAGTACGGTAGGTGCCTTCGTTATAAGCCACCATACATCCCTTTTCCGGATCGGAAGTGGAAAACAGGCTGAATGCAGGTGCAATAGGTTCAATAGAATAGTCGTTCACCGCATTGTTTCCTTCATAACCAAATTGCATATTCCCGGTAAAAGCACCAGGTACACCAATAACGTTTCCAATCAGATACATACTCAGGTCTACCACATTGATATTGAACATTGGGTGTACGGGTGTTTGGGGATCAGCATCCCAGGTAACCCGTCCTTCCATATAAAGATTTCCTCCGGCAAGGATAAAGTCTTTCAGGATTTGGCCTTCTTCGTCTGATAGCTCATAATTGGTAAAATGGAGCCCCAGGCAAACGAAAACATTTTTGTATAAATTTAAGTCGTCTGGTAAGCTGGTCATGTATTCAGTATAAATCTCCATATCCCCAAAGGTATTATAAATTTCCGGGCCGGAATAATTAAGTGGGTCCAGATCAAGCACAAGTGCCGTATATTTCCCGACGACGGTCATAAAACTCCCCTGGCCGCTTATTCCTCCATCACCCTCAATATCCACGGTGAAGTTCACCTGGGTTCCCTGGTCTACACCTGCATCAGCTACAACAGTGAATGTATTGGTTTGTGATGCCCCCGGTGAAAGGCTTCCATAGGCCTGGGCGCTGGTATTAACAGTAATTCCTGTTTCTTCCGTCAGCAATTCACCCGTAACCAAAAGTGCTTCGGATGTTCCATTATTAGCCAAAGAAACTTCAATGTCAACTGTTTCGCCCGGGTCAATCCTGCCGTTATTATTGCCCGACTGGTCATCAATTGTAAATTCCACAAATTCAAGCACAGGGGCATGAGAAACAAGTACAAACTGGCTAACCCAGGTTTCGGTACCATCAGTGGCTTCTATTTCGAAAAAGACATTTTCCATGTCAGGGATCAGGTTGTCGACAGTTAATGCAAAAGCATCTTCTACCAAAACAGAACTTCCGGCTGAAAAGTCACCAAACACTTCGGAATCATCAGTAATGGTAATAAAAGGATTTACGGTTGAAAGTGTGGCTGAAACATTGTTCGCCTGCAGCGTACCAATATTCTCGAGGCCGACATCCAGGTAAATATCTTCGCCATAATCCATTTGCCCATTGGCATTTTCATCAATTATTTCAACGGACTCCTGAACGATGTAAGCAATGTCAGAATCAATTATATCCACCGTTTGCTGAACCCTATAATAATCCTGCCTGGTCACGGTAACTATCATTTGATCTCCGGTATTCTGTGCGGGAATTGAAATATCAACAGGATCTCCTTCAGATTCTGCAGTTCCGATGATTTCACCATTAACAGTAAGGCATATAAAAGCCCCTTCGTTAGCAAAAACAGTAAAGTTTGTACTGCCTTCAAGCAAAACGGGATTATGAATTATGGTCATTTCCTGCGGAACTTCGGTGTAAAGAGTAAGGAAGGCATCTCCGTGATGGTGAAATAAGTTATAGGTTACTTCCTTATTTCCTGTATTATAAGGCCATGATGATGAATGAAGAAAATATTTGCCAGCTGCATTTCCAAAGGCAGGCTTTACTCCCCTGTGTTCGACTACTGCTCCAAATTGCGGAAGAAAGTCGGGCCAGAGGTTATCATACATCCCCCACACATAGGTATCGTTTACAAAGGAATAAGATACTTCGGAAGCGGCAATAAGGCCAAGTGCTCCAGAATTTTGTCCACCACTTGTATGCCTATGGAATTTCTCTGCAAAACATTCGCCTGATAAATTGTATTTTCCGGTTAAACAGTTCACTGAAAAAATAAAGGACAGGTCAGTATTTGTAAGGTTATCGATATCACCATTGGCATAACCGGGTTCACCCCATCCGTACTCATATCCATGGTCGCGGTGCTGTAAAACAAAAGCCCCGTCGTTGATGGCATTGGTTACATCGGCCGGGCCTCCACCGGCCCAGTTTCCAAGGTCAGAAGGTGATGAAGGAATATAGTCAAGTCCATTTGGGCCAAATACATTCAAAATAGTATAGGTATTTGTAGCCGTAGACCAGGGGTCGGTATCCGGGTTGCCACCATAAACTTCATTTATCCTTACGGGTTCTTTTCCTAAGGTATTTCTCCAAAACCCACCAATTGTTTCAGAACATATCTGGAACCAGCGTTCGGTTTGCCAGCCAAGGGCCGTAATGGGATGATTATAAAAATCCTCACTGGTTGGCGGGGTGCGCTCATAGTCCAGAAATTTGGTGATCATAATTTCCAATTGGGCCTCATCCTGGGCAGTCATGCGGGCAAAAATGATATCCGGCATGTCATTGCCTGTTACATCTGCCAATATATTGTCGGAAACACAATAATTATCCCAGATGGGAGAAATGATCGAGGTATTTCCATTGGTACCATAATCCCCAAGCAGTAAAATAGCTGCAGGAACAACATCCCAGTTGTTGTAAGCATCGTTTACAAAGTTCTCAATGCCGAAAGTGGTATTTCCTCCAACATCATCAATGGTCATAATATCGGTCATGATCCCCTGAAGGATCCTGAATTGTTTAATGGAATCAGCCCAACTTTGAAAGATGGCATCATTGGGTGTAATGATCAGGTATTCGCAACCCACATCCTTGGTGCCCTGGTAGGATTTATTGTATGACTTTGCCGGTATGGAAGCTTCGTTGATAAAGATATCCCTTAACAGCGGATCCCAGTGACGGCTGCGTAAACGATCCTGACCAAACTGGCCGGTGCCTCCCTCAAAAGTAATTTCAATTTCCACATCGCGGTAAACCAAAAGTTCTTTGGTTACAGGATTATATTGAAAAGGGGTAATCCCCACAACAGCTGCATTAAATCCCCGGATTTCAGTAAGCTCAGAAAGCTGCACTACGGTTGAAGGATAAAAGGCATCTTTACTATAAATATCCGGGTTTTTGTTGTATTCAAGAGGCCCTCTTTCGGTGTCCCAGGGAATCCTGGGGGCGGGTGCCATTTCGATGTTATCGTAAGATTCAATCCTGTAGTTGAGCATTTCCACATGTGCGCTTGCCCCATTAGGTATTGCTATGAACTTACTAATTCCCGGTAAGTTGGGTGCACCCTCATCATTTGGAAGAAACACATTGGCAAGGGCAATTTCCTGCACCGTGGCACCATTTATAAGTGTATTGATTACGCCCAGGTTGTGAATTGAGAAATTCAACTTCAGCTTTTGATCGGATTGTGATTTTAAAGTTAATCCTTCATCTCCCCAATTGCCTGTATAATTAATATTTTCAGCATAAGTAACAGTCGCAATGGCTAGCATCAGGATAAACATGTAGATTTTTCTCATAGGTTGTGTTTTCGTAAAATTTTGATAAATATAGCTATTTTGCTACTTATATATACATAATTACATTTTTTTATCCTTATTTCAGAATCAACTTTTGATTCAATTGAAGCTCATTGTTGCGGATTATTATGAAGTAAATCCCGGGCTCAAAGGAACTTAAGTCAAGGTTTAGGTCGATTGGAGTCGATTGTTTTTCAATATTCTCTGAAAGAACAATTTCACCCAGATTATTTACAATTTTAAGCATCGTGTTTTCTTTCAGGCCATCTTGGATACTAATTATAATTTTATCTGTTGCTGGATTAGGATGTATTAAAACATCTTGCTTTTCAATCTCATTCACCCATGTATCAATTACTAATACCTCAAATCCTTCAGAATATTCACTTTCCCCACAATCATTCAATGCCTTTACTTTAATGAGCACAATCCCTTCCCAATAGTCAGTCCAGTCGACCGTGCAGGTAGTCCCATTTTCACTGAGGGAACCGGCTTCTGCAGGTTCTATTGTCCAGCTATAATCTGTTGCCCCGCTAACTTCATTGGTTGCGTAATCAGATGTAATACCCGGTTCGGGGGCCACAATATAAGGACCATCCGGCTGGTCAGGAGTATCAGGTTCTGTTAAAACAGTAATATAGTCTTCAATGGAAATGGTATGTGTATCTGTCCCGTCCGAAACCGTTAAACCCACATCATAACTTCCGGCTGTAAAGTAGGCCACTTCCGGGTTTTGGAAGGTGGATGTGGCCGGTGAGCCGCCTTCAAATGTCCAGTCCCAGGAAATAACATCCCCGGATGAGGCGTCAAAAAAGCTCACAACCTCTTCCTCACAAACAGTATTATTATCAGAAGTAAATCCTGCATAAAGTGCTGTTAATGCACCGGAAGGAAGTGTAATAAAATCAAGCCAGGCACAATCCGAGCCGCTTGAAACACTATAGTCTTTTTCGTATTCCCACTTAAAGGTATGATTGCCTGCCGTAACCGGAAAGCTGGATTCACTCCAGGCCACTTCGCCGGCCCACTGGTCCATCATATTACCATCAATATAAAACTTCAGGTAATCATAACTCGCTTCAGATGATACCTTTTTATAAAACCCGATATCCCCATTGGCAAGCACATCAAATGTAATAGAAAGAAAGGTCGTTTGCTGATCATTTATACTTCCTGATTTAATACAGTAAGTGCCTTCATAAGGGCTTTGGGTAGAAATGTCCCAGTTGGCATTCCCGCCGGTTTCCCAGTCAAATTGGTCCATTGTTCCGGTTTCCCAGTCTTCGACAATAAGGCCCACGGTAAATGACATCATAAAGGTATTGTTATAGGTTCCGCCGTTAGCTTCCACATTTAAGTTCAAAGCAACCGCCTCTCCCTGGGGAGTGCCTGCATTAGCTGTAATGGTAAACGTGCCATCAGCAGATTGGCCCTGGGCAAGGTTTCCAAAATTAGCTGTGGAATTATCAATGGTGATGTAAGGGGAAGAAGTGGAAACAATACCTGTTGTATTGTCAGCAATAATGTCTCCGTTATTTTTTAGATTAACAATTATATCCACGGTTTCGCCCGGGTCAATCCGGCCGTTATTATTCCCGTTGCTATCGTCAATTTCATAATCATATAAAGCAATATAAACCCCAGATACAGGCGACATGGCCTCGATGGCATCCAGGTCGAAACCGGCATTGGCCGTTACTGCAGCGCCATCACCATCATCCACAAGTTTAATATATTGTGCTTCAACAAGGGGTCCGTTTGAAAGATCAAATTCGGTAGTACCTGTACCCGTTCCCAGGCTGATCCAGGGCCCATCCATGGTTTCGCCAGCATAACAGGTAAAACCTTCCGGTGAGGTATCTCCTTCATAAACGATCAGATCGGTACCCGGACCATCAATTACGGGGGTTTGCATATCCAAAACGACCCATCCATTTTTTCCGATGGAATAATTAATATCGTCCGGTGCGCCCAATGCTCCGGGGGTCCAGCCTTCATCGGCTTCATTGTTATCAGGTATACTAGAAGCTGAGAATTTAAAAGCATATTGCCCATCCTGTGGTTGAAGCTGAAAATCAGTTGCCGTAGATGAATTGGCTGAAACTACCACATTGCTTATGGTTTGTGTTTCGTAACCATTGGCCATAACGGTAATACTATAGGTTCCGGGCAGGACATATTTGTGGTAATCGCCGGCAGTAGCATCTGAATAAGTGGGGAAATAATTATTCACAAAAACGATGGCCTCTACAGGATCTCCTGATATGGCATCCGTAACTACCCCTTCCAGTCCATAACCGGCATATTCAATCATGGCAAGCATGGCCGGTACGTTCCGGTTATAATACAACATTATTTGAGAGGTTGGGGGCATTTTATCGTAAGATATTTCCATCGACCAGCTGATGCTGCCCATCATCCCGTAATTTGAATCTTTAGTACTTCCGTTAATTGGGTACATTCCCGAATTTCCCTGGCCATACTCTAAATTAGGGTAAAGTGAAGTGTTCGAATAAACCCCCCCTAACTGATAAATATGGTTCCAATCGGTTGGCTGGCTCGAGCGGTAGCTCCAGGGCAATGAAATATATTCTGTTCCGCCATGATAGGTCGTATGAACAACAAACTGATTATTGTACATACATTCACGCAATGCTTTTGATTCAACTTGTGAACAGGCGCCTGTACTTCCACCCCAGGCGTCCCACATATAGGACCAATCGCGATTGAGGTCAACGCCGTTGTTGTTATAGCGGATAACATTTACACGACCATCGGGGTTTACCATAAGGTAAAGCCATATTTCGCGGTTATCAATCAAGTAGGTAATATCAGGATCATTTCCATAATCAATGCATATTTTACGGGCAAAACGGATGATATTTTCTGCACCGCAATATTCATCACCATGAATTCCGCCATCAAACAAAACTTCAGCTTCGTTTTCATCCACCGAAACATTATCACTGATCTTAAGTGCTGCCAGTTGCCTTCCACCCAATGAAGTACCGAAACTTACTTTTTGGCAAATAGAAGGAAATTCCTGAACCAAACTATCGGCCAATTCAATAATATCCTGGTACGAATGCCAGGAAGCATCCATATTCTGCATTTCCAGGCTGTATTTGGCCAGGTCGTCAATTTCTATTTCGTACGAAATGCCGGCAAGAGAAAGTTGCTCTAACTCCTTAGGAACAACATAAGCCCTTATCTGGTTTTCTCCGATGGCATCAAAACTCAATTTAAGGGTGCTGATAAGGTTCCATGTTTCCTGAGAGTCAATGCTTAATTGAATCTGTTTTTCACCTGTTCTCCAACCTTCTGCATAATTTAATTGCATGACGAAAACGGCAGCAATTAGTAGTAAAATTTTTCTCATGATCAATTTTTTATATCCTGATATTTTCTGTGCCTAAAAGTAAATATTTTTCTGAACCAAAAAAGAAGCTAAACAAAACCTGATTGATTTTAAACTTGTTTTTAACACAAGAAGTTAACAGCTTGATTTCTATCGTCCTTTTATGTTGAAAAAAAGACACTGCTACCAAAGGAAAGGTTGCATTAATATTGGGACAGAGAAGGGGGTTAGCGGGTATATTAAAAAAGATGTTCAGGAATCCAGGTATTTTGTCAGGATGCTTAAAAGCTCCTGAATTTTAACAGGTTTGGAAATATAGTCGTCGCAACCGGCTTCAAAGCATTTTCTTTTTTCGGACTCCATGGCAAAAGCAGTTTGTGCGATAACCATTAAATCAGGAAACAGGTCTTTGATTTTGCGGGCAGTATCATAACCATTTAATCCCGGAATCTGAATATCCAAAAGCACCGCATCAAAATCCTGGAGGCTCACCATACTAATGGCCTGCAGTCCGTCGTTAGCCCTCTTTACACTAATATTAGTAATGTCCAGGGCCCTGCTCAGAAATAAAAAGCTGTTGTCATCGTCTTCTACCACAAGAATCCGCTTATCATTCCATTGGCGATTTTTTATCTTTTTATCGCCTTTCCTTTGTATTTTGGTAGTATTGATGCCGCTTTTATCCTGTGCCGTAAACGGCAGGGTGAAATAAAAGGAAGATCCCCTGCCGCTTTTCGAGTTAACCCTGATTTCCCCACCAAGTATTTCTAAAATTCTTTTCGTAATAGAAAGGCCGAGGCCCGTACCGCCATAAATTCTTGAGTGGGATTCATTCGCCTGGGTAAAGCTTTTAAAAATCAGCTTTTGTTTGTCTTCAGCAATTCCAATGCCGGTATCCTTCACATAAAACTCCAGGTATGGGTTCTGGTCCTTTTTTAAAAGCGAGAACCCAAACTCCACTTTCCCATGGTCGGTAAACTTAATGGCATTACTTATCAGGTTTCTGAAAACCTGTTTAAACCGGTCGATATCAGTAAGGATTGATATTTTTTTTGCGTCGTTTGGCTCTTTATAAATTAAATTCAGGTTTGCCTTCGAAGGCATGGTTTTAAGAACCTCGCTGAAATTTACAAAAATCTCTTTTAAGATATTATGTACAAAGTAGCGGGATTTATAAATTTTCATCTGGCCGGCTTCAATTTTTGAAATGTCGATAATGTCATCAATCAGCGACATCAGGTCATCACCACTGTTTTGAATAAGCGAGATGTAATGGTCCTTTTCTTCATCGCTAACTCCGGGTTCATTTAAAAGTTGGGAAAACCCAATTATGGCATTCATTGGGGTTCGTATCTCATGCGACATATTGGCAAGGAAAGAAGATTTAAGTTTATCCGATTCTTCGGCTTTTTCTTTGGCTGAAATCAAATCTTCTTCCATTTTTTTTCGGGCCGTTATATCCTCTTTCATGGCGATGAAATGGGTGATTTTCCCGGCATCATCCTTGAGTGGAAATATATTTGCCGACTCCCAATATAATTGTCCGTTCTTCTTTCTGTTTTGAAGTTCTCCAAACCATTCCCTGCCCTGATTCAGGCTATCCCAAAGTTCCTTATATACCTGTTTTGGTGTATTTCCTGATTTTAAAACCCTGGGGTTTTTTCCTAATATTTCCGATAAGCTATACCCCGTAACTTCCGTAAATCTTGGGTTTACATATTCGATTTTTGCATCCAGATCGGCAATAATCACAATTGTTGGGCTTTGCTCAACCGACCGGGATAATTTTCTTATCTCCTCTTCAGCCTTTACCTGTTCAGAAATATCTGTAATAAATCCCTCAAGCGCCAGCAGCTTTCCTTCCGCATCAAACACTCCGGTACCCTGCTCCCACAGCCACTTGATGCCATTATTTTTAGTTTTTACACGATACTTAAGCCTGAACGACTCATTTTTTTTGAGGGCATTTTGTATGGCGTCCCACACATAGTTCTGGTCCTCGGCAACAATCAGGTCGTTATAGGATATATGTTTATTATTAATGAGTTCATTACTTTTATAACCAGTAATTTCAAATACTCCATTACTGATATAATCCATACTCCAGTTCTTATCATTTTTACACCGGTAAGCCATTCCGGGGAGATTATCAATGAGGGTTGAGAGCCGTCTCTGGCTTTCTTTGAGTTTGTCTTCTGAATTAAGCCGGGAAGAAATATCCTCCACAATGCCATCATAATACATTATTTTTCCATCCCTATCCTTAACTGCAACAGCAGATACTGATCCTATGAATGTTTGCCCTGACTTTTTTACAAGCCTTACCTCTTTGCTTTTTACAAAACCATTCTCAGAAATTTCACGATTGAAGCTTATACGCTCTGAGGGATCCTGGTACAAATCCGATACATTTACTTTTAAAAATTCTGATCTGTTTTTGTAGCCGAATATTTTCACTACTGCGGGATTGGCATCGATAAAAACACCTCTTGGTCCAACCGTATTCCTGTAAACCCCTATGTTTAAATTGTTAATCAAGGAACTATACTTTTCTTTCTCCCTGCTAAAAGAAGGATTTTCTGCTTCTTTCAACTTTACTAATTCCTTAATCAATTCCTTTTTTGAAAGTTTTGTATAATCCATAAAATACCCCTGGGGCTTTATTGTAAAACTACTAAAACTAACAATCATTTAAAAAAAAAGTTAACTATTGGGGCATAAAGCACCTTCATTTATGCAGCCCTTCAGCCTGATTCAAAATGAAACTATTTCCTTTTTGAAGTGCTCCGTCTAAATAAATATTGGCTTAATACAACCAGGAACAAAGTAAAAATGGTGCTATAGGAAGCCCTGGCAATCGTATTGATTATCCCTGAAAAGCGGAATACTTCCAGGGTGAACAGACAAAGATGATGCACAAAAACCAGGACCAGTGTATAAAAAAAGAACCACCTGAAACCAAGGTCGCTGATGGAGGGTTGCATACCAGGTTCGAATTCTTTGTTCGTTTGAATATTGGCGATAACCACCGGCCTCAGGTAGGCCAGAAAAACTGTTGATGCGGCATGCATTCCAGGAGTTCCGGCAAATACATCTACCAAAATTCCGATAAGAAAAGATAAAATTAATAACAACCATTTGGGGGTTTCAAAGGGAAGAAGCAAGACAAATAAAATATATAGGTATGGATTTATACTCCCGCCCAGGTTAATATTGTCAAGTATCAGAACCTGTAGCGGAACCAGCACAATAAACCTTAGTATATTTATTGTTATTATCCTTGCCATTATTCCGGATTTGTTTTTAATTCATTTAATTCAGGCTGGTATAAATTCACAATTATGTATACATCGTAAATATTGTTAAAATCGACTGAAAGCAGGACACTTGCTGAATTGAATTTATCCCCTGCTTTTTTATGGAATACATCTACAACTCCTATTGGAATTCCTTCTGGAAAAATGTTGGAATTCCCTGAAGTAATAATTTCATCTCCACTGCTTAACTCCACGTGTGATGGGATATCAGTAAGTACACCATACCGGTAATCCCTGCCATCCCACTCTATATTTCCCAGATGCCTGTTCTTTTTTACCCTCGCATTAATTCTATTACTTATATGAAGCAGCGACATAACCCTGGAATAGTTTTCAGAGACTTCCACCACGGTCCCGGCAACCCCATTGGTCGTGATTACCCCCATATCTTTCCGGATTCCCTGGTCAGAACCCTTATTTAATATCATGTAGTTTTTTTGATTCCCGGTAGAATTGTTTATCACCCTGGCGTGTATGTATTTATAAAGTGAATCTACAGTAAAAAAAACACCTGTATCTCTTTTAATAAATGACATTTCGAGTTGTTGCCGTATCCTGGTATTTTCTTCTGCCAGTAATTCATTGGCCTCTTTAAGTGAAATATATTGCGTGATATTATTGTAGGAATTAAACACTGAACCGGTAAACCGTCCTGCCGTATTAATCATCGCTGCTCCCTGGTAATTATTCTGAAACAAAAGAAAGAACGCGACAAATTCCAGGAGAAGGAACAGCAGGGTGAAATTATGTTTTATAATGTATGCAAACAAACGTCGCATGAATGCATGTTTAGGTATATTTTGTTATCCGGACGATTATATTATTTAATAAGGAAAGTAAATTTATCAAAATTCTTTAGTGCAATTCCTGTTCCTCTTGCCACTGCCCTTAAAGGGTCTTCGGCGACGGTAACCGGGAGTTTCGTTTTAAGGTGCAAACGTTTGTCCAGCCCCCTGAGCATCGAGCCTCCTCCGGCAAGATAAATCCCTGTGCTGAAAATATCAGCAGATAATTCCGGCGGGGTCATTTCAAGTGCATGCAATACAGCAGCTTCAATTTTTGAAATAGACTTATCCAAACAATGGGCTATTTCCACATAATTTACCTTAATTTCCTTTGGAATTCCTGTAAGCATGTCCCTGCCATGTACCGCATAATCTTCAGGAGGATTGTCGATCTCTGCCATGGCAGCTCCGACTTCAATTTTAATCCGCTCGGCCGTACGTTCACCAATGTTAATGTTGTGCTGTTTACGCATATATTCTTCAATATCACTATTGAAATCATCGCCGGCAATACGGATCGACTTATTGTTTACAATTCCACCCAGGGCAATTACCGCAATTTCGCTGGTCCCTCCCCCAATATCGATGATCATATTGCCCGTGGGCTCCATCACATCTATCCCAATTCCAATGGCTGCCGCCATGGGTTCATGGATCAACCTGACTTCCTTAGCGCCCGCCTGCTCCGCAGAATCTTTTACCGCGCGTTCCTCCACTTCTGTAATTCCTGACGGGATACAGATCACCATTTTTAAAGAAGGGGTAAACAGTTGTTTTTTAGGCCATACCATTTTTATCATTTCCCTGATCATGTACTCTGCTGACTGGAAATCAGCGATTACACCATCCCTCAATGGCCTGATAGTCTTAATATTTTCATGGGTTTTGCCATGCATCATCATGGCTTCTTTGCCTACAGCTATAATCCGGCCTGTATTTCTTTCCAATGCGACAATAGATGGCTCATCCACAACCACCTTATCGTTATAGATAATGATTGTGTTTGCAGTTCCAAGGTCTATCGCAACCTCTTTCGTAAAAAATGAAAATAAACCCATGTGACAAAAATAATAAAACTATTAATGAAATAACTTATAAATCAGTGTTTAAAATGGCGAATTCCGGTAAAGACCATGCTCATTCCATTTTTGTTGCAATAATCAATTGAATCCTGGTCCCTCACCGAACCACCAGGTTGGATCACCGCACTAATTCCGGCTTTATTTGCCAGTTCAACCGAATCAGCAAAAGGGAAAAAAGCATCAGAAGCCAGTACCGCACCGTTCAGATCAAACTTAAATTCGATGGCTTTTTCAATTGCTTGTTTTAATGCGTCAACCCTTGAAGTCTGTCCTACGCCACTTCCTATTAATTGTTTCCCTTTTGTCAGAACAATTGCATTTGACTTGGTATGTTTAACGATTTTATTTGCAAATATGAGGTTTGAGATTTCCAATTCATCCGGAGCCTTATGAGTAACAACTTTCAGGTCATATTGTTTTTCGCCGGCTAAATCGTGGTCTTGCTCAATCACACCATTTAAGGCTGACCTGAATTGCTTTTTCCCAAAATCATAGGAATTCTTTTCAAGTATGATCCTGTTCTTTTTCGATTTCAATATTTCAAGTGCGCTGCTTTTATATCCAGGCGCCAGTATAATTTCAAAAAACAACTTATTTATCTCTACAGCCGTTTCTTCATCAACGATCTCATTAGTGATGATAACCCCACCAAAGGCCGAGACAGGATCTCCTTCCAGCGCCATATTCCACGAATCTAACAGGGAAGAACCACAAGCCAACCCACACGCATTGTTGTGCTTAAGAATAGCCACTGTGGTTTCCTCAAACTCACTGATAAGGTTTATACCGGCATCCAGGTCGCCTATATTATTATACGAAATGGCCTTGCCATGCAATTGCCTGAAAACTTTGGAGAGATCGCCATAATACACCCCCTTTTGGTGAGGGTTTTCACCATATCTGAGCACCTCCGACGGACTCACACTTGCTTTAAAGGAACTGCTTTTCCCCTGATTAAAATAACCAAATATAGCGGTATCATATTGGGATGAAACATCAAATGCATAAGTGGCAAATTGTTTTCTGTCCTCCAAATCAGAGTAGCCCTTTTTGGTTTCCAAAAGATCAAGTAAGTGCCCGTAATTTTTAGCTGACGGAACAATGATCACATCTTTAAAATTTTTGGCAGCAGCCCGGATAAGCGAAATCCCACCGATATCAATTTTTTCAATGATCTCCTGCTCATTATTTGTAGAAGCAAGGGTTTGCTCAAAAGGATACAGGTCCACAATCACCAGGTCGATTTCAGGAATGCCATATTCTGAAAACTGCTTCACATCGTTTTCATTATCCCGCCTTCCGAGTATTCCGCCAAATACCTTAGGGTGTAAGGTTTTTACTCTTCCCCCTAAAATAGATGGATAATCGGTTAAGGACTCTACCGTAATTGCTTCTGCATTTAAGCTTTTAATGTAATCATAAGTCCCTCCGGTAGAATAAATTTTTACCCCAAACTTATCTAATATTTTAATAATTTTATCCAGTCCATCTTTGTGAAATACGGAAATTAAGGCGCTGTTTATTTTTTTCATAAAATACACTTAAACGTTGAAAACCATAATTAAACGGTGTACAAAGTAACAATTAAATTCTTTTAGTTAACACGCTTACAATTTAATTTTATACTTTCGTTATTCATATTATCTATGATGCTTTTTTTAAAATTAATACGGGAAAGTTTTTTGTTTGCTTTTCAAGCAATCATTGTCAATAAGGTACGGACAATTTTATCCTTGCTTGGAATTACCATTGGAATATTTTCAGTTATTTCTGTCTTAACCATTTTCGACTCTATGGAGCTTGCTATAAGAAAAAGCATCGACCAGCTGGGTGATGATGTTTTATTTGTTCAGAAATGGCCCTGGGCAGGTGGCAACGATTACCCCTGGTGGAAATATTATCAACGCCCTGAAGCCTCTCTTCAGGATTTGAAAGAGATTGAACGCCGCAGCCAGGCCTCCCAGGCAAGTGCATTCATGTTCCAGGTGCAGCGCACGGTTAAATATAAAAGCAACAGTATGGAAGACGTTGCTGTTCTTGGTATTTCCCATGATTTTGATAAAGTGATGAGTATCGACCTGGCTGAAGGCAGGTATTTCACACAGCCAGAATCTCAGAGTGGCAAAAATGTAGCAATGATCGGCAGTGAGATTTCGGAAAAACTTTTTGCGGGGCTACCTGCCCTGGGAAAAGAAATGAAAATATTCGGGAGCAAGGTAGAGGTTATCGGGATCATAAAAAAGGAGGGCGATGATATGTTTGGGAATTCCTCAGACAAACAGATTTACCTTCCGGCCAACTTTGCCAGAAAACATGTGGATATCAACGAAATAGGGACAAGCATCCTGGTAAAAGCCAAACCCGGGGTGTCGAACGACGAACTGAGAGATGAACTGGTTGGTATTATGCGTTCGGTGCGAAAGCTTAAGCCAAAATCGGAAGATGATTTCGCCATAAATGAAACAAGTATTATTACCGAAGAATTTGATGCTTTTTTTGGTGTGATCGCAATTGTTGGCTGGATCGTTGGAGGTTTTTCCCTTTTGGTAGGGGGATTTGGAATTGCCAACATCATGTTTGTATCCGTTAAGGAACGAACTAGCCAGATTGGAATACAAATGTCGCTGGGCGCTAAAAAATTCTTTATTCTTTTTCAGTTCCTGTTCGAAGCAGTATTTCTTTCTCTATTTGGAGGGATCATCGGATTGCTCATTATTTATATCCTGGTACTACTCTCAGCTAATTTCCCGTTTAGTCTTATCCTAACCTTTAATAATATTTTGATCGGCCTGCTGGTTTCCGCAGCCATTGGATTAGTAGCCGGGGTCTTTCCATCCTACATTGCCTCGCGTCTTGATCCTGTAGAAGCAATGCGGTCTACTTTTTAAATTATCAGGATTGCTATTTTAAATTTTCTTATTGGTTGATCCGGCCTAAAAATTATTAAATTTGTGGATTGGCGTGGAGGTATGTTTTTTATCTTTACCGAATCAAAAAAGTATTATGAACAAGCGATGGGTAGTAAAAGAACAGGTAGATGAATCTGCCCTTCAACACCTTATGGATGTGTTGAATGTTGACAGAAACATTGCCAATCTTCTTGCCCAGCGCAACATTACCACCTACGAACAGGCTAAATCATTTTTCAGGCCTTCATTAAGCGAGCTTCATGACCCTTTCCTGATGAAAGATATGGGCATGGCAATTGAAAGGATAGATGCGGCCATAAAAAACAATGAAAAAATACTGATCTTCGGGGATTATGATGTAGATGGCACAACAGCTGTTGCCCTGGTGTATACTTTCCTGAAGAGCCTTTATCAAAACATCGATTATTATATTCCTGACCGTTATGAGGAGGGATATGGCATTTCTTATAAAAGCATAGATTTTGCTGCGGAAAATGGATTTTCACTGGTGATTGTTTTGGATTGTGGGATTAAAGCCGTAGAAAAAATTGCCTATGCCAAAAGCAAAGGAATTGATTATATCATTGCCGACCATCACCGGCCGGGCGATGAATTGCCTCAGGCAATAGCTGTTTTAGATCCCAAAAGAAGCGACTGCAATTATCCCTACGATGAGCTATCAGGCTGCGGTGTCGGCTTTAAACTGATTCAGGGGTATGCTAAAAAATTTGATATCCCGTTCGAAAACCTTACTCAATACCTCGACCTGGTAGTGGTTAGCATTGCCTCCGACATTGTGAAGATCACAGGAGAAAACAGGATATTGGCCCATTATGGCTTAAAACTTATCAATACCACCCCAAGGCCGGGCATCGAATCCATTTTAAAATTCAGCGGGATTAACCGTAAGGGCGACTCCGTAATAGATGACTCAGATTTTATCTTTTCAAAGGATTTAACCATCAGTGACCTGGTGTTTCTGGTTGGGCCCAGGATCAACGCAGCCGGACGGATTGAAAGTGCGAAAAACTCGGTGGCACTTTTGGTGGCCACTACGCTCGAAGATGCTGAAAAAATTGCCGAAAAGATCAATAATTTTAATATTGAGCGAAAAGACCTTGACGCACAAACCACTTTTGAGGCAACGGAAATGATCCGCTTTAGTGATGATCTGCAAAATACAAAATCAACGGTGGTATATAATCCCTCATGGCATAAAGGCGTGATTGGGATAGTAGCCTCCCGTTTAATAGAGACCTATTACCGGCCTACTGTTGTGCTCACCAAATCCAATGGCCTCATTACGGGTTCGGCACGCTCAGTCAAAGATTTTGACGTATATGATGCCATTGATGCATGCAGTGATTTGCTCGAACACTTCGGAGGACACAAATATGCAGCAGGACTTTCCTTAAAACCGGAAAATCTCAAGCCCTTCCAAAGTCGGTTCGAGGACTTTGTTTCTGAAAACATTACACCCAAAATGCTTACCCCTGAAGTGGAAGTGGATGCCATTATTTGTTTAAACGATATTACCAAGAAATTTTTCAGGATATTAAAACAATTTGCACCTTTTGGGCCGGGAAACATGATCCCGGTTTTTATTTCAGAAAACCTTATTGATACCGGGGCCGGACGAGTAGTAGGAAAAAACCACCTGAAACTTGAGGTGGTGCATCAAAATATCAGGGGGTACCCCATCCCGGCCATTGCTTTCCAGCAAAGTCTTCACCTGAACCACATCATAAATAATAAACCTTTTCATATCTGCTACCACATTGAAGAAAATGAGTGGAACGGGGTGGTTAGCCTGCAGCTGAATATTAAAGACATTAAGCCGAAAATGGAAGATGAGCAGTATTATTAATTCATGATGAATAATCTGTTTCCTTTTTCTTCCTTTACCCAATAAATTTATCTTTGCAAAAAATTTTTAAAATGAAGATCGATTTCATAGATGAGCTTAGCTGGCGTGGGATGATCCACGACATGACCCCGGGAACGAAAGACCAACTGCAAAAAGAAATGACCTCGGCTTATATTGGGTTCGACCCTACTGCCGATTCACTCCACATCGGGAACCTGGTACCGGTTATGTTGCTGGTCCATTTTCAGCGCAGCGGACATAAACCTTATGTGCTGGTTGGGGGCGCCACTGGCAGGGTGGGTGATCCCTCCGGCAAAACCGAAGAAAGAAAACTCTTATCTGTGGATGAGATCAACCACAACCTGGAATGCCAGAAAAACCAGCTCATGAAATTTTTAAACTTTAAAGAGGGCGAAAATAAAGCCGAAGTAGTCAACAATTACGACTGGTTTAAAGATTTCAGCTTTCTGGATTTTATCCGTGATGTGGGCAAACATATCACGGTGAACTATATGATGGCCAAAGACTCTGTAAAAAAACGGCTGGATTCAGGGATGTCGTTTACCGAATTCAGCTATCAACTGGTACAGGGTTATGATTTTTACTGGTTGTATAAAAACAAACAGTGCAGGCTACAGCTGGGCGGCTCCGACCAATGGGGCAATATTGTTACCGGTACAGAGCTGATCCGCCGAAAATATTTTGACGATGGTGAGGGTGAGGCCGAAGCGTTTGCTTTAACCTGTCCGCTGATCACCAAAGCCGATGGAAGCAAATTCGGGAAAAGCGAAGGGGGCAATGTGTGGCTCGATCCTCAAAGAACCTCTCCCTATAAATTTTACCAGTACTGGCTCAACACCTCTGATGAGGATGCCGAAAAACTGATCAAATATTTTACGCTGCTTGGTGAAGAAGAAATTAAAGACCTTATTCAACAACAGCATGAGGCACCTCATTTAAGGCTTTTACAAAAAGCCCTGGCCATGGAAGTTACCATCAGGGTTCATTCCGAAGAAGATTACAACCAGGCCGTGGAAGCCTCTGAACTTTTATTTGGAAAAGGAACCACCGAAAACCTCAGAAAGTTACCTGAAGAAGTATTACTTTCAGTATTTGAAGGCGTACCCCAGTTTGATATTTCCAGGGAAGATGTAAATGAGGCCGGTATCGTGGATTTCCTGGCAGAGAAAACACAGGTGTTTGCCTCCAAGGGCGAAGCCCGCCGGATGTTAAAAGACAATGGGGTTTCCATTAATAAGAACAAAGTAAAAGACGACTATGTAATTTCGGAAAACGACCTTCTGAATGAAAAATACATCCTCGTACAAAAAGGGAAAAAGAATTACTTTTTGGTGCAGGTGAAATAATCTCCTAATTTATAAGTCCAACCCGTTTTGCAGCTGAGTTACCATGTCCTTTAGGACAGGGCCAATAATAAACACCCTCTTAACTGTCTCGTCCTCTTTTGAAATGAGGACGGGTCTATCCGATTTTTTTTATGCACCACCGAAATTTTAACCAGTCCTTTAACTGCGCAATAGTCAAAGGAAGAACTGAATAAATAATTCCCAGGTTCTTATTCCACATAGCTTTTACGTAAGGTTTATAAAACCGTGGCTTTTTATCCCTGATCAAATATTTAATCCCTGTCATATAAGAAAGATTATATTTTTTTTGATAGCTAGTGGAGGGAATTTGGAGATTCCGTCCTCGGTGTAAAGGAGGACGAGTTTTCAAATCAGGAAGTTTACAATCATATTGATGCAGTTTTGGTGGAAATTCAACAAAACTTTTTGTAATTACACCTCACCCCAACCCTCATCTTTGAGGAGAGGAAGTTGTAATGAACCCCGATTAATCTTTTTACTTTCTCTCCCCTGGGGAGAGATGTCCGAAGGACAGAGAGGGGGATTAATGAGAAACTTCCAAGAACTTTGAAAGTTCTAAGAAGTTTCGGCTGTATAAGGGGAATAAGGTATAGGGATGAATATTGCCTTTATCATCATAAATAACAGTGGTTTCAGACGCTTACAAAATTTATTTCGTAAAACCTTTTGGAAAATTCAGTGTTAATTCTTTTAACTTTGCACGATTTTTAACAAACTGAATTTGAATTATTATGGTCAAGAACCTTGTTATTGTAGAGTCACCTGCCAAAGCAAAAACCATTGAAAAATTTCTTGGAAAAGATTTTACGGTGTTATCAAGCTTCGGACATGTGAGGGATCTGTCGAAAAAGGACCTGAGTGTGGACATAGAGAAAGGTTTTATTCCCAACTATGAAATATCTGCCGATAAAAAGAAAACCGTAAGCGAACTGAAGAAAAAAGCCAAAGAAGCTGAAATGGTATGGCTGGCAACGGATGAGGACCGTGAAGGGGAAGCTATATCATGGCACCTGGTAGAGGCATTACAGATAGATGAAAAGAAAACCAAAAGGATTGTATTTCACGAAATCACTAAAAATGCCATTCTTGAAGCCATTGAAAATCCCCGCAGCATCGATCATCACCTGGTAGATGCCCAGCAGGCAAGAAGGGTCCTCGACCGACTGGTAGGATATGAGCTATCTCCTGTTCTGTGGAAAAAAGTTAAACCCGCGCTTTCTGCTGGCCGTGTACAGTCAGTGGCTGTAAGATTGATCGTCGAACGTGAAGATGAAATAAAATCTTTTGTTACCGATTCTGCTTTCAGGGTTACTGCAGTATTTGAGGTTCCGGGAAAAAGCCCGGTTTCAATTTTAAATGCGGAGCTGAACAAACGATTTAAAACTGCGGATGAAGCCAAAAAATTCCTGTTAAAATGTGCGACGGCCGGATTTAAGGTAGATACCGTTGAGAAAAAACCTGCCAGCAAGTCGCCGGCTCCCCCATTTACCACCTCCACCCTTCAGCAGGAAGCAAGCCGTAAGTTAGGTTATTCGGTAGCCAAGACCATGATGGTAGCCCAGCAGCTTTATGAGTCGGGACATATTACATATATGCGTACCGATTCGGTAAACCTCTCCTCACTGGCTCTTTCGATGGCCAAAAAAGTGATTGAGAAAAATTACGGAGAAAACTACATTAAAACCCGTCAGTTTGTTACTAAATCAAAATCGGCACAGGAGGCACACGAGGCCATCCGTCCTACCTATCTCGACAGGCAGGAAATCAGTGGCGATAACAGTCAAAAACGACTTTATGAACTGATCTGGAAAAGAACAATTGCTTCTCAAATGGCTGAAGCAAAGCTTGAAAAAACCAATATTATCATCAGCATTTCCACCACCTCTGAAAGTTTTGTTGCAAGAGGAGAAGTAATCACCTTTGATGGTTTTTTAAAGGTTTATCTTGAATCGACAGATGATGAAGATGCAGAGGTTCAAAAAGGAATGTTGCCCACAGTAACCAAGGGTGATCAACTTCAGAGAAAAGAGATCCTTGCCGTGGAACGATTTACACAACCTCCCCCACGATATACCGAAGCAAGCCTGGTGAAAAAGATGGAAGAACTTGGCATTGGAAGGCCATCCACTTATGCCCCTACCATATCTACTATTCAAAAAAGAGAATATGTAGTAAAAGAGGACCGGCAGGGAGAAGATAGGAATTATACCTATCTTGAGCTGTTGGATAAAACAGTTAAAGAAGAAATAAAAACTGAAAAAACACGATTTGAAAAATCAAAACTTTTCCCTACCGATATTGGAACCGTGGTGAATAATTTCCTGGTTGAATACTTCGTGAAAATATTGGATTACAGCTTTACAGCAGACGTGGAAATACAGTTTGATGAAATTGCCAGAGGCGAAAAAGCCTGGAGTGAAATGATCAAGGATTTTTATACCCCTTTCCATGTTACGGTTGAAAATACCCTGGCGACTTCGAAAAAACAAAGTGGGGAACGTTTGCTGGGCGTTGATCCTGAATCAGGAAAGAACATTTATGCAAAAATTGGTAGATATGGCCCCATTGTTCAGATAGGAGAAACAACAGATGAAGATAAGCCCAAATTTGCCGGCATGAAAAAAGGGCAGAGTATTGAGACCATCAATCTTGATGAAGCCATTGACCTGTTTAAACTGCCCCGCGAAGTGGGGACTTATGAAGATGAACCATTGGTTGTAGCACTTGGTAGGTTCGGCCCTTATGTAAGGCATGTAAACAAGTTTTTTTCCCTTGAAAAAACCGATGATCCAATGTCGATAACTGCGGAAAGGGCAATAGAGTTGATTGATAAAAAACGGCTAAAAGATAAAGAAAACACCATCAGCGAGTTCCCGGAAGATGATACCCTAAAGGTGCTTAAAGGCAGGTATGGTGCCTATATAAGCCAGGGCAAAAACAACTTCAGAATTCCTAAAGGTAAGGTAGCTGAAGAGTTGACATATGAAGATTGTTTGGCAATAATTGAAGCTGCCCCAACTAAAAAAGGATTTAAAAAGAAATAAATATTGCTGGTTTAATTTGAATAATCGGGGCTGTTTTTTATTTTCTGGAAAGGTTACATTTTTTTTCTATAACTTTTTTATTTTGCGAATGTATAAATTCAATATATTGGCAACCATTAAATGAGCCTGTTTATGAATATATCAGCGTATTTCGAACCCTTTGAGATTCCGTTACAGGAAGGTACAAATAGCCACGTAGAAAATACTTTAGGGAGCATTATTAATTCTTATTCAGGTGAAGACCCATTTCCTGAAACAGAAAATATCGACCTGGTCATCATTGGTGTAAAAGAGGAAAGAAATTGCGTGGATAATGCTGGTTGCGGAAGCGCTCCTGATTATATCAGAAACCAGTTATACCAGCTTAAATGGGGAGATTATAATGCAAAGATCATTGACCTGGGTAACCTTAAAAACGGGCATACCATAAATGATACTTATTTTGCTTTAGCAGCAGTTGTTTCCGAACTAATCAATAAAAATATAGTACCTATCATTTTAGGCGGTAGCCAGGATTTGACCTATGCCAGTTATAAAGCCTACGAAAGCCTGGGTAAGGTGGTTAACATTGTTTCCCTCGATTCTGTTTTTGACCTGGGGAAGTCAGATGATGAATTAAATTCAAGGAATTATCTTAACAAGATCATCCTGCATCAGCCCAACTTTCTGTTTAATTATACCAATATTGGCTACCAGTCGTATTTTGTCGACCCGGCCTCTATCAAGCTAATGAACAACCTTTACTTTGATGTTTACAGGTTAGGCAAGATCAGGGAAAATATTGAATTTGCCGAACCACTCATCAGGAATGGCGACCTCTTTACAGTGGATGTTTCGGCTATCCGCCAATCAGATGCCCCGGCTAATAAAAATGCATCCCCCAATGGATTCCACGGGGAAGAGGCCTGCCAGATCATGTGGTATGCCGGGTTAAGCGATAAACTTACCAGCCTGGGCTTATATGAGCTCAACCCCCAATACGATCAGAACAACCAAACGGCAAAGTTATATGCCCAGATGATCTGGTATTTTATTGAAGGTTTTTATAACCGAAAGCAGGATCATCCTTATAAAAATACCAAAGACTACGTAAAATATACTGTCTCAATAAAAGATCATAAAGATCAATTGGTTTTTTATAAAAGCAAAAAAAGCGATCGATGGTGGATGGATGTTCCTGTAAAGAAAAATTTAAAAAGTATTTACGAACGTCACCATCTTATTCCTTGTGCATATAGCGATTACGAAACCGCTTGCAAAGACGACATCCCTGACCGCTGGTGGCAGGCCTATCAGAAATTGATGTAGGCTCCTATTTTCAAATATATCCCTGGTTTAGTGAGAAAGATTATTCCCTGACTGTCACATATAAGTTTGCAGTATGCAATTTGCAATTATCCTCCAGCAAATCTATTTCATATTGCGGACTGCCAACGATTCACATCAAAAAAATATTCATTCCCCAAACCGCCTATTCCATAAACCCATTATCCGCATTCCTATCTAACCCACAATTTTCCCGGGATTTTTATTTATAAACTGCGACCAGCCCGAATAACTTTTGGCATTTTCTTCCGGATTTTTCTGAAAATAGTGGCATACGGCAGCAGCCAGGCCGTCGGTAGCATCCAGCTTTGAAGGCATTTCTTTAATTGATAACAGGCTTACAAGCATTGCTGCTACCTGCTCCTTGGAGGCGTTTCCATTTCCGGTAATGGATTGTTTTATTTTTTTAGGAGAGTACTCAAAAATAGGCAAAGAGCGATACAATGCCGAAGCCATAGCAACCCCCTGGGCCCGGCCAAGCTTAAGCATCGACTGTACATTCTTTCCATAAAAAGGCGCCTCAATGGCCATTTCATCAGGATGGTACTCATCAATAAGGAAAAGTGTTTTTTCAAAAATTTTCTTTAGCTTTAAGGCCTGATTTTCATATTTATTTAGCATGATAACCCCGAGGCTGATCAGGTCAAGATTTGTATTGTTTTGCTTAACAATCCCATATCCCATAATGGTTGTCCCCGGATCAATGCCTAATATTATTCGTTCTTTATTCAAAATAAGAAGCTATTTTTGCCTGCGCTAATGAGTAAGTATTTCACAAATATACATAAAAACAAAACCTATAATATTATCATTAGGTTAGCCATTATTGGGGCTACCTATTACTTTATTTATAAACAAATTTTTGAACACCGTAAGCTCGATTATGTTGCCCAGTCATTTAACGACCTGATAAATGAACCTCATGTAACCATCCTGATTACCTGGACCATGTTGCTGATGATTGTAAACTGGGGGATTGAGTCACTCAAATGGCAGTTCCTGATCGGTAAGGTAGAGCGGGTGAGTTTTTCAAAATCTTTTGAAGCAATATTATCAGGTATTTCTGTAAGTATATTCACCCCCAATCGTGTCGGGGAGTGGTTCGGCCGGGTCTTTATCATGAAAAAGGCCAATCCATGGAAAGGGGTTTTTATTACCATGATCGGTAGCTTTAGTCAATTACTTATCACCATCATTATCGGGTCAATAAGTTTGGTATTTTATATTCCAATCTATTTCAGCGACTCAGGCTATTATTCCATATATTTATTGTACGGTATTATTTTACTTGTGGTGGTTATTATTACTGCTCTTATCCTTATCTTTTTAAATATAACTACAATTCCGGGGTTTTTGAGCCGGATTATTACAAAGCGGTTTTCACATTTTAATGAATATCTCTCTGTAATAGCTACTTATTCAAGTTTTGAATTACTAACTGTACTTCTTCTTAGTCTTTTGCGCTATTGTATTTTTGCCATGCAGTTTTACATTTTACTCATGATGTTTTCGGTAAAAATTCCATTTTTGCACGGAATGATGATCATTTCAATGGTGTTCTTTATAATGACGGCCATACCTACTGTTACCCTTGCAGAGCTCGGAGTCAGAGGTTCGGTATCATTATACTTTGTTGGTTTATATTTTGAAAGGTTTGGTGAAATAACAGATAAACTCAATATAGGAATCGTGTCGTCAACTTCCACACTTTGGCTAATTAATTTGGCATTACCGGCAATTTTAGGAACATTCTTCGTATATCGCTTAACTTTTTTCCGAAAAAAGAAAGCATGATCATGCAGGTTTCCATATTCCTGGCCTTACTTGTACTATTCGGAATAATATATATTTTCCTTATTGCAGGTTATACATACGGCTGGTTTCGTTTGAAATCATTTATAGCCCCAACCAATAAACAATTTCAGACAAAAGTTACTGTTATTATTCCTGCCCGAAATGAAGAAAACAATATCCAGCATATATTAACCGACCTTATCAGGCAGGAGGATGTGGATCGCTCAGCATTTGAGATCATTGTTGTTGATGATCAATCCACAGACAGTACATACCAGATTGTGGAAGAATTTATTGCTGACCACAAAGATTTTGCAATTTCACTTATTGGCTTATGTAAAGAAAATGCAGGAAACACCTTTAAGAAGAAAGCGATTAAACTAGCGATCGAAAAATCCAAAGGAGACCTCATCATTACAACGGATGCTGATTGCCGGATACCGGAACACTGGTTAAGTGCCATCCTTTCGTTTTATGAAAAGGAAAAACCCAAAATGATCGTGGGGCCTGTAAGTTTCCATAAAGAAAGTTCTTTTTTTGAAAAACTGCAAACTATTGAATTTGCAAGCCTAATTGCTATTACAGGTGGTGCAATAAGAATTCGCAGGCCCATCATGTGCAATGGCGCTAATCTTGCTTACCAAAAAGAAGCATTTATTAAAGCAGGAGGTTTTGGAGATGATAGATTTTCTTCAGGAGATGATGTTTTTTTACTCTTAAAAATCAGAAAATTGTTTGGTAACGACTCGATCCGGTTTTTAAAAAATATCGATTCTGTAGTTTATACCGAAGCACAAAAAAGCCTAAAAAGCTTTATCCACCAACGAACAAGGTGGGCTTCAAAAAACAAAGGTTACGACCTCAATATCCTTTTTGTGTCTTTCTCGGTATATATGGTAAATCTCTTATTGATCGGAGGGGTGATCCTTTCTCTTTTTTATCCCCAGCTGAGGAATCTGATGGTTTATACTTTTTTATTTAAAGGGATGATTGACCTCCCCATATTAATTGGAATATTTCAGTTTTTTGACAGAAAACATTTACTATTGCTGGCTTTGCCTTTGGTGCCCTTGTATCCGGTATATATTGTATTTACAGGTGCCCTCGGGATTATAAGTAGTTATCACTGGAAAGGCCGAAAAGTTAAAATATAAACGACATGAAACTAAGAAGCAGCTTGAAACACCTGGAACTGGAGCAAATAAAAGAAATCCTGAACACTAAAGATAAAAGGGTAGTATTTGACAAAACCAATATAATACCCGATCATAGGAATCTTATGACTGAGCTAAAAAAATACATTAGCTATGAGCGGATTTCAAAAAAATCAGTACTTGGAATTGATATGTATCAGTATAGTTCATATGGAGAATTTGAACAAACCCTGATTCCTTTCCTTTTCAAAAATATGTTTGAATCCACAATAAAGTTGTGTATTGAAAATCATCCGTTTATTTTTCAAAAGTATAATTCTGAGCGCATCGAAAGGAATTTTATCAGTACAGGTGATGGTGGTTTTTTATTGTTTGATAATCCACTTCAATCATTATTATTTGCCATTAATTTTGCGGTGGTATTGCGTGCATACAATGCTTATCACTATTTTCCCCGATTACGCAGGATCATTGGAGGAATAAATATGCGTTACGCCATTACATATGATAAGGTGTATAAATTTGATAACAATTATTACGGACGAGGAATTATTAACAATGCCAGGATATTAATTAAAGATGACCTGAACCGTTGTTTGATAGACGAACATGTTCATTCATGGTTTACAACCAATTTGGACGGGGTGGAAAACCTTCAAATAGTTACATTAAGTGATATTTCAAATATTTGGGAATTTAGTAAAGGTTATGATAAGAGCATCGTTGAAAAGGGTGATGAAATTTTCGAAAATGAACCTTCAAGAAAATATGGGATCATTAACTCTGATATATTAAAAGTAGGGTTTATTCATTCGAAAGAAGCTTTGATAAGTGTGTATAATCTGCATATGCAGGCTACCATTCAATTGGTAAATGATGATGACCCAAACCAAAAAAGATTAATTACGGTGAGCCTTGGAAACCTGAATACCACTGGAATCTGAGTCAGAATTTTTCCCTTAACAATTTTTTAACAATTTAGATTCAATACAAATCGTTTTAAGCCATTAGCAGATTATCTTTGCCGGCAAACAATTAATTTATAATATTATGAGAAAACTTTGCATCCTTTTCATCATTCCTTTCGTTTTTTCAGCTTGCACCAGCATCGAAAAAAAAGATAACAACTTTTCAATAAACGGAACTATTATCGGAGACTATAATGACGCCGTATACTTATATAAAAGAGAAGCTGGTGAATGGGTCAACCTCGATTCTGCTACTGTGGAAAATAATACATTCCACTTTGAGGGTGAAATAGGGCATCCTGAATTGTATTACATCCAGCTTTCAGATAATTCATTGAACACCTCATTTTTTGCTGAACCATCAGAGATAAGCTTTTCGGCTGACCTGACCGACTTTAAAAACCCACAAATTACAGGCTCCGCATCACAAGATGAATACCTTGCTTTCAAACTAAGAACCAGTGAGTTTGATGATAAAATGGAAGCTGCTTATACTGAGATGAAAAAAGCGAGAGAAGAAGGAAATGAAGAAAGTGCAAAAGATTGGGAAGAAAAACTGGATGCCATTGATTTAGAACTAAGAGCTTTTATTTTAGAAAATGCCAAAATAAATAATGCCTCAGCTGTAGCCGCCTATTTTGTTTTGCGTAATGCATACTACTATGATGAAAATGACCTTGATCCTATTGTTACTAACTTTGCTCCTTCCATTGCCAATTCAAGTTATGTAAGTCAACTCGCGAAAAGGGTGGAAACATTAAAGCGGGTTGCTGTAGGCCAGTCTGCCATTGATTTTAGTATGACCGACATGGAGGGGAATAATTTTCAATTATCCTCAATATTCGGTAAATATATTTTAGTGGATTTCTGGGCTTCATGGTGTGGGCCCTGCCGACGTGAAAATCCAAATGTAGTAAATGCCTACAATACTTATAAACAGGAAGGATTTGACATCCTCGGAGTTTCTTTTGATAAAGATCAGGAAAAATGGCTGGCAGCTGTTAAAGATGATAACCTCACCTGGCATCATGTATCTGATTTAAAGGGTTGGGGAAATGAGGCCGGCAAATTATATGCGGTAAATTCCATTCCGGCTAACATACTGCTCGATCCAGAGGGAACCATTATAGCTAAAAATTTACGCGGGGAAGATTTATTAAATAAACTGGCGGAATTATTTAAGGCCAATCAGGAAAACTAGGTTTTATTCTCATTTTTCTCATTCCATAGCTCCCGAAATGATTTTCGTGCAAATTTTGGAAGATCCCGCTTGGATCCCCAGGCTTGCTTAAAAAACATTTGCATACCGATATTTTTTAAACGGGAATTAAACATATCCAGCCGTTTCCTTTTCATAAGGAAAGTTTTCATCCCTTTCATTGAGAACTTTTCACCGACTTTTGAATAACCTTGCGTTACGGCATCATTTCTATTGTAAAGAAGCAGTTCATGAAGAGGAATTTTTACCGGGCAAACTTCCGAACAATTTCCACAAAGTGAAGAGGCAAAACTTAAATGTTTGTATTCATCCAGATCTTGTAAATAAGGGGTGATTACAGAGCCTATTGGTCCGCTATAAGTGGTGGAATAAGCATGACCCCCAATATTTTTATATACCGGGCAGGCGTTTAAACAAGCCCCGCAGCGAATGCACATTAATGCTGCCCGTTGATGGGTATGCTTGAGTAATTCCGAGCGGTTGTTTTCAAGGAGTATTACATACATTTCTTCCGGGCCATCATATTCGTCATCCTGTTTCGGACCGGAAATAATGGAATTATAAACCGTCATTTTCTGTCCGGTACCATGTGAAGCCAACAGGGGCCAAAACAGGTCAAGATCAGTAAGGGAGGGTATTATTTTTTCGATACCAGCCACGGCAATATGGATTTTGGGGAACGACATTGACATCATCCCATTGCCTTCATTTTCTGTCAGGCAAACTGAGCCGGTATCAGCAATCAAAAAATTACTTCCCGTAATTCCCACATCAGCTCCTGTAAATTCCTTTCGGAGTTTAATCCTCACATAACCGGTTAATTCTTCCGGTGTACTTTCCCTGGGGGTATTAAATTTATTATTAAAAAGCTCAGCAATATCATCTTTCGACATATGCATGGCCGGTGTTACAATATGATACGGTTTTTGACCGGCTACCTGCACAATATATTCACCCAGGTCGGTTTCTACACAATGAATGTTATTTTCTTCCAAAACTTCATTGATCCCGATTTCTTCCGTAGTCATCGACTTTGATTTTACAACTTTCTTTGCCTGATTACGGGTAATAATATCCAGTATGATTTGTGAGGCTTCCTCCCCATTCAGGGCCCATAAAACTTTTCCTCCCCGTTTTTCAAAATTGGATACAAATTCGATTAAATACTGATCGAGATTATTAACTACCCTATGTTTTATGGAAGAAGCTCTTTTACGGGCTAACTCTAAATTTTTGTAATGTTGTTTACCCTTACTTACGGCCGCATTATATTTTGAAATATTAAAATTGATCTTTGTCCTGTGTTCAAGGTCAAATGCTTTTCGTTCAGAGTCTTTGATAAATTTTTGGTAGATTTCGTGCATTTATCTTTGTAGTATCTATAAAGTTTTTGAAATTTTATTAATCCTTAAAATATGCCTTCCTCCTTCAAATTCAGTATTTAAAAATGTTTTTACCATTTCCAAAGCCAGGTCAAAGCTAACAAATCTTCCCGGTAAAGATATGATATTTGCATTATTATGCAAACGAGTGAGTCTTGCCTGCTCAACATCCCAGCATAATCCGGCCCTAACGTTAGGGTATTTATTGGCTGTCATGCTTGCCCCCTGCCCGCTGCCACATATAATAATTCCAAACTTATTTTTTCCATCCTGGATTAATTTAGCAACAGGATGAATAAAATCCGGGTAATCTACACTTTCAATAGAGCCAGTTCCTAAATCCTTAATATTATATCCCTCGGTATGTAATTTTTCAACTAAAAATTGTTTAAGGTCAAATCCTCCATGGTCTGATCCAATGGGTATTTCAAGAGATTTATCAAACATGTTAATAAATTATTTCATACAAAATTAATTATTAAATCTACATATAATTCATAATTAGAAACTTATTCAATTATTCAATTACAAATAATGACATAGATTATTCGTTTTCAAAAAGTTATATTTATTAACAACAAATGTGTATAGTTCTGTTTAATTTTGTTGCAAGTTTTAAAAAGATTCAGACTTATTAACAACATGTACATGATGTAAAAATAATGTGATAAATAACTTAAAATTTTAATATGTTCTTGACTTGATTTCAACATAAATTTTGGTATAAACAGAAAATAGTTTTCCTGTGAATACTTATTTAACATATGGTTAAAAAATGTTTAAATCATTCGATCACAATACTATTTAATGTTAGCTGACTGTTAATAAGAAGTGAAAACATGAAAAGTCAAGTAAAGTAGACTAAAAGATTTAACACTATTAACAGCATAATTATAATAAATAATATTCTTTAAAAATTAATATATAATATGAATTCCAAAACAGGACAATTCAATAAACCTCAGGCAGACCTTACAGAAAATATTCGTATTCTTAAGCAAAAAAAGAATGCAATTATATTGGCACATTTCTACCAGGTTCCGGAAATTCAGGATATTGCTGATTTTGTGGGTGACAGCCTGGGACTTGCTCAGAAGGCAGCTACTTCAAATGCGGATATGATTGTATTTGCCGGAGTTCACTTTATGGCCGAAACAGCTAAAATATTAAATCCAGCTACAAAAGTAGTCCTGCCTGATCTAAAAGCCGGATGTTCTTTAGCCGATTCATGTCCTAAAGATTCTTTCACTGCTTTCAAAGAAAAATATCCTGATCATTTGGTGATATCCTATATCAATTGCTCAGCAGATATTAAAACCATGTCGGATTTAATATGTACTTCAGGAAATGCTGTGGAATTAGTCGAATCCTTTCCAAAAAATGAAAAAATTATTTTCGCGCCGGATAAAAATTTAGGTGGATATATTAACCGCATCACCGGCAGAAATATGGTACTTTGGGACGGTAGCTGCGAGGTTCATGATGTGTTATCTACTGAAGCCATTATTCAGATGAAAATTGATCATCCGGATGCCAAATTAATTGCTCACCCGGAATGTAAAGCTCCGGTTCTTGAATTGGCCGATTATATTGGAAGTACAACAGCTATGCTTAACTACACCATGAATGACGATGCGAAAAAATACATTGTGGCTACAGAAACAGGAATATTGCATCAAATGAGTAAAAACTCCCCGGATAAAGAATTTTTAATTGTACCCACTGACGAAACCTGTTCATGCAATGATTGTCCTTACATGAAATTAAATACGTTGGAAAAGCTATATTTGTGCATGGAAAACGAACAACCAGAAATTAAACTTTCGGCAGAAGTAATTTCAATGGCTGAAAAGCCCATACGACGTATGCTGGATTTATCGAAAAAATTAAATCTTATTAAGTGATGAAATTAGCTTTTACTTTTTTTCTGTTTTTTATTTTCTCTCTATTTCTGTTTGCCCAGGAAAATATTAATCCAAACGGATTTAATGCATTTTATTATGAGAATGGCCAGGTTGCGAGTGAAGGTACCATGCGCGATGGAAAACCTGATGGCTACTGGAAAACCTATTATGAAAACGGATCTTTAAAATCGGAAGGAAACAGAAAGGACTTTTTGCTGGATAGTATTTGGACTTTTTACAGTGATTCGGGGCATGTGGCACTTCAAATTACTTATGAAAAAGGGAAAAAGAAAGGAATACGCAGAACCTTCCACGAAGAAGAAATAGTAGAAGAAAATTTTGAAAATGATATAAAGCAGGGATTAACTTACTTTTATTACCCCGATAAAAAACTCTGGAAAGAAATCAATTTTGTGGATGGCCTGGAAGAAGGTATTGGAAGAGAATATGCCCGGAATGATGAGAGAGTAATTAAGCTGATGTACTATAAAAAAGGTTTTATTTCTGATATTGAAAATATTAATAGAATTGATAAAACTAACATGAAGCAAGGAAAATGGAAATACTTTTACGACGACTGGCAGCTGAAGCTTGAAGGAGAATATAAGAATGATCTGAAACATGGTTATTTTAAAGAATATGACAGGGATGGCAGTTTAATATCAACAGCGAAATACCTGGATGGAATACTTCAGGAAGATGTGGCCGAATTGGCTAAACTGGATATTAAAAGGGAGTATTATCCAAATGGAAACGTAAAAATCGTAGCCAGCTATAAAGACGAGGTTCCGGAAGGGATACGACGCGAATACTCGGAAGAAGGAGTTGTGACCGCCGGATATATTTTTAAAAACGGAGATATAATAGGTGAAGGGATCATTAACGATGAAGGAATAAAAGATGGTCCGTGGCAGGAGTTTTTTACCAATGGAGTCCTGAAATCAGAAGGTGTTTACGACAAAGGTAAACGAACAGGTCTTTGGAAATTTTATCATCCTAATGGTCAATTAGAACAAACGGGTTTTTATAATAAAGAGGGCAAAGAAGATGGATACTGGACCTGGTATTTTGCAGATGGGCAATTACAAAGAGAGGAATCCTATTTTAATGGCATGATGGATGGATATAGCACTGAATACGACATGTCGGGCGGTATTATTGCAGAAGGTGAATACATTGAAGATTATAGGGATGGTATTTGGAAATTTCATTATGGCGACCACCGCTCTGTAGGTGAATATTCTGACGGATTGCGCAATGGTAAGTGGACGGACTATTACCCCAATGGCATCGTTAATTTTGAAGGTGATTTTATTGAGGATAACCCCAACGGACGCCATACCTGGTACTGGCCGAATGGCCTGAAAAAAACAGAAGGTAAATACATTATGGGATTAAAGGATGGGGAATGGGTAAAATACAATTACGACGGAACACCTTTTATCAGCATTTTTTATGAAAACGGGATTGAGAAAAAATACGATGGGATCAGAGTAAGAGTAATGGAAGATGAAGAGGGTCCGGATCCCATGAAAGAATAATAAATTAAGCACTTACCGGAACCACTTTTACAAGTGGGCTTACCAGATACATCCTGTTATTATCCAGCCTTTTGCATTTATATCTTTTTCTCAGCTTTTCCATCTTTCTAAAAACAAAGCCGTTGTGAATTCTGAATGCTGAATTCATAGGTAAATCCTCTAAGGTTAAATAATCCTTTGGGCCATCGTAGATACGAAGTACCTTAAGCAATGCATGGTCTGAGGTAGATGAGGCCGGATTTTTTAAATATTTACCCAAAACAATTAGTAGATCGTCAGGAAAAGTATTACTGTTTAAAAATGGCTGCATCATTTCGCGAAACTGCAATTTCCATTCTTTACCATGTGGTTTTACCGTGTTTTTGTGTTTATCCCAAACCCTCAAATGGGCAAATTCGTGAACCAGGGTTATAAGGAAATGATATTTGTTTAAGTCGTAATTGACAGAAATTTTATGGTACTTAACCCTGATCGGAGGTCGGTAATCACCTAATTTAGTTGACCTGGCCCGTGTAATTTTTAGCTCTGCATTATACCTTTCAAGCCAGTTAATAATTGTGTTTACTGCAGATTCTGGAATATATTTATTTAAAATTTCGTTATATGTTCCCATCTGGTTTATCCGGCATCATTTGTTCAGTCTTCTGGCTAAATTCAGGGCACTCGCGGCATTTCTTTTTCATTTTTTTTGAAGAAGAACAGGACGCAAATAAAGAAAGTGAAAGCAGGCTTATTACCAATATTCGGGTGGTTGTTTTCAACATTATTATTTAGTTTCAAATAGTAACGCTCAAAAGTACATAAGATTTTTTCATTTTTAAATTTCAAGCAATTTTAATATACTTTTCTTTTTAGTAATTTAGCCAAAACAAAAACAGAATATGATTAGCCGTTTTGGCAGGTACTTACTTCTTATGTTAAAGGTTTTTCGTAAACCAGATAAATTCAGGGTTTTCCGAAAACAATTACTTGTTGAGATCAATGATCTGGGCATTGATTCTATTGGTATAGTTTCCATCATATCGGTTTTTATGGGAGCGGTTGTTGCTATTCAAACAGCATACAATATTGACAGTCCGTTTATTCCTCTGAAAATGGTTGGCTTTACGGTAAAACAATCCGTCATCCTGGAGTTTTCCCCTACCATTATGAGCCTCATCCTTGCCGGTAAAGTGGGGTCGCGTATCGCGTCTGAAATTGGTACCATGAGGGTTACAGAACAAATTGATGCCCTTGAAATAATGGGAATTAATCCGGCAAATTACCTGATTTTTCCAAAAATTACGGCAGCAATGTTGTTTAATCCGGTCATTATCATAATCAGCATGGGGTTTGGTTTATTGGGCGGATGGCTTGTTTCGCAGTTCACCACACTGTTTACTTCGCAGGACTACATTACAGGGCTAAGGGGTTGGTTTGATGGATTTACAATAATTTATGCACTTATTAAAACCGTGGTATTTGCGTTTCTGATAACAAGCATTAGTGGCTTTGAAGGCTATTCGGTAAAAGGCGGTGCCATTCAGGTGGGAGCTGCTAGTACACGCGCCGTAGTCTGGAGCAGCATCATGATCATTCTTTTTAACCTGGTGCTTACCCAGTTATTGCTTTCTTAAAACATTATATTTTTTCCAGGCTGTTTATTGTTGAATTGTATTCCAACACCATTTCATTTATGATTTTTTCTACGGAAAGAATTTCATTAATATACCCTGAAACCTGCCCGATTTCCAATTCCCCTTCTTTCAGATCACCTTCAAACATTCCTTTTTTCGCCCTTGCCCTTCCGAGTATTTCTTTTAATTCTTCTGCCGTGGCACCATAATCTTCTGCGTTTTGTACCCGCTGATAAAATTCATTTTTGATCAGGCGTACAGGGACTACTTTTTTCATCATTAATTTTGTATCACCATCACCAGCATTAACTATAGCGGATTTAAAATTTTCATGGGCAGAGGATTCTATGGAAGCCGCAAACCGGCTACCAATCTGTACACCATCAGCGCCCAAAGCCACGGCTGCCAGCATCGACCTGCCAGATCCTATCCCTCCCGCAGCAATCACCGGTACAGAAACAGCATTTTTGATTTGTGGTATCAAAGCCATGGTTGTGGTTTCTTCAAAACCATTATGCCCTCCTGCCTCAAAGCCTTCGGCTACAATGGCATCTACTCCGGCCTCTTCACATTTAATAGCAAACTTTACATTGGCTATTACATGCACCACTATAATTCCTTTTTCCTTTAAAAATGAAGTATATTTTTTCGGATTACCTGCCGAAGTAAAAACAATTTTTACCCTCTCATCCAGAATAACCTGAATGTGGTCGTCAGTTTGAGGATAAAGCAGGGGCACATTTACCCCAAATGGTTTATTGGTTGCTGATTTACACTTTTGGATATGCTGCCGTAAAACCTCAGGGTACATAGAGCCTGATCCGATTAATCCCAGGCCTCCTGCATTACTTACCGCCGAAGCCAGCTCCCAGCCACTGCACCAGATCATGCCACCCTGAATGATGGGATATTTGATGTTGAATAATTGCGTAATTTTGTTCATATAACAATGCTTAAATGATAGAATGATAAAATGCCTAAATGGCTTATTGCTACAAATATCATAAAATTTCATTAGTGCATTCGTGGCAATTTTAATTTATGAAAAAACGAATTGAAATATCAAAAGGTTTTGAAGAAGAACAAGCCATTACTGAAAAAGCTTTTTTAAAACTTAATTCTGATGAACGCACCAAACTATGTTGCGAGATATCAGAAATAATGATTCGTATACAATATGAAAATGGTATGCTACCAGAAGATGCTAATTTTACCTTAACCAAATGAACAGCCTGCAATTTTATAGCGAAACTCTAAAAGCCCTGAATAAAACCAGTGTAGAATATTTGGTTGTTGGTGGGTATGCTGTAAACATTTATGGCTACATGCGTTCGACCGCCGATATGGATATTTGGGTAGATAATTCTGAAAAAAACCTTGAAAAGATTAAACAAGCATTGTTAATACTGTCATATCCAAAAAATGAAGTTGTTCATGGTATAGAAGAATTGTCAGCAAAAAAAAATATCAGCCTTAAACATAATGAGTTCTTTAAAATTGAACTTATTTCTTTTCTTTCATCAACACTAAAATTCAGCGAAGCCTACCAAAGAAAGACGTCAAAAACAATATTAGGAGTGCAAACAACAGTTATTGATTTCGGGGATTTATGTAACCTGAAAATAAAATCAGGCAGACAAAAAGACCTGCTGGACGTTAACGAATTAAAGAAACTACACAATAAATAAGGGTATATTCCTTCCCACTTTTCGTACATGTAATTAAATGAAGGCTCTAAACCTACTTGCCGTAATCTGTCATCTGCAGAGAGATAACCGTAGGATACAGATCGTCAATACTCATTGGATCTTCAGCCAAATCCTCAAGCAACTGTTTAGTTGTGTACCATGGATTAGGGTCAGGCAAAGGCGGTAGACCAGTGTTTCGGTTTTTTAAGATATCAGCTTCAAGACCATTAGCTTCAAGAATTTGATAAAGATTATTCATAGCAGTTTCGAACTCAACTGGATTATTGACACGATCGTATGCGGAATATTCCTCCCAGGGAATAGGCTCATCAGGATCCCAACCAAAAATCTGTTTAGCGACAACATTAGGAATGTTAACCTGAACAGTTTCAGTATTGCCGTTAACTTCGTAAGTAATAGTCAAATCAGTTTTGTATCTGTCGATTTGATCTTTAAGCGTGTAAGTCATGCCGGCCGGCTTGTCAAAAGGATAGTTCCTGCCACGGTAGTCAATCTCGTAGAATTGTTCTGCGAGGGAGGCGGGTATGGCATCAGTTGAGTACAAGATATTTCCAGAAACATCAATATTAATGTCTGAAAGATTATCGCTTTTTCCTAAGTACTCCCAGCCTACAGCATCACCAATAGAATCATTCAAATAAGTTATTAGCGTGTTACCAACTGTACTGAGCTGAACAGAAGGATCCCTAACTTCTCTTACAGTAATATTTTCAAGGTTATTAGTGGTGTTGATAACAGGATAATCAGTATCATCAAGAGTTGAATTTGGACCAGGGACAGCACCCACTGGTTTGCCTGTTTTGAATACCAGGGCAGTTGCACCTGCAATAATGCTCACTTGTTTAATGAAGCTCCTGCGCGAACTCATCTTTTTACTATTTTTAAAGTGATCGGTTTTTGGCCCTGTGGACGTATATTGATTGTGTAAATGCCTGCGGCTTCGTTATAACTATCCCAGTGGAATTTATTCTCACCAGCTTGCTGTTTGCCAGATGAAAGACTTTCAACCAGCTGACCGTTAAGACTGTAAACCCCGGCCTCAATATTAGTTGCTTGTTTTAGTTTGTAATTAATGTCAGTGCCATAACCTGTGGAAATGATTTTTCCAAGCGCAAAGTTTTCCTTCATTTCAGGATTTTCATTGATACCGACAGGAACGGCATAAAAGTTTAGAGTTGGGGCTTCAGTAACTTGCTGACCGGGAGGCGACATAACAGTGGCACGAACTTTCCAAACCAAAGGATTTTCAGTTACGACAGCTTCGCCAGCTTCATAAGTCAGAACAGAACCAGCTGGAGGAGTAATTACCAATTCAGGCTTGTAACCTTCCATTCCAACTTCAACAGTATAATCATGTGTGTATTTTCCTGATTGATTAGGAACTCCTTGCTGACCAGAAAGCATAGTAATCTCGCCAAAGGGAGGTGTAAAGCTTTCTATCGTGTTAAAAACGAAAGCCTCGTGATTATTACCTGTTTTCTCCTGAGAAACGTTAAGCGACTTATCACCCAGATAAACTTTCTGCAAATCAGGTTTTATAAGTCCTGAAAATAAAATTGAAATTAATTCCTTAGGTAAAAACATAAATTATCTGCTAAGATGAAAAGTCAATTTCTTAGTTAAACAATAATTTTTATAAAGGTAAGATTTTTTCTATTTCTTAATCTGGAAATTAATTTTGATAAAACATATTTATCAAATTCGTGTTTCTTTGCATAATAAAACTCGGATTATGCAACTTCACAAAATAGAAACCGGAAATTTAAAGTTAGACGGCGGTGCCATGTTTGGCGTGGTTCCCAAAAGCATATGGAACAAAGTTTATCCTTCAGATGAAAACAACCTTTGTAATTGGGCCATGCGCTGCCTGCTGGTAGTTGATGATGACCGGAAAATATTAATCGACAATGGGATTGGCGACAAACAGGACGAAAAATTTCTGAAACATTATTACCTGAATGGTGAAGCTACCTTGGAAAATTCATTGGCTGATCTTGGTTATTCCCCGGATGATATTACCGATATGGTGCTTACCCATCTTCATTTCGATCATTGTGGCGGAAGCATCAAAAAAGTAGAAGATAACCAATTTGAACCGGCATTTAAAAATGCCACTTATTGGGTTAGCAGGGCACAGTGGGAGTGGGCCACTCAACCAAACAGAAGAGAGAAAGCTTCCTTCTTAAAAGAAAATATCTTACCGATTAAAGAAACAGGGCAATTAAAAATTGTGGAAGAAAACAGTACCCTATTCCCGGGTTTTGATGTGAAAATGTACAATGGCCATACCGATGGACAGATGATTCCCCATATTCAATATAATGGTAAAACCATCGTTTTTATGGCCGACCTGTTGCCATCCGCAGCCCATGTTCCTCTACCCTATATTATGGCTTATGATACCCGGCCATTGATTACTTTAAAAGATAAAGAAGCATTTTTTGAGGAAGCTATTAAAAATGAATACGTCCTGTTTTTTGAGCATGATCTATATAATGAATGTTGTACCCTTCAGCAAACAGAAAAAGGCCCGCGTGTAAAAGAGGTTTTTGCACTTGATTCAATCTAAACCAAACCTAACAGGTTTTTAAAACCTGTTAGGTTTTAGGTTTTATTTTTTTGTCCTCCCGCGAATTTCCCCACAAGCATGGCAATTATTATGGCCACATAAAGTTGGCCAGAGGTACTGATTAGTATTGAAAGTGATCGGGCTATTGGTAATTGAGGGGTGATATCGCCATATCCGAGGGTAGTCATGGTAACATAAGTAAAATAAATCGCATCCTGAAAAGTATAATAATCAGGATGAAGAGAACTGAATGCATTGGGAATATTATTTATAATTATGGCTACCCAGGTCGAAAACAACAATCCCATTAATAAATAACCATTGATCGATTCAAAAATTACATGAGTATTTACTTCCTTACTTTTTGCTATTTGAATGATTAGCCGGATGATGATGATTTGAAAAAAGGCAATATTTATTATGCTGGATATAAAATCTAACCATGCCAAATCAAAGGCCCTTGAAATCCAATGAGATAATAGAGCAAAAATAGCAATAACCAATACATATTTTTTAACATTCTCTAAAGCATAAACCCCAAGAAAAAACATGGTAGAAAACAAAATGTCGTTTAAATGTAGATGATAATTTTTAGGAAATACGGGTACAACGAATACAAAGAAAAAAGCAAATGAAAACAATAAGATGTTACTCAATGCTTTGTTCGGACTTTCAGCCAGTTTTAAAATTTTCATCATAGGTAAGCATTTCAATATTCCAAAATTACAAAATATGCCCCTGAATCAGAATTATTATTAATTTAATACGTGTCTAAATTTACATATTCCAGCAGAAGGTTTGAAAAAATTCATAAATTTACCTGCTCTATCAAATTTGCTTAATCATTAAAATTATATCACATTGTATAGAATAGAATCCAGGGTAGATGTCAACTCCGAAGCATTTATTAGCAATAAAGCCGAATTTCTAAAAATATTAGATGAGTACAAAAAACGGCTCCAGGAAGTGAAAAGCCGTGATGACGAAAAGCCGGTAATTCGCCATAAAAGCCGGGGCAAATTATTGGCCCGTGAAAGGATTGATCTTTTAATCGATCCCAATACACCTTTTCTGGAATTATCTCCTTTAGCCGCTTGTGATGCATATGGCGGACAATTCCCATCTGCTGGAATTATTACGGGAGTAGGTACAATTAGTGGTAAAGAAACCCTCATTATTGCCAATGATGCTACAGTGAAAGGGGGTACCTATGTAAAGGAAACAATAAAAAAGCATGTACGCGCGCAACAAGTGGCACTGGAAAACAATTTGCCATGCGTCTACATGGTGGATTCAGGAGGTATTTTCCTCCCTGAGCAATCAAAGGTTTTTGCCGACAGGGATAACTTTGGCCGGTTTTTCTATAATCAGGCGCGATTGTCGGCCCTGGGTATTCCTCAGATAGCCATTGTAATGGGCTCATGTACGGCCGGAGGGGCCTATGTTCCGGCTATGAGTGATGAGGTCATCATTGTGAAAAAACAGGGGACTATATTTATTGGCGGGCCTCCTTTGGTAAAAGCTGCCACCGGGGAAGTGGTAAGTCCGGAGGAACTAGGTGGGGCAGATGTGCACACTTCCATTTCAGGAGTTGCCGATCATTACGCTGAAAGTGACCAGCATGCGATACAGATCTGCAGAAATATTTTCCAGACGCTGGAAAAGAAAAAGAAACAACAATTGGAAATCGCACCAATTGAAGATCCGTATTACGACCCTGAAGAACTTTATGGCCTTGCACCTATCGACTTCAGAAAGCCTGTTGATTCGAAAGAGATCATCGCCCGCATGGTCGATGGCAGCCGGTTCCAGGAATTTAAAGCCAGGTATGCGCCAACCCTGGTAACGGGTTTCGCCAAAATTATGGGATATCCTGTTGGAATACTAGCCAACAATGGAGTTCTGTTTTCAGAGTCTTCGTTAAAAGGGGCTCATTTTGTGGAGCTTTGCCAATCACGAAAAATACCTATTCTTTTTCTTCAAAATATTACCGGGTTTATCGTTGGTAAACAATACGAACATGGTGGAATAGCTAAAGACGGGGCGAAATTCGTGCATGCAGTGGCTAATGCTGAAGTCCCAAAATTTACGGTTGTATTCGGAGGTTCTTTTGGTGCCGGTAACTATGCTATGGCTGGCCGCGCCTACGATCCCCGTTTCTTATTTATGTGGCCCAACTCGCGTATTTCAGTAATGGGTGGTGAACAGGCTGCAGGGGTATTGATTCAGGTGAAAGAAGAACAACTTGCTAAATCAGGTAAAACGCTGGATCCCAAAGAGCGGGAAAAACTCAGATCAGAAATTCTGCAAAAGTATGAACAGGAGGGCTCCCCCTATTTTTCCACATCGCGCTTATGGGACGATGGTATCATTGATCCTGTGGACACCCGAAAGATCATTGCAATGGGAATTGCAGCCTCGCTGAATCAACCATACCCTGAAATGAAGAATGGGGTATTTAGGATGTAGGTTATGTTTAAAATATGAACAAAAAAAATTCTGATATGGCTGGAATAAAAAGAATGCCTGTATTTACATTGATGATTGTGGTAGTGGTTGCTATATCACTGACCATGCTGAATTTTGACGATTTTAGTTGGAGCGCCAATACCAAAGCTTACGGCGGACTTCTTCTATCTGTGCTGCTCATCGCAATTAAATTTATTTTTAAAATTAAATAAACCTATCAAGGAAAGTTTTCATGATAAACAAGTTTTTGACGGTTGTAACAATTATATTTTTTAGTTCCTCTTTTTTATGCCTTGGACAACTTTCAGGAAAGTTTATTTTTAAAGTGACCCGGGAGCCCAATGAAAATGCGTTTAGTTTTTTTTTGCCAGAGGACTGGACGATGGAGGGAGGAATTTTCAGAATCGAACCGACAGCTGGAGGGGGTTCAGGGAATGCGATTGATGCCAAGCTTGATTTTACCATGAAAAAAGATCAGGCAGGTACTGTGATGATGCGCTGGTTGCCTGATATGAATTATTTTGACATGAGCATGTCACCGGCCGGACAAATGGGAATGTATCCAACGGGTAGCAATTACAATGGAATGATGGTATTGCCCAAATTGACCGGCTTGCAATTTATCCGGAATGTGGTCATACCTTATGCGCATCCTGAATTATCAGATTATGAAATTATCAAAGAAAAAAACTCACCCGAAATTGTTGAGGCAATAAAAAAAGCGGATGCCTATTTTAACTATCCCTTCCTTTATGATGCCGGGATTATGTCCATTACTTATTCGGAAAAGGGCATAACTTACAAAGAAATGATCATATCCGTATGCATGGATTTTGGTGAGCTGGGTGCAGGGATGTGGAAAAACAGGTTCACTCTATTGGGCCGAACACCTGTCGATGAATTTACAACATGGGAACCGGTATTTCAGGAGATCATGTATTCTGTAAAGATCAATATGAAATGGCTGATTAATGAAATCCAGGGGCAGGTTCAGCGCGGACAGGTCAGTGCACAGGTGTTGAGGAAGTTGCAACAAATGGAAAATGAGATCCAGCAAAATACCAGCAAGACGTATGCAGAGATTAACAACGATATGTTTCTCACCCTAACCGAACAGGAAGAATACATAAATCCTTATACCAATAAGGTTGAGGTAGGTTCTAATCAATGGAAATATCGTTGGGTAAATGAAAGTGGTGATGTGGTTTATGCGGACAATGAAGATTATGATCCGAATCAGGATGAGGGGCTTAACAGAGCCGATTATAAAAAATCTGGCGTCCGAAAAAGATAATTTAATTTATAGATCAAATGAATACATACCAAACAATAGAATTTGAAAAACAAGACGACCTGGGAATAGTATGGCTAAATCGTCCTGAAATCCACAATGCTTTCAATGAGGTCATGATTTCAGAAGTGATTGAAGTGTTTGAAGCCATCAATGAAATGGAGGATATCAGGATTGCAATTTTGCGTGGTCGGGGAAAATCCTTTTGTGCCGGCGCCGACCTTAACTGGATGCGTGCAGTAGCGAACTATTCTTATGAACAAAACTTTAAAGAAAGCCTTAACCTGTCGAAATGTTTTTATACCATTTATACCTGTAAAAAACCAACCATCGCCATCGTACATGGTGCTGCTATTGGCGGAGCAAATGGTTTACTGGCGTCCTGTGATTTTGCGTATACAGATGATAATACAACATTTTCATTGAGTGAAGTTAAAATTGGGATTGTGCCTGCTTGTATCTCGCCCTATGTAACAAAACGGGTTGGGGAATACGGCTCAAAAGAGTTAATGATTACCGGCAAACGATTTAAGGGCCCGGAAGCCGAGCATCACCGACTGGTTAATAAATCACTGCCAACAGATCAGTTAGAGGATCATGTAATGGAGGTGGTGGAACTCTTACGCACCAGTGGGCCCAAAGCCATGACACAATGTAAAAATTTAATATTCAATATTTCCAATAAAGAAACAATAGAGGAAGCTTTAGAATCAACAGCTAAAATGATTGCAGAAATTAGGGCAAGTGAAGAAGGACAGGAAGGGATGGCCGCATTTTTAGAGAAACGTAAACCGAATTGGGTGAAATGATATGAGAATTTGTCAATTCGTAAATTTGAAGATGAGCGAAACATGAGGAATGACAAGGAAAATGTAATTGTGAAATTGACTTTTGAATTTGCACCGAAAATCATTGAATTTGTTGGAATATTGGAAGAGAATAAAAAATATGTGATTGCAAAACAATTAATTAAATCTGGTACGTCAATCGGTGCCAATGTTCGCGAAGCTCAAAATGCTGAAAGTCGTCTTGACTTTATTCATAAAATGAAAATTGCCGCAAAGGAGGCCGATGAAACTGAATATTGGCTCCTTCTTTGTAAAGAATCTAAAAATTACCCAAATGATGCAGAATTGATAGATAACATTAGGTCTATTAATTTAATTTTATCAAAAATTATAAGTTCAAGTAAAAAGAAGTTTAGTTAAAAGGTTAATTTCCAAATTTACACATTAATGATATGAAGTCTTTCAACAAAATCCTAATCGCTAACCGAAGCGAGATTGCTGTAAGAATAATCCGTTCAGCTCAGGAGCTGGGAATTGAAACTGTGGCCATTTTTTCAAGTGCCGACGAAGAAGGCCTGCATGTAGAGTTGGCTGATGAAGCCTATTTCCTTGGGGAGAGCATCGAATTAAGCGATACTTACCTGAATATTGATAAAATTATTGAAATCGCTAAAGAATCAGGGTGCGAAGCCATTCATCCCGGGTATGGTTTCCTGGCTGAAAATCCTGAATTTGTGGCTGCTTGCGAAAAGGAGAATATTGTATTCATTGGGCCTAATACCCGTGCTATCCAATTAATGGGAAACAAAGTGGAATCCCGTGCCTTCGTTCAGAAAATAGGAATTCCTATGACTGCTGGGGTTACCGGAGATACAAAGACCCTGCTTAGGGAAGCCAAATCGATTCCCTTACCTATTTTGGTTAAAGCCGCTGCTGGTGGCGGAGGAAAAGGTATGCGGATTGTCAGGGATTTAAAAGATCTTCCAGAAATTCTTGAAAGTACCAGCCGTGAGGCCAAATCCTATTTTGGTGATGGCACTGTATTTATTGAAAAATACGTGGAAGAACCACGCCATATTGAAGTGCAGGTGATTGGCGACAACTATGGCAATGTGGTTCATCTGTTTGAGCGGGAGTGCTCCATTCAAAGGCGTTATCAAAAGATCATTGAGGAATCTCCCTCACCAACCTTGACCCCTGCTGTAAGAGAGAAGATGGGGGCTGCTGCGGTTAAGATTGCTAAAGAGATCGGTTATAATAACGCTGGCACGGTTGAATTTTTGGTAGATAAAGATCTGAATTTCTATTTCCTCGAAATGAATACACGCGTACAGGTCGAACATCCGGTGACTGAAATGGTTACTGAAGTTGACATCGTGATGGAGCAGATATTGATTGCAGCCGGTAATAAGCTTAGTTTTACCCAGGAAGAACTTTACCAGGATGGCCATGCTATTGAATGCCGGATTTATGCCGAAGATCCTTCCAACAATTTCCTCCCTTCTCCGGGAGAAATGTCGTTATATGTAGAGCCCGAAGGAGATGACATTAGAATAGATACGGGTATTTTTGAAGCCACAACAATTCAAAGCTTTTATGACCCCATGATCAGCAAGCTCATCGTATGGGGGCAGGATCGTGAGTTGGCCCGAAATAAAATGATCGCCGCCCTGGAGAATTATTCCATCCATGGGATTAAGACCAATATCTCATATTTACTCCAGGTGTTACAGAATGAGGACTATATACAAAACAAAATTTCAACGAAATACTGCGATGAACACACTGAAGATTTAATAGACCTTGCTATACAGGAAAAGTCAGTAAAAGACCGCAATATCCCCGCTTTGGCTTATTTAGTTTATTCCTTACATGAGGACTTACTTTACGATAATACCGAAGAGTACAGCATATGGAAGGAGATCGGTTACTGGCGCGACCAAATGGAAGTTAAGATCGCCTGTGATGATTACCTGTTAAATGTTGAGATTAAAAAAAGTGAAAATGGAATTTTTAACTTTTTTGTGGGGGATATGGAATACGATGCCACTCTTCTGGCTATGGAATATGGTTTAATAGAAATTGATTTTAACGGAGAGGATGAATTCTTCTATATTTCAAAAGACACCAGGGGCCAGGGGTATGTGAGTTATGACGGTTTTATTTTTGATGTAAAACGGAATGATATGCTGGTGCAGGAGGATGTATTTGGTACTTTGGATACCGCCGGGAAAGATGGGGGAGAAATTGTATCACCCATGCCCGGAAAGGTGATCAAAGTAAATGTATCAGGCGGGCAGTCTGTGAAAAAAGGGGAAATATTGATGGTGGTGGAAGCCATGAAAATGGAAAATAATATTCTGGCTCCCAAAGATGGCAAAGTAGAGGCTGTAAAAGTTAAGGCCGGTGATATGGTAAATGGCAGTAAGGAACTGGTCAAACTTTCAGATTAATTATTCACTATAAAACCTGCATTAATCAACTCCATTATTTCGATAAATTATAATCGATTGATTGGCATTGACCGGATTTAACCAGTGCAAAACCTTATCAATAAACCCAGGGGTAATGGTGGTTTCGTAAATAATGTCCGGATAAAATTGCTTCACCTGCTTCAGCCTTTTTTCAATATTTTTTTCATCATAAAACAAAATAAACCGGGGCTGCTTTTGGGGATCAAGGCTGCTTATTTTTTCCAATTTCTCTTCGGGCCTATCATTATAAACGGCATATTCCATCACCCACTGCCGGAGATAATACCTGGGTGACATTTTAACATTTCCTTTATTTGAATCTTCAATTAAAATAGCTGTAACATGGTCGTAACGTGACAAATAGGTCATTGCCTCTACACGTGCCTTTTTCGAGTACATTGTGGAAACAGGAAATAATAGAATTAAGTTGATGATCCAAAAGAAAATCCAGAATGATTTTAAGAGTTTTTTCCTCGTATTAAAAAAGGAAGTTTTGTTTAAAAAGTCCTGCCATCCAATCATTCCCAGAATAATGATAAAAGGGATAATGGGTAAAATAAACCGCTCTTGTTTATTTGGAAAAAAGGAATGAAAAACCAGGAAAATGAAAACAGGTAAGAATAGGACCAGGTGTTTTTTCCAGGATCGCAAGAAGCCATAAAAAAGGAAGAAACTTACCGGGGGGATCAGTATGCCCAGGATCAACAAAATATATTGATACCATGACCCGGTAATATAGGTAGTTGCATTTTCAAGGTTGTACCTAACATACTCTCCCACCTCTGTAAATGGACTGCCCCAAACAAAATAATCCGTTACCCCCTGTATTAGCAGAACCGATACCAAAAAACCCAAACCATATATAAGGGCTTCTTTCCATTTTAATCTAAGTAATAGGGCCAGCCCTATTCCTCCTGCAAAAATTGCTGTTTGAAACCGGACTGAAAATGCGAGCCCCACCACAAACCCAGCCAAGATAAAGGGTTTAAAAACGTTTTTCGTACTCCAATGGTCAATAATAACCCACGTACCGTAAACAAGAAAAGGAATACAAGCAACTTCAACCAAATTTCGTACACTGAGAAAAGGCATGAACCAATAAATTGCTAATAATAAACCGGTAATCCCTGCCGTATTTTTATCTGATAATTTTAGGGTGATTTTATATCCAAAATAAACCACTATCAATGATAAAGCCCCATGTAAAACCCGGATAAAAAACATTTTGGATTGTGGGTTCATCAAGCCAATTGTTTTCAAAAACAACAAGATCAAATAATGAATACCTACGTAAAAAAAGCTATGCCCCGTCGGCAGGTCATCTCTGGTGGTTCCGGGCAGCCAACTGTTATCGTATCCATCAACCCATGATTGTGCGGGTTCAATGATCAGGAAATGATCGTCGTGCATGCCAAAACCTTTGGAAAATATGGCAGCAATAATCCGAATAATAATCGCCAGCCAAAGGATTAATTTAATCGGGTTATTATTCCACTGTTTTAGAATTTTGCTTTTCACATATTAAATTTAGGAATCCCAAATTTAGGCTTAATTCTAACAATACTAATATAAAACCGGGGAGTATAATTCAGGAGTTTAAAATATTTATTTGTTTTGTATAAACCAAATTATACGACATTACCCTCAAGGAATGCTTTCAGTTGCTCCATTTGTTCCTTACCTCTGTATTGTCCATATTGTGCAGCACCATAAACAAGGGCAATGCCTAAAATGCCCAAAGGAATACTCCACAAAAATGGTGCATCCATGCCCAGCAAAAGTTGGATTACCCCATAGGAACTGCCAAAAAATGCTGAGGTAATAACGCCGGTATAAAAAAAGATAAACATCGTCCAGATTTTTGGTTTCGGCCCCATCACCCCATATACAATAGTGCCCTCATCTTCTTGCCTGGCCCACACATGCAATTCGGGCGACCAGTAATGCTGGTCCTTTTCGGGAATCCGGATAAAGGCATGTTCCTGGACAACCTGTCCTTCAAATTTGTTGGTCTCTTTTTGTAAGCTGTCAGCAAGTTTCTCCAGAACTTCGCCAGGGCTTTGTTGGGAAACAATCCGGCACTTTGGCCTTAAGCGGGGATTCGACATATGTGTGAAGATTATGTTTTTGTTTGAAATGACAACTTCAATTAAATCCGGTACACACAATAAACATTTATGAATTTAAATTTGTTCATGTAAAAGATTTATCTACAATATTTTGTATAATTATTCCAAATTATCCAAAACAGGAAAAATTTTCTGGGAATAGGCCCATTTATTCGGTCGCTTTTTTCTATTTTAGAGGTTTTAAATACTAACCATAAATTATCACAATGAATTTCGATTTAACAGAAGAGCAAAACATGATACGCGAAACTGTTCGCGATTTTGCAGAAAGGGAAATAAAGCCGGTAGCTAAAGAGCTTGACGAAAAAGCCGAGTTTTCATATGACCTCACAAAAAAAATGGGCGAGCTTGGCCTATTCGGCATGTATCTTCCGGAAAAATATGGCGGACAGGGCTTAGACACTTTGTCTTATATCATTGCTGTAGAGGAAATTGCCCGCATTGATGGTTCGCAGGCGGCCACACTTGCTGCGCACAATTCCCTTGGAATAGGCCCGCTGTATGAATATGGCAATGAAGAACAAAAAATGAAATATTTGCCTCTCTTATGCACTGGTGAAGCCTTGTGGGGATTTGGACTTACCGAACCCAATGCCGGCTCCGATTCAAGAGGAACAAAAACCACGGCTATTATTGAAAACGGGGAATGGGTGATCAATGGCTCAAAGATTTTCATTACAAACGGTTCTTGTGATATTTCTATCGGTTCAACGGTGCAGGCAGTGACCAAAACACTTGAAAATGGTAAAAAGGAATTTACTACCATCATTGTGGATAGGGATACACCTGGATTTAAGCAAGTATCCATGCATGGAAAAATGATGTGGAGGGCTTCCGATACTGCTGAACTCTATTTTGATGATTGCCGTGTACCGGAAAGTAATCTGTTAGGAAAAGTTGGCGAAGGATCTCATATCATGCTTCATACCCTGGATAGCGGCCGCCTTTCTATCGCTGCTATGGGATTGGGGTGTGCACAGGGAGCTTTTGAGTTGGCCTTAGCTTATTCCAATGAAAGAAAACAATTTGGAAAGCCTATTTCGAAATTCCAGGTAAATGCGTTTAAGCTTGCAGATATGGCAACCAAAATTGAACTTGCCCGAAATTTACTTTATAAGGCTTGTTGGTTAAAGGATGAAGGTAAGCCTTATGGTAAAGAAGCGGCTATGTCGAAGTTGTATTGCTCAGAAATTGCCAGGGAGGTGGCTGACGAAGCTGTGCAGCTGCACGGAGGTTATGGATTGATGAAAGACTATGATATTGAACGGTTTTACCGCGATCAGCGTTTATTGCAAATCGGTGAAGGAACTTCTGAAATACAACGTTTGGTTATATCAAGGTACATAGGAGCTTAAATGGACAAAGTCAGGATAATAGAATCGCCACGGGATGCCATGCAGGGGCTGCCAACCTTTATTCCAACTGAGGATAAGGCCAAATATATCAATGCCCTGCTACGTGTTGGTTTCGATATCATTGACTTTGGAAGTTTTGTTTCTCCCAAAGCTATTCCGCAATTAAGTGATACGGCGGAGGTTTTGGATTTGCTTGATTTATCAGAAACGGAAACAAAACTGCTGGCTATTGTCGCCAATACAAGAGGAGGAACAGAGGCGGCAAAACATGAAAAAATAAGTTTTATAGGATATCCTTTTTCTATTTCGCCTACTTTTTTACAACGCAATATCAAATCCAATATTGAAGCTTCCTTTCAAACAGTGGAAGAGCTGCTGAATATTTGCGATAAAAGCAACAAATCCCTGGTCGTGTACATTTCTATGGCTTTTGGCAATCCTTATGGAGACCCCTGGAGCCCAGATCTTGCCGCAGAATGGATATTAAAGTTGCATAAATTGGGGGTAAGGAGTATCCCGCTATCAGATACTGTGGGTATTTCCTCAAAGAAAAATATTGCCTTTATGTTTTCCACCCTTTTGCCTGAATTTCCTGACATCTTATTTGGGTTTCATTTGCATACTACGGTCAGGCATTGGTATCGTAAGGTAAATGCCGCATTTATCAATGGGTGCAGGTCATTCGACACCGTGATAAATGGCCTGGGCGGTTGTCCGATGGCTGAAAACAGGCTGGTAGGGAATTTGCGCACAAGTAATTTACTGGAATATCTTGAAATCAATTATATTCCTGTTAATATTGATGAAAAGGCTTTTGATGAAGCCTATCAAATGGCCATTGACATTTTTCCGTAAACATTAGGCTGAGTGATCATATGCAGAAAGCAATATCTTTGTTTAAGTTTTTAGGAGATATACTGAAATTGGCCGATCGATCAATAAATAAAAATTTAAAACGAATATACTAAGCATACTATTCAATTATGGGAAATTCTATTTTATGGCAACCTTCTGAAGATTTTATTTTTAATTCCCGCATGTATGATTTTTTATCTCATGTTGCTGAAAATTATAATTTACCCGAAAACAGCTATCAGGCTGTGTATAAATGGAGTATTCATAACATAGATGCCTTTTGGGCTGAAGTCTGGGATTATTGTGGAATAGTCGCCTCTGTACCCTACGAACAGGTGGTAGATAATGAGTTAAAAATGCCAGGAGCCAAATGGTTTTCCGGGGCCCGGTTAAATTTTGCTGAAAACCTTTTAAGAAAGAGAGATAATTCCAGGGCGCTCATTTTCTATGGGGAAAATTCTGTGCGAAAAGAATTCACCTATTCAGAGCTATATGATGAAGTGCGTAAGCTGGCCGCAGGTTTAAAAAGGCTGGGTGTTGTCAAAGGTGACCGGATTGCTGCGTTTATGCCTAATATGCCTGAAACGGTCATAGGTATGCTGGCAGCTACATCAATTGGTGCAATTTGGTCATCTACTTCTCCCGACTTCGGGACTAAGGGTGTATACGACCGCTTCTCACAAATTCAACCCAAAATTATTTTTGCTGCAGATGGTTATTTTTATAAAGGAAAGTCCTTCGACACCCAGGATAAACTAAAAGAAATCCTGGTTGGTTTGCCCTCTATTGAACACGTTATTTTAACAGATTATACAGGTCATATTGATTTGAAGTCGGTTTCCAATGCAATGGCATGGTCTGATGTAGTTAAAGAAACTGAGGATGCGTTGGAGTTTGAACAACTACCATTTGATCATCCTCTTTATATCATGTATTCATCGGGTACGACAGGTTTGCCTAAGAGTATTGTTCATTCAGCCGGAGGTACGCTAATCCAGCATCTCAAAGAGCTCATTTTGCATTCAGATATTCAATCAGGGCAAACGGTATTTTATTATACAACCTGTGGCTGGATGATGTGGAACTGGTTTGTAAGTGCCCTGGCAACCGGTGCCACCCTGGTACTTTACGATGGCAATCCCTTTTATCCCAGACCTGATGCTTTACTAAGAATGGCTGATGAGCTGAAATTGTCATTTTTTGGAACCAGCGCTAAATACATTGCATCACTTGAAGCCGAGGGCGTTATTCCTAAAGAAATTTCTGATTTTCCGAAGCTTAAAGTGATTGCGTCTACAGGCTCACCACTGACAGATGAAAGTTTCGATTATGTATACCGCGATTGGAAAAAGAATGTGCAACTGTCCTCTATTGCAGGAGGAACTGACATCATTTCTTGTTTTATGTTAGGAAATCCCACACTTCCTGTTTATAAAAGTGAAATACAATGCAGGGGACTTGGAATGGCCGTAGAATGTTATGATGATAATGGAAAATCAATCCTTAACGAACAGGGAGAGCTGATTTGCAGGAAAGCTTTTCCTTCGATGCCGATTTATTTTTGGAACGACAAAAGTGGTGAACGTTATTTTAATGCCTATTTCAAACACTTTCCGGGCGTATGGAGGCATGGGGATAATATTTCCATTTCTGACCATGGAGGAGTTTCTATATTTGGTCGATCAGATGCCACCTTAAACCCACAGGGTGTGCGGATCGGTACAGCTGAAATATATGGGGTGGTTGAAAGTATGGAAGAAATTGAAGATAGTGTGGTCATTGGTAAAAAGGAAGACGGGGACGAAAAAGTAGTTTTGTTTGTAAAACTCAAATTAGGAGCAAGTTTTACTGAGGAACTTGTGAAAAAGATTAAAACAAACATTAAAGTAAATTGCAGCCCCAGGCATGTACCGGCTATAGTTATTGAAGTACCCGATATTCCTTATACCATTAATGGTAAAAAAGTGGAGGTTGCGATAAAACAAATTGTTCACGGGCAAACCGTTAAAAACAGAGATGCCCTGGCCAATCCTGAAAGCCTGGAATTTTATTATGATATTTTAAACTAGCTAATAAATCAAATCTTAGTCATATGAATTATCCAAAAAAAGTAGTTATCGGCGATATATCCGTAAGAGACGGTTTTCAGCACGAGGAAAAATTTATTCCAACCGAAGCAAAACTTTGGTTGTCGGAACAATTGATTTTAGCTGGCTTTAAACATATTGAAGTCACTAATTTTGGTAACCCTAAAGGAATGCCCCAATTTAAAGATGCTGATAATTTGTTTAAATCGATCAGGAACAGTAAAAAATTGAAAGGCAAACTTGATGATGTTTCCCTCACAGCCATTACCATTCGGGAACGGGCGATTGAACGGGCCATTCAGGCAAAAAAAGATGGTTATGGCCCCGACCGTATCCTGTTGATGGTTTCGACCAGTGAATCACACCACAAAACCAATTCGGGCTTGTCGCTGGCCGATTATTGGAAAATGAGTGAAGAGTGGGTGAAAAAAGCTCGCGATGCCGGATTAAAAGTAAACGGTACGGTAAGCACTATTTGGGGCTGCCCCATCGAAGGGCCAACCGACCCTAAAAAAGCACTGGAGTTTACTAAACGTTGGTTTGAAATTGGAGCCACTGATGTGGAGCATGCCGACCATGATGGCTCTGCCTCACCCGACAGGGTTTATGATTATTTTTCCATGTTGCTCGACAATGTGGATAATCCTCACAAACAAATTGCTCATTTTCATACGACCCGTGGATGGGGACTGGCCAATGTGTTGGCAGCCCTTCAGGCCGGGATGACCAATTATGAATCTACCATGGGCGGACTGGGTGGACAACCGGCTAACTTTGTAGATGGTGTTCCCGTGCCCGGCACAGGATCCTATTACTATAAGGACCCTTCAGAAGTGGGCCTTGTTTCCACAGAGGACATGGTGGTGATGATGGACGAAATGGGTATTGATACCGGCCTGGATATTGACAAAGTTCTGGAGATCGGAAATATGGTTGAGCGGATCGTGGGACGAAGATTACGATCAGAAGCTATCAAAAATGGTCGGATACCGAAGGATTTAAAATGGGAGAAATAAGATAATTGACATGCAGTGGCATACTATGGCGCTTGCACTACTTTTGGATTGAGGTGTTTTCTTTTTTTCTCATAACAGACACCAATCGCTAGATTTCCTTACATTTGTAAGTGTAAAATCTAGCATAGTATATTTTTGGTGCAAACTAACAAGAAGGTAATACAGTCAATCAATTTATCCTTTTGTGAAAACGAAAGCAAGTCTCCTTCCATCCTGTTTCTCCATGGTAATTCTCTTTCATCTGAAACTTTCAGATTTCAATTTGAAGATGAAAAGTTAAATAACTATCATCTCCTTGCCTTGGATTTTCCGGGACATGGCAAATCCGGTTGGTCCGGGAATAAAGAGAGGGATTATAATGTATTTGGGTTCAGGGATGCGGTTGTTGAATTTATTCAAGAGTTAAACATTAAGGATTTTATTTTTGCAGGACATTCACTTGGAGGACATGTAGCCATTGAGTGCTTGCCCAAACTAAGTAATTGTAGGGGAATAATGATATGGGGCACCCCTCCGGTATCTCGTCCATTGGATACTTCTCAGCTTTTTATGCCAAACCCGGATGTAGGATTATTTTTCAAAAAGGACCTTTCAGATGAGGAGCTGTCAATAATTGGGGAAATTGTCTTAAATTATGAAAATAGAGACTTTATTAAAGAAATAGTTAAATTATCTGATCCTCAATTCAGATCCTGCTTAACCCAATCTCTTGCTGATGGAAAAATATCTGATGAAGTTAATATTTTGAAATCTTCAGAAATACCTGTTGCGATATTAAATGGTGATGATGACCCCATTGCCAACAAAGACTATATGGTTAATTTAGATTTACCAGGTATTTGGAAGAATAAAGTCATATTGTTTGAAAATGGAGGGCATAGCATGCAAATGCTGACAGACAAGCATGGAAATGCAATAGAATTCAATAAGACATTACTGGAATTTGCAAACAGTATTTTTTAGGTTTTACTAAACGTTGGTTCAACGCACAAATGCGACAATTCAATTCACCCCATTGGTATATGATTATCAGTTGCGACAGTCTTAATTTGTAAACTGAAGCGCAGAAACTAAAATATTTCATGTTGCTTGGAAAATTCCAGCAACTCTATAGTATTCTTACAACCGGATTTTGACAACATATTTCTTCTGTGAGTATCCACAGTATGTTTGCTGATCAATAACATGGATGCTATGCTATTACTGCTTTTCCCCTCTTTAAGTTTGTCTAATATTTCTAATTCTCGCACACTAAAATAGTTTTTATGTTTCTCTTTAATGTGTTCACGAAACAGTTTTTTGATATCTTCATTTTGAGTTGACATTGCCCATTCCACCCTATCATTTTTATTCAGGAAACTAATGTCTGTCAACAAAGATAAATTCGTTAACATATTGCCATTTTCATCAGTTTCCAATATAGATGAATTTCGCATTATCTTCAAATAACTTCCATCTTTCTTCCGAATTCTGTATGTGAGGGAAAAATCAAGTTCAAAAGGTTTGATTGCTTTCTTAAACACAAAACCGAATGAAAAATTCAATATTTCATTGTATCGATTAACATCATCAGGATGAACCATATTTGAAAGATAATCAAAATTGAACTCATCCTCGGTAAATCCCAGCATTGTCAAAATACCCTTTTGTAAACATATCTTTCTTTTATGAAAATCAACAATGTAAATTGCCTGCCTGGGCAACAGAGGAAAATCCTTAAATTCACTACAATTATCACGTAATCTGCTGAACTTTTTAATAGAATTATGGGCGTCGTTTAGTATCTTTTTTGTTGATTCGCTCATTTTATAGGGTCATAAATCGATTGATATAAATAGCAAAAAAAGTTTTTTCAAATCCTGAATATGTATAAAGTTTATTTTTAATATTGTTATTTACGGTTAACATTAATTCACACAACGAATAGTAAAATTTACGCATCAAATTTAAAGAACAGGTTAAAAGGAGTACTCAGTTTTTTGTTCTGTGCCTTCTACTTATTTTGCCTCGAATTCTGCAATATATTAATATTTTGAATCTTTAATACCAGATTTTTTCATAATGGAAAAAGAGGGTGGTTTTATTGTTCCATACATAATAGTGCCTTAATCCCTTACCAGCTAATGTTTTACTCCTCATTTATAAATATGCTGCAATTTATTTAACAAATCTTTAACATTTCATAACTTATTGATTATATGGCTATAAGAATATATATACTCATTAATGAGTATTGCGCCGTAATACCCGTCTTTTTACTTTTGCAAAAAATCAATTCAAAGATGTCGCAAAAGACCAATTTCCGGCATTTAGCAGAATCTTAACAACAGAAACAAAAACACAGGTGGTTTTCAGGGAGAACAAAAAACAAGAGCTCTTCTACATTTGGAAAATATTGTAAGGCGTATGTAATCCATCCATTCTCAAGGAAATTTGGAACAGAAACACAAGCGAACGCTTGCGCTTTTTTTGGGTATCGGCCACCCTGGAAGATTTATGCCGAAAACAAAGTGAATTTTTGTACTTGCAATTTAATTTAAATACTAACTAATTAAAAAAAATGTAATGAAACGAATTTACCTATCCTTATTATTGGTTCTAATTTTTTTTATAGCTTTTTCACAAACAAACCACAGTGGTACTATTTCTTCAAATGAAACCTGGTTTGCAGCGGATAATCCGCATGTGGTTACTTCCACTGTTACGGTAAATGCCGGTATTATTTTAACCATTGAAGATGGATGTGAGGTCAGGTTTAACACGGCCAACAATTTAAATATCTATGGGACCTTGAATGCCATAGGGACTTCGGGCAATGGTATCCTGTTTACCCAAAACGGCACATCCCAATGGGGCGGTCTTCAATTTAAGGCAGCATCAAGCGGGACACTGGAATATTGTACAGTAGAATATGCCACCTA
>JAIOZL010000033.1 GCA_021740645.1 Bacteroidales bacterium
TTCGGATAAGTATATTTTGCAATCTTCGTCCGTTTTAAAGCGTTCAGCAAACTGTATGAGATTTTGACCTCTGAATATTTCCATATTTCTGTTGATTTTCAGGATGCTAAGATATGAAATTAAATGATGACCTCTAACTAATTTTTCTTGAAACACCCGCTAACCCTACCATTGGAATTACAGATTTGGTTGAAGTCTGTAAACTGGCTAAAGAACATGGGATTTTGGTATGTGTTGACAATACTTTTTGTAGTCCTTATTTACAAAAACCTCTCGATTTAGGAGCAGATATTGTTTTGCATTCAATGACAAAATTTATTAACGGACATGCTGATATTGTTGCAGGAATGGTTGTGACCAAAACGGAAGCCATGTATAAAACCCTCCGTGGAGTTATGGTTAATGTGGGTTGCAACATGGATCCCCACCAGGCATTCCTTACACGCAGAGGGCTCAAAACCCTTGCTATTAGAATTGACAGAGCACAGGAAAATTCAATAAAAGTGTCTGAATTTCTGGAAAATCATCCCAAAGTTGAATGGGTAAGGTATCCGGGATTAAAGTCACATCCGCAATTTGATCTAGCCAAAAAACAGATGAAAGGTCCCGGTGCCATGATCAGTTTTGGACTCAAGGGAGGATTTGATGCCGGGAAAAAGATGATGGATAACGTTGAACTTGCTTTACTGGCGGTTTCTCTTGGAGGAATTGAAACATTAATCCAACATCCTGCTTCGATGACACACTCAAAACTCACAAAGGAGGCTAAAGATAAAGCCGGAATTTCGGACGGCCTTGTTCGTCTTTCGATAGGTATTGAAGAAGTGGAGGACATTATCAATGACTTGAAACAGGCCCTTGACAAAGTCTGATCATTTCCATTTTTTTAATCTTACAGCTTAGCATTACACGTTTTTTTATTTAATTTCGTTACTTCAATTTTATTTGAATTGTAAGTGAAACCATTGCTAATGGATTTTGTCCTTATGCTAATAAACAGACTATAGTATTAACTTGTGAGATTTTATACAGGCATTATATTTTCCCTTATTATTTTGGGAAATGCATACCCCCAAAAAGTGGGTCTTGTATTAAGTGGAGGAGGACCTCGTGGGGTTACCCATGTGGGAGTTTTAAAGGCACTTGAGGAAAATAATATACCCATCGACTATATTGTTGGGACATCCATGGGAGCCATTATTGGTGGGTTGTATTCTTCCGGTTATACGCCGGGTGAAATTGAAGAATTGATCAAATCGGAAGAACTTAAATCATGGGTCACAATAAATATTGACCCTAAAAATAAATACTACTTTAACCAAGCTGAACCCAATGCATCCTGGCAATTATTCAGATTATACTTTGATTCTGGCCTCAAAGCTAAACTTCCAACAAATTTTGTATCGCCTTACGGAATGGATTTTGGATTTATTAAGCTTTTTGCCGGAGCTAGTGCAGCAGCTGATTATCAGTTCGACAACCTGTATATCCCATTCCGATGCATTGCTTCAGATATTGAAAAAAGTAAAGCTGTTGCTTTAAGTTCAGGCCGGATAGAAAAAGCTGTGCGAGCTTCGATGACCTTCCCGTTTTATTTTAAACCTATTAAAATAGACGGCAAACTAATGTTTGATGGAGGTATGCATAATAATTTTCCAGCGGATGTAATTGTTTCTGAATTTAATCCTGACATTATCATAGGAGTAAAGGCGGCATCGAATTATGGGCCACCAAAGGAAGATGACATAATCTCACAGGTCCAGTCGATGCTCATGGCAAACACGGAATATATACTAGATCCTGAAAAAGGGGTACTGATCGAACCGAATATGTGGTCAGTGGGTGTGACCGACTTTTCCAATACAAATGCCTTTATTGATAGTGGTTATGTGAAGACAATTCAGTTGATCCCTCAAATCAAGGCAAAAATAAAGAGAGAGGAGTCCATTGCTGAAAAAAATGAAAAAAGGGACATATTCCGGAATAAGGTTCCCGAATTGGTTGTTAATAAGATAAAATTTAAAGGTGTAAGGCCTGAACAGGAAGTATATCTTGAGCGCCTGATCAATATGGAAGATTTTTTACACCACATCAATTCAACCAGTTTATCGACGGACGCCCTGGTGAATGAACTCAAAAGGCAATATTTTCAGATTCTATCAGAAAAACAGATTGAATCGGTATATCCGGAGATCATCCATTCAGATACCGGAAATTTTTATACGGTGGTTTACAATCTAAGTGAAAGTAAATTATTTGAGACTGAGGTCGGCGGATTGATTTCCAGTAAAGCTGTAAATGAGATTTTTATACAAATGCAATACAGTTATTGGCGTAAATATGCGCTCTCGCTTTCAGGCAATGCTTACCTTGGAAGATTTCATAATTCCGGGCATGGGAATGCAAGATTAATGATCCCTGGCCGCTTGCCTCTTGCAATAGAGCTTGGGTTTACTGCCAACGGATGGAATTATTTTAATACAAGTACTTATTTCATCGAAGATGAAGATCCGGGGTTTCTTAAACAATATGATAATTATTGGTCACTTGGGTTGAATTCTCCACTAAGCCATTCAGGAAAATTCAGCTTTGTGATTCAGGCTGGCCGTAAAAGAGATGATTACTATCAATCCAACAATTTTACACGCTCCGACACTAACGACATTACAACTTTTGATTTCTACCGCCCTGCGGCTATTCTGGAATTTAATACTTTAAACAGAAAACAATATGCATCAGAAGGATACCACTTCAGGTTATGTGGATCCTACATCAGCGGGATGGAGAAAAATTACCCTGGGAGCACCTCCATTGACTCTACTATCTCTTCTACCTATCATAACTGGGTACTTTTCAAAATGCTTTACGATGGTTATCATACAGTTTCCAAATCGCTTAAACTTGGATTTTATGGTGAAGCCGTTATTAGCGACAGGAGAACTTTTAACAATTATACGGCATCTATTTTATCAGCCACTGCTTTTGAACCATTGCCTGAAAACCAAACTGTTTTTTTACCCCAGTACCATGCATTTAACTACCTTGCATCCGGGTTAAAAATAATTATTCCGGTTTTCAGAACACTTGATTACCGGGCTGAGGCATATGTATTTCAACCGATTCGTCAAATTCTTAAAGATGATGATAACCGGGCTACCCGTGGCGATTATTTAGATGTCAGGTACCTGATACTGTCGACAAGTATGGTCTATTTTGCTCCCTTTGGGCCTATTAGTATATCAGGAATTTATTTGGATGATGAAATTGCCCCTTTCCAATTTAACTTTAGTATTGGTTATTACTTATTTAATAAGAGGCCTTTTAACTAAAAACCTGATCCCTTTTTATAGGAATTATACCTGATTTAGAATTCATGCAGAAATAATGGCTATTAATAAAATATTTATACTTTTGCAATCCTTTAATAAATACGTAAAACTATTACAGTCGAAATGGCTGATTTCTAAATTCAGTAGTGAATTAATAATATATGGAAACAAAAGATCTGAATCTCAACCCTGAAGGCCAGGAGGAGAACTCTAAAAAGAAAGCAGTAAAGAAAACGGCACCCAAAGCCGCTAAAAAAAGCACCACTGCAAAGAAAAGTGCAACAAAACCAAAAAAAGAGGTCGCTGATAAAGCAGTTTCAAAAGCTAAAAAGCCTGTAAAAGCGAAGGCATCCGCTACCAAAAAACAAGAAATCTCTACAGATCAGCTAAAGGAAGCTGACGCTGCGGAAATTAAATCGGGTATAATTGCTGAGGAACAAATTGTATCCCCCGAGGTAGAAGCAGAGGAAACGAAGGCTTTAGAAACACATCCTGAAGCTGTTACTGCAGTAGAGGAAATTAAGGACGATAAGGAGGTAAAGAAGGAAGAAGAGTCAAAACCTATTGCATCACCTGAACATATAGAGGAGCTGGAAGAAGACGCAGATGATGGGGATGAGGATGACGAGGATGAGGAAGATGAGCACGAGGAAGAGATTCAATTCGATTCATTAAGTCGTAGTGAACTGGTTGAGATGCTGGAAGAACAGGTAACCAATACAAATATTACTGAAATAAAGAAGAAGGTATCACAGATAAAAGTGGCCTTCTTAAAAATCAATAATGAGATACAACATAAGAAGTTTGAAAGCTTTATCTCTGACGGTGGTGAAAAAGAGGGGTTTGAACCAGAGAAAGATGAGTTAGAGGAAAGATTTAATGTAGCTTTCAATATTTATAAAAGGAGCCGCAAAAACTGGCTCGAGGAACAAGAAAAAGAAAAAGCAGTTAACCTGGAAACCAAGAAACTGATCCTTGAAGAACTCAAGTTATTAATTGAGTCAGAAGAATCATTGAAAAAAACCTACGATGAATTCAGGATACTCCAGGAAAAATGGCGGCAGGTAGGAATGGTCCCAAAATCAGAGGTTAACAATCTTTGGCAGAGTTATCATTTTTACGTAGAAAAATTCTTTGACAAAGTGAAGATCAACAATGAACTTCGCGATCTGGACATGAAAAAGAATATGGAGTCGAAGATTGAACTTTGTGAAAAAGCAGAAGAACTTTTACTGGAAACTTCACCTATAAAATCATTTAAACAACTTCAGGATTATCACAGGCAGTGGAAGGATGTGGGGCCAGTTCCTCAGGATAAAAGAGATGATCTGTGGGAACGCTTTAAAAGCACTTCTGATAAAATCAATGAACGAAGAAGAGAGCATTACCTAAAACTCAGGGATGGCCAGAAAAATAACTTAATAGCTAAAACAGCTTTAAGCGAAAAGGCCGAGGAACTCTTAACCAAGGAAAATGAATCTATTAAAGAATGGCAGGCCAGCACCAATAGCATCAGTGAGTTGTTGAAAGTCTGGAAAACAATAGGACCAGCACCAAGGAAAGAAAATGATGAAATCTGGGAAAGATTTAAAACTTCACTGGATAATTTTTTCGAAGCTAAAAAAGAGTTTTTTAATAAAATAAAAGAAGAGCAACTTAATAATTACAATCTCAAACTCGACTTATGCGCACAAGCTGAATCTATTAAGTCAAGCACAGATTGGAGAAACACAACTCAGGAACTCATTAATCTTCAGAAAGAATGGAAAGAAATAGGGCCCGTTCCTAAGAAACATTCTGATAAGATATGGAAACGTTTCAGGGCAGCATGTGATGAGTTTTTCAATTCAAAGTCAGAATACTTTTCAAATATCAAACAGCATGAAGCTGATAATTTATCTGCGAAAGAAGAACTCATTAAAAAAGTCGAATCCTTTGAATTTGATTCAGATAAAAACCAGGCTCTTGAGCAACTAAAAGGGCTTCAGCGAGAATGGACAGAAATCGGACATGTACCCTTTAAAGATAAAGACCGATTGCAGGTAGCTTTCCGTAAGGCAATAAACAACCAGCTCGATAAGTTAAAAATAAATAAGGCAGAGATGCAAACTGCCAATTACAAGGAAAGATTTGAGACCATAAAAGAAAAACCCAATTCGAACCGTATTATTAATAATGAAAGAAATTTCCTGATTAATAAACGGAATAAGATGGAAGATGAAGTTAAGCTTTGGGAAAACAATATGGGATTTCTCGCGGAATCAAAAAAAGCCTCTCTGCTTAAAGAGGAGTTTGAGAAAAAAATTGAAAAAGTAAGAGCAGAAATAGAGGTCATTAATGAAAAAATCAGGTTTCTGGAGAGAGGAACCGAATAGTACGAGTAACCCCGTCAATTGCTGGCGGGGTTTTTTATTTTCAAAATAAGTTGAAGTTTAATTTCACTCTTATTGTTCCCATCAATATAATCGAGTCCACTCCCCTGCGAGGTTTTATTTTTTACCCATAAATGTGAATATCTAAGCCAGCAGGCTAAATAATTCTTTATTTGGTAGCGTATCATAAATACGCCTTTATTTCCTTTATAATAATAGGCCGGAACCGAAAAGGCGTAAAGTAAATCATTTTCATAGGCATAAATGCGCTCATTATAAGTATCCGTATCAAACACTGCATACCGAAAAAAGAAGCCCAAACCAGCATTTAAATCCCATTTAACATCATGAAAGACAAGATAACCATTTGCCTTTTCCCCTGCTGTATTTGCATTTACAAGGTATTCAAGTCGGTTTCGCATCAGTACATTTTTAGTTACCACATAGTCGATGTTAAATCTGAACGAATGTTGACTAATATTTAATAGTTCCTTCAAATGTTCATCGTGGGTGTAAGCACTCTTTTGTTTGGATTTATACTTATACCGAAAATTAAGTGAAACATCTTGGTTGGGTGTATAATCTGATTGAACCAGAATGCTGTTTCCTATCGACGGCTGATCCACCAGGTATTTCAGCCACGGAAAACTATACCGATCCAAATAAAAAGAAAAAGAAAGATTTCTTAGTAATAAGATTTTCAGCCCGGTATAAATTCCCGACTCATTATAGGTGTTGCTTTCGCTAAATGCATTGCTAAAATAATTATGATAATCACGTCCAAAGTTTCTGTATAGAAGTGAAACAGCTATCCTCGGGTGAATATGGGTAGTAAATCCAATCAAGCCTGCCAGGCCCATGTTTTTACTCATGGCCAGTTCACCGAAAACCTGGTATCCATTAAATAAATAACTAAAATCAATGCCCATATTTAAATTTGTACTATCAAAAAAATCAAACTTATGATATAGTTCAGCATGTGTTGAAATTGGATAGGAAAAGCCTGAATAGAATCCTGTCAATCCTATTTGAAATCGTTCCTCCGTAAATTTTATATTGCCCCCAACTACGCTCATTTCCAGCACATCTTTTTTAATTATTTCATTTGTTGTCCGATGGTACCCGGTTTCAGTTATTGAAGATACCAAACCTTTTGAAGCGGAGGAATCGCTGATTAAATTAGCATCCAGGGAGTTCTTTGAATAAAAAGCCGTCAGGTCAAACTTCCCTAAATTAATTGTGGTGGCAGCCCCTCTGAAAAACCTGTTTTCATCAGCAGAAGTATAAGGGCTTATGCCCGTTCCATATTTTTTTACACCTGAAACATCAGCGGATTTGCCGAAAGCCAGCCCACCCCATAAAGTAAGGCCCTGTCCGAAACGCAGTTGGTAGTCGCCAAGTGTAAAAATTTTAATCTGTCCAATATCATTTAATGTAATATGCCCTGAATAAAAATCAAATCCATTTTTGATCTTATTCTCAGTGAGTACATGTATAGTATCCGGGACATTTTTTCGGAGGAATACTTCTCCGGGGTCTTTTTCCATGGTTAGCCCTAATCGAATTCTGTTCGAATAATTAAATCCGTATCTCAAAAGGTATTTATCTGCATTTCCGATATAAAATGAGTTTGGATTTGCACGTATTGAAGAATCAGGAAAACTTCGGAAGCCTTCCTTTTCCTGCAATATTCTTTGATATCTTAACAACACATTGTGCTTCCCATACTTCATGACATTCGCAGGAGATAGTTTAAGTGGTGCCTTAACCGGGGCAATTTTAACAAAATACATTAGATTTTGAATATCGGATGCCTCAAATCCATCAATAGCCTGTAGTTCATATTCAGACACCAAATAACCATAAGTTTCACGATAAGCCAGCAGGTGATATATCTGCATATCATTAAGTAATCCCAGTTTATGCAAATCATCCAGGGTAGCACTATTCAAATTAAGAGGGTTTGCCGCAAAATAAGAAAGGTCGATCACCAATTCTGAATAGTCCAGCTCACGGTCAATACCAGCAGCTATTTCCTCAATTTTATCCCTGATCCCCGACTCCATAGTTTGAACCCTGACATCTTCTTGTGCAATTAATAATTCCAAACCTGTCATTAGGGAAAATAAAAGCACTAAAATGCCATATTTTAGGATAACGTTCATAAAGATTATTTCCTTTTATTAATTTCATAGGTCATTGAGATATGAGGAGACCATCCCAACACCTGATGGACAGATGCACCAAAATCAATTTGAAGTTTATCAAGTTCCAATCCAAAACCAAAAGTATACAACGAGGCGATACTAAATTTATCTGCCCCACTTAATGAAGGAATACTTGAAAGACCCAGCCGTACCGCTAATTTCTCTGCAAGACTGTACTCAAAACCACCCATGATCTGGGGTTTGTAATTCATATCCTTTTTTGTTTCAACCAATAAGAGAAAATCGTCGGTTATTTTGTAGGAAATTCCCAATCGGTAAACCGAACTTATTCGTTCATTAAATTTATTTTCCAGTTTGCTGTTAAGCGGATTAAAAATATGGGCAGCGATAATTACCTCATCCGACAATTGCATCATCATCCCCAACTCAAATGATAAAACATAGGCCTTTCCGTAATCCTCAGCAATCCGTGTTGACAAATAATCAAGTTGAAGGCCGGCAGAAAACCTTTCATTTAGTTTTTTAGCATATGCAAGTCCCAATTTATCCTGACTGTAGTTTGAATAACCAAAGCCCGAATATCCCAGGCCAAAGACTCCGTATTTTGTTGGAAAAGCTAATCCCAAATATTTGGTTCCTAATTCTTGCAACAAGAATCGGTTACTATAGCCTACACCGGTGTTTATACCTTTTGTTCCAACTAATCCTGCCTGGTTATTAAAAAGAGACCAAAAGTCATTCAAAGACACGGAAGCAAATCCCAAAGAGGCTGACCGCGCGCCTGCCGGAGAATTTTCAATCACAGAAAACCCTTTTTTAGGGCAAATAAAAATAATACTCAAAGCCGTGAAGGCAATAATCAGGTTAATTGGTTTCATGGCTTAAATTTACAAAAATTATTAAATTGAACAAAAAATCTGTTTTTTTGTAGGTTTAATAAAACACCATATCAAATGAAATCAGTTCTTTTATTTTTATCTGACCTGAAACAAAATAATACCCGTGAATGGTTTCAGGACAACAAAAAAAGATACGATGAGACGCGTCAGGAATTTGATACTTTCATCAATGAAGTAATTGCAGGAATTTATAAATTCGACCCTTCTATAGGTATGCTTTCAGCGAAAGATTGTGTATTCCGCATTTATCGCGATGTCAGATTTTCAGCGGATAAGTCACCTTATAAAACCAATATGGGTGGAGCTATTTCGAAAGGGGGCCGTAAATCTGATTTTGCCGGGTATTATTTTCATCTCGACCCGGAGGAGACCTTTATTGCTGGTGGTAAATACATGCCTCAAGCCGATGTACTGAAAAAATTACGGCAGGAAGTGATGTACAATATGGATGAATTTAGTCGCATTTTAAATAAGCCTTCTTTCAAAAAAACATTTGGAGAAATGGAAGGAGAAAAACTCAAAAAACCACCTAAGGATTTTCCCCCTGATTTCCCTGAAATTGAATTGCTAAAATTTAAGAGTTATACCGTTTTCCACAAATGTAACATAACGGACGTTACCGGTAAGGACTTTGTAAATTATACGGTTGACACATTCAAGGAAATGTTTCCTTTTATCCGCTTTTTAAACCGGGTTTTTGAATAAAAACCAAAAGCAATTTTCTCTTCAATATATAAATATGTTGCAAAGTTTAACTTATTCAATCGCTGTACACTTTAATCTCTGATTACTGATAATTATTTATCCGCTTACGAAGAGTTTAGCCCCAATAAATATATACACATATTTGTTAAACACTAATTTTCAGCCTCTTGCATTAATTGGTATAGTGTTTGACTAAGATGTATTGTCCTATAATCGAGAAATTTTATAAAAAGTGAAGACAAATCAAGGTAAGGTAAGTATCTACAACATTGCAGCATCACATCTGGCTCCCGACGGCTCTGCCCCCTCGAAAGAGAACTACAGCATAATCGTCGTGAGCCGGGATAAAAAATTACATGAAGCTCTGCATGGGACCCTGAAACATTTTGCACTCCATGGTAAGGGGATAAACATATTCAGGGCCCAAACGCTTCGTGATGCCAAATCAATTGCAGAAGAATATCCAGAGGTTGTACTGGTAGTCATTGACAACGATATTTATGTCAATGGCTCTTTTCAGGTTTTTGTTGATTTCGTTAAAAACGAATTAAACAATAAAGATTGTTTAATCACTTTTAAAGATCAATTGATCAACATGGAGTTAAATCTTTCAAAAGAGGAGACCTCCGAATCCGATTCAGAATTTCAATATGCAAAGGGTCGATTGGTTGAGATCACGCGCATGATCATGCTGACTACTTATATGGAAAGCAGTATTGATTATACTCCTGACCTGGAAGAGGAAATCGAACATACGGAATACGGTGTTACTATTCCTGATAAGAAACAAACCGTTACCCGTGAGATGCTCTATACCGTTTTGGCCCATGATCTTAAAGCGCCAGTTGGAAATATAAAGGTAATCCTCGACTTCCTGACCAATGAACCGGACTTGTTGGATAAAGACTCGTCAAAAGATTTATTGTGCAGGGTAAGAGAGTCAGCCAACAACATTCATGAGATGCTGGAGGACTTTCTTTTCTGGGGTAGAATGATCAAACAGGACATCTATTTTCATCCTCGCAGGATCGACCTGGATTACATCGTTAGAGAAAACATCATGCTGCTAAAAAGTACTGCCGGTGAAAAGGGAATAAGCCTGCAATCAAGTATACAGGAGAATACCGAAATATTTGCAGATGAATATATGATGATGACTATACTTAGGAACCTTATTTATAATGCAATCAAGTTTACATCACCAGGTGGCAATATTCATATAAGTGCAGAAGTCAGGGCAAGCACGGTCAAAGTGAGTATTGCTGACAATGGCATTGGAATTCCTCAAAACAACATCGACAAACTATTCCGCACTGACGCTTATCTTTCAACCACAGGTACTGCAAGAGAGTCAGGAGCTGGATTGGGATTAATTTTATGTAAGGACTTCATTGAGCAAAACGGCGGCCAGATTTCAGTAAAAAGTGACGAAGCATTAGGAAGCGAATTCTCTTTTACGGTTCCCAAGTGGAATTATGGATCGTTTACATGATCATGACTACAAAAGTCAGGCATTTAAAAATTCGACTATAACAATACAACTATATATCCGGGCCAGGTGAACATAATGTGTGTTCCTGGCCCGGCCCCATTTATTGCCCCTGATAAATGGTGGATGAGTAGGCGGTGCTATATGCAGAGAAAAAACCGGTTCCATCCGAAATATTAGTGATCACATTGGCAGGGGGCCCGCTGAATAAAGGATTTCGGTATTCGAAGGTAACATCCTGAAGTTGAAATATAAAGTTGTAATATTCACTGGTGATACCCGACATTTTTAAAGTAATCTCATCGCCTGTTACCGGAGCCTCATCCGGGTTATTTGCATCAAGGAATCCAACCATGATCCCATTGGTATAATTTCCATTAAAATACCTGTCGTCTGATATCCATACCTCATTCAAAGTATCATTTAACAATACACCATTTTTTAATACCTGGAAAGTATAAAAATTTGTAGTAGGGGGCTCCCAGGCATAAATTCTAACTTCATATCCTTCCCAGTTCTCATTGTAAACTACCTGAATAGAATCAATATCGCCTACCGGATTTAATAAACATTCCGCATAATAATCCTTCACACCCCCAATTTCTTCGTCAAGGTTTATATTAAGAGAATAGGTTCTTCCTGGTATTCCAAAATAATCGGAGGCTGTTCTATAATACCCCGGGTTATCAGTATCTTCAGCAAGCACAAGGCTTTCAGTACCATCGGATAATGTAACGGTGGCGCCACTTACATGGTTTACGGGATTCCCACTATAATAATCTTTTGAACGGGTTAACCTTACCCAATGAGCCATGGTATCAGTAGTGATGTATCCTTCCACACTCAGTCGCTCATCATTCGGATCAAGCTCTATTTCTATCCTCTCGCTGCAACTGCTAAAAACAGCAACAAAAATGAGAAGGCTAAATATCTGATTTATGTTTTTCATTATACTAAAATTTAAAATTAAATGTAATGGCCGGGATTATACTAAATAAATAAGTCATTTCAGCATAAGTTTCATTCGGATTATTCTCCTCAGGTAAAAAGTTTATCACCCAGGGATTTTTTCGGGCATAAGCATTATACAGCGATAGGTTCCATTCATGATAAAACCTGCGTCCTGGCACTTCCTTTGACCGGAGCGTGAATGAAAGGTCCAATCGATGATAATCGGGCATACGGTAATCGTTCCTGTCACTATAAATGGGAACGATCTTATTCCCGAACTCAAACCTGCCTGTTGGAAAAGTAACCGCAGAGCCGGTATTATATACCCAGTTGGCACCGATTGAAATCCGATCACTGGGTTCATAGCTGATTACCACAGATATATCGTGTGGCTTGTCATGGCCAGCCAAATAGGTCCTACCCTCGTTAATCCCTTCAATTGTTTTTTCGGTGCGTGAAAGGGTATACCCAATCCATCCACTGAATTTCCTGAAATTATACCTCACGAGTAATTCCAACCCATAAGCCCGGGCTTCTCCAAATCTTAATTCCCCTTCGTACTCACGGTTGAGCAAAAGTTCAGCAAAGTCTTTAAAGTCAATGGCATTCTGAACGTATTTATAATACACTTCTGCAGATGTCTCAATCCTGTTCTCTTTAAAATTCCTGAAGTACCCAAGGGCTACCTGGTCACCGATCTGAGGTTTAACATTCGGCGACGAAGGAAACCATACATCCAGGGGGGTGCCAGCTGTGGAATTCTGTGCCAGGTGAATGTACTGTCTTGTCCTTGAATAGCTGGCTTTAATCGATGAAACTTCATCAAGGATGAAACTAGCCCCCAATCGGGGTTCTAAGCCGCCATAAGGACTAAAACGTTCACCTCTTTTATAATACACTGAATCAGTAGGCTCAAAGTTTCCATCAAAATTATAAATGGTTGTTTCACCAATATTCTGGAAATGAGAGAAACGTACACCGTATTTCAAACTTAATCGGGCACCAATTTTCTGTTCATTACTCACATATAAACCCGACTCAATGGCATTATTTTGCTGCACTTCATATTCGGTAAAAAAAGCTTCTTCTCCAAGGCCTTCTGCCCTGCCGGGGTTAAAGCGGTGATAGATAATACTTCCTCCAAAACGAAGTGTGTTGTCGGGATTCAGGTAATAGTTTAAATCGGCCTTCGCTCCGTAATCCCTCATCCTTGCTTTCCATTCAAACGAATTGGCACCCCCTTCGGGAACTCCAAGCGAATAATCAAAACTACTGTAGACGGCAGTTATATTTGAAAACACTTTTTTAGAGAATAAATGATTCCACCGGGTTGAGATTGTCCTGTTTCCCCACCCCATTTTGAAACTGGGATTTTTAAATATGTCGTCGCCATAATAGGCAGACGCATAAATTCTGTTATTTTCATCAATTTCCCAATTAAGCTTCCCGTTAAAATCATAGAAATACAGTATGTTCTCTTTGATATCTGGATTTTTTGATAACCTTAAGAAAATATCGGCATAGGTACGGCGTCCCGAAACCACATACGTCATTTTGTCCTTTATTATTGGCCCCTCAAGTGTAAGCCGGCTTGAGATGGTACCAATCCCCCCGGTGGCTGAGAATTTTTTTGAATTCCCATCTTTCATTCTTACATCCAGCAGGGATGAAATCCTCCCACCCGAAGATGCGGGAATATCCCCTTTATAAAGTTTTACATCCTTAATGGCATCATTGTTAAACACAGAGAAAAAGCCCATCAGATGAGAAGCATTATATACGGTAGCCTCGTCGAGCTGTATCAGGTTTTGGTCCATACTGCCTCCTCTGACACTAAACCCGGAGCTTCCCTCTGAAATTGTTTGCACACCCGGCAGAAGTTGAATAGCTTTGATAATATCCACCTCCCCCATAAAAGCAGGTATCTTCCGGATAGTTTTCACATCAATACCAATCGAACTCATTTCTGTTTTAGTGATATTTTCATTCAATGCTGTGCTGGTAACTATTACCTCCTGTAACTCCTGGTTGGCTATTTCCAGCTCCACATTCCAGCTCACATCCGCTTTAAGTTCAATAGTTTTTTGTTGGGGATTGAAGCCAATGTAGCTCACCGTTAAATTATAGGTTCCAGGGATAAGATTCAATGCATAATAACCATAAACATTGGTTGCTGTTCCGGTTTTAAGTTCATTGACGTAAATGGTGGCTCCAATGAGGTCTTCTCCTGAGGAGGCATCGCGTATGTGGCCGCTTATGGTGTACCTGAGTATGGAATCGTCACCCTCAGGGCCAGCGATTAGGCTGAGGTTGCTGACGAATATCATAGTTAATAAGATTATCGGTCGAATCAATTTCATTATAAAAAAAACAGTTTAAATGGTTTTCAATTATTATTCGTTATTCAGCAAGGACAATACATTTTTTAAAGGGTCTAAACATTTGAAAAAAAAATCAACTTTTTTCCTACTTCTGAACGTCAATTTCCCGGGCTTATTGAAAACCACATATTAATATTACAATAACTTTAAAATTGTCATAATGTTTATGACGGCAAAATCTAAATTTATTGCCAGGAAAATGAAAGAAGCGAATAATAGGATTCAGTTGGTGATTAATAATATTGTCAGGCTTGTTTTAGTTTGGGTTATGGGCTTTTGGCATTTAGCTAAGGGAATCTACCGAAATTTATGTTATTGCTATACTTGCGGTAGTTGTGGCAAAAAGCTGCCGGCTACTGGGAAAATTAATTTTTTACTTTTTTTCCATATATTTCAGTGAATGACCCGGCCCCAAGTCCTCCACTACTATATCCAAAATAGATAGAATCATTTGAAATAAAATAGCCCCCGAAAGTTTCGTGCAATCCTCCCCGAACACTGTCGAAGGTAACACACTGAATTTTTAAAATTGAATTATCCAATAAAAGGGGTGCTGTCCAATTTTCATAATATCCCCAAAAGATCATATCATCAGGCATCTCAGGTAAATTTGATGTATCATCAATGCTGCAAATTGACGCGATGTCGCAGCTTGAATCAAATTTTATCCATAATCCGCTAATATCTTCATTATAATATTTTATTAATAGTTGCTTCTCATTATACTTCTCTATTCGCCCAATTGTATGTAATGAGTCTGAAACAGATCCCCATCCAATTGAATCGTTTGTCATCCACCAGCTAACATGTTCAATTTCAAACTCATATTTTCCAATAAATTTATCCCGGTAATCTGAATGGGTTTGGCTGGTTTCTTTTGCACAACTATTTATTAATTGAAATAAAATCAAGGTCAATATTATTTTTTTCATAAGGCCATTTTAAATTAGAATAATTTTCCTCAGCAATGGTTTTCTACTTTTATTAATTGAAGGTAGTGTGTCCAGCTTAAATTAAAAGGTGATTCAATTTTCCGCATCGGTGATGCAGAATTTGCTTCCTTAGATTTCCGCATCAGTGATGCGGATTTTTCAGTTTCATCAATTCGATTCTTGAAAACTAGGTAAAAATTACGCATTCGTTCCAGGTTATAAACTGAATATCCTTTACCAAATTCTTCAGTGAGTTTTTGCGAAAGTTCCTTTAAAAGTGATTTCCCATATTCAACTCGTTCTTTACCTTGCTGTTCCCCTTCAACTATTAATCGACCAACTTCGAAATAAGTAAGAACGATTGTTTGGTTTACACTTTTAACAATAAACTTTCTTGATTCATTAAGCAAGTCTGCAATTTTGCCAAATAATTGGTTGTTTGATTTTGATAAATTCATTTTATTCTACCGGGGTAATTTTTAATTATAATTCCAATTTCGTTTCATTGTTAAACGTTCTTCCGCTTTATGCAAAAGGCGATGTTAGAGCACGTGCTATTTTATTTCAAATTTCGTTCTTTTAGAATTCTTTTCAAGGCTTTATCATTATTAGGTTTATGAATTAGCTTGTAAACAAAAAACAAAGGTATTAAAGTAATAAATCCCAAACTGTTTACCACAATGCTGTATATTACAATTCCAATCAAAAATCCAATTAAAACAGCATCAATTATGGAAGTTGATTTCATTTTTTTTGCTTCTTGTAACAGTTCCTGGTCGGTTAATTCTGACAACTCTTTTTGTTTCATTTGTATTATTTCGGTTCTATATAATTTATTGGGATGGTCTTTTATAAAATCATGGGTATGAAGTTTTGATCACTGCGGAGCCCTTTCCTGACAGACCGCTACAAATATTATTACAGGTTGCGCCCTTTAATTAAAACTATCCACCCAACGATTTATACATTTTGTTGGCATTTCGTTTTTTTAATCAGTTTCTTCCTTTCTAATCATTTTTTGCATAAAAACATTACTCGGTATTGTTATTCTCTTATCGTCTTTTGTTTTAATAATAATGAAGAAAATACCAATATCACTTAATTTCCCTTCTATTTCAAAGTCCTTTTCCATTATTGTTAAGTAATCTCCAATTTTAACAGGATGATTAAAAAAAATAATCAGTGTAGATGTGATGTTTGAAATGATTGACCACTGAGCAAAAAATGCAACCCCCAAAATTGTTAGTATTGTGGAAAGAAATAACAATAGCTCAGATTGGCCAACTCCCCAAATAGCCAATAAAAAAACAGTAAGTATTATCACTAACAAAACACCTACTATTTTATTCGTGATTTTTACTCTCCCTGTTTGATATTTAAACCGAATTCCTGCTTTCCTAATTATTCCTTTGGTTATTAGTTTGGTAACTATAAAAACAATAATGATAATGACAGATTCGACTATTTGAAATTTATATTCTTCCATATTAATAATCTCTTATCTCTAACGAATGACCGCTTAATTATATCGCTAAATTAAAACTATTTTTTATCGTTTTTAATTTGTTTAGGTACGATTTGGCTACAAAAGTGTAAAAGTTGTAACCGTGATGAGATTTCTGGGTAAGTAGTATGGCCTTAAATTTAGATAGTGAAAGAGGCAAGTGCATTTTATGAACCCATACCCACCAATTGCAAAACCGTTTAAGAATTATGCTTACTTTTTTTACATTTGCAATTCAAAATTTTAAAACAGCCTAAAATGAAACACTTTTTATCAGGATTATTAGTGATCGTTATGCTGGCTTCTGTTCACGCGCAGGAAACCGATCCGCCCCTGGCAGCAGCCTACAACTTCGAAATAATTAAAGACATACCAACCACCTCTGTAAAAAACCAGTACCGCTCAGGTACCTGCTGGAGTTTTTCGGGTATTTCCTTCATCGAGTCGGAATTGATCCGCAAGGGAAAAGGAGAATTCGATCTTTCAGAAATGTTTGTGGTGAGAAATTCCTATGAAGAAAAAGCCGTGAAATATGTCCGGTTCCAGGGCAACTTTAACTTTAGTGGTGGTGGAGCTTTCCATGATGTTACCCATGTGATTCAAAATTATGGTATCGTGCCCGAAGAAGCCTATCCCGGATTGCTGGAAGGCGAAGAAAATCATATTCATGGTGAGCTGGATGCACTTTCAAAAGCTTACATGGATGCCGTGATCAAAAACAAAAACAAAAAACTATCCAAGGCCTGGTTCAATGGATATAAAGGCATTTTGGATGCCTACCTCGGCGAATATCCAGAATCATTTACTTATAAAGGACAAGAATACACCCCTGAGTCGTTTGCAGCTTCGCTTGACATCAATGTGGATGATTATGTAGAAATCGGGTCGTATACCCACCACCCTTTTTATGAAAAGTTTATCATCGAGGTTCCCGATAACTGGCTTTTAGATGAAGTGTATAATATACCCCTTGACGAAATGATGGCCATTATTAAAAATTCTGTTGAGAATGGATATACCGTAGCTTGGGGAAGTGATGTAAGTGAAAAGGGATTTTCATGGAAAAACGGCGTTGCCATTGTCCCTGAAGAAGAACGCACTGATTTGACCGGTACTGAAAAAGAAAAGTGGGAAAAACTTACAAAGAAAGAAAAAGAAGATGCCATGTACAGTTTTGACGCCCCGGTTAAAGAAAAAGTGATAACCCAGGCCTTACGACAGGAGGAGTTTGACAACTACCAGTCGACCGACGACCACGGCATGCTCATCACCGGCCTGGCCAAAGATGAAGTGGGAACAAATTATTATAAAGTGAAAAATTCATGGGGCGATAAAAACCATAAATATAACGGGTACTTTTTTGCTTCTGAGTCATTTGTTGCTCTGAAAACCATTGATATTATGGTGCATAAGGATGCGATTCCTAAAGCCATCAGAAAGAAATTAGGTTTATAAATATTTTATTTATAAGGGTAACCACAGCTGGCAATATTTGCGGCTGTGGTTTTTTTATGCCTGAAAATTTCAAAGGAAAATTAGAGGATGAACTGCCTGGGCAATGGGTAGTATTCATCGGATGACTCAGCAGTCATCCGATGATCTGAATAACTTCTGCCTGTCCGGTAGGCAGGTCATCCGTTGATTGGTTAGGTGCTTCGTAGGGTGAAATAATTTTTGTATATTTACAGCAGTTCTTCAAAACCAAAAAACAATGATCCACTGGCGGCAGTTTCCTTTTGTTAGGACTGTAATTCCGTTTATTATCGGAATTATGCTTGCCACTTATTATCCGGTCAATTCACAGTATATTCTTTTCTCATTGCTTGGCTTATTGCTTATCTCAGGCATATTTGTTTTTACAAAAAAATTCAGGAAATTTCGTTACCGATGGATAAGCGGCAGTTTGAGCAGTGTCTTTCTGTTTTTTGCTGCCTTTTACCTTACCATCCTCCATACACCCAGCTTTGATCCTTCAAATATTTTATATAAAGAAAATACGACTTACATGGTAGCAGAAGTTTCGGATGTTATTTCTGAAAGGCCACGATCCTATAAAACAATCTTACGTATTAAGTTTACAGAGGAACAGGGCAAACTGCTACCGGCTTCCGGGAAATTGCTTGTCTATTTTGAAAAAGGCAATGAGACAAACCGCCTGGCTTATGGCGATGTAATAATGTTTAAAAATAAAATCAATGAACTTACGCCTCCCCGAAACCCCGGAGAATTTAACTATAAAAATTATTTAAACAACAAAGGCATTTATCATTCAGCTTTCCTGGGCAACTCTGACTGGGAACTCCTGCAAAGGAAGCAGGGTTTTTCGATCAAGGCATTCGGGATCAATATTCGTGAAAAACTCATGGGTATTCTTCAGGACAATGGAATTTCGGGCGATGAATTTGCCATAGCCTCAGCCATTCTTTTGGGTTACGACGAAAACCTGGATGCTGACCTGAAGAGGCAATTTTCAGGAGCAGGGGCCATGCACATATTATGTGTTTCGGGTTTGCATGTGGGAATAATTGTCGTAATCCTTGGTCACATCTTATTCTTTTTGAACCTTAACCGAACAACAAGAATCCTTAAAGTTTTTCTCCTCATCCTGATCATCTGGTCGTACGCCATTATAACCGGGCTTTCACCATCCGTATTAAGGGCCTCGGCCATGTTTTCGGCTATTGTTATTGGCAGATCATTTAAACGCAAGGCTAATATTTATAATATGCTGGCCCTTTCGGCACTGGCACTCCTGCTGATCAATCCGTATTATTTATGGGAAGTTGGTTTTCAACTATCCTACCTTGCTGTATTTGGAATTGTATTGCTTTTTAAGCCCATTTATAATTTTTTTATTCCAAATAATTTGATTGTCGATTGGATCTGGAAAATTACGGTTGTTTCCTTTGCGGCTACCCTTTCTACCCTACCCCTGGGCATCTACTATTTTGACCAGTTCCCCAATTTGTTTTTATTAACCAACCTGATCGTGATTCCGGGAGCCATGCTGGTGGTGTATTTTGGGCTCGCAACCCTGGCCTTTAGCTTTTTACCTTTTGTCTCAAAAATATTTGGCTTCCTTTTGACGTATACGCTGAAAGGACTTACCTGGTCGGTTGCCTGGATTGAAGGCCTACCCTTATCAACAACACGAGGAATCCACATCGAATCGTTTGAACTATGGCTTATCCTAATCCTTTTAGGAAGTTTATTTTACTTCATTTATCATAAAAGCAAGCAGCCTCTGATACTTTTATTAAGTCTTTCCCTGGTATTGCTTTCTTCATTTACCTTTCGAAGAATTAAAAATTTAAAACAGGAAAAGATCATTGTTTATCAACTTAATAAGTTTCCGTTAATCGAGTTCATTAAGGGGAAACAAAGTGTTTTGATGACGGATTCCAGTTTGATCCAAAATCCAGAAAATTATGCATATTCACATCAGGGCAGCAAAACCAAATATGGTATCAGCAAAGTAATACCCATTCCCTTTCAGCAGGATAGCTTCGAGGAGCAGGGGATGATTAAACAAAAGAATTTTGGAACGTTTGGTAATAAACGATTAATATTTATCGATTCAAATACGCCAACCAATTTGATTAATGAGCAAATTGAATCCGATTACCTGATCCTATCAGGGAACCCGAAAATTACGATAAAAGATATCCTTAAAAATTTCAAGTTTAAAGAGATCATCGCCGACTCCTCTGTTCCTTTTTATAAGGTAAACCAATTTCAAAAAGAATGCGATGAACTGGGACTAAAATTCTGGAGTGTTAGTAAACAAGGGGCCTGGGTATGTAATTTAAAAAGGCGGCCTTTGTTTTAAAGCCGCCCTTTTTATCATTTATTTTGTAAGGATCATTTTCCTTTTCGTCGATTTTCCGTCGTATTTAATATCACAATAATATACACCCGAAGGCAGACCTGAAGCATCAAAAGTAAAAGTAGAAGTTTCATTGGCCACCAGCATATCGCTTCGTATCCAAACTTTTTCACCGAGGCTGTTATAGATGTTTATTTCTATTTCGGTCGATTTAAGTGACTTTACCGTGATTGCGCTTGTTGCATTAAACGGGTTAGGATGAATCGAAACCTGTCCATCATATGTTACATCAGGGTTAATCCCGCTTGTGCTCATCTCTTCAACGTTCAATTCCAGGTCGTCGATGTACATTCCGTCTTCGGTTACGTAGGTATCACTATAAAACCTGAACCTGATCAAAACCAGAGGTTCACCCAGATATTCATTGAGGTCATAGACTTTTTCTGTCCACGAGCTCTGGTTTCCGTTAAATTCATCCAGTTCAATCCAGTTATTACCATTGGTGCTCAATTCAAGCCAGGTATAATCATAATTGGATTCCAGGGCATATTTGGTCATAAAGCTAAGTTCTGCACTAATAGCCGTTTCAAGGCCAAAATTAAATAAGGTAGCAGAGATTTCCAGGTTATTATTATAATTTCCTGATGGACTTTCTGTGATCGCGTGCGTGGGTGAATAAGATTGACTGGTCGACAACCCCCATGTGCCTTCAAAACTCCAGTACATGGCACCGTTTTCAAAATCGTCGATAAAAGGAAAAGCCATGGCAGGTAAAGGAGTAATCGTTATTACATTGGATGGGTTAGACTCCTCCCCTGTTGAGGTATAAATGGCCGTTACATAATAAGTATAGGTTGTAAAGTTCTCCACGTCTTCATCCATGTAGTATGGTTCTGTAGTATTGGCAATTGCTACCGGGTCATTGTTTCTATAGATGTTGTACTGGTCGATTTCGAGGACGGGATCCCACATCAATTCTATCGTAGCATCTCCGGCAATTCCAACCAGGTTTTGAGGTGGGGCAAGCCAGTTTGCCATGGTAGCCACATTAGCCACCATTGCCTGGGTAAACATCATGGCCATTTCAAGGCTGTTAACACTGGTGCCAATCACATCATTGGAAGTATGGATATAAGGGCTGTAGTTTTGGCTGTCCTCAAATGGAAAGATACCCATATATCCAGCATTATTAAAAGAGGTATGATCACTATCCCCTCCCGACAGGGCACCTGCATCGATGATAAAATCGGGCAGGTACATTCCACAAACATCTGTATAGAAATCAATCAGGGGCTGAGCAGATGACGGGGCAATCATATCCGTGTGTATAGGGTCGCCTGGGTTGCGGTAGCCACACATATCAATGTTAAAATAACCCAGGATATTCATGCCTTGTGATGCGGCCCAATCGGCATAAGCTTCGCTGCCATAAAGTCCATACTCTTCGCCCGACCATGCACAGAAAAGAACGGTACGGTCAGTTTCAAAATCAGCCATTACCCTGGCCACTTCCATTACCCCGCAGGTACCTGATCCATCATCATCTGCACCGGGTGCATCTCCTGAATAACTGTAGGAATCATAATGTCCGCCAATTACCACATATTCATCAGGATATTTAGTTCCAATCTTTGTTGCAATCACATTGTCGCTGGCAGGGCCATTTGGCATACTGAAATCGAACAATTCGACGCTATACCCGAGACCTTCATACTGGGCTTTGATCCAGTTTTGTGCTTCTACTGATTGTGGGGTATAAGCATTCCGTGTTCCATAATCCTGTAAGTGCTGGAGATTGGTCACATAAATGTTGGTGTCTACCTCCTCTATCATGGCCTCGATATCAGGATCAACTAAAAGCATTCCTTTGGTATAGGTAAAACTTTTTGTAGGTTGTTTAATGGCTTTGCTGCTTATTTTTGTTAAGCGTCCGTCAACTGGAGGATAAATATTATCAGCTTCGCTTGCGGCCATTATTAAATATAGATCTCCTTTCAGCAACACTTGTGTATTAGCACTCATTTGTTGAATGTATTCCTGATCTGCTGCCTTGTGAAACCAGGCGATATAATAAGTTTGCCCTTTCCACCAGCAGTTTTTATCAATCAGGACAAACTCACCTGCAAATGATTCATTGGCTGAAGCTATTAGGAATTCATCGCAGGCATAATGAATTTGAATGTCAGGATTCGCCTGGTAAACTTTGATTTCATGTTTATCCTGTAAACTAATTTGAATGAGGTTACCGGCAAAAGCCAATACCATCAAAATTTGAAACAATACGAGGGTAAGAAGTTTTTTCATTTGTGTAAATTTTATTTTTCTATTTGATAACCTCTGCAATATAAGTTTTTACAATAATAAAAACTGAGTTATTTAATTAATTATATTATGCGTAAAACTCGATTATCAGACATTAGGTTACGACGATTTGTTGCAAGAAAACTTAATTTGGAATACTTACAAATAAAAGACTTGAAACTTTTATTTTTTTATTTGCAGAATTAAAAAAAACACTTACTTTTGCACTCCATTATTCACACGTTCATTCGGTCTGGTAGTTCAGTTTGGTTAGAATGCCTGCCTGTCACGCAGGAGGTCGCGGGTTCGAGTCCCGTCCAGACCGCTTATACAAAATAGAAACCCTTGCAAACACTGAGTTTGCGAGGGTTTTTTAATTTATTACTGACGAATATACTGTCATTTTTTAAACTATATATCCACAAATCAATTGATTATTTTTCTTTTCCAGAAAATATTCTTCAAAAACATTGCTTCAAAATTGTTTCTTTTCCCTGCGAATAGAGGCCTTAACTTTAAAAATACTCTTTGTATTTATAAATGCTACTTAAAGATATTATAAAGAAATTGCTGATGAAATTATATAAGTCAACATTCGCAAGTGTTTAGAGGATTTTTATCAACTGAACTACTCCTATGTTATTTTTTAAACAATCTCCCTAAATCCTTGCGAACAGAGGCTTCCAGACAGTTGTGCAGAATACATGAAAATACTTAAAATCTAATCATTTCCTTCGTTAATAATAAACCATGTTGCTGAAAATATCAAAAGGTCAATATTTTCATAAAGTTTTATTTTTTGCCAGGGTTTTTATCAATGGTTTGATTGCTATGAACGATATTTCATCCCTGGTTTATTAAAAAACCTATTAAAAGACCACAAAAAAACCCCGTTAAAACCCTGTTAAAAACCCATTAAAAAAAAGCACTAAAAAACTCTTATAAAACTACCAAAAAACTTTAGTTTTCATATAAAACATACTATATACCAATAAGTTATTTTTAGGAACACTGGTATAATTATTTCTAAAAATATCGAAAAACTTTTTAAAAAAACCATTTAAAAAGCCTTTTAAAAACTAATTAAAAGCCATTTAAAACTTTTAGTAAAAGTTTTATCAATAGTTTCGATGTTTAAAATTTTATTTATTATATTGGCCTCCATTATTTAAACTATTGGACCATTAAAGGATTTCTTATTTGAACATTATTGATGGCAAGTGATCACACCTGCATTGATCCGGGTGTTTTGGGTTTTAATACCCTCCATTGTTAGTTGGAATAATAATATTTTGATATGGTAGAATTAAATCCAAACCTGTCTGACCCCCTCAGTGATGTAACACGGAAGGAAAGAAAATTTCTGATCCTGTTTTCAACCCTGAGCATTGCCATTGTTCTTACCGGGTTAATCCCAACAGAAATTTCTGCGCTTGGTGTTAAATTCGACCAGGCCAATCAGGTAGCTATTCTTTTGCTGTTTGTTGCGGTAATCGTTTACTATCTTGTTTCATTCACCTCCTATGTATACTACGACCGTTCTGCTTGGGACATTAAACTTTCCGACCGGGTAATTGACCGAACGGTCGATCAGTTTGATAAAGAAATTGAATTTTATGATGGCGCCCGAATTACTGAAACCAGAATTAAACCGGAAATAGTAAAAACACTTCTTTTTAGCATATCCAAACATCATGGCCCTTATCTCAAAAGAAAAGAACCTCTGACAGATGATGAAAAAGAAATTCTCAGGGTATATGAAATCTTTCGAAAGAAATCAACCAAAGCTACCATGCTGAGGCGTACTTTGGATTTTTATTTCCCTATTATCATGGGTATAATTGCCATAGGGCTTCTTGTCTATAAATTAATAGTTCTTTAAAATATCATGAAAGAAAAAAACAAAAATAGAATTGATGATATTGAAATAAAACTAATTCGACAGGAACACAGAATAATCCCTGCAATAAGGAATTATATTAAATTCAAAGGTGATCTAAAAAGAAGAAAAGCTGCAATCCTATCCATCGCCTGGCAACTTTTTTCACCGTCTTCAATTGCAAGGGTTGGCATTTCAGGTGCGGCTATTGCAGGATTAATAATCGCAATTATTGCCAATGGTCTTATTGATAGACAAAACATATTGATAGAAACTCAAAATACTAAAATCCAGGAACAATCTTATTTAATTGAATCTGAAAGACGAAATCTCGCAAGCAATCAAGTAACCAATATACTAAATGAAATTGTTGAAGATATCCAGAGCTCTGAACCAAAACAACAACCTCCTTACATTCTATCCGAAAGTATGACAAATAAATTGATTGCCTATATTAGCACCCTTGAACCGTACCGAACATTTGATGATACCGGTGCTTTAATCCGTCCTCTTTATCCTGAGAAAGGGAAACTACTATTTTCCTTAAACGAGTTAAAAATTGATGATCAATTTTTGGTAAATACTTTTAGCTTTGATTATGCAATGCTTAACAACAAATCATTTAAAGATGCTGATTTAAGTGGATTGGATATGGAAAGAGCAAAGCTTTATGAGGTGCGTTTTGAGAATGTTAACTTACAGAACAGTAATTTCTATCGAGCAGATTTGAATCAAACTTTCTTTTTTGAATGCGATTTAAGAAACGCCCACTTCTCTGGAAGTCAATTATCTAATGTTTCTTTTGCAAATTGTTTTCTTCCAGATGATGTCGGTTTTATGGGAGCAGATGCAGACAAATTGCACTTTGACAGAGCATTTACAACTGATCCGGATTGGATATATAATTTTAAAACTGAACTTTATGAAACTTCAACAACAATCGACACAGCCAATTACAAGATAGTGCCTGGAACAGATTTAGCGCGCAAATATTTCGCTTTTGATGAAGATATAACGGTCTATCAAATATTGAAAAAATATAGAAATGAGTTAAGAACAAACTAAAACTGACGATAGGATTAATAAATCAACAATGGCAAAGAGTAATAAAAAATATAAATCGATTGAGGAAACATTGTGGGATTCGGCCAATAAGTTGCGTGGGTCGGTAGAGCCTTCGGAATATAAGCACGTGGTGCTGAGTTTGATATTTTTGAAGTTTGCCAGCGACAAGTTTGAGGAACGGCGTCAGGAATTGATGGATGAAGGCAAAGAGAAATTTATTGAAATGGTGGAGTTTTATACCATGAAGAATGTGTTTTACCTGCCGGAGGAATCCCGCTGGAGCTACATTAAAAAACACGCCAAACAGGATGACATTGCCCTGAAGATCGATACTGCACTTTTCACGGTGGAGAAAAACAATCCTTCCCTCAAGGGTGCTCTGCCCGATAACTATTTTTCAAGGATACAGCTTGATGTGAGCAAACTGGCAGCCCTGATCGATACCATCAACAACATCAACACCATACAAGATAAGGAACAGGATATTGTCGGGCGGGTGTATGAATATTTTCTGAGCAAATTTGCCCTGGCCGAGGGAAAAGGGAAAGGTGAGTTCTACACACCCAAAAGCATCGTAAACCTGATTGCTGAAATGATCGAACCCTACAAAGGGATCATCTACGACCCTTGCTGTGGTTCAGGGGGTATGTTCGTGCAGTCGATGAAGTTTGTGGAAAACCACCAGGGCAATAAAAAGAACATTGCCGTTTACGGACAGGAATACACCAACACCACCTACAAGCTGGCCAAGATGAATCTCGCCATCCGGGGTATCGCTGCCGACCTGGGGGCCACCGCTGCCAATAGTTTTCTGCGTGACCAGCATCCCGACCTGAAAGCCGATTTTATCATGGCCAATCCGCCTTTTAATCAAAAGGACTGGCGGGCCACCGACGAACTCACCGACGATCCCCGCTGGGATGGGTATGAAGTACCACCCACCAGCAATGCCAATTACGGTTGGATTCTGCACATGGTCTCCAAACTTTCGCAAAACGGGGTGGCCGGTTTTATCCTGGCCAATGGCGCTTTATCCGGGGGAGGCACGGAATACGAAATACGCAAAAAGCTTATCGAGAATCATTTGGTGGAAGCGATTCTGGTATTGCCGCAAAACATGTTCTACACGACCAATATAAGTGTTACCATCTGGATCATCAATAAAAATAAAGCTGAAAGAAAGGTTAAATTAAACAGCATTGAAAAGGACTACCGGGATCGAAAAGACGAGATTCTATTTTTGGATTTGAGGGAAATGGGTGCACCTTTCGAGAAAAAGTTCGTCCAATTCCTGCAAAGTGATATTGACAAAATCTCAGGGACCTACCACGACTGGCAACAACGAAACAATAACTATCAGAACATTCCGGAGTATTGTTATGCAGCGACCATTGAAGAGGTAAAAAAGAAAGATTACTCCCTGGTGCCGAGCAAATACATTGAATTTGTAAACCGGGATGAAAACATTGATTTTGATTCGAAGATGTCAACCCTGCAAAAAGAATTTGCTGAATTGCTAAAGTCCGAAGAACAATCGAAACAGGAATTGCTAAACGTGTTTAAGGAGCTGGGGTATGAGATCGAACTATAGAAGAACAGGCGATTTTATCCGGCTGGTGGATGAACGAAATTCGGAAGAGAAATTCGATTTGTTGCTGGGCATAAATATCGATAAATACTTTATGCCTTCAGTGGCTAATGTTGTGGGAACGGACCTTTCGAGATATAAAGTTGTAAAACCCGGGCAATTTGCCTGCAATAGGATGCACGTTGGCCGTGATTACAGATTGCCGGTAGCTTTGTCTGAATTAGACCATAATTTTATTGTTAGCCCTGCATATGACGTGTTTGAGGTCACTGATCAAAATGAACTTTTACCAGAATACCTGATGATGTGGTTTTCCAGGGCTGAGTTCGACAGAAATGCCTGGTTCTATACAGATGCAGATGTTAGGGGTGGATTATCCTGGAGTTCTTTTTGCGATATGACCCTGCCGGTTCCCGATCCTGAAATACAAAAAGAGATAGTAAATGAATACAAAACCATTGTAAACCGCATCAAACTCAACGAGAAGCTGAACCAAAAACTGGAGGAGACCGCCCAGGTGATTTATAAGGAGTGGTTTGTGGATTTTGAGTTTCCCGATGAGAACGGAAAGCCCTATAAAAGTTCTGGTGGCAAAATGGTTTGGAATGAGGAGTTGGGAAAGGAGATTCCGGAGGGGTGGGAAAAATGTGTTCTTAAGGATATTTCGAATTGTCTTGATTATCAAAGGAAGCCTTTATCGGAAGTAGAACGAAAAAATTTCAAAGGCAAGTTCCCTTACTATGGGGCCATGGGAATTGTAGATTATGTGCAAGAATATATTTTTGATGGTGAGTATTTATTATTTTCAGAAGATGGTGTGAATGTTATTAATGATAAAGGGTACCCATCTGTTTTTCTGATTAATGAAAAATTTTGGGTAAACAATCACGCTCACATTTTACAAGGGAAAAATACTTTTTCTACAAGATTAGTATATTCATTGCTTAAAGAAGTTAATGTAAGTGATTTAGTAACGGGTGCGGCCCAACCAAAAATTAATCAGGAAAATATGAACAGTATTTCATTGATAAAACCTAAATTAAATGTTGCTCATGATTTCGATAAAATAATAAATCCAATTTTTGAAAAGATTCAACGTAAAACAAAGGAAATCAAAATGCTGTCAGAATTGAATGATTTGCTTATTTCCAAAATGACCAAAGTTGAAACATAAATAATAAACAATTAGCGGTTTAAATAAAAATTGACATCAAGCAAATAATTACATAGTTTATTTAACTTTGTAGGAAATCAATAAGTAATAAATGTCCTCAAATCCATCAAATACTGAAACAAATAAAATGCGGAGCTACTCTTCAGTATTTTCCTCTACGTCATTTATAAAATTGATTGAAAATGATGACTTTACGTTTATTGATTCTAAAATTAATAGATATGATAAAAGTAGGGTTCAATCTGGAAATATTGTTTCGTATTTAGATTATATAAAGTTTATATACAGCGAATTAAGCAAGCAATATAACAATGAGTATTTTTTTAAAAATACTTTTATAAATAGCCTCTTACTTAAAAAATATGGTGTGAAAAATACCATACTGATAAATGAATTTAGGGTTGGAAAATCAGTTGCTGATTTAGTACTAATTAATGGGGAGAGTCAAGCGTTTGAAATAAAAACAAAATTGGATTCTCCCAAAAGACTTAATGGGCAAATTACAGATTATTCAAAAGTTTTTAAAAAATGTTACATTATAACAGATGAAACATTAGTAGATAAATATGCCCATGAGGACAAATCATTGGGAATTATTGCACTCAAGAAAAAGGCAAGGATATTTCAAATGGAAGAAATACGTCCAGCGGAATCCAATGAAAAATTTGATCCAAATGTAGCGATGCGTTGCTTGCGAACACACGAGTATAAGAACATTGTGAAAACTTATTATAAGGAACTCCCAGAAATGAACAGTTTTAACATGTTCAATATATGTCATGAATTAATTAATGATATTCCTATTGATTCTCTTGTAACACTTTTTAATACGGAGATCAAAAAAAGAAAAACTGCTACAACTTCACTGAAAGGTGTAAATAAAGAGCTCAGACAATTAGTATTAGCCTTAAATCTGAATAACGAAAATTATAAACTGCTTGATTCTAAACTTTCAAGCCCGATTAACCTATAAATTATGTATTTACCCTATTTAAGAGGTCGACAGTTCGAATTAATTGCATTACGTGAATATGCACAGGAAAAGGGTGATAGCGATAACTTGATTCCCATAATTGAACCTGTAAGAAAAACAACAAGTAGTTTAAAACTGGCTGTGGCTGTTTTTAAAAAGACTAATCTTCGTTATGCAGTGATTTTTAATCCTCAGGTTGGGGATTTAAAGGGTAGATATTTACCTGATGAGTACAGAGAGATTATAAATGATTCAAACTGGATTCCAGCGTTTGTAGTTTCAAATAATGTAAATGAGATAAGCGATTATGTCGAAGCACATGATCTAAACCATGTAATGCTAATAAATTCAAGAAGGGTCGATTCAACTTCGGAGCAATATATCAAGTTCGTATCCAAACCTAAAATTGAATTTATTGTTACTGAAGAAAACAAATCATTAAAGAGAAGGTTGAAAGATCTTGAAAAAAACCTTATTCTATTAAATGACTCTTTTATTCCTAAATCGAGGAATAGTGATTACTTAGATGCTCCTAAAGAGTTGTTTACAGAAGAAAATATCTTTTATGAAGAAGAAGGGTACTTTGGGTTTTCAGATTATACGACCATATCAAGCGAATTTACAGAAGGAGGAACCACTCCTTATGCTGTTGTCATTCATTTAACTTACCAAAAAGGAAATGAACAAATATGGATAAGGCACTTTACTTCAGAATCAAATGATGACCGAGCAAATATTCAGGGAAAATTTGCAGAAGCTGCTGAAAAAGCGGTGAATTTCCTTAATCATAAAAATATTCAAACTGTTGCTTCTCAAGAATTACGTGAATATTTTAGTGAAGCCAAATACCCCGGCTTGGGAATGATTAAGAAAATTTCTATTAAAAATCACCTCGAATTAATTAATTCAATTCTGTAAGTAATTATTCGGCGTTATGTATGTTTGTTTAAACTGTTTCAGCGATTTAGAATTAAAGAGTTATATTGATTCATCTTCAAAAGAAGTCGGAGAATGTTCGTTTTGTAAAACAAAAGCAATCCGAATATTAGCAATTGAAGAATTGCTTGATTTTTTTACCGAATTGCTTGATTTATTTGTACAAAATTCTGATGGAAATGAATTGAGAGTGTTCATACAGAATGACTGGAATCTTTTTGCAAATGATGCAATAGCCACTGAAATATTGAAAGGAATATTCGGCAAGATTGATCATTCACTGAACACTCCAGATGATAAAGTAAGCTATGTGCCTGAAATTGATGAAAATATATCTTTTTGGATTCAGCTAAAGGAAGATGTAAAATGGCAACGACGGTACCTGCTTGATTTAAAAAGTTTTGAGGATTTTGGATGGGATAGTTTCTTTTATGGTACTGTAACATACAATAATAGTGAACGTTTTTATCGTGCTCGAATACATAATAATGAGAATGAATCAATATATTCTATTGAGAAAATGGGTCCACCATCCAAAGATAAGGTTGGTAGTGGCCGGGCCAACCCACAGGGAATTCCATATCTTTATTTGAGTAAAACAACAAAAACAACACTATTTGAAACACGTGCCTTGTTTCAGGATGAGGTAAGTGTTGGAGAATTTAAAGTCAGGGATGGATTTGAAATCGATATAGTTGATTTTACTGAGCCGCTAAGTGCATTCGTAGGTTCTGGAAATTTAGTTGAATACACCAAGAGAATACAGTTAAAAAGGTTAATTGGTAAAGATCTATCAAAGCCTATTAGAAGGTATGATTCTGATATCGAATATATCCCTACACAATTTATATGCGAATATGTGAGATATATTATTGGTGCAGACGGAATTCTCTTTAACAGTTCTTTGGATTTATATGGTCAAAATATTGTACTGTTCAATCAGGACAAAATGGAGTGTATCAACGTTAGAAAGTATATTGTGTCAAGATTAGATATTGAATTTGAAGAGATTACACCATAACAGAAAGTGAAATTTACCGAACAAAAACTGGAAAAGGCCGTCATCGAACTGCTGCAAGCTGAAGAAATTGAGTTTGTATCGGGCAAAGAGTTTGACAAGGAACCCAACGAGGTGCTATTGAAGGATGACCTGAAACAGTATCTTCGGAATAAATACGCAAAAGAAAGAATCACCCCTGCCGAGATCGATTCGATCATTCGCAAACTGGAACTCTATCCTTCCAGTGCACTTTACGAAAGCAACAAAGCCATCATGAAGCTGATCGCCGACGGTTTTACCCTGAAGCGAGAAGACCGGTCGAAAAAGGATCTGTTTATCCAGTTGATCGATTACCGGTTGCTGGAAAAGTATGGTTCAGTTAAGGAAGATGAAACGGTTAATCTGGCCGCAGAAAGCAAGGAACTCTACTCGGATCATAACATTTACAAGGTCGTCAATCAACTTGAAATACAGGGATACGAAAAACGGATCCCCGATGCCATCGTTTACATCAACGGACTGCCGGTGGTGGTGATCGAGTTTAAGTCGGCTGTCCGGGAGCATGCCACCATCCATGATGCATTTATCCAGTTGACAGTCCGCTATAAGCGCGATATTCCGGAACTTTTTAAGTACAATGCATTTTGTGTGATCAGCGACGGGGTGAACAACAAAGCCGGTTCGCTGTATGCACCCTACGAATATTTCTATGCCTGGCGCAGAACCGAAGGCATGAGCAACGAAGTGGACGGGATCGATTCATTGTATTCGCTGATTAGCGGGATGTTTCACAAGTCTCGGATGCTCAATATTATTCGCAATTTCGTTTTCTTTCCAGATACATCGGCAAAAGACGAAAAGATCGTTTGCCGCTATCCGCAGTTTTACGCGGCTACCAAACTGTTCCAAAACATCCGGGAACATCAGAAACCCGAAGGAGATGGAAAAGGAGGAACCTATTTCGGGGCCACTGGAAGCGGAAAAAGTTACACCATGTTATTCCTCACCCGCCTGCTGATGAAAAGCCTGGATCTGTCCAGTCCGACCATCGTATTGATCACCGACCGCACCGATCTGGATGATCAGCTTTCGGGCATGTTCACCAATGCCAAAAAGTTTATTGGTGATGAAACCGTGATCAGTGTCGAAAGCCGGGAAGAACTGAAACAACGGCTGAAAGACCGGAAAAGTGGCGGTGTGTTCCTGACCACCATTCACAAGTTCACCGAAGACACCGACTTACTGACCACACGAACCAATGTGATCTGTATTTCGGATGAGGCCCATCGCAGTCAGGTGAACCTGCAACAAAAAGTGAGGATCACCGAACAGGGCGTCAAACGCACCTGGGGATTTGCCAAGTATTTACATGATTCGTTGCCCAATGCCACCTATGTTGGATTTACCGGAACACCCATCGATGCCACGCTGGATGTTTTTGGGGATGTGGTGGATGCTTACACCATGACCGAATCCGTGAAAGACGAGATCACCGTCAGGATCGTGTATGAAGGCCGGGCTGCAAAAGTGTTGCTCGACAACAGCAAGCTGAAAGAGATTGAGGAATATTATGAGCAATGTGCCGAAGAAGGGGCCAGCGAATACCAGATCGAGGAGAGCAAAAAGACCTCAGCAAAGATGGATGCTATTCTGGGAGATCCTGACCGGCTGAAAGCGCTGGCAGCGGATTTTGTCGAGCACTACGAAAAACGGGTGAGCGAAGGTGCAACGCTACAGGGTAAGGCCATGTTTGTATGCAGCAGTCGATTCATTGCCTGGGATTTTTATAAAGAAGTAATTGCTTTGAGACTCGATTGGGCCGAAATTAGAATTTGTGAACCGGGGGCCAATCTTTCCGAAAAAGATAAAAGGGAAATTAAGCCGATGGAGCGGATCAAGTTGGTGATGACAAGGGGAAAGGACGATCCGGACGAGTTATACAAAATGCTTGGAACAAAAGATTACCGGAAAGAGTTGGACCGGCAATTCAAGAATGAAAAATCTAACTTCAAAATCGCTATAGTAGTAGATATGTGGCTCACCGGTTTCGACGTGCCTTTTCTCGATACCATGTACATCGATAAGCCCATTCAACGGCATACCCTTATTCAGACCATTTCACGGGTAAACCGCAAAGTGGAAGGAAAAGACAAAGGACTGGTCGTCGATTATATCGGCATTAAAAAACAGATGAACCTGGCACTTGCCCATTACAACAAGGCTGATACCAAAAATTTCGAAGAAATTGAACAATCCATTGTAGTGGTCAAAGATCACCTCGATCTGCTGGCAAAGATTTTCCATAAGTTTGATTCATCGCATTATTTTACCGGTTCTCCGTTGCAGCAACTGCAATGCCTGAACATGGCTGCCGAATTTGTGCAGGTTACTGAAAAGCTAGAGAAACGATTTATGTCGCTGGTAAAACGACTGAAAGCAGCTTATGATATTTGCGCGGGTTCGGATGTATTCACAGAGAATGAACGCGATCACATTCATTTTTACATTGCTGTAAGGTCTATCGTATTCAAATTAACCAAAGGAGATGCACCCGATATAGCACAAATGAATGCCAGGGTGAGGGAACTGATCAAGGATGCTTTGCAAAGTGACGGTGTGGAAGAAATTTTCAAGTTGGGTGATGAAAAAGAAAAGGAAATCGATCTGTTTGATGATCAATACCTGGTCAAAATCGATAAGATCAAGCTGCCGAATACAAAGATCAAGCTGCTTCAAAAGCTGCTGGCCAAAGCCATCGATGATTACAAAAGGATAAACCGGATCAAAGGGATGGACTTTTCGCAACGGTTCAAATCCCTGGTTGAAAAGTACAATGAGCGAAATGAACAGGATGTACTTCGCAGCGAAGTCCTGGAAGATTTCACCGATGAGATCATCGATCTATACAACTTACTCAAAAAGGAAAAGGAATCTTTCAAAGACATGGGCATCGATTTTGAGGAAAAAGCATTTTACGACATCCTGAAATCCCTGGCCCACAAATACGACTTTGAATATCCGGAAGACAAACTGATCATTTTGTCTCGGGAAGTTAAGAAGGTAGTTGAAGACAAAGCCAAATATACCGACTGGAGCCACCGGACCGACATCAAAGCTGAATTGAAAGCGGACCTGATCATCCTGTTAGCAGAGCACAATTACCCACCGGTGGACCGTGATGAGGTGTATAAGGAGATATTTGAACAGGCGGAGAATTTTAGGAAGTATCAAAACTTTTAAATGGGGTGTATTAGATTTATATATTTGATCGTCCAATGAGTCCAATCTATGTAACACGTTGTATTACAGATAATAACTTTGGACGGTTACGTGATTATTGTTTGTCCGAAATAGTTTGGGGGAGGACACAATTGACGTTGAGGACACATTGGACGTGTTATGCATTTTTAGCATGTCCAACTTTTTTCTTTAATTAATGCTTTTACATATACTTTGGACGCAAAGGACACGGAATTAAGGAAAAAATCAATACCCCCCTTATTACTCAGTGAATTTAATATATCGATCTTTTCCACTTTTTCGGTTTTCTACTTTATAATTATGGCTTAGTGCCCAAATATTTAACCACTTTGTAAAATTGGCCTGTGTTTTAAAATATTTCTCATCTTTAAGTTCATCGTATTCATTTAGGAACATTTCATGCAAATCTTTTTTAAGATATTCTGTATTGAGTTTAATTTCACCGGATCCAACTTTATCCTCTATAAATTCAGCGAACTCAATGTTTGTTTGGTCTCTTACCCTTCTTTTTTCCAGATTAATGGCCTTAGATTCGATAATTCCTGATTTTAAATATAAGGATACACAATGGATCATAAAATTGTCAAACAAAACCCATTCATTGTTCAATTCCGGCTTTTCCCAATCTGTGAAAAACCAATGGTTAAATTCATCTTTGGGAGTATAGTCTTTAGAAAAATGATCAGAAAGTTCAAACTCTATAGCACGATCCTTAGCACTCCCACCCAAAATATTTAAAGTTCTGTTTGTCGTTACTATTATTTTGGCCCTTATCTTAAAAGCATCTTGTCGCTTCTTGTTTATTGATATTCCCTCCGTAATATCATTGAACAGGCTTTCGAAATCAAATTTTGATTTAACATCGTTATAGCATACTATTTGAGTATCCAGCTCCAACTGCTGATACTTGAATTTATCAGCTGAATCAAAGTCTTTACCATTAATCTCATGGTAACGCCTAACATGACCTAAGGCCTTTGATATTAATGTTTTTCCTGTTCGACCTTCCGGATTATCTGAGATTTTACTATCATTCAATATTGTCGCCTTTAGTTTTCCATCAAAATTATTATGGATGTTGTAACCAATGATGGTACAGATTGATTTAAACCTTTCACGATCATTACTGGCTATCCTGTATATAAATTGGCCAAAGGATCCTAAGTTTTCTATGTTTTTATCATTTAGATCAGTTTTTTGAAAATCTCGATCAATGATTTGATTTTTCCAGATGTATCCATCCAAATCGTAATAATTAAAGAGATTATATCCATTTTCAGAACATTTCACAAATCCATTTTTATAATAAACATAGCATTCTGACTGACTATCCTTGTTAAAAACGATTGGTATATTTGGCTTTAGCAATTTGAGCCTATTATCACAAATGTAATTGGATGGGTTTCTATAAAACTTTTCAATTAATTTTTCCCTGGTTAAGCCATTGCCAAGGTCATCCGGTAACTTTTTAAGATAGGTAGTGAATATATCCATAATTTTATGCTCGGGGATTTCATCAATTATCTGATCTTTTTTCAAAATATAAACATAATCCCGGCCTATATCATACCTCATTATTCCGAATGAGTAAAGTAAATCGCTTAATTGCTTGTATTTAATGGTAACATCTTTATAGTTTCCATCTTTATCAAGTATAACGTGGTAAAATTCATAGTTTACTAAAGGTGTTTTATCTTTTGATTGGTATATTTTATTTTTCGCTGCAATTTTGAAAAAGGTTTTTATGGTTATTTTTTGCCCATTAAAATCCCTTAAGCATTTATCGAACTGTTTATTGCATTCTCCTGCCGAATAATCAGGGTGAAATCGGCTAATACGTTGAAAATACTCCCTACCTTCTTCTCCAAATTGATCAGCTATTGCAAATCCTAACTTTATCCATTCATCATAACCTCCTGTGATGTCGATTTGTTTTGCTTCAGTTTGTCTGATTATCTCCTCAACCTGCGCTGAATCAACTTTTTCGTTCTTTGAGGTTCTGGGTTGTGGCAGATTAACTCTGTGATTAAATATTGCTGCATTCTCATTAATATAGGCGTTTTTATCAGCACTCAGATACATAAGACGGTTAACATCCTTGCATGCAGGATCAATCCTAAGGCTATATGTCGATAAATAATATGCTTCAAGAGCTTTAAAACTTGCTAAATGAGTTTCAGGATCTGGCGGGATTTTAACAATTAGCTTAATCCCTCTGCTCGGACTTTCAAAGCCAATAAATGTAAATGTGTCTTTGTAAAGATTTTGTTTTGATAGCTCGAAGTTATCAACTTCATCGATATCAATTTGAATGAGTCCTGAATGTTTTACCAGGTCTTCGGCTCGATGGCCATTTATAAATTGACCTGAAACTGTTATGGCAGGAAGTCTGTTTTTTAGTAATGACCTTTCTTTTTTATCGTCAGTTTTTCGGATTTCATCTATTAACAGCCTATGCTTACAATTTTTTATTTCTTCAAAGACTTCAGCAATTGCAGTCTCTATTGGTTTCTTCGAAAAAACACTAACAAAATAGGAAACCACTTTGTTTGAAAATTCATTATCAGTGATCATATTATCGGTTCTTTGGGGTTAATAAACCGACTATTTCAGATCTCCTAAAATAAAGCCTTCGGTTTATCCTATAAAAAGGTATTTTACCGGCCTTTTTCCAGTTGTGGAGTGTCACTTTTGAGATATTTAGCATCTCCATAACTTGGGAGCTGTTGATAAGGTCCTTTTCCTCAGATTGTCTAGGTAGTTTTTCTGAATGAAAAAAATGATTCAATTCCACACGAATTAAATCTTATAATTGGTCTTCGCTAATAGGTACGATTAAAATCTTGTTATTCATATGATTTAATTTAGGGACGAAATTAAACCACTGGTTAACCCAATTACAATCCGTTTACAGTCCGGACTGTAGATAAGTTATTTAATTTGAGATAATTCGGGAATAGTGAATTTGGCCTTATTTGAATTTGATAAAGTATTTTTATTTTCGTTAACCTCCTTTTCAAGATTTCCAGAAGTGGTATCTATGTCAAAAACATTAAATAATATTCGACCAAGTTTTGAGTATGAAATTTCACCATTTGTGACTGGTAATTCAATAAATCCATTCTTTGCAAGTTCACTGAAAATATATCCTAAATGAGCTGGTTTTCCGAGCCATTTTATTTTGTTCTCATCATTTCTTTTATGGACTCGATTATCCATAGATTTTTTTAGGTTATCAATCAAATGACTAAGAGATTCAATTTCTTTTTCATTTTTCTCAATTTTTGATTCTTTTTGTAGCGACGCTATCAGTGCATTTATTTTAAATAGCGTATTGCTAATTTCATCAATTGTTTTATAATCTTCATGAGAAGTTTTATCCGATGCTTTATAATTTTCTAAATCTTTATAAATAGCCTTATAAAAAGTTTTGCATTCCTGCAGTCCTTTTATTCTTTCTTCTCTAGGTAATTCATTATCAATTAGTAATTTTTTAGTTCTATTAATATTTTTAATTATTGGTATAGCAATAAATAGTGAAAATATTACTTCACCTAACTTTTCAGGTTCAGGAATATGAGCCAAAATATCATTAAAATCTCCTTTTTTTTCAGTAAAATCGAACATGCCTTTAATATTTAGATGTTATCCCAAACACTTATTTTTTCCTTTAAGTGTTCGTCTTTAAATTTTATATATCTTTTGAAAGTTTCGTATTTCTTATGTCCTACAATTTCCATAACTATCATATCTGGAATCTCCAGTAGTAAAGAATTTGTGATAAATGTGTCTCTGCCAGTATGGGTAGTAATAAGTTCATTTTTAGGCTTTATTTCTTTAATTCTTTCTCCTCCCCTGTTTTTATAGATTACAATATTATCATTTATTTGTGCTTTCTTGCAAATCTCTTTTAAATACTCATTCATTTTTTGATTTGATATTTTTGGAATAAATGAACCATCTTTTTCAAAATTCTTTTGATATTTTTCCAAAATTATGTTTAATCTTTTGCTGATGGGTAGCTTTAATGTTTGATCAGTTTTTTGGGTTTTTAAATGAATATAATCGCCTTTTATATTTTCTGGCGTTAATTGTTGGATATCAGAAAAACGTAGGCCCGAATAGCACTCTATCAGAAATATATCTCTTACTTTAGTTAAACTCTCATTTAGACTTTCATTCTCAATTAATTTCAATTCTGATAAAGTTAATGGAATTGGTTCTGTAGGCTCATTTATTGTTTTGAACTTTTTATAATCAGAAAAACTGTTATATCCTTTTTCAGTAGCCCAGTAAAGAAATGTTTTAAGTGTTTTAATATATTTCCCAAAACTATTGTTGAGCAATTTTAAATCCTTGAAAATATATTTTTCGAATTTTTCATAAAAACCGAGGTTCATATTTTCAAATGACAATTGATAATTATATTCCCTTGAAAAGCTCTTCAGGTGTTTTAAAGTCGTCTTACTGACTACTACAGTGCTTTTAGCTTTTGAATTACTCCTTACCCTAATAAATTCCTCAAAATAATCTGTAAAACTTTTATCACCTTCATAATGCTTTGAGAAGGATAATTTACTTATTACAAGTTGCTTTGTAATTTCAATATCTCCTAATCTTGCTTTATTAATTGCGGTTTCAATTTCATTTTTGCCTTTGGATAGCAGGGAGTTTTTGTTTTCATAGTCTGGTTCGTTGGTCCGGTATTCTTGTTTCTTTTTATTCCAGTTATTTACCTTAACATTAAAACCTGAATAAATACGGAATCGTTTTCCGTTATAAAAAACTGAATAGAAAATATAGACTTCTTTGTTCGGCTTTTCCTGATCTATTTTGTCAAGATTTAATTTAATACGCAGATTTGCCATAATTTATCTTTTGAAGTTACTGACACATTTACTGACAAAAATAAGTTAACTATATTAAACTTCAAAATTATTTTATTAACCGTCTTAGGTAATATATACGGCGCTATTAGGTAAAGTTTGATATTTGTTGGATAGTTTAGGTATTACCAAATATAGTCCCGTCCAGACCGCAGAAAAAAACCCCTCCCTAAGAGGGGTTTTTTATTTTCCAATAAATATCATTGCAATACAAAAAAAAAGGCCCGCCATAAGGCAGGCCTTTAAAGGTATGAGAATTAATTTCTAATTGGGTACCTGTGAAATCTCACCGGTATTTTCAACCCAATGGTCGTTTTTATCCACATTGTCCACTTCTCCGTTCATGTTAAAATCTCCATCTTTATACCCGTTGGTACCGGATTGTGGATCCCAGACATTGTCGCGGTCAGCAATCACAATAAACTTATCGCCATCGCCATTTCCACTGAACATGCCCCATTTACCACTTCCTAAGAACTTATGGCCGTTAACACCACCATAAACTTGTCCAACAGCTGAAGAAAAATCGTACGTATAAATACCTGCAAAAGGAACAAGAGCATTAGCAGACATTATGGGTAAATGATTCCGGTGATAAACCACCACAAACAGGTCATCATTTAATGTTCCGCTAAAGGTTGGGAATGAGGAACCATCCAGGTCAACAATTGAACCATCACTCAACATAAAACATGCTTTTGTGGCAAATGTTGTGGCTCCTGTGGCTCCAGCAGCATTGGGCGCATCACGTAGTTCGAGTAAGACCCAGTCGACAACCCCAGCAGGAATTGAACCTACATTTTCGGGGCCGGCATAATTCCAGGGGTATTCATTGAAAGGCTGTGCAAGTGGCACATAACCTGATCCGTTTAGGTCGGTAGCCATGCTGCCTCCGCTAAAGGGGCCCTCAAGAAAAGCAAAGGACGCAACACGTATATCCACTGGAATGGCCATGGGTGATTCCAGGTCGCCTACAGCAAATGCTGAAAGTGTGGTAATACCCGACCGTGTTATGGAGTAAGGATTTGCACCGGCAGCAGCAGCTTCGGTATCCGGATCCCAGCTCCCGCCGGTATAATGTCCAACTGCGCAATGGGTGCGATCAAAATTTGGGCCTTCAAGTCCAGCTGACCAAAATGGAGTTACTGATAGATCAGAACCACCAATGGTGTTCTCAGTAATATCCCATGTCATATTCACACAGTCATTAATCTCAGGAATTGTTCCTCCGGAAGTACCAGCAGATAATACATCAGGAAATACCCTTACTGTATAATAGTCAGCCGTTCCTGAATTATTTAATGTAGCAGGTACAAAGGATGAAATCGTACCTACCGGAAATGATTTATTCCCTGCACTTACATACTGCAACAGACCGCCTGTTCCTCCAGCTATCACATATCCGCTACTATTCGCACCAATAATAGAAGACCCAAACTGCATCACCAGCGTTGAACTTCCACATGCTAAATATGTGCTGTTTAAGGTGAGTACTGAGGAAACTGAAGTACTTACACCCAGCGAAGCATCATTTAGCAGGTTCAGATCGTAAAAATAAGTCGGATTTGAACCTGTTATATTTTGTACACCTGAACCAATCATATTAACTACTCCAGATGTTCCAATCAATAAATTTCCACTGGTCTGATCATTGATCCAGTCTCCTGTAATTGAGACCGTCCCAGAATTGGCCATAGACCCATCGAGTTGGTTAGTGAAATCACCATCGATTACCAGGGATGATCCGGAGGAAATTACGATGTCTGCTCCCCGGTTTACCAGGTACTGGGCAGGTAAAAAGCTCCAGCATCCGGTCAACACGATAAGCATTATTGTTATTTTTATTTTCATTGTTATAAATTTTAGTGTTATAAATATTCACTAGTAGGCTTCTTACCTAGTCCTCATATACATCTGGGGTTTCAATATTGACCTGGTTTTCATTTTCAGGTATACCCGCTCCACAAGGAGCATTCCATGCTCTGAATTTTGAACCACCAGTTACTTGAAAGCCAGTAGTTAAAGTGACCTTATTGGCTGCTTTAAAATAACCTTCCTGTCCAACACCCTGATCAAACACACGATAAGAAGTGATATAATCACTAGCCTGGTAATAACTGTACCCGGCAGCAGCAGTCCCCGCAAGTGTCCAGCTGGTAGTACAATCAGTGTAGGTAGATGATCTCCAGAGGCCACGGCCATAAGTTCCCGCAGTAATTAGCTCTGCGGTTTGATGAATTTCCAGGTCAAACACGGGTACAGTAGGCAACCAGTTTCCGAAGGGAATCCATTCTCCTAAATTTAAATCTCTATAAAAAACACCTATGTCAGTTCCAATGTATACCGCATCATCAGGAGCACCATTATTATCTTCAAAGGCAATACAGTTGACAATAATATTTGGTAAGGCCCCTGTCATATTTACCCATGAAACTCCTGCATTTCCTGAACGGTAAACTTTTTCTCCGTCATTAAATCCCCCCAGGGTAACCCAAACTTCAGGAGAGTTATCAGGGTTAATGGTAATTCCGGTAATTGTATAACCCGGAAGTCCGGCACTTATATTCGACCAGGTTGCCCCAGCATCAGTGGTCATTACAATAGTGCTTCCGCTGGATGCGTAAACCCTGCTTGTATTATTAGTCCCATGAGCTATGGCGCCACTACCACTATATGAGGTTACAAGACTCCACGTACTTCCCCCATTTGTACTTTTATATATGTCAGAATACCCTGCATAGATTATACTTGAATTACTTGGGTTCATCACATAGGGAGTAACCCAGGAACCTGAAGAACCTGAGGGTTTAATACTTGAGCTGGTGGATCCACCATTAGTTGATTTACGCAAACCACCATTCTGGGAACTAAAATACATTATGTTTGAATTAGAATGATCGATCATACAATCCATACCATCAGCACCATACATATGTGTAACAGAGGTACCTCCACTCCAATTATTAGAACCATTATCCTGAGTACCTCCAATAATTAAACTGGTAGTTGCAGGCGTACTGGCAATCTTATAGAACTGCATGGGATTCAGGCCGGATGAGAGATCCGTCCAGGTTTCTCCATGATCTATTGACCTGAAGATGCCTCCATCACTTCCACAATAAAGATAATTATTAAGTGTATTATATTTAAGTTCATGAATATCTGCGTGTGAGTATTCTAATCCATAAGCGGATGCCGTACCAGTATTCCAATGTGTTTTAATTGTGAAACTGAGTCCAAAATCGACAGATTTCCAAACATTAATCCCACCTGTGATAACATCAGCAACGTCGATTGGTGATATCGCGATTGCCAGATCATAGGTATACTGGGAGGAAGTTCCTGATCCGTCGACGGAACTATTCAAAATATTAGGAGTATCCGTTTTGAGACCAAAGTTTAATCCACTATCAAAAGAGCGGTATACACCCTTAAATTGTCCACTAGCAGGTCCGCCCGGTCCGGAAAGGAGATAAACATATGAGGAATTGTTGGGAGTTACACCAATCTCCATTCGGGAGGTACCTGTAGGTACACCAGATGTGATCGAAGTCCAGTTCAATCCATTATCAGTAGAACGTTTGAAACTACTTCCGCTCAGGTACATCGTATTGGGATCTCCCGGTTTGAATTCGCAATCCCTCCAGCTTCCGGTATCTTCTTCATCCCAGCTTAAGCCAGCGTTAGAAGTTCTGAACAAACCAGTATTGGTAACAGCGAAGAGTATGTTGGAATTACTGGGATGCATCAGCAGTTTATAGCCCTGCACATTATTGGTAATATCCCAGGATAAACCGGTTGTTGCCCACGTAGTTCCACCATTGGTAGACTTCAGGACACCGATTGATTTGGTATCCCCACCATCACCATCTCCGGTAAGAATATAGATATTATTGGCATTATTGTATTGAACAACAATTCCCGAAACCCCTATGGCAGGTAAACCATCACAAAGGTTTGTCCAGGTAGTTCCACCGTTTGTTGTTCTCCACATTCCACCAGAAGGGGCACCTACATAAAATATATTTGCATTTGTGGGATGGAAGGCCACACAGTTGATCCGTCCAATGCCTGGATTATACCCTGAGGTTCCATTTATCCAACTTGTAGGTCCAAGTTGATACCATGATCCATTGGTAACTTCAGGATCATCCGTTTCTATAGGTAAAGGTTTTTGAATGCCATCAAATCCCATGTATTGCTGGTAAGCATTCCAGTTCATCATGCTATGATTCGTTACTTTTCCATCAGGAGTCAGCCTGTTTTGGTTTAGATATTCCCAGCGTTTCCACTGCTTGTATCCAGAACCCCGGCCTTTATCCTTATCGGCAAAGTAGTCCTCAGCTTGTTGCTGTATGGTTGCAAAGTCGTCTGTTTGGGCATTTAACCAGATATCCGAAACGGCATCCAATTGCTGACCATAAACATTTCCCATCCAACCTACTATTAATAAGACAAGGAAATTTATTATTATTTTTTTCATTTTATTATCTTTTATCATTTAAATAAAGCTGATACATATATCCGATTATTTTCCGGAAGGACCCGGTGAAGGTTGAGTATTCGTCCCCTTCATACTGTGATAGTTTATTATATTATCGGATTTAGCAGGTTGTGCTTGTGTAGCAGGCCCTTTCATACTATGGTAGTTAAGGGTATTCTCTGCCTTTTCAGGTTGAGGTTGGGTACCAGTTTGACCTACTTGAGCAGAAGTTTGAATTACTTCCTTCGGCAAAACTTCTTCCCTTTCCTCAGCGGGTTCGGGTTTCCAGGGAGCTTGCACAAATTCAGGTTGTGATTCCTCTTTTTGGTCTATTACCGGCTCTGCATGCGCGGGAGCCCCCAATACTGCTATTTTCAGTTGTTCTATTTCCTCTGCACTCAGTTTGGGATCCATAGAAATAAGCTCATCAACAGCTTGTTGTTGGTCGGCTGTTAACGTAGGTTTTTCTATTGCCGCATTCTGAGCATAACTGGTTCCTAAGAAACCAACTATCATCAGAAGACAGAATATTATTACTAATTTTTTCATTGTACTGAATTTTAATTTATACATTAATTAAATAAGGCAATCCCAGGAATTACTTCTCTATTGAAGTATTTTCTGCTTTAAGGGCTTTCACCTCATTTTGCAGTTCCTGTATCAATTTACCCTGTTCAATTGTATAAAGTGTCAATTCTTCTACTTTTTCCAGTACACGTTTTTGCATATCAGCCACATTAAATCCATTCGCTTCAACTTCAACAGCTGGGGGAAGACCTGGTAAGTGGTTATTTTCTTTAATGCTTGATTCCAATTCTTCAAGACTCATTAAATTGTAGTCCGCATGAAATACATAATCCGGCCAGCTTCCGGCATCCTGAACCAATACTTCTTCACAAGCGATATTTCCATTTACTGAAAGGGCATATCCTGTAGCAGCGGTTGTGGTTCCAATACGAAGGTCCCCACTGATGTAGGTTGAGCCAATTAATTGAGCAGCCCAGTTAGTAGTACCTCCAGAGGCATAGCCATATAACCCTACGCGTGTTCCTGCGGTACCAGAGGAATAACCATATACTCCAATGACAGTTCCTGTATATCCACCGCCATTACCGAAGCCATAAGTACCTCTGTAACCACCTTCACCATAAACACCATAACCGTAACCGTCAACAGGAGTTGATATCCCATAAACAGCTCTTGTATCAATGAAGTTATCGTGATTCACTTCAACGGTTAACACATTAGAGCCATAATCACTTGCACCATCAGTTAGGTTATTATTTGCCAATATATGAACCCGTCCTTTAAAATATCCGGCATAGTTTATAGAAGCACTATCTGCATCAGCATAAATAGCATTATTGGTGTTCGTACTTGATCCGTCAGCTATAAATAGACCGCCATAGTTAGAGGCATCAGTATCATCTGTCCAACCTAGAACACCGGCGCCATCAAATCCATTGTCAGGCTTTACACCCAAAACACCCACATTAAAAACTGAAGTAGGAACTCCCATAGCTGAAGGAGATAAAACACCCAACATACCATCGGCAAATATGAAACTGCCGGATTCATCTGTACCTTTTACAGCAGCTTTACCAGTAACATAATGCATAGAATATAAGCCATGTCCGTCGGGAGTATCGGTACCAACACCAACATTACCGGTATTAAAATAAATATCCAGGCCATTGGCCATCCAGAATTGGTCACTTGCACGGCCAACTTTTTGCCAGGCAGCACCATCATAATAGTAATATCCGGGGTCACTATCCGTTTGATAAATAATTAATCCTGTTGCGGGTGCAGCAGGGCGGTTAGCAAAGGTCATGCGTGGGGCTAGTAAACCCATACCTGTTGCTTTTACATCCAACATCGCGGATGCAGCAGGTAAACTATTGTCGCTGTTAATTGCAACCTGTGAATAAGAGATTCCGGTTACAAATAAGAAAACAACTATCAGAGCAGCCAATTTTATGAGTCTGCCCGATCCAATTTGTGTAATTTTAGATTTCATACAATACATTTTTAGGAATTAGATTAGATATAGTTTTGTGTCACAAATATAGTCACACTAATTCAGAACTGTTTTAAATAAATTGTTAATGATTTGTTAAAGAAGGAATAAGCAGCTTTAATGCTCCATAAAAAGGTGAATAAAAAAGGCCAACCGTTTTTACAGCTGGCCCTTTAATTATTTTGAAAATGAACTATTTAACAGGAATATTCTTTAAAGTATATACAAGAAAATCCCAGAATTTTTTAACTGTATCAATTTTCACTTTTTCATCCGGAGAGTGTGGAAATCGAATTGTTGGCCCAAAAGAGATCATATCCCAATGTGGATAAATTGCTCCTAAAATACCGCATTCCAGGCCTGCGTGGATTACCTTAACTTCCGGGACTCTGCCAAAACTATCATTGTACACCTTTTTCATCGTTTCAAGAATCGGTGAATTTATGTCTGGTTTCCATCCGGGATAGGCCCCATGATGCTTGGCCTCAGCGCCATATTCTCTAAACACTTTACCAATATCTGCTGCTGCTTTATCGCGTTCTGCATCTACCGCACTACGTGTTAAAATGGCAATGGTAATTTTTCCAGCCTCTGATTTAATAATTGCAAGGTTTGAGGATGTTTCCACCACATCAGGCATGTTTTCGTCCCATGCAATAACTCCATTCGGGCACTCTGAAACCGCATTATAGAAGTTGTTTTCGGTATTGGCATCGATAATTGAAGTGGGTTGTGAGGTTTTCTCGGTTGTGATTTTAACATCAGGCTCCGTGGCTTTATACATCTTAGCCACGCTTTCATGCGCTTCCTTAATAAATTCAAGGAAATTATTTTCCTCTGCACCGGGAACCATAACGGTGGAAAAGGCCTCCCGGGGGATGGCATTACGCAAACTTCCGGCATCAATGGAAGCCAACCGGATTCCAAATCGTTCGCAGGCATTGATCAGCGTTTTATTGAGAATAAGACAGGCATTGCCTTTTCCCAAATGAATGTCTAGTCCAGAATGGCCACCCTTTAACCCTGTTACACTAATTTTGTAAGCAATTGTCCCTGCAGGAACGGCTTCTTCCTTGTAATTAAATACGGCAGTGGTATCCACTCCACCAGCACACCCGATATAAAGTTCGCCTTCATCTTCAGAGTCCATATTAAGTAATATATCTCCATCCAGAACACCTGGCTGTAAATTTTCAGCCCCTGTCATTCCGGTTTCTTCATCCATAGTAAAAAGAGCTTCCACCGGGCCATGTTTCAGGTCTTTGGCTTCCAGCACGGCCATGGCAGCAGCCACACCCATTCCGTTATCTGAACCTAATGTTGTGCCTTTAGCAGTAACCCACTCACCATCAATGTAAGCGTCAATAGGATCGTTTAGAAAATCATGTTTGGTAGCACTGTTTTTCTGGGGGACCATGTCGAGGTGGCCCTGTAAAATAACTCCTTTACGGTTTTCCATTCCCGGAGTTGCAGGCTTTTTGATAATCACATTACCCACGGTATCCACAATCGTTTCAAGACCAAGGTCCTCACCGAATTTTTTCACAAAGGCTATAACCCTTGCTTCATTTTTTGAAGGGCGGGGAATTTGGGTTAAACTGTAAAAATGTTTCCAGACTGATTTGGGTTCTAAATTTAATATTTCCTTACTCATTTTATTTTGAATTTATCTTTAATAATTATATTGTTTCTAAGCGCTAAAATTACAACAAAATTGCCATTAGTGAATAAAAAAAGGGTCGTCATGTGACAACCCTTTTATTTATCAGTATGTTCAATTATTTTTCAATATTTGGTAATTCAAGGCCATATCCTTTCTTTTTGTCTTCCGCTTTAAGTGCCAATGCAATAATAATTGCAAAGAAACCAGTTGCGGCAAATATCATCATAGGAATAGTGTAATCATAAATAGGTTTTTCCCCATTAACGGTGGTTACATAATCAATGATACAATACTTATCAAGTACCCAACCAATTAACAATGGCATTCCCATCAGGCCCCAGTTTTGAACCCAGAAAATTAATGCATAGGCCGTACCTAATTGCTTTTCAGGGATTATTTTAGGAACTGATGGCCACATTGCTGATGGTACTAATGAAAAAGTTACTCCTAAAAATAAAATCAGTCCAATAGCTACAATATAGCTATCAAGGGCAGGAATGGAAAAAAAGATATGTACGACTAAAAGAAAAATAGACCCGATTAACATAATGGTAGCTCCTTTTCCTTTTCTGTCGTAGAGGTTCCCAAAAAATGGAGTGAGTAAAATTGTTCCCATGGGCAATAAACTTGGGATTGCTCCTGCAAATTTTTCACTCACGCTATACTTGTTAATCATAAGGTCAGTTGCGTAATAAAGGAATGGAAATACACCTGAGTAAAACAATACACATAATAAAGCGATAAGCCAAAATCCTTTATTCCTGATAATAAATAGAATATCTTTTAATTTAAATTCATCTTCTTCTGATATATCGTCCTTAATTCCTTCAGAAACTTCAAGTTTCTTGTCCATAAAGGTGTACCAGATAAAAGCAACAAAACCAGCAACCAATAAGCCAAGGCCTAACATAACAGGAGCAGAAATGTTTGGCATTCCATCTACCCCAAAAGCTCTTGCCATTGGCAAAGGGATAGCCAATGCTAATGCAGTACCCATACGTGCAGTAGCCATTTCAAGTCCCATGGCGAGGGCCATTTCCTTTCCTTTAAACCATTTTACAATAATCTTTGATACGGTAATTCCGGCAGCCTCTACACCTACACCAAAAATCCCAAAACCAAGGGCACCCACAGCAATTTGAGTTTTGAATCCAAATACGAGCCCTTCCATAGGAAAGACCTGCTCAATGGCTATATATTGCAATACTGTACCAATGAGCATAGTTAAACTGGCACCAATTCCAGTAAAACGGACACCCATTTTATCAAGGATAATTCCGGCAAAAATCAGCATTAAGAAAAACACATTAAACCAACCGTAAGCACTGTTCCAAATACCAAAGTCCTGGCTGCTCCAGTTAAGGTGTTCTTCAAGTAATGGTTTTAGAGGAGATATTACATAATTGATATAATATCCGGTCATCATTGTAAAGGAAACCACGGCAAGTGCACCCCAACGGGCACCTTTCGAATCCCTTAAACTCTTTTTTATTGCTTCTGTCATGATTAAGTTGAATTTATTATAGCCGACGAAGATAATAAAAAACCCTTTTGAGCAAATGAATAATTATTTCTTTGGAGGTTTTCAATTTATACATATTTGCATCAGGGGAACAGATGTACGATATTCTTTGTGTCAAAAAAAGCTTCGCTAAAGAAATTTCTTATCCAATAAAGCCTGTAATTCATCCTTACTTCTTTTAACTCATCACTAAAATCGCCTCCCTTTAAATAAAGGATCCCATTTTCTATCTCGTTCTTATTATTTCTATTGATTAGCGGATCAACCCAGTTGCAAAACACAGGCAGCGCTGTCACGGCCCGGCTTATAATAAAATCAAACTGCGTCGAAAGGGTCTCTGCTCTTGCTTTTTCAAAACTGACATTCTTTAATTTCAGGGCTTCTGCAACCGCTTCAACCACGGCTACTTTTTTACCAATAGAATCGATCAGGTGAAATTTTACCTCCGGGAAAAAAATAGCCAGGGGTATTCCGGGAAATCCCCCCCCCGTGCCCACATCCAGGAGCTTAGTTCCGGGTGCAAATTGAATCACTTTGGCTAAGGACAGGGAATGCAAAACATGACGTTCGTATAACTGATCAATATCTTTGCGTGAAACAAGGTTGATTTTGTTGTTCCAATCTGTATAAAGGGGCCCCAGTTTCCTGAATTGATCAATTTGAAAAGGGGATAAATCAGGGAAGTATTTATGTAGGATTTCCATAGGTAGGGTCTTTTGTTATTCCTCCAGAAGATAGTTTACCACTTTGTTCCCCAATCCTGCGATGATGCTGCGGGAATTGCCCCCACTGATCGCTCCCACATCAAAACAGGTTTCGGCCCCAAAAAACTGCTGTGTATATTCCCTTCCATTTTTACTAAAAACCTGAATTTCGTGCGCATTATTTAAGAGTAGAGCAATGTTCATAAGCCCTCTCCTTCCCTGAAAAACCAAGGGTTTATTTACAATTTCATCATCAAATTGGTATTCGAATAAAACTGCTTTAAAACGATCGAATACCACCAATTTGTTTTTATCTGCAAAAATGAAATCTTCTGAACCATTGTTATCAAAATCAGCATATATAAAATAATGATCGGCAGAAAAAGTCCCGAAAGAGGTTCGTTTTACATTTCCTTTAGTATTGATGTAAACCACGTTACCATCATCATCAGTAGTAATAAAAATTCCTTTTGAATTGGTATTGTTGATATAAAACACAGAATGCATGGCTTTGGTAAAATGTTTTTCTAAATCAATCCTGACCTCTCCTTTGCGGTTGTTAATCATCACATTTCCCTTTTCATCGGTTACAAAAATATAATCCCTTTTCCCGGCTGTAAGGTGCTGGACAGGAGCCTTTACCTCCACGCCTGCCTGTATCTTATTCCATCCTTCTGTTTCTTCAAAACTTTTATTATAGTTATAAATCTTATTGTCGTTCAGAGCCAGTATCATTCGGTAATCGTTGTCATTATTATAATCGAAGACGGCTAATGGATTGGTAGATGGGGTGGGCAATTTCACCGGAAAGCCACCTACATCATTTCCTTTTAAGTCAACTAAATAAATGTAATTTTCAGTATTAAAAAGGTATTGAAATTTTCCATTGTTGTAAAAATCTACAAGGTTGATATCTCCCAGCGGAGCTTCCAACAGGGTTTTCTTCCATATGACTGCCCCTAAATGATCAGCGAGGTACATCGTTTTATTGGCATCGAACGCAATGATGTTCAGTTTGCCACTCTGGTGGTTTTTAATTAAATATGGACGGGCAATCACCGCTTGCTCTAAATCAAACTCCCAGTTAGTTGGGATCACCTGTTGGAAACCGGGATTATACTTGAGGTAGAGATTGGTATAAAACATCTGGTTGATATAACTGAATTGCAGTGCAATCCCCTCGAAGTTCTTTACCAGGTTTGAATGTGCAATGAATTCGTCTTGCAGGTTTTGCGCTAAAATATATTTGGGCAGGTTACCGGTGTTTTTTAGATTGGCATATAAAAATATATTTGAACGGTCAGAAATATTATTGGAAAAGGACTGATAGTTCAGATCATTAGCCAGTGTTTTTCTCAAATAAAAGTTATCGATTAATTTGGTAAGGGCCTCTGCCTTATCACTAAATATCACATAATCCTTCAGGGTGATATAATAATTTTGGTCTATGGACTTAAACATTTCCCCAAAAATATACCCTAGCAATTCAGGTAGCGAAAGCTTTTTAATCTGGTAACCATTGTGCTCCAGTTTTACTTTTTTGGCGCTACGATTTTGAGTCCGAACTTTGTTTTCCATGCCCTCAAGCCAAAAACCGGCTTTGAGTATATCATTGCTTTGAAAAACTGCAAGAAACCCGGCATCCGTTTCAGACAGCGCATACTCATTACCTATCCATGAATAAAATTCTTTTTCCAGGTCAATTTCATAGTTTTGAAACAAATCGCCCGAATATTGTTCCAATGTCATTTTTCTGGCCAAAGAAATGGTTTCTAAAAACTGAGTGAATTTCTCTATTCCAAAATGTGCCATCCATGAAACATCACGGGGTAACACTTCAGGAATATTAATTTTTTGAGGAGCCTGTCGCAAGGCATCCAAATCAAATCCCATCGAATCGGAGGTTACTGTATATCCGTTAAAAAGTACCTCATCAGGATTTATGATCAGGTCGGTTTCGGAATAGGTGGCAAAACTATTTAAACCCAGTGACAGGAAACGCAATTTATTTGAGACAAGCGGGCTGCAAGCTTTGCCCAGGTTCTTAAAATGAATAAACAGGTTGGCATCTACATTTTTACCTGCCGTTGCTACAATGCGTGTGAAATCTGCATCAGTAACCATACTTCGGCCGTGATCAAGCTGGTAGATCGCCTCTGTTACAAGAGTTTCGGTAAAGCTTCCAATAAATAACCCATAGTGTACTGTAAAGTAAAATAATCTTTCAGGATGAGGAAGGTTTACGATTTGATAGGAAACGCCTCCTGCAGATTTACTCATTAAAATACTTTTCTCTCCATTTTTTTCCTTGATAAACATTTTGACATCTTCCAATCCCATGCCCTGTGGGAGCTCCAGAATAAAAAGCGGGCTAACGTCAATAATACCCGAAAGATTCAGGGATAAGATCAGTTTGCTGGTCGACAAAATTTCGTGAGTCATCCCGTGGGTCAGAAAAAGTGAATCGAGGTATTTGATCTGGCTGTCAGCCTCAGTAAACAAACCCTCTTCAAGAAATGCCTGCCATATTTTTGAATGATGAGTAAGCTTGTACACTGCCTGTTCGAAATCTTTTATTTCAGTGAAAAAAACGGTATTCGGACTTATGGCATGGATCGCGGGCAGGTGAGGATCTTTAAGTGACTTATAATAAGAATAGGCAAAATAGCCTGCAATGGCTGCAAGGAGGGCAATTAAAATAAAAATGGTTACTTTCCAGAAACCAGACATACGAACATTATCTACTTGATTACCCAAACAAAGTTAAAATAAATGCCTTTGACATTGACATTTAAGGGGGAATAAAGTTAACATGGCCCTGTTAATTGGGAGCCGGGCATTGTGCGACTTCGAAAATACTAAAGCCAAAAAAGAAAAAGCCCACAGATTGAGTAGTCGGAAAAGAATAATATCAGCTGAAAATCAGCATTCAAGAATTCAGGCATCGTCAGTCTAATCTGTGGGCAATTATATTTTATTTATCGGATCCGCCGCTTATTTCAGGCATATATTCCGAAACTTCTTCAAAGGAACTGTTCACTACGTCACGATATTCTTCCATGAGCTTAAACCATGATCCTTCGCCATGGATTTCTTCAAAGTCTTTTTTAAAGGTGCTTTCCTTATCAAAAAACGCCCAGTTCTTAAAACCAAAACCTATAGCAACATCACGGGTATCATTCCCATTGAATTGAGATTCAAAAACGGTAAAGTAGTTTTCATATTCCTTCTTTTTGTAAACTTCAACTACTTTTTCAATAATGGCAGTAAAACGGTAGCTTTCATAAGGCTTGATATCATAAACAGTCCAGACTTCTTTTCCGGAAAATGAGCCTTCAGGAGAATGCGACAACTTTGAATTTAATTTCCAGTATTCGCCTTCAGATACTTCTTTTACATTCGGCATTACATTGTACATCCAATCTTCCAGGTGTTCTTTGGATTCTGGCCGGCTATCCAGGTCGGTAAAAGTGAGCGGGCCCATAGCCCAGACCAGGTCACCTGTATGGGGCCCTGTACTGGCATACCACATATGCACTTTATTGGGCCCTTCGTTGTGGTATGTTTTATTATGATGCGCAAGTGCTTCATTCAATTCTTTGAGTTTATCGGTGCGGGGTTTAATGTACATTAATTCGTACATTTTATAATCTTTGCTCTCGTTTTCCTGGGTAAATCCGGATAATACAAAGCAAAATACAGCGGTAATCAGTAAGAGTTTTTTCATTTAGTAAATTTTAGTTTTAGTGATGATAATAGTGAATTTATTTTGTCCAAAGGTAATGACTATGTGCCTGCTATATTGGATTTTAACTTTAATTTAACATGCATCAGTTAGGAAAAGGATGGATAAACTCTTAATTATTTTGGCTTTATTTTTCACAAACAACAATAAATTCTTTTGAATCCGTGGATAATAGTGATTCATTGAAATCCCCATAAATATGGTATTTGGAAAAAGAGGAACTATTTAATAATAAATCCAGCTCATACCGGAAGAAAAACCTCAGGGAGGTTTTCCAAACTTCCCGGTTTTCTTTACCCTCTTCGTCCCAAACCAGGGTAAAAGTGACGTTGCTGGTTTGATTTACAATATCTGCCTTCATGGAAGTGTATCGCCGTAAGCGCTTTCCTGGAGCATATTCTCCGTCGAAATCAATGACATTGTCGAGGCCTTCCGCAAGCATTTTTATATTGGGGACAAAAAGGTCGAAGATAAATTTGCCTCCCGGCTTTAAGCTCCGGTACATATTATCCAGGGCTTCCTGCTGTTCTTCTATGCGATGCAAATGCTGAAATACCCTGAAGGGAGCAATGATCAGATCAAAATTCTTATCAAACCTGGTTTTGGAAAAGTCGCCCGGTTGAATACGCCCGAAATCTTTTTTATTGATTTTTGACTTTAATACTTTTAACATTTCAGGGCTGATATCAATCCCATAAATATCTGCTCCTGCTTTTAAGGCATCCATAAAAAAGCGGCCGGTCCCCACTCCTACTTCTAAAACGGGGCCATTCGCCTGTTTGATCTTGTTCATAAAATAGATATGATCGGTGCCACTTCTTATGCTGTTATATATCACATCATAAAAGCGGGAGAAGTTCTTCGGATAAGCTGAGCCGGTAATCATGTATATTTTTTAATTTCATTCGTTTAGTCCGTTGCAATTCCAAAATATAGCCAGGTAACCTCTTCGCTATAAGGATTTGCTGTAGAATGATTTTCTCCGGGTTCAATGGAAATGCAATCCCCTGGTTTTAGCTCAATGGCCTCATCATTCACAACAAACATGGCCTTTCCTTTTTGGATATAATACACTTCAAACATGGTGTCATGCTTATGGGTTTCAACGGATTGGCCGGGCATAAGCGTGGCAGACGAGAACATCATCAATTGAGGAATGTAACCCCTTTTGATAAAAACCTTTTTTTTGATCGCATCATCATGGCTTGTACCTTCTTCTTTTAGTTGATTGGTATGGACTAGTTTCATACTTATTTAAAGCTTAAAATTAGAAATTATACTTCAATAGCGCATCCGCTTGTGCTGCTTTATAGATGCGCTTTATGGTTGCATTTAGCAGCATACAGACAATTTTTACCGGCACAAGTGTATGCTAGCGCCATAGTTTTGCTCCACAGTTAGCATTTATTTCACAATTATATAATTTTTATAGCTAAAATCAATGCCCAGGTGTCTGCTCAAAGCCTCTTTTGCTTTTTCTTTAAGTGTTTTCCGGTTAATAGAGATATCATGGTCGAATTTCCAGTTTTTAGCAGATATCCTTTGTTTCATCACTTCTGGATGATCCCCGTCAAATAACTTTAATTCCCTGATGTTTTTGCCATAGTCAAACTCTTCCACAGCCTCCACATGCTCCTCCACCCATTGATCATCATGCCATAACTTATTGAAATTTTCCTGTTTCTTTTGCATCACTGCGGGTTCTTTAACCCATCCATAGTGATACATCCATGCGGCAATGGGTTTCACCCTCAACATTTCATTATTTCCTTTTCTGAATCCTTGTGCATCCCTGAAGGAGTATATCGACTTATCGCTGCGTACCACCCTGATCTCATGTTTATACCAGTCGGATGAGCTCCCGACATAATCGTAAGAGCCGTAAAAATGCAGGTAGTTAAATAATAAACCATCCACTCCGGGTTCATCTTTGTATTGCAACATGGCCTCCCTTATAGGATCGAGGTATTTTTCATGGACCACTTCGTCGCCCTGAATATAAAAGGCCCAATCGGTATCATCCGAAATGGCAGCAAATGCTTTATCGGTTTCCCTGGCCAACACCTCCCCGCCCTTTC
>JAIOZL010000034.1 GCA_021740645.1 Bacteroidales bacterium
AAATAGGTGATTAATTCCAAAGGCCTTAGATTTTTTGTGGACGGGACATGGCCATCGTGATGCCTTTTCATCCTTGCTTTTAAATCAGAGGTGCATCCTGTATAGGTTTTGCCATTGCTACATTGCAGAATATAAACGTAGTGCATTGGTTTGTCTTTATGCGGATTCGTCCGCCGAAGCCCGCAGGTTAAACTTTCGGGTTAGTGTGTCGGTTTTTTAATCGGCCCGCCGTCGTCTGCGCTGCGACTGGATATTTGCCGGGCCATAATTCTATATTAATCGTTTTTTCAAAAATGCCCTACCTGAACCTGATTTCAGATATTTTTCAAAAACAAAAGCCTTCTCTTTATCCCTAAAGGCAAAATAGGTGATTAATTCCAAAGGCCTTAGATTTTTTGTGGACGGGACATGGCCATCGTGATGCCTTTTCATCCTTGCTTTTAAATCAGAGGTGCATCCTGTATAGGTTTTGCCATTGCTGCATTGCAGAATATAAACGTAGTGCATTGGTTTGTCTTTATGCGGATTCGTCCGCCGAAGCCCGCAGGTTAAACTTTCGGGTTAGTGTGTCGGTTTTTTAATCGGCCCGCCGTCATCTGCGCTGCGCTTGACTATGGCGGGCGGAGGCGGAGAGTGAGGGATTCGAACCCTCGGACCACTTACGCGGTCAACAGTTTTCGAGACTGCCCCGTTCGACCACTCCGGCAACTCTCCAATGGCTGCAAAAGTAATAACATTATTGAATTATTACATCCTATTTGAGACTCAAAATTAACCTGCTTTGGATTTGGATCCCATTAAATTTGTAAACCCTGACAATACTTTTATTAATATGGGCAGTGAAGCAACTGAAGTTGCAATCCATCCCAATACCGCATTTACCTTGTCCTGCTGTGTCATGACTAAAAAGATAAACAATGCTAAAATAATCATCATAAGGGGTAACCTCAAATTTGACCAGTTACCTGAATGCCTGGCTTGTAACTCAATTAATAATGATTCATCACGATCAATATTTGTAAGGATGAAACTTTTAAAACTATGGCTAAAAAACTGCAACCGCAACTTTTTATAGGTTAGGATTCCCTTTTGTATCAGGTCATTAATAATATTTATGTTCTTATAATTTGCTAGACCATCCTGAGCCAGGTCGTATAGCAGGTATTTTTCCCGGTCTTCCAGACTATGCCATATGGATAAATAATATACCTGGTAGAGGCTTTGTTCATTTAAAATTCTTTCTGCATCTCCGGCTCCTTCCTGCATTTTTATCCAGGTATCAAGGTCATTTCTCTTCATTAATTCGGGATTAAAATATGCAAGATGTCTGGAGGATTTTTTATTTTCATTCTTGCTTACAAGAAAGTATTCTTCAGTATGTGGTAAAGGATAAAAGACCCGTTTAAATTTGCCAATGGTATGTAAATAATTGTCAAAACATTGCCTGTTGGTTTCTTTTTCTTTATCATTCTCACCATAAAGAAGCTTGAACTTATAAGAGGGTTGTGTATTGGAAACGATAAACACCCGCTCAATTTCCTCATTTTCAACCATCACTTTCAGTTTGGCCACAAGCGATGTCTTAATTCTTACTATCCCTGTAGTAAAAGTTTCTGAGTCCTGGATAATGATTGATTTTGACTTTTTCTTCTTTATTTCATTTAACTTTTCTTCCACAAAAACCATATCCCCGGCATCCTTGATCTTTATTATCATAGGATAGGATTTTGAATGAATTTCAGCCAATCGTTTTGCAATACCTGAATAAGGTGGGCTAATTATGTATAAATATTTAAGCCACTTTGATAATTCAAGTGAATCGAAATTTTGCACATGAGGTAATTGCAAAAGGAAAGTTTTACTTATCCAGTATGAAATTGTAAAATATAAAAGAATAACAATACACAAAACAAGAACTAAAAACGATATAAAAACTGCTTTTGGCTTGTTTGAATAAATGGCCTTGGGTATCCAATGAAATTTCAACTTATTAGAGGTAATTTTATACTTATTTACATTATCCTCCAGCGTAGTTTTGTCCTTTCCTGAAACCCATTTCAAATTACTAATGTTATTTGTGTTAACAAAATTATAACTTGAGGCATTGCGATATTCAAGGCTGAACGGAACCCTGATATTACTATACAAACTGTATTCAAATGGTGATAAAGGATTATACAATTCATTTTGATTATTGGATTTCACATCCAATATTTCTTTCTTTTGAACAGGGTCATTGAGCCCAGGTCCGAGAGCTGATGTGTCTTCGGCAACTAATGTATTTACATTTATAGTTGAATCGACGACGGGTGTATTTATGGTATCAATGTTGGCAGGGGTTTCAGGAGTTTCCAATTTAGTAATGCTAAACTCGGTGGGGGTGATTTTATTTTCATATCCATTTGCATCGGCTTTTTGAGCAAAAGAAAACTGCATATTTCTGATATACATTTCCTTTTCGACATTGAACGATTTAAAGAAGAATCCGGAAGCAGGTAATATTCCAAACGAAAGAACAATAAGGAAAAGAAGTGAATTATAATACAATGGTTTAAAAAATTCCTCTTTGTTTTTCTTTAGGTTACCAGCCCAGAGAATAACAACTAAGTTTAATATTAAAAAGATAATTATTCCGACTATTAGCAACACATCTTTATAGCATTCAGTAAGTGAAATAACCAAAAACAAGCTTACCAACAATAGGATTGCAGTAAAGTAGGCGGTATAAACATTCAGGCCCCGGTTGCTTTTTAAAATCCTGTGCCTGTTTAAAACAAAGATGTTACAGTTAATAAGCAATGTAAAAAACATCATGGAAGTAAATATATGATGGCTAAAACCCAGAAAAGTAAATACAATAATGCAGGCCAGGTTGTAAAGTATTAGCAATTTGTAAATAGAATTATTTTCAGGATGAGGCCAAATCCAACTAAACAAGATGTCTCCGTTTTTCGTTTTTTTATGATGTTTTGAATCAATAAAAACAAATATTCCAATCTGCGCCATGATCAATATAAACAACAAGAAAAACAGGGTAAACGACATTCCGAATATTTGGGCGGATACCAATTTTTCATAATCATTATTCACATAGGCTACAAGGTAGATGGGGAGATCGCCAACCGGGCTAAGGTAGAAATAGGAGCTTTTACTTTCGTACTCGGTAATAAAAAAAGCATCTTCGTGTGTTTGCAGGGCAGTAAATAAATCCGGGTGGTTTTGAGTTTCCACCATCAAATTTTCCTGAAGTATTTTATTTTTATTTTCATGAAACATGACCTCCCCGTCTTTACCAATGAGCATGATATGGATATTTTCGGGTGAGGTGAAATTGGTAAATGATTTTAATTCTTTAACAGGCATCATTACCACGGATGGACTAAAAATATCAGCATCATCTTTATCATAAGTGCTTGCCAATTGTTTGGTAAACTTATCTTTTGCGCTAAAATAGTTTTGAGTATTTTTCGATTTCTTGCTGAAGATCAGGTAATGAAAACCATCTGTAATGGACCTGATAGATTCAATATAAAAATCAGTTCCTCCGGCTATTGATTCATCTTTCCATTGGTCACTTGCCACAGGAAATTTGAAGTATTTACGGTGTGAAACATTTACCCGGGGTGTGATGGGGTCGGCCCATTTAACCAATTGATCTCCTTTTTTATTCAACCACATAAATGCATTAATATTTTTACTATCCAATTTATGTTTCGTTTTGGAGTCATAAATAAATTGAGTTCTTTTTAAATCCGGCTTTTTAATCATTTCATCCTTACTTATAAGGCTATCGAGCAAAACGTCAAATTCACTGATCATACTTTCCTCAATATTTTTTACTGAACTTGACAGGTATTTCTCTTTAAAATTATTGGAAGTTTGAATCTTCGTAAACTGATGCAGGATGATCAATAAAATAAATGCAGAACTAATGACAATAGCAAAAAAACCAAGTACTGAATCACTGGTATTTAACCGTTCGTTTTCACTCAATAATCTTAGTTTTAAGATGGGGAAAAGCAGGATCATCAACACCATAACTACAACCAGAAGAGTAGTGGCTATGGGGTTAAGGTTTAAGGTTTGCTTACGGAATTCATTTCGATCCAATATTCCTGCTAAATAAAAATTCATTCTTGGATCGATGTCGAGGGGAGTTAAGTAGGTAAGTTTATTTGATTTATTAATATCCGATTCGAAAAGACTGGTAGTAAACAACAGGTTTTTTTCAAAAAGTATAGTATCAAATTTTTCGTAGTTTACAGGGTTATTAAATGAAATTGGAATATCGGAATAGAGTAATTGTAACTTTTTCTCTTTGGAGTTACCTGATTTATTCTGAGACTCATAAAACGCAAAGTATTCTTCAAAAATATCATAACGCAAAGTATTTTGAAACAGCGCTTCCTTCCTGTAGTAAACTGTAATGATATAATCTTCGATGATAATCTCAAACTTGATATCGTCTCCTATCAGCTCCGAAGTGGCTTTACTTATTTTAACCCTTTCTTCAGATTGTGATCCCGTTTCTAATGCATCAAAGTCAACAAGAAATTTATCAGTAAATAAAAAATTCAATTCTTTTGGAACCCCATAATCATTTTTTAATATCCGATCTATCTCCTGGCTGTTTACTGAATAATCATCCCCAAAGTAATTATCTATTAAGGCCTCATCAATCAATCTTTTGGAAGCATTATCGTATTTGATTATATGAGAAAGCGCATTGGTAGCAATATTATTGTAATTTTTTTGCTTTTTCTCAATGGATTTTCCTACTGTTTCGATTATACGGAAGGCCCTTTCATGAAATCTCTTTTCAGCATTTTTAACATAGGCAAAGTAATAATACCCAAAGCTTAAAAGAATTATAATGAAGGTAATAATAGTAATGGTATTGTAGCGATTTTTTGCAGAAACTTGTTTCATTTTCAATGCGTATTAGGGAAAGAGGTTAAAAGTTAATTGAAGTGTTTTCATGATCAAAGATAAGAAAAAAAAATCCTTTTTCCCGGATTAACAAAGTTTTAACAAAAAAGCGTTCAGCGTGTTGCGGCTAATGAAATAAAGGTGGGTTATTCAACCTTCATATGCTTTATTCTGAAAGCATATACCCCTATTCCAAAATAGATGAATATAAGAATAACAATAGAGATGATTTCGGGGAGTATATCAATGATGCCCATGCCCATGATCATGATTTTTTTTAAAGCAGAAATGGCATGTGTAGGAGACATCAATCCCTGAAACGAAATTGGATAACCTGCAATATGAAACAGTGCTTTACCTTCCAGGGGAAAAGCTGCACCGGTAAAAAACATAAAAAGAAACAAGGGGAAATTGCCTACTATTAAAACCTCGTTCACCGTTTTGGTAAAAGCTGCAAGGATAAGACTGAATGCAATGATGGAGATACTTGTAAGCAAGGTAATAAGCAGGAATGTACCCATCGAACCTACAGGCTTAAAGCCCATTAACATAGCAGTGGCAAGGCTTAATAATATGGCCACTAGTCCTACCAGAACCTGCACGATACTTACTCCTGACAAGAACTCCAGAGTACTGATCTTTGAGAGTTTTAACCGAATAATAGTTTTATTTTCAACTTCGGAAATAATAGCAATAGTGGCCGAAAACATAAGCATGACCAGGGCCAGAATCAAAAGGCCGGGTACCATTAGGTCAAAATCAGAGACGCTGCCTGAATAGCCCAGGCTGGTTTCTATAACCTTAATTTGACTTGTCCTTTGTTGCATATGAGCCACATACTGATCAATGGCTTCGTTTGCCCAGACAGCACTCACCATATATTCAATTTGAGTAAGGTCACCTATAAACTCAACTCCTATTGGGTCTTTATCAAAATGATCATCTTTGTTTTGTAGCTTTTCTGAAAAATCAACAGGTATAACTACTAAAGCATCGGCTTTTCTGTTCTTGAGCTTACCTATTGCCATTTCACGAGAATCAGCCAATTCTATGTTGAAAGGTAAGTCGCTGGAATCCCTCAAAATAAAAGAAGCCGTTTCAAATAGTAATTGACCATGATTAATAGGTACCATTGAGCCAACATAGCCCTTATCATTGTTTAATACCAGGATATCATACTGGGGTTGATAGGATTCGAGAATAAGAAAATATACAGCAATAAAAAAAGGCGCCATTGAGATGGTAAGGAAAAGTATCCAGAAACTTCTGATCTGCTCTCTGAGGCTTTTTTTAATGACGCTTATTAGTTTCACGTTATACTATTTTATTGCCTTAATTTTTTACCGGTCAAATGAATAAACACGTCTTCCAGCGTGTTCTCTCGTAAAACAATTTTTTGCAATTCATTTCCCGTTCCCTTTACAATCTCTGTAATTTCTGCTATTTTTTCTACAATATTTTTCGATCGGAGCATGATGAAATTGCCAGTAACTTTGATATCATTGTAATAGGGTGCTAATGATTCTGTAAGTTTGGTTTCACGGGAAATATCATTTACAAAACTCAATTCAAGGATATCCCCTTCACCTATGGATCTTTTTAAGTTGCCCGGGGTATCAAGCAATAATAGTTTTCCATGATCCAAAATGGCTACTCGGTCGGAAAGCCTATCGGCTTCATCCATATTGTGGGTTGTCAATACAATGGTTTTTGCCCCTCTCAATGATTTTATAAAATCCCTCAATAACACACGTGATTGGGGATCAAGGCCAGATTCTGGTTCGTCCAGTATAAGAAATTCGGGATTGTGAATAAGTGCAAGGCAAATATTCAACCTACGTTTCATTCCTCCGGATAATTTGGCAGCCTTTTGCCTTGCTTTATCAGCAAGGCCAAGTAGATTTAATAATTCATCGGTCCTCTTTCTCACAGCTTTACTCTCCATTCCATACATCTTTCCCATAAAAACCAATTGCTCCTGGCAACTTAATTTATTCCAGTGAATATTCTCCTGTGGGCAAATTCCGATTTTGGACCTTAGGCCGGGTGATTGCTGCATCGACTGACCATTAATTAATACCTGTCCTGAGGAGACAGGGGATAAACCACAGAGCATATGGATCGTGGTGGTTTTCCCGGCACCATTAGGGCCAAGTAATCCAAATAACTCTCCTTTCCTGATATCAAGGTCTAGTTTATCCACAGCCGTAAAATTTCCAAATTTTTTACTTAACTGTTGAACCTGAATTGATATATCAGGATAATGTTCCATATTATAAAGGGGATTAGGTCGCAAATTTATAAAATATGCCGGAGCAATATATTTGTTCAGAAAAGAATATTAATTTTTTTCTTTATTTACCCTACCTGCATCTTTAAGGGCTTTATTGATCATCCACTCCAATTGCCCATTTGTACTCCTGAATTCATCAGCAGCCCACTTTTCTACGGCCTTAAGTGTTTCCGGGTCGAGTCGTAATACAAATGGTTTCTTTTTTGGCATTCTTTAAATGTTTTTGGTACTCATCATTTTTTCCATTGCATAGCGGATTGCTTCTTTTCTTCGGGTACCTATCAATATTTTTTCCCCGCTTTTAAGGTAAAGTTGAAGACCAATTCTGCCACCTACTGTATAGCCTCTTCCAACTTTTCTTCGCCCCTTTTTTACCCCGTGACCACCATATTCTTTCCCCGGTTGGAATTTCCTCACCTCATAGGATTTTATTTCATTTTTAGTAATCTTCTTTTCCTTAACTACTATAGGTGGATACTTAAAATAAATTGCATCTTGGGTAATCCGGGTACTTAACTTCATTTTATAAAATAAAACCGTCAGTCCAAGCATCATTACAAAAAAAATGCAGGACATAATAATTAATCCCAAAAGAGCATCCTGATCAAGTTCCGACAAACTTTTATTTTCAGTTTCATTAATTTGAAGAAGAAATATAAGTGTTGCTAAGATGGGAAAGATAACCATCCATATCCATGGATGGCTATACTTTTGTTCTTCTGTAAAAATTGGATTTTTCATTTTTTACCGTAAACGTTAAACATCATTATTTTACCAGGGTTTGATTACCTGAATCAAATTAATGATAGAGTGAACCAGAGTTTACAACGGGAGATACATCTTTATCAGAGCACAAAACCACCATTAAATTACTCACCATGGCAGCTTTCTTTTCATCATCCATTTCAATAATTTCCTTTTCAGCAAGTTGATCAAGTGCCATTTGTACCATACTTACAGCCCCTTCCACAATTTTAAACCTTGCTGAAACAATGGCAGTGGCCTGTTGTCTTTTGAGCATAGCCTGGGCAATCTCCTGCGCATATGCAAGATAATTTATCCGTGCCTCTATTACATGGATTCCTGCAATAGCAAGGCGTTCCCTGATTTCCTCTTCAAGCATATGGTTTACTTCATCGGCACCACCTCTTAAAGTAATCTTGGCATCTTCGTCTTCCAGGTTATCATAAGGATAATTTCCTGCAAGTTTACGGATAGCAGCTTCACTCTGAATATTAACAAAGTGCTCATAATCATCCACATCAAATGCAGCCTTGAATGTATTGGCTACCTTCCATACCAAAACAACCCCAATCATCACCGGGTTCCCCAATTTGTCGTTTACTTTTATGGGTTCACTGTCAAGATTGCGTGCACGAAGTGAAATCTTTTTCTTATTGAAAAAAGGATTTACCCAAAAGAAACCATTTGTTTTTATGGTTCCTTTATAAGCACCAAAAAGTACCAAAACACTCGATTCATTTGGATTAACAATTACAAGACCTCCCAGGCAAAAAAGGTTAGCTGCCAAAATAACTGCCGCAATAATTTTAATCAATATTGCCGGAAAAAAAATCAGGGTAAGAATAGCACCTACAGTAACTAAAAATATTAAAGTTACGGCAAGGTAACCTGATGATGCACTAAAATCTTTTTCTTGTTTCATGGTTTAATTATTTAAATTCATTATGATATTATTTTGATATCACAATAATACAACATTTAAATATCCATTGTCAAGTTTTTTTTGATTTATTTTTATTTTTTAAAAAATATTGGGGAAATAGGTTGAAGAATCAATATTTATTTAGGGAGATATGGGAGCCCTTTTAACATGTCTTTTAATAGTTGGCCTTTGGGTGTAATTACGCTGCATTCCATATAAAATTCAATTCTGTCAATCACTTCACCAGCTACTATTAAACAAAAAATTAAGGAGTGTACGCCAATTTTTGAATGATCCCAAAAAATAAGTGGCAATACCAGTCCAAGCGAAATCCTGAAAAAAATAAATCCGGGCCTTAGTTTTCTGTTGTGGATTACAAAATATATTTTTCTATACAAATAGAGCAGGGCTTTAAAGCCCATTATAAAAAGAGCAAAATAATAATTATTTGTAAGTAATGTGGTGAATAATATGGCAGTTAAAAAAACACTCGAACTATGTATATTTAGGACTGTAGTTTTTTCAACCACCTGATACACCTTATCTGCAAAATAAGAGCATATAAATCCAAAAAAGGCCGCTGTGAAACCAATTATTGAGTATTCTGGGAAAAACAGGAAGATAGCTGATAGTCCTAAAAACAAACCATAACTTAATACTTCCCTGCTTAACCATGAAGACCTGACATTAAGGACAGCCCGCCATACCCTGGCTTTTTTACCTAGATGAAAAATACTTAATAGTGAACCTAAAACTCCAACAGATAAAAAAACATAGGGATCAACCTGAAAAAATCCAAGTGCCCCACCTGTAGCCAAAGCAGTCAGAAAAGGAATGATAAGAGTAAAGAATACCAATACCCACTCTTTCTTAATATTGATCTTATCACCAGGCTTATTCTTTTCAAGTTGTATAAACTGAACTTCTTCTGATTTATCAAGTTGAAGGGCTGATATTGGAGCCCTTTGCTTTCTTAATCTGATAATATCTATCCGGGCGCCTAAATTTGCCTCTGTGTATCCTGATAGCCTTTTATGATTTTTTATTTCAATATCTTTAAAATCCAAAGCCCCGGTAGGACATAAATGTGCACAGGCAGGTTTAAGGTTTTTCTCCAAACGATGTAAACAAGCTGTACATTTTTCAACAATACCATTAGATTCCACATATTTAGGTGCATCATAGGGGCATGCCCAGGTGCAGTATTTGCATCCGATACAGCGATCAGGATGGTGGATGATTGTATTCAAATCATCATCTATTGTATAGGCCAGGGCCGGACAGCTTTCCATACAGGATGCATGCTCGCAATGATTACATGCCAGGGAATAATGAAAGGATGGAAGTTTTGGGTGATGATAGGAATTAAAGGTACTAATCTCCCTCCAGGGGATGTGCTGATCGCCGCCATTTTCAATCTGGCAGGCCACCACACAAGCATGGCAACCTACACATTTATTTTGATCGAAAACAAAGCCTTTATTCATTTATACCCCCTTTCACAAAAACTTGTGAAGGATTATCTTTAATTCGTTCCACCTCTACGCAACAATCATGAAATGCCGTTCCATGGCCCATGTCTGTCTCTCTCCCTTTTGAAAGCAGGTTTGATGTGCCACCTTCCTGCAGCCACAATCCGTTGTAATAAACCACACATCCTTTTTTTAAACTAAAATCAAGTTTTGCTTTTGTGGTCAACTCTCCCCTATCATTGTAAATTTTTATTCGATCTCCCTCTATTATTCTCCTTTCGTTGGCATCTCTAATACTAACAACAGCGTAGGGTTCTGGATCAAATTGCCTGATTACATCAAGGTTGCCAAATTGCGAATGAATACGGTTTTTAGTATTGGGCGACAAGAGTTTTAAAGGATACATATCCTTTTCTCCTTTATAGGGATCTTCGTAGGTTGGGAGTTCATTTACCCCCCATTTTTTATTGGCAACTTCTGATCTTAATTCTATCTTTCCTGAAGGTGTATTAAATTTAAGATTAGAATAGGCTACTTCTTCATTTCCCGGCGCTATTGCCGGTCTTTCTTTAAGACTATCCCAGGATAATTCCGGAAAAGTTTTGAGTTTCTCCTTAAGATGGGTTTCAATGTTTTCATTACCTGGGACAGGCAGATATTTTTCAATTTCAGAATTTGAATATCCGAGTTTTTGCGCCAACAAATAATAAATTTCGGATTCGGGTTTGACCTCCCCTGCAGGTTCCACAACTTTAGGCTTCAGTTGAACATATGGATTCCAGTAGGAACCAATAATATCAGTCTGTTCAAACATATTTTTAGCCGGTAAAATAATATCAGCTTCTTTGGCCGTATCCGTTAAAAACTGCTCCACAACTACCCTAAAATCTAATTTCCTAAAAGCTTTCAGGACGGTATTGGTATCAGGATTTTGAGTTACTGGGTTTCCCCTCTCCACCCAGATCATTTTCAGCTCAGGGTTCTTTTGCAATAGCATATCTTCTCCCAATAAAGCCATCGAAACACTCCTTCTGAATTTAGGATTGGAATTCATTTCAGGATAATAGCTCATAGGCTCTTTTAGGACATCAAATACATAACTTTGAAGATTGGCATAATGAAAACAAGCGCCCGGCTTTCCAATATTAGCTGTCAGGACATTTAAGGCCAATAAGGATCTTATTGTCTGGCCACCATTTGCAAACCTTTGCATTCCGTATCCCGGAACAAGGGTCATGGGTTTTATTTTCCCAACATCATTGGCTAATTCCTTTATAAAATCAACCGGGACATCAGTAATTTCAGTAACCTTTTCAGGAGTGTACATGCTAATACTCTCAACAAACTTGTCAAATCCCAGCACATATTGGTCAACAAAGGATTTATCAATTTGGTTATTTTCAAATAACAAATGAGCTATTCCCAAAGCAAGGGCTGCATCTGTTCCGGGTTTAGGCTGGATGAGCAGGTCAGCCCTTTCAGACGAAGGAGTTCTCCGGGGATCAATAACGATCAACTTTGCACCCTTTTGTTGGGCCTTTTCAATAAAGATCATTTGCTGAATATTGGTTTCAGCAGGATTTTTTCCCCATAGAATGATCAACTTTGCATTTTCAATATCCCATGGAACATTATGCTTATTGTCCCCCAATGTGAGATGAATTGCTTCAAGCCCTGCAGGCCAGCATAGGTTCCCGAACATAGTGGTTGCTCCGCCATATAACTCCCAGAATTTTTCACTCAGTTCATTTACATACCCTGCCATACCGCTGGCAGCATAGTACAAAACACTTTTTGGCCCAAATTCATTTTTGTATTCCTTAAGCTTACCAGATATTTCTTGTATTGCATCATCCCAGGAAACCCGATCGAATCCGCCCCTCAAATTTCTTTTTAAAGGGAAAAGTATCCTGTCTTTTGAATGTGCTCTTTCCACATAACTTAAGCCTTTTAAACAAATTCCTTCAGGAGTGGATTTGTTATCTGGATGCGGATCGATGTTGATGATCCTGTTATTCTCTACATGCACTTTAAAGCTACATGTACTATAGCAGTTTCTGGGGCAGGCTGTGGAGAATATTTTTTTCATGTAATCTTTTGGAAGCTAAAATACAAAAATCCAGATGGAATATTTTCATATAAATAAAGCCTGGTATGAACTTAAAATATAGTAATCAACATTACTTATAATTTAAGGCTTAACTTTGCAATATAAAACACTGGATGAGGTTTTGTAAAAATCTTATTTAATAAATGAAGCAAACACGGTTCAACATATATATAATTCTTTTTTCAGTGATTATTATGTCGAGTTGTAAAAAAGAGAATCCCCCTGCAGAACCCAGCCTTAAATTACGTACTTCACATAAGATTAATGTGCAGGAGGCTTCGGGCCTGGCCTTATATAAAGATGGTTTTTTGACTGTGAGTGATTCATTGGGGAAAATCTATCTTCTTGATTCAACGGGAATAGTTACTGACAGCCTTGCCTACGAAGGAGACGATCTGGAAGGAGTAACTGTATCTACTGCAAACTCCGGGATATTTGTTATAGAAGAGAACACCGATGAAGTAGTTTCTCTGGACTCTACCGGCCTGGAAACCGGAAGATTTAAAGTTGACTACGCCAGGCAATTCGCAAAACATGGAATAGAAGGGATCACCATGAATACTGAGAATGGACACCTTTTTGTCGTAAGTGAAAAATGGCCTTCTATATTGTTTGAAATTTCATTAGATGGCCAGGTTATTGAGACCCACAACCTTAGTTTTGCACAAGATTATTCATCTATTTTTTACGAACCTATCAATAAAAACCTTTGGATTTTAAGCGATGAATCTAAAAGTTTAACAAAGTGCACACTTGCTGGAAATCCCATTAAGACCTATAAAACCGGTATTGATAAGGGAGAGGGAGTAGTAGTTGATATACTTAACGCAAAAGTTTATATTGTAACTGATGCTGAAAGTTCATTGTATACTTTTACTTTTTGATTTTTTTCGCCACCCTTTCAAAATATTTTCTTAGTTTCATACTTTAAATCAAACGTCATCATGAAACACCCACTATTTATAAAACTATTGTTTCTTTTTCTACTCTTCCCGGTATTTTCATTCTCACAATATTCCCTCGATTTTAATGGCGAACAAGACCATGTTGTACTTAATGGAACTGACGTTCTTCCGCCATGGACCCTCGAAGTTATGGTCAACAAAAGTGAAACAGATAATTATCAGCATCTTCTAACCGGGCCTAATGGAATTAGCGGAATTCGGATAGAACAGTGGTGGGGTGTTAAAGTAGGATTTACCGAAGGAGGTGTAGCCGATTATACCTTTAACTATACTTTACCCATCGGCGAGTGGGTGCAAATTGCAATGACAAACAACGGTACACAGACTAAACTTTATGTAAATGGCACCTATCACAGCACCATAAATGGATCGATTAACCTGCCCAGAAAATTGATAAGTAAAGGAGCAGAAGATGCATCACTTAAGGCTAAAATCGATGAGTTACGTTGGTGGGATATCGTCCTTGCTGATAATGTGATTGCTCAATATGCCAATCAACCCGTTGAACCTAATCATCCCAATTATGCTAACCTTTTAAACTATTATAAATTTGAAGAAGGGGGAGGAAATATATGCTATGATTCAAAAGGAAACCTGGATGGCACTATTTCAGGGGCAGTATATTATATAGATACCGATCATGATGCAGGTATTTCCAAATTGGTAGCTCCTGAAAATTCTCCGGACAACTACTCTTCGGCTGAACCATTAATCGTAAGAGTTAAAAATTTTGGATATGAGGATATCACTGAAGATTTTCAGGTTGCTTACAGCCTGGAGGGCATATTGCAGGAAACACTAAGCATTCCGGCATCCACTAATCCAATCCAATCGAATCAATCAATCGATATAGAATTTGCTCCAATTGATTTGAATACTTCCGGGTCCTATCATTTCAAGTTTTTTACTTCCCTTAGTGGGGATGAAAACATGAATAATGATACGCTTACCAAAACTCTGGTAAGTATGTCAACTGTAATTGGAAACATCTCAAATATAGCTGTGGATACCAATACGGCTGTGATTACCTGTGGAAATGCAAAAGTTCGTGTGATTTTTTATAAAGAAGATATGTTCAGGATATGGCTTGCTCCTAACGGGAATTTCTTAAATCCTACCGGAGACCATATTGTTGTAAGTTATGATTACCCCTCTTTCGATATCAACTGGTCGGATGAAGGCGATCATTACCTCTTTACAACCAACGAATTGAATTTAAGAGCCTATAAAACCCCATTAAAGTTTGCTTTATATCAAAGTGATAACCAAACGCTGATCTGGGAAGAACAACAGGGTCTTGATTATGGTTATCGCACCTTTCAATACCTTGAACCTTATGATGACGAATATTTTTATGGAGGAGGAATGCAGAACGGATATTTTTCACATAAAGGGACGAAAATAAAAATTTCGAAAGAAATTCAAAACTGGGATGATGGTGCAGTTCCTAACCCGGTTCCCTTTTATATGAGCACAAAAGGTTACGGGGCATTCAGGAATACCTTTTCGGTGGGTGAATATGATTTCAGGGAAATCACCGGATTAAGCCACCAGGAAAACCGATTTGATTGTTTCTATTTTTATGGGCCATCCTTGAAAGAAATTCTTGATGGATACACCGAACTTACAGGACGTCCTATCCTTCCACCTCGTTGGGGGCTTGAACTTGGAGATGCTGATTGCTATAATGCAAGTGGCAGTGGCCAAACCACACCTGATGTAATAGAGCTTGTGGCCGATAAATACAGAGAATATGATTTGCCGGGAGGATGGATACTTCCGAACGATGGGTATGGGTGTGGATATGTAGAATTGCCTTATGTAGTGCAGGAGCTTGCGGACCGCGGATTTCATACCGGACTTTGGACTGAAAACGGAGTCAGCCAGATTGCATGGGAGGTAGGAACAGCAGGAACACGCGCTTGTAAGCTGGATGTGGCCTGGGTGGGATCAGGCTATTTGAATGCCCTAAATGCATGCAAACAAGCTTATGAAGGAATTGAAGATAATTGCAATGAAAGGGGTTATGTTTGGTCGGTATGCGGATGGGCAGGTACGCAACGTTATTCTGTGGTCTGGAGTGGAGACCAGTCAGGAAATTATGAATACATCCGTTTCCATATCCCAACTTTTATTGGCTCAGGACTTTCAGGTTATAGTCTTGCCTCCAGCGATGTGGATGGAATTTTTGGTGGAAGTGCCACAACCTATGCCAGGGAAATTCAATGGAAAGCATTTATTCCGGTAACCTATGCTATGTCGGGCTGGGCTGCCAATGATAAACACCCATGGAATTATGGGGCAAGCGTAATGGACATTTCAAGGGATTATCTGAAATTAAAGATGCGGCTTACTCCTTATATGTACACCTATTGCAATGAAGCATATGAAACTGGCGTTCCGGTAATAAGGGCCATGGTTTTGGAATTCCCTGACGATCCGGTTACCTGGGATAAAACTACCCAGTACCAGTTTATGAGTGGAGAATGGATGCTGGTAGCCCCAGTTTATGAAGCTGCCTATCAACGCGACAGTATTTACCTCCCGGAAGGTCAATGGATTGATTATTGGGACGGGACTGTATACGAGGGTAATCAGTTTCTAAATGACTATGCGGCAGACCTAAGCAAATGCCCCGTATTTATAAAAGCAGGTGCAATCATTCCAATGTACCCTGAAATGCTTTATGACAATGAACTTCCAAAGGACCCGGTCACCTTCGACATTTACCCGGATTTACTATCCGGCTTTGAGCTTTATGAAGATGACGGACTTACCAGGCAGCACAGAGAGGGAGCATTTACAAAAACATTGATTGAATGTGAAGGCCCAACCTATGGAATTACTGGAACCGTATCTATAAATGTTGGTGAAATGGTGGGAGACTTTGATGGAAAACCCAATGACCGTTCCTATTGGTTTGAAGTACATATTCAATTTTATCCTACCGGGATATTTCTGGATAATAATCTCATGGAGGAGTTTGACTCCCTGGAAGAACTTTTGGCCGCCAATGAAGGGTGGTTTTATGATGCTGAACAAAAACAAGGCCTGGCCTATGTTAAAACTCAATCAATGCCGACTAATACAGCCTTTAATGTATTTATTGATGCTTTAATAGGACAAAAGGAAATAAAATCGGGTAGGCCAATAGAAATCATTCCTAATCCTTCAACTGGGATTATCACTGTGCATTCTATGGATGGTAAAATTCAGATTTTAAATGTCTATAATTCTGATGGAAAACCAGTAAGTGATTCTGTAAATGTACAATTAACTGAAAAAGTTGGTAATGTGAATCTTATCAATTTACCTGATGGAGTCTACTTCATTGAAGTAGTTACGGACCATGGAAAATATACAGAGAAGATCACTTTAATTAAATAAACTATTTTTGCAGGCAGGGAATTTCTAAATCAATTACTTTCCTAAATGAAGTACAGACACATTTTCATAGATCTAGACAGAACTTTGTATGATTTTGATAAAAGTACGCGGATTACTTTTTTAGAATTGTATGATAAATTTAGTTTGAAACAAAATGGTGCCAATGATTTTGATGAATTCTTTGAGTTGTATAAAAAGAACAATGTAGAGTTGTGGGCTCAGTACAGGGAAGGAAAAATTAAAAAGAAATTTTTAAATGTTGAGCGCTTTCATGTTACACTATTGCATTTTGGGATTGATGATAGAGCCTTTGCCGGGCGGTTTGCCAGCGAATATCTGCAAAAAAGCCCTCAAAACAAAGCCCTTTTTCCAGGGGCAATTGAGGCTCTTGAATACCTTTTTAATAAGTATACCCTTCATATTATCACAAATGGCTTTGATGAAGTACAGCGTGTAAAGATGAAATCCAACGATCTGAATAAATACTTCAAAACGATAACAACCTCTGAAGAAGCAGGGGCAAAAAAACCCAACGAAAAAATTTTTCATTTTGCATTTGCCCTTGCCCAGGCACGTGCAATGGAGAGCCTGATGATAGGAGATGATTATGAGGTTGACATCCTGGGAGCAAAAAATGTAGGGATGGATCAAATGTGGTTTTTAAATGATGGGGATCAAACAATGGAGGGAAGTACTTACATAATCAATAAACTTTCTGAAATACCTTCTCTAATATAAATTTTGTTTACAATAGGTAAAAAATATTAAAATATATTTGGTTTATTTTATAAACTTATTTATGTTTGCAACTTATTTATAACAAATTTTATAGAATGATGGAAGAACAAACAAAAAATAATTATAAAAACAGTGGCTTTATTTTTTCAGGTTGTATGTTTATTGGCCTGGGAATCGGATTTTACTTAGGGAATGTGGCTATGGGGGTCTTATTTGGAATGGGGGTTGGATTTCTTGCCATGGGAATAATAAATTTGAAAAAAAAATCAAATTAATACTTATGAAAAGAGGTGCTATAACCACAACTCTGATCCTTTTAATTGTAATAATTAATCATTCCCTGGTTAAAGGACAGGATAAGCAAATTTCGAATAAATATCTAGGTGGATTCGGTTATTTTATGGTGGGGCATAAATCCTTTGACCTTCAAAAAATGAATGATGCCTTTAAAGCAAATGCTTACCCCGAAATTAACAATGGTTCTGTTTCCATAGGAGGTGGCGGCCATTATCTCATAAACAATTGGTTGATCGGAGGCGAAGGAGCCGGCCTTTTAGGAAATACAGTTGAGAATAATAATTATCGTCTTGTCCATGCAGGGGGATATGGATTTTTCAATCTTGGGTACCTTGCGCTGCGCACTCCTTCTTTTATGCTGTATCAAGTCCTGGGTATTGGTGGCGGAAACCTTACTGTTTATATAAAAGATAAAAACCTCCTAACAAATTCGTTTGACGACCTCTTAGAAAATCCGGGAAGAGAATCAATAATTGCCACAGGAGGATTTTTATTAAATTTTTCCATCATGGCTAATTATTTCATTTCAGGAAACAGAAAAGAGAATAATTCCAGCGGATTTATCCTGGGAATAAAAGGCGGCTATGTTTTAAATACGACAGGAAATAACTGGCAATTAAGCGGCCAGACACTTAAAGATTCACCTGCTGCCGGAATGTCGGGCCCATATGTAAGCATTGTATTAGGGGGCGGTGGAATTGCAAAAAACAAATAATATCTAAAAACAAAACTATGGAAACAAAACTATCACAAGAAGAAAGTTTAAAGATCATTCATGAGATGATTGCAACATCAAAGAATAACCTGAAAGATAACAGTTTTTTCTTTCTTTTATGGGGATGGCTGGTGCTGGCAGCCAGTCTATTGCATTTCGCCTTCATTCAGATTCATTGGGAATATGCCTATATTCCATGGCCAATATTAATGTTTTCAGGAGGTATAATCTCTGCAATTGCGGGCTATCGAATCGGGAAAAGATCAAAAGTCATTTCTCATATCGATAAAATGCTCATATATCTTTGGTATGGGTTTTTGGTTGTCATGCTGATTATCCTGTTTATGTCAGGATTTTCAAAACTTGATTGGGCTACAACCCATGCTTTAATAATCGTTTTGTACGGCTTTGGAACTTTTGTATCAGGAGGAGCTTTAAAATTCCCACCCCTGATCATTGGTGGTATTGTGAGTTGGGTTATTGCCATAATTGCTTTTTTTGTTCCTGAGCAATTTGTATTATTACTCATCGCTTTATCTATCATTATTGCCTATTTAATTCCGGGTTATATGTTAAAAGCAAAGCACTAAAAACATGTTTAAAGAACTTGATCCCCTATTGCATAATCAGCTTCGCTTATCCATAATGAGCTTACTAATCAGTGTGGATACGGCTGATTTTTCTTATCTTCTTGAAAAGACCAAATCCTCTCGTGGAAACCTGAGTGTACAGATAAATAAGCTAAAGGAAGCAGAATACATTCAGGTAAAAAAGAGTTTTAAAAATAATTACCCCTTAACTACCTGTAAAATTTCCCCCATAGGTATTGAAGCATTTGAGAAATATGTGGAAGCATTAAACGATTATATTTCTCCTGTTTAAAACATTTATATTATTTTTATATGTGAAATACGGTAATATTTCGTCTATCTACGATGATTACCGTATTTAATATTACCCGCTCAGGTAATAATATTGCTAATAAATTCAGTTGAAAACCTTATTTCTATCGTTATTTTATTAAAAGATTTAAAAACTCTTAAACACAAAGACATGAAAAATTTTATGGTTATTCTAATCGGCTTATTCATTGGTATAGGCCCGGCCCTTTTGGCTCAAAAAGCAACTCCCTTTGCAAGTGCAACAGTTGATGTTGGTAAAATCAAAGCAAAATTCGATTTTCCAGCGGAAGGCAGAACCTCAAAAAATGGAAGTGGTTATAGTGTAAATGTAGATCTTCTTAATCCGAAACCGAAAACGGTTGCCCTGATCAGCTATTATCTTTATGATCCTGGCTGTGGTAAATCCTCAAGTGTTGGAGCTGTAGCAGTTACAGGAAAATCAAAGGCCCAAGTTTGGAGAACACCGGATGCTTTGGCACAAACGCATATTGACGGATTTTATGCGCAAAGTGTTGAATCATTGAAAGCCGGTTTTAAAACATATGGGATGGAACTCCTTACACCCGAAGAATTCCTGGACACTGAAGAAAAAGAGGAATTTTTCTATGGTTTTGATCAGGAGTCGGGAAAGAAAGAAAAAACAACAGCAAGAGCTGTGGGTATGTATGTTTCTGCAACAATTTCAAACATCAAGGTTTGTCCCTACGATGAGGGATACAGACCCTTTTTTGTAGTCAATGAGCCGGTAGGCGCTTCTACTGGTCAAAATTTTGTAAACACTGGTATCGGCGGTGCTAACAGAAAAATGACATCAAGCCTTGGATATGAACTTGCAAAAGGACTGGGTGTTGATGCGGTTGTGGTTTGTATTATTGTTACACGCAAACCCAATAACAAAAAGGAAGACTATGCTGTGGATGCTGTATCATTATACATGTTCGGGCCAAACCCATTGGCCGATGGGCCTGATGACAAAAATAGGGGTCAATTTTATTGCGGAACCAGATACTTTGCCAAACAATTGCAATTTGCAAGCTCTAAAACGGGAGTTACAAGTTATGATAACATTGGCAATGTCATGACAGTCCTCTCGAACAAAATGGGAAATTGGGTAATTAATCGTGAGAAATAAAAACTAAGACCTAACAGGTCTTGAAGACCTGTTAGGTCTTATAAATCAAATACCATGAAAAAAATTCTTCTAATTCCCCTACTCCTACTCTTCAGTTTCACCCTCAAGGCACAAAAAACGGTTTGGGCAAAACCCTTTACACATGATATGACCCTTGTTTCAAACTATCATTGTGTATGCACCGACACTGATGATAACTTTTATGTTATGGCCAACTTTGCCCGAAAAATAAGTTTTGGAACTATTGAGCTTAAAAGCGGAAGCAAGTCTCCTGATGTACTGGATGCCTTCATAGCGAAAATTGATCCGAATGGCGAAAAAATCTTTTGGGGAATCCAGATCACTGGTCTGGGTAATATCGAAGGAAAAGATTTAACTACCGATGCTGAAAACAATTTATACGTTACTGGTTCCTTCGAAGGCGAAACTACTTTTGGCAATACAACTATCACCCCAAAATACAAATATGGCTTTTTTATAGCAAAATATAATGCCGATGGTGAATTTCAATGGGTAAGACAGGGTGGAAACTTTGAGTCAAAATGGAATATGGCTACAACCTATGGCTATGCCATTGAAACGGATAAATCTGGAAATGTATATGCTGCTGCAAATGTACTGGGTATGTATGACGATTGGGTCCATGACCCTTCCCTTCCCGTTGAGGAACAATATCTGGGAAAGGGCTATTTTGAAGACCAGGAAATATCAGGTCCGGAGTTTTATACAGGCAATCATACGGTAATTGTCAAATTAAGTCCAAGTGGTGACCTGATTTGGATCAGAATTGGCGGCCTTAATCTCAGCTTGAAAGACCTCGTAATCGATGAGAATGAAAACACCTATTTGACTGGAAGTATTGGGGGAAGTAGTGTATTTGAAGGTAAAAAAATGGAGGCCAATGGCTTGTCTGACATCATCGTGGTTAAATTTGATCCGGAAGGAAAAACAGCATGGATCAAACAATTTGGTGTGGGAGAACCTTACAGCAGCGGTGCCTATGCAACAAAACCTGCAACCGATCTCGAGGGAGGGCAATTCATTGCTATTGATGCCAATGGTAGCATCTATTTTACTGGCGTACACTTTAATGGCGCAAAATTCGACGATAAAACGCTTTCATCCGATGCCAACATTAAAGGGATGGAAGTTGGAAATGCATTTTTAGCTAAAATGGATAATGATGGTAATATTCAATGGATTAAAAATGCAGAAGGGAAAGGCACTGCCGGATTAACAGGAATGGTTTGCGACCAGGCTGGGAATGTATTCCTTGCAGGAGTCATCAGCTTTAAAAAAGTAACTTTTGATGGTCAAAAAGCCAAAGGCCCATTTATTATGAAATTTAACTCAAATGGAGATATTCAGTGGGTGGATGATGCGGATACCCGTGAGAGATCATGGGGAACTACGGTTAAAGTCAGGGTTTCTAATATTAGCAGCCTGGCAGTGAATAATTCAGGAAACTACTTATTTTCAACAGGGAATGCCGTGAAAGAAACCAAAGAAACAACCTACGGTTATAAGACCTCAACCACCACAACCACTACGGAAACCATGATGGCTATTAGTAAAACAAAAACTGATTGATGACCTCGAATTTATACATTTCAAAAACAAGGAGACCAAAAAATGAAAAAACTTATTATTCTTCAAATTGCAATGCTGTTATCCTCTACAATTATTTTTGCACAATGGATACCCATAAATAGCGGCTTACCCGACTACCCGCCAACTTCCATGTGTAATTGGGTTGACACCATTGTTGTCAGCTCTTATGGTGGCGGGATATTTCTAACATATGATAAAGGTGAAAACTGGACTGAAATGCCAGGAACCTTACCAAATCTATTTGTAAACAAAATTGAATACAGTGGTGGTCAATTCGACCCTATTAGTGTATCTACTGATGGAGGCCCATATGTTTGTGTAAATGGAAGCTATATAGATTGCAATGGCACAGGATTAACAAACAATGATATCAATTGGTGGGGTGCAGGTAATGAAGGAATAACAGGAGATGCGGTGGTTGGAACAAAGAGCAATGGAACTTTTGCAGCCAACTATACCTCACCCTTCATCTATGATTGGTATCCAGCTAGTACAGGGTTATCAGGTAATGCCCTTACCATAAATGATGGCCTCGTGGGTGAAGGTGTCGCGACAATAGCAACCAATGGAGGTATGTACCAGGCTCTTGGAGCTGCTACAGAGTGGTCACCAATAAATGATGGGCTTAGCGGAGATGCACTTGTTGTGCATGATATCTTCTGGTTAGGTGTTACTTTGCTGGCCACCGATGGGGGCCTATACTATACGCTTAACCTTGGAAGTGAATGGTTACCAATTATTGCAGATGAAAAGTTCAATGTGGTGGTCTATTTTAACACCAGCATTTCGCCTTCAGGTTACATGGTTTATGCGCTGGGAGAAAAAGGATTTTATACGCAGGATTTTGAAAACTGGGTTCAATTGGACTTTAGCGGTATAGATGGTGAAGTAACTGCCGCCTGCGCAGACGAGGAAAACCTTTATATTGGATTTACCACCGAAAGTAAAGATGGTAAATTAAATGGGGGTATTTACAAAAGGCCTCTGATAGAATTTCTTGTTGACATAGAAAATAATAATGAACCAATATCAGGTGCGGTTTTAGAACAAAATTTTCCTAACCCTTTTAATTACAATACCCAGATTGCATTTTCCTTATCCCATCAAAGTTTGGTTTGTATTAAAGTGTACGATATCTTAGGAAAAGAATTTCTCACTCTTATCAACGAAGTTAAGGAAGCAGGCCGACACGTTTACAAATTAAACTCCAAGGAACTTGATCCAGGAACTTATTTCTATAATTTGCTTGTGGATAATAAACAAATTGAAACTAGAAAAATGATAGTAAAATAGTACGGGATCAAATATTCTAAGTGCCATTTTTAAAATGGAACAACCCTGCTGGAAGAAGTTGAAATACGTACGCAAAACGCCAACCAGCCTTATGGGATGAGTCTAAATGGAAGTGTGGATATGGAAACGGACGACTACCTCAAAATTTGGGTATCTAATTTAACCTCTACAGCAAACGTAAGAATTGTTGATTTTCAGTTCAGGGTTAATAAATAATATAAATATTTAAATGCGACAGGAAAAGTCCTTGTTTACTCAAGGACTTTTTTTATCTGTAAAATAAGGTATATTCCGAAAAAATACGACAATCACCGTAATTCATTTCACCTACCGATTCTTTAACATTGCTTTTCCAATTCAAAGCTTATAGATTGGAATTACAAATGTTGAAAACCTTAAAACTTACTTGTATGAAAACACAATTACTTTTTGCATCCTTGCTTTTATTGGCAAACGGGTTATTTGCCCAATGGGAACCCATACCTGTTGGATCGAGCAGTTCCGATGTTACTTCTATGTTCACTTATGTCGAAACACTGATTGTAGGAACCGATGGGGATGGAATATTTAAAACTGACGACAATGGTGCCAACTGGACAGATATCAGTGGCAACCTGGCCAATAAAAACGTTAACGATATTCGTGGTGGGGGGGGCCCAACAATAATTTGGGTGGCTACCGATAATGGGCCTTTTTTCACTTCGGATCATATAAACTATGAAAACGCTACTTCCACGGGTCTTACCAACACCAATATCAATTATTACTGGTTTGGGGATGGAAACTCAAGTTTTGCTGAATGGGCAATAGGCACCAATGGTGGAGGAGTATTCGTTTCCTCCGAACTGACCGGACCCTGGACAGCCTCCAGCAATGGCATGTCAGGAGATGGTTTGATCGTGAACGACATCAGTGGTTATACCGATGATGAAATTAACTTTGCTGTTGCAGCCACCGACGACGGTGTTTATTTTTCAACGGACACCCTGGTTACATGGACACAAAAAAATAATGGACTGACCGGAGATGCCCTCAAAGTAAAAAGCATTGCAATGGTAGGTTCCCTGGTGTTGATTGTGACACACAACGGGTTTTATTACAGCCTCGATTTTGGTGATAACTGGACTCCCATTATCCCTACCGGTAAGTTCAACGATTTATTATTACAACCTTCTGCTACCGGATTTGCCCTTTATGCGGTAGGCGAAACGGTGCACTATTCTAACGATTTTGTAAACTTTTATCAGCTGGATATTAGTGGAATCAGCGGTGAAGTGACCGCTGTAGCTCAAAATTCAACCCATGCTTTTTTGGGCACTTCCGATGCCGGCAAAGGCGGTGGGGTTTATAAAAAACCAATTAACCAGCTGATTACAGGTGTACCTGATTATACAATTTCTAAGGCAAAAACTGTACAACTACATTCAAATTATCCCAACCCTTTTAAAGGATCCACAACCCTAAACTTTACTTTGCCAGTTCCTGGTAATGTATGTCTTAAAATCATGGATCAGGCCGGACGTGAAATAAAACTCCTGGATTTTGGGTATCAGACTGAAGGAAAGCATGAGTTTGTATTTAATGCAGATGGCCTGGCCGAAGGAATTTACTTTTATACCATACAATTAGAAAATACAGATCCTGTAGTTGGCAAGATGATCATCCGAAAATAAGCTGTTTATCTTCATTCTTATTAAATACAATTCATAAAAAAACCCTGGTGAACATAACCAGGGTTTTTTTGGTAAAAATATTTTCTGATAATTAAAGAATAAATTTTGATCTCTTATTTTTGATCATTCCGAATTACTATTTGACTTGCATAGAATTGATTTCCAGTATAAATAATGGCTAAATAATTTCCTGGTTGATCAGTAGGCAAGTCGACTTCTATTATTTGATTACCGGGGGGAAGATTGCCAAAGTTTTGAGAAAATATTTTAGTTAGCTGTACATTAAAAATATTGATTACTACCTCTTCTGGTTTCTCTAAATAGAACTCCATATAAAATCGAGTATAAAAGGGGTTGGGATAAATATTCAATATGTTGGATTTTTTTTCGGGACTAATTAATATTCCATCAGGACTATAACAACTATTTATTGAACCGGGTGTACCAAATCCATCAGAGGCTTTCCAGTTCCAGCCAACAGTATTATCCACATGTGGATTGATCAGTTCAAGGGTAGCACCACTTCCATTGGGTTCTTCCGGCCAGGGTGATTCAACACGGTAGACCAGGGAATCGACTAAATACCCGGAAGAATGGTATAAGCGCATTAGTTCACCATTACTACTTAACCCAAAACCCAAGTCACCAATTGCATTTATAGATGAAGGGAAAAAAGAATGGAATGTGGAAGTATCCCGACAAAGTACTAAATAATTTTTACCTTCAATAATTGTTCCTGCAGGGATTGTAAACTGATGCCCATTATCTTCATCTTTAAAAGTCCATGCCGAAAGATCTGCATCGGTTTCATCGGGATTATATAACTCAATCCAATCGTTAGGATCAAAAGAGCCATTTGCATTATAGTTTATCTCATTAATAACTATTGAAGGAATATATTCATCAATGTAAAATGTATTGTAGGAGTCATAGCCAACTATGGTATAAAATTGATTACTGGCTTCCGTTTTCCAATAATACTTTCCCGGTTCCGAAATTTCATTGGTTGTATATTCCAGGGATGTTAAACCAGAAATAATAACAGTTTCAGGATCTAAAAATTCGATATCTTTCCCAAAAAATAAACTGTAAGTAATCGGGTTATTATTGGGATCTTCTGAATTTGACCACTCAAACGTAATATTTTCACCCGGCACATAATAATGGTTGTGCCTTGTGTTTTGAAAATTTCTAGGATGGTTATCTATTTGGTATAGCAAATTAGCATACCTGTCTAAAATAAAATCTTTATCTAAAGCAATTTTATCGTACCAATCAGAAATACCTTGAATGTTGTCTGTAGTGTCCTCCAAAACAGAAGATTCCAGAGCAATCTGCAAGCTATCAATCAGCGGATAAAGAAAACTATCATTAAAAAAGGAAGATCTCAAATCTGAGATTCTATTTTTGATTTGATCTAAAACAGCTTGGTTTAATATAGATCTTTCGAGCAGTGGATTATCTGGCGTCCAGTATCCGGAGCTTCTTGTATAATGAAGCCATTGGCCATAATCTGAAAAAGTACGGTCAAGGTCCCATGGGAAAATATGCCACTGATGACTTTCCGGCGTTTCATTATACATATAGTAGTTATGATAATAGGTACTTCCGTTTGAAAGCAGCATATTTACTGCTATGAAGTTAATAAGCTCATTATTAAAAAAACCCTCGGAAATGAATTGATTATATTGTTCATTGGGGGTAAAATTGATCTCATGAATTAATCGTGCAAGATCATCTTTGAAAGCGCTAGTGCCCAATTTCAATTCCCATTGATAAAAAATATTATCGTAAACACTTAAACAGGCTCCATCTTTTGAGGCCTTATATAAATTACCTGTTTCATTAATTCCCCTGGAGGATAGAAAATTGACATCCATATTTTCTGTCATAAGATACAAACCAAAGAAATTACCATTTAAGTAAAGCCTTACGTGCTCATAATGTGCACAATCAATTCCTGCTTTTTGATACAAAATGGATGATAGAAAACCATGCATATAGCTAAGATCATGATATTCTGCATTAAAATTTAATATATTAACTCCGTTAAAAAAGGGCTCTCCTTCTGACTCAACTTTTAAGGATTTCTTTGGATATTCTCTTGAGCTATCACCCCTTATCCTCACGATTACATCCGACCATGTGCTTCCTTCATAAGTCAAGAAAGCGGGTATATAAATATCTTCCTCAAAATGGGTATAGATACTGTCAAATTCAGAAGGATCACATTCAATATATATCTCTTTCAATCCTTGTGATCTGCTATAAAAAGAGATAAAAGTCAATATGGTAAGTAAAATAATCGTCTTCATTCTGTACTATTGTAATTTAATAATACTATTGGTCTGATAGGTACTCCCATTTAAAATAACACGAAGAAAATATACTCCCTGATCAAGTTTTTCTATATTAAGTACTTTTAATTCATAACCCGAAAATTTAATTTCAGGTTTTGTTATCTTTACAATATTACCATTCATACCAACCAACTCAAAATAAACTGATAATGTTTCTTTAAGATTATACCTGATATACAAACTTGAAACAACAGGATTAGGATAAACTTCCACGGTTAAAACCGGATTAAAAAACTCCAGTCCATAACCTAAATTTAAATCTACTAATCCTAAATCTTTACCATCTGAAGCAAATCCAATTCCCGGAGAGCCCTCCAGGAGGAAATAATTTGCATCAAATAAAGGGACACCGTTAATGCACATTAATCCATCATCAAACTCTGGATCATTAGTTAAAGAATAACTTATATCAATGGCATCAGGAACAGGGCCCTGTGTTAATAAATCGTAATTTTTAATATTATCGAAATTGCCGGATAAAATACAATTAGTCGCTGTGATTTGTCCTGAACAACCCCAATAATATGAATCCCCAAATCTTATTCCTGTTTCATTCTCAAGCACTACACAATGATCAATAGTTACATTTGGACTCCCATAGCCTGCTTCAATACCTTGCTGACAATTTTTAACCAGTGAGTTATAGATATAAATAGCATTACTATTAGACGCAGCCACTCCTTCATGATCAAAGTCCTGGATCCAACAGTTTAAAATTTGAAGGTTTGCTCCATTATGATCGATCCCATCATCTTTTCCATGAATAAAAATGCAACTATCGATTACTGATAGTTGGTTCGATGAATTCCCGTAAAAATATATTGCATCATTATCGTCGTCAACTTGTGTATTAGTTTTATCAGGAAAATCCAGAAAATAGGAATTTACGATACTTGTTTTACATGATTGATATTCTCCACCAGTATCATTTGATGCAATGAGGCAACCATTAATATCAATAACACTTTCTAATCCTCCTATTGCTTTACCAGGATTACTAATTAAAAAACAATTGTTTAAATTTAATTGACTATTATTAACCATAATAACTGGCTGGCTGTTTGAATGGCCAAATAGAAAGGCATCGTTTCCACCTCCGTTAGTAAAAATAGTAAATTGAAAATCAGAGGTATCAATTTCATTAAGGAATTGTATCCAACCCCAGGGATTATCTGCTGTTAATGATTGGAAAATAACTGGATTTTCAGGTGTACCCTTGCCAATTATTTTGCCAAAAGAAAAAATATTTACGTTGTCTCCGATAAATATTCTCGTTCCTGCTTCTACAGTCAGGCACGCATTGCCCAATATGGTAAGGTCTTCCAAAATATAATAAGCAGAATCGGGATACCATGTAACAGAAGTATTAATTTGGTCTGCCACAAATGAACTGTTTATCTCATTAACATAGGATATTAATTTTTCTCCCTCAAACGAATCAATTGAAATTGCAAAATCATGGCCAGTATAAACTTTTGTGGTAAGATATCCTACACCCTTAATGATTTCTATAATATTGTACTCGAGATTTGCCGGATTAGCAAGCACCTGAAATTCACCATTCACGTATTTATTTATTGATTGGTCAATATTCCTTATTTTTACGATGATGGCTAATACATCTTCATTTTGAACCGATGAAGGTGTTATAATTTCAGCATATAATTCCTGTGAGAATATATTTGAATAAGCACTTACTAAAATAAGGCTCATACATATTTTCATAATATTTTTGACAGCCAAAATCATGCTTCAACTTTACCGGATAATTATTCTTTCAATATAAATATACTCTTTAGATGTTAGTTTAATAAGATACAATCCTGTGCCGAAATGTTTTAAATTAAATTGGATGCTTTTGTGATTATTCATACCTGAATCATACCTGTGTGTATATAATAACGAACCCTGAAGGTTAAAAAGTTCAAAAATAAATTCATCAGAAATATCCTGTGGTATTTCAATTCCGAAAATCCCCTCGTTAGGATTAGGATGTAATTTAAACCTACCCTGATCATGTATTATTGGTTGAGATACCGTATCACAACTAAATCCAAAGTCTTCCAGGTCGAAGTATTCCATGATATCCTCTGTAATTGAACATGGTCTTTCTATGGCAAAATAGATTAGAGACCAACCCATGTTGGTTTCCCACGTTTCTATATTTTTCGGATAATTCCATCGATAAATATGTCTGTTTATCTCCAGTTCATAGTAAGATTTAAACGTTTGGATTTTCCCAAGAATAGAATCAGCTTGAAAAATAGTACTTAAATACAATGCAAACCTATCTAAAAACATTTCTTTAAAGTTCTCATTTTCCAGGAGTTTTCTTAAAATCAGCGTCGACCAATAGGGATTTGGCCAACTATTGCCCCCTTCAAGAGTAGCATGCTCAATCATATTATAATTATAATCCCCAAAACCTGCATCACTATCAAAGAATATCCATCGCCATTTATTATCCAGGTCTTTTGATTTCCAGAATTTAATATTTGAAGCTGGCCAATCATAATTATTAAAGTATATCTCAGCTATTTGATAATTAATGAAATTATTGATATCTATATGGGCTTCTGCAAATTCATAATTTTCATCTACACTCATATCATTTGAAGAAATAAAATCAATAAGCTGATTATAACTTTCGTCTGAACCACTAATTAAAATATTTCTATTTTCCAAAAGGTCAATGCTATCCTTGTCTATTTCATAAATCTGAGATAGATAATTTTCATCGTAATAGTCTCTAATGGTTTGGATACCCCAGTATTCACCATTTATAAATACTACTACAAGACGATAATCCATCCAGTCAAAGCCTAAATTCTTAATAATTTGATTCGTCATTTCATCCTTAAATAGCGTATTGAACCAGCAACCATATGTATTGGAAAGGAGGAATTTCTGATAGTGTTCTGTGGGTTTATTAGGTAATAATTTATAATCAAAGCTATTTTTATTGTATTCTTCTCCTGAATAGAACCTGAGAGTTTTTTGCGGCCTTCTCCTTGTTTGTTTACCATGTATTCTAACTCCTGCATCCTGAAAAAAACCTATTTCTCCCGACTCTTCAAAATACTCAATATGCATATCCCGCTCCCATTCATCCCCTTTCTGATAATAGTTCCCTGTCCATAATGGATCTTCCTCATCCCAGTGAACACCTGGCACATAAATCCCGGTATCATAATCAAAAAGATTAGAAGAATCGGTAACTAATGAAATTACAGGATAGGGGTATTTTCCATATATCGCTGAGTCTACAAGATAAGTATTTGTATAAACCTTGCTTGAAGGTATATTTCCATTAAAAGCTCTTGCCCTGATAATTCTAATCTTATCAACTGGGCCATTAGGACTTTTCCATGGATGAAAATCAAGAAATATTGAATCTGGGGTTGTAGGTACTACCGAAATTTTATTCGGTAAATAATAACTATATCCCATAGGAATTGAATCTACAAATAAATCAGCATTTATAGTCGGAACAGATCCATCAGTTGTATAATATATTTGGTCCTCCCCAGTGAGAGAAGCGATATTTAATTTGAAGGGTTCAGTATAAAAACCCCGCTGATGTGAAAAAATAAGAGAATTGCTATAATTATTTGAAGTTGACGGCGATGGAAATTCAAGATAATACCATTGTCCGCTTCCATCGGGTTTTCGTCCAAATGAAACATCTGGTTCAAGCATCACTGGCTCAATCACTTCAATAATATTGCTCGTATAAGAGAGTATCAAATATTCCCCTTCCGACTTTATTTTGAAGTTGGTATGAAAATAAGGGCCTTCCAGCCTGTCTTTACCTGAGGCAAATATGAGAATAAATTCCCCGGAATTAATAAGGGTATCAGGGAACTCCCATTGGTTTATAAAACTCGTATCATCAGAAATATAAAAGCCGTTTAAATTTATGGCTGTATCCCCATAATTAAATAGTTCAATCCAATCTGAATAATCTCCATCTTCATCTGAAATAGTTGTTTCATTGATAGACATAAATTCGTTTATTTTTATACTCTGGGCAATACCAAAGGAAACGAACAACAAAGACAGAACTAATAATGACCACTTCATTCTACAAAAGTATATAATCCATTCAGAATAGATGGAAGAGAACCGGGTAATGTTGCGTAAAGCATCACATACACCTTTCAAAATTGGCTATTGCACCTGCCCCGGCGAGGGAATAGAGCCTCCCACTGTTTTTTTAGAGATATCGAAAGTAATTTCTATGGGTAAGCTTGTCCGCACTGCTAAATTATCTTTTATGCCCGGAAACCATTTGATCATTTTTATTACGCGAATAGCCTCTTCGGTGCAGCCCCCTCCTACTCCTTTTTTTATTTCAATATTTGATATCCTCCCACTGGGCTCAACTACAAAATTGAGGTTCACCGTTCCTGAAACATTTCCTTTGAAGGCGGCATCCGGATATACAAGATTGCGGGAGATAAAATTAGAAATATTACGGTCGAGACTGGATAATATAGGACGGGGCATCTGGTCTGTTTCTTTGCGGTCATACACAATAATGCCAGTATCCATAGGTTCAAAAGGAAAGGCATAATAGGCCGGGTCGCGTGATTCAAAATGATTAAGGTACTTTTTAATCTTAAACTTGATCTTGAACGTATGCATAAAAGTAACGGGTTTGCCTAGTTGAGTAGCCGGATACCACAGTATTTTACGAAAAATGCGTTTGGCCTCTTCATCAATTTCAGGTGACACCTTTTGAAGAACTTTCAAATTTGCAACACTACCATCATCCTTAACAATAAAACTTAATTCGACAATACCTTCCGTTTTTGATTCAAGGGCCCTGGAAGGATAAACCATTTCTTCCATAATGAACTGTCGCAAAAGCCGGTTTCCTCCATAGCATGAAGGGGCAGTGATATCCTGGCCAAAAAGGCTGCCCCCATAAAAAAGAAGAAAAAGGAGTTGTAACCCAAAAAGCCTTGCAATAAATAAGTTGGTTTTCATGGTGTTTGTGTTTTAGGATAAAAATACAAATATTTATTGTATTTAACAGGAATGAATTAATAATTCGAATAAGCCAGTTTACGGATTAAAACTTAGTTCAAAAGAATTTATTTGCAAATTTGGTATATTTTTATACCCGGTTAACCGAGAAATTTGGTATTAGAAAATCACTCATAAAACAATTTTTAAAATAATTGATATGCAAACAATACTTGGATCTGGAGGGGCAATTGGAATTCCTTTAGCCAAAGAATTAACAAAATATACAAAAGATATAAGGTTAGTAAGTAGAAACCCTAAAAAAGTGAATGAGTCAGATGAACTGTTTCCCCTCGATGTAAATAATTTAAACCAGATAGAAAAAGCAATCGAAGGAAGTGAAGTGGTTTATGTTACTATCGGATTTGAATACAATATTAAAGCCTGGCGAAGTACATGGCCACCGTTTATGCAAGCAGTGATAGATGCGTGTAAAAAACATCAGGCCAAACTCGTTTTTCTGGATAACGTTTACATGTATTCAAAAGAAGCAATACCCTATATGACGGAAGAAGCACCTTTGCAACCTCCCAGTAAAAAAGGAGAAGTCAGGCTTCAGCTACATCATATGATCATGAATGAAGTGGAGAAAAACAACCTCACTGCATTAATTGCCAGGTCAGCTGATTTTTATGGCCCTGATAATAAAAACAGTGTTTTAACCATTACGGTGGCCGACAATCTTTTGAAGGGGAAAAAAGCACAGGTAATGGGCAATTCCAATAAGATTCATACGTATACCTACACCCCCGATGCTGCTGTTGCCACAGCCTTACTTGGGAATACAAGCGATGCCTGGAACCAGGTATGGCATTTACCCACTACCAAAGAGAAATTAACAGGTATGGATTGGATCCATTTGATAGCGGAAGAATTGAAGGTAAAAGCAAAAATACAAACTGTGCCTGCATGGATGATTCGCCTGCTGGGTTTGTTTATTCCCATCATGAACGAACTTTACGAAATGCAGTACCAGAACCAAATGGATTATATATTTGATAGCAGCAAATTTGAAAAACGATTTGGTATAGCTGCCACATCACCTAAAGAGGGAGTGCATCTTATGATGGAAAGTTTGAAAAACAGCTGATATTAATTCCAAATCTATAGAGTTAAACAAAGTTTTATGAAAGGTATTTTACGAATTATCCATATTTTATTAATAGTAGCTTCAGGCCAAACCTTGCTTTTTAGCCAGGTAACAAAAATACTTTTCCTCGGCAACAGCTACACAGCTGCAAATAATTTACCGGAGAAAGTTTCAGAATTAGCCCATTCCTTAGGTGATACCGTATTTTTCGACAGCAACACCCCCGGAGGATACAGACTTTTGGATCATACAACAAATGCCACTACACTTTCAAAGATCAGCAGCACTGATTGGGACTTTGTGGTTATACAGGCCCAGAGCCAGGAACCTTCAGTTTCACCGGATCAACTGTCCACAGAAGTTCTTCCTTATGCTAACATTTTGAACGATTCCATAAAATCAAACAATTCCTGTACTGAAACGGTATTTTATATGACATGGGGCAGAAAGTACGGCGATCAGCAAAATTGTTCTACCTGGCCGCCGGTTTGTACTTACCTCGGAATGCAACAGCGCCTGATGGCTGGGTATATGACCATGGCTGAACAAAACAATTCGACGGTTGCCCCTGTGGGTTTATCATGGAAACAGGCCATGGATAATGATACTGACAGCCTGATCAATCTTTATTCAAGTGACAACAGTCACCCCTCTTTGGCCGGGACATATCTAACGGCTTGTGTGATGTATGCTACCATGTTTCACCGTTCCCCGCTGGGATCAGAATATTTTGCAGGCCTTCTTACCAGCGATGCGCTTTTTCTGCAGCAAATGGCTGAATATGTGGTGTTAAGTGAAGATTACACCTTTACTTTTTTTGATACCTATTCCAGCATTAATTATGACCTAAGTTGGGAGAGTTGGTTTGACCTGGGGAATATCACCTTTGCAGGTTTTAACTATTCCACTATTGGAGCAACCTATAATTTTTTCGACAGTTCAATAAATTCTGAGGATTGGTATTGGGACTTTGGCGATGGATTTAACTCTGTCCTTCAAAATCCAACGCATACTTATACTGAAAGCGGCAACTATGAAGTGAGTCAAAAAACAAATAACCCATGTTTTGAAGACACATATTCTCAAGAAATTGAGGTGTTAGTCACTTCATCAGGAATAATCAATAAACAACAGGTATTTTCGATTTTTCCTAACCCGGGAGACGGAAATATAATATTGACTTTTCAATCCCAAATGATAGGTGAAGATGTTAGTTATGAAATCTGGCAGATGAATGGATCATTTCTCAAGCAGGGTGCTTTCCATCTTTCAGATAAAAACCAGCAACTCCAGATTGATTTAACCAACTTTCCAGCGGGATTGTATGTCATTAAAATTTACGCAGACAATGAAACCTTAACCCGTACATTTGTTATTCGCTAAACGAGTTTAAAACAGCGTCAGATTTGTTAAATTTGCTTTTGTTAATTTTATCCAAAATTATAGTATGGAAGTCATTTATGTTCTTATTGGGCTTATTTCGGGTAGCCTAATCGTGTTTTTAGGCATGAAGGCCTTATCCTCTAAAAATGAAAAAAACTGGGAGATGAAACTGGTGGAAGCCGAAAAAAACCAGGCCCTGGAAATTGCCTCGATTGATAAAGAAAAAGGCATTTTATCTGAAAAAGCAAGTGACCTGAAAGCCGCACTGGATCGATCAATTGAAGAACTTAGCACGGAAAGGCAAAAAAACGAAGAACTTAATACCCGCATAGCCAGGGCAGAAGTGGAGTATAAAAATCTGAGAGAAAAGCTGGATGCCCACAAACAGGAAATGGAAGAGCTTCAAAAAAAGTTTACTACTGAATTTGAAAATATTGCCAACAAGATTCTAAAAGAAAACACGAAAGAGTTTTCTGAAGCAAGTCAGAAAAACATGACGGATATTCTTAATCCCCTCAAAGAGAAGATTTCCAATTTTGAAAAGAAAGTGGAGGACACCTACCAGAAAGGGATTAAGGACCAAACCGACCTCAAAGCGGAGCTTAAAAAATTATACGACCTAAATGCACGAATTAGCGAAGAAGCAAACAACCTTACCCGAGCCCTGAAATCCGACAATAAAAAACAGGGAAACTGGGGGGAGATAATCCTCGAAAGGGTTCTTGAACGGTCAGGGCTGGAAAAGGGCCGCGAATATGAAACACAGGTAAGAGCAACCGGGGAGGATGGAAAGGCCCTGCAGCCTGACGTAGTGGTAAACCTTCCGGATAATAAACATATTATTATCGACTCTAAAGTTTCGCTGGTCGCTTACGATAACTTTTCCAGTGAAGAGGATCCTGAGCGTAAAGCAAATTTCCTCAATCAGCATATTGAATCCATCAAAACCCATGTCAAATTACTTGGCGATAAAAACTACCAGGCTGCAGGAGGGTTTGACACGCCCGATTTTGTTTTATTATTTATGCCTATTGAATCAGCTTTCAGTGCTGCCATCCAGGGCGACCTGGGTCTTTTCAATTTTGCATGGGAACGAAAAATTGTGATGGTAAGCCCAACTACCTTATTGGCAACCCTTCGCACCATAGCTTCTATCTGGAAGCACGAAAAACAAACCCGAAATGCGATTGAAATCGCCCGGCAGGGAGGTGCCCTTTATGATAAATTTGTGGGGTTCCTCAAAAACATGGAAGACCTTGGATTACAAATTGGCAGGGCAGGTAAGACCTTTGAAGAGGCCAGGAATAAACTAATTGACGGCAGAGGTAATCTTGTGAAACAAGTCCAAAACTTAAAGGAACTGGGGGCTAAAACCACCAAGTCAATTCCAGGGGAACTTTTAGACAACATTTAGGCCCTATCTTTGTATATAACTGACAACATTCTTATTCAAGTCATAGTAAAAAATTCATGAAAAAAATAACCTTCGTTTTACTTTCTATTTTCATTCTTTCCGGGAGTTTATGGGCCGGTAAACTTTCAAAGATCAACCTTGCAGGGCTTTATAATGAGGACCAGTTTACCCGTCCCGAAAAAATGGTATTTCATACCTCCGCCTCTATTTCAACAGTATATCTGAATATCAACCTCAATGATCTGAAATACAATTCCACAGATAGTGGAACAGCTTTCGCGGAAATCAAAATACATTATGAATTGTACGAATCCTGGAAATCAAAAAACCCCATCGATTCTGCTAACCTGGTTATTATGGATTACCAGGATTTAAACAGAGCCATGTTAAGAACATTTGAATTTGATGTAAAAGCAGTTTCTCCTGGTAATTATTTATTAAAGTACACACTGACAGATGCCCATAAACCTGAAAACGCCATAATAGATTTTATTGAAATTAATAAGTCATCAAAAAACTCTACACAGAATTTTTTTATTACAGATGAAGATGGATATCCCGTTTTTGGGTACCAACTGCCTCAGGGAGAAAATTTTTATATACTTTTTAACGATACTGATACAGACACAATATACATCCGTTATTATAACCGGAAGTTTCCACTGGCAAAACCTCCTTACGCCCTTGAAAAAGAAAAGATCCAAAAATTTTATCCTGACAGTGTTTTCTCCATCATTTTGAATGAAGGGAAGTCTGAGATGCTCTCTTTGCCTTTTCATGGAATTTATCATTTTCAGGCAGACCTGTCAATACCTGATGGATTGACCCTATACCAGTTCGATGATGGTTTCCCCGAGGTGAATTCACCGGCACTGGCAATAGCCTCCTTGCGCTACCTGACTACCAATATCGAATTTGAAAAACTTTTATCGTACAAGGATTACAAAGTAGCGGTAGATAGTTTCTGGCTTATACGGGCCTCAGCGCATCCGGGAAGAGCTAAAAATATGATCAAAAGGTATTATTCAAGGGTGCAGGATGCCAATAAACTTTTTAGTTCTTACCATGAAGGCTGGAAAACGGATAGGGGTTTGATGTATATTATTTATGGGCCTCCTTCTGAAGTGTATCGTGATGGGGATGAAGAAGAATGGATTTATGGGGAACGCGGTAATCCATTATCCATGAGGTTTTATTTCTATAAACTTGAAAACCCCTTTACACAAAACGATTATAGTTTAAACCGGTCTACAACCTATAAAACCAGCTGGTATATTGCCATTGAAAATTGGCGGAGATAATCTAAGCTAGGATTTGTTTTTACGCCTTTCTATTTCCTTTTTAACCATCGCTAATTCACGGCTGGTTTGTCCGGCAATGGAGGTATTCTCTTCAGTCCGTCTTATCAGGTACGGCAGCACTGATCGTACAGGTCCAAAGGGCAGGTATTTGGCCACATTGTATCCCTGGTTGGCCAGGTTAAAGCTGATGTGATCGCTCATCCCGAACAGTTGTGAAAACCAGCAACGGGGATCATCCTTAGCTAGGCCATGTTGTTCCATTAATTCTACCATAAATTTTGAACTGTATTCATTATGGGTGCCATTAAAAACACTGATCCTGTCGATATGCTCAATGCAAAACTTCAGGGCAGCGTTATAATCCCGATCGGTGCTTTCCTTATCGGGTTGAATAGGGTCAGGATAGCCCATCTGTTCAGCACGAGCTCTCTCCTTTTCCATATATGCACCCCTGACAAATTTTGCACCGAGGAAATACCCTTTTTCAGTAGCTGCATTGTATGCTTCTTCTAATTTTTTTAACCTGTCGTGTCGGTACATTTGATAAGTATTAAACACAATGGCTTTATCCTTATTAAAATGCGCCATATTTTCATATACAACTTCATCAATGAAATTTTGAAACGCTACATCTTCAGCATCAATTAATATGGGTACGTTATTTTCATAGGCAGTTTGGCATAATATTTTAACCCTTTCGCGAAAATTATCCGCTTCTTTTTCCTCTTCAGGATTTAGAGACTCACCTGCACTTTTCTTTTTAAGCACAATCTCATGGGTAAAAGCAGTGGGTTTGAAAACAGCAAAAGGTACGTTCTCATCATGCGCTGCATTATCAATAGTTTTAAGGGTTTCTTCCATGGCAATGTTAATAGCTTCAATAGATTCAGTTCCTTCTACAGAATAATCTAAAATAGCCCTGACATTAAATTTCTCAAGTAACCTTACATTTTCCTGACAATCATCTATTGTTTCGCCACCTACAAAATGTTTGTAAATAGTAGGTTTTACAGCCCAGGCAACAGGAAATTTAAATTTTAAGGCAATCCGCGAAAACAACTTCCCAAAAAATACGATAGCATTACTTCCTATCATACTAAATAAAAACTTAGCCCTTTTTAAATCTTTGTCGGTTTTACTTATAAAAGCTATTTCCGTACTTTCAAATGATAACATATCTTTGAGAACTTTAATAAAACATAATTTCAAAAGTAAAGAAAATGATATAATTATTCTGTCAATTTTTTTATAATGAAAACATAATTATATTTGCATATATGGAACAGTCAATAGTAAATTCAAACGGATATTCTATTTTTATAGGAAATGACCTATTCGAAACTATCCGTTCATACCTTCACCAATATGAATTTAAGGAAAACAAGATATTTGTTTTAACCGATGAAAACTCCCGAAAGTATTGCCTTCCCAGGCTTATGAGCAATATACAGCTACTTCAGGAGGTCCATATTATGGAAATAGATTCGGGTGAAGGGGTTAAAAACATAGACACCTGTAAAAGGTTATGGAATGAGTTAACCATACAGGGGGCCGATCGTGATTCAGTTCTTATTAACTTAGGAGGAGGAGTAGTAAGCGACCTCGGGGGCTTTGTTGCATCAACGTTTAAACGAGGAATTCGTTATATCAATATTCCAACTACCTTGCTTTCCATGGTGGATGCGGGTATAGGGGGTAAAGTTGGAGTAGACTTGAACGGGTTAAAAAATCAGATTGGGGTTTTTTCCAACCCACAGGTAGTTTTTTTATTGCCCGACTTCATCGACACGCTTCCAGAAAGGCAGGTAAGGACAGGATTTGCTGAAATAGTTAAACATGCGCTGATTTATGAAGGACATTATTGGGATGATCTTTCAACTAAGAATTTTGATAGCATTACCAATTGGAGAGACATCATTGAATGGTCGGTAGAGATTAAAAACTATTATATCACGGAGGATCCTTTAGATACGGGCTTCCGAAAGGTACTTAATTTCGGGCATACTATTGGTCATGCGTTCGAAACATATTCCAATCAACACGATAGTAATTCCCTTTCTCACGGTGAGGCCGTAGCCATCGGATTGATTTGCGAATCTTATATTTCGCATAAATATGCTAACCTTCCTAAAAGTGAACTGGATGAAATCGTTCACTATGTAACTGAAAATTTCGACCACTATCCTATCAAGTCAGGGCAATTTGATGCCTTGCTTAATATTATGTTACACGACAAAAAAAATAAGGGTGAAAATATCAACTTCACCCTACTCACAAGCATAGGAAACAGCCTGATTAACCAGTACGCAGATATTCCGCTTGTAAAAGAGAGCCTGTTTTTCTATCAGAGTCTTCAAACATAGACCTATGAATGTAGTCCGGCTTAAAAAAAAAGACCGTACAGTAAACGGAAGTATTCATATTCCATCCTCAAAAAGCCTTAGCAACCGTGCTTTGATTCTTGAATATTTAAGTTCAGGTCAATCTAATCTGGTAAATCTTTCAGAAGCAGAGGATACCATTTTAATGAAAAAATTACTTCAAATCATTAAAGATAATAATGGTAAAGAGCACACGCAACTTAACTGTCAGAATGCAGGAACCGTCATACGTTTTCTAACAGCACTCCTTGCAATTACACCGGGCCACTGGATTTTAACCGGAGATATTCGGATGCAACATCGCCCCATAGGCAACCTTGTCAAAGCCCTGAAAGAATTGGGAGCAGATATTCAATTCCCTGAAAAAAAAGGCTTCCCCCCTCTTGAAATTCACGGGAAAAAACTTAGAGGAGGCTCAGTAAGCCTCGATGGAAGTATTAGCAGTCAGTTTATAACTGCACTCCTCTTAATTGCTCCAATGCTCGAAGGAGGATTAAAAATCAAATTAACCAGCAAGATCAACTCGAAGCCCTATATTCATATGAGTCTTGGAGTTTTAAAGGAATTTAGTGTAACGGCATCCTTTATAAATTCACAAATTCAGGTTAAACAAAAAAACCTGATACCAACCACTTATAAAATTGAAACCGACTGGTCATCCGCTGCTTTTTGGTACCAAATGGTCGCGTTTGCTGAGGATGCCAAGATCCTGATTCCGGGATTAAAAAAGGAAAGTCTGCAGGGAGACGTAGTTTTACACAAGATATACAACTTTTTAGGAGTTAAAACTGAATTTGTACCTTCGGGCATTGTTTTGACTAAGAGTGGAAACCGTACTGAAGAATTTAATTATGATTTCAGTCAATGCCCCGATCTGGCGCAAGCGGTTATAGCCACATGTGTAGGTTTGAATATTTCAGGGAAATTTACCGGTCTTGAAAGTTTGCGAATTAAAGAAACAGACCGGATAGAAGCCATGACAAGAGAACTGCAGACCCTGGGCTATGACATTACAGCGGGTAAATCAACCATTGAAATCCGGAAATTAATTCATCAACCCTTTCAAAAACCAGGTCAAAAAACCAACATCATAAATACTTATAATGATCATCGGATGGCCATGGGTTTTGCCCCTTTTGTGCTTCTTTACGACGAAGTTTTTATTCAGGACCCCGAAGTAGTTTCAAAATCTTATCCCGGTTTCTGGCAGGAAATTCAAAAGACTGGCATAAGCTTAAAATATAATTCCTAAAGAAGTCGATCCCCTCAAAAAAATTTAAATATCTTTGCTCCACAATGGAAAAGTACTATGACCGTTGATATTTTCATCCCATGCTTTATCGACCAGATATTCCCTGAAACCGGGATGAATATGGTTAAGATCCTCGAAAAATACGGGGTTAAGGTAAATTATAACGATAATCAAACCTGCTGTGGACAGATGGCTTTCAACAGCGGTTTTTGGGATGAAGCAAAAGAACTGGGTGAAAAGTTCATCAATGATTTTCCCAATGACCGTCCCGTAGTTTCCCCATCTGCTTCCTGTTCAGGGTATGTAAAAAACTTTTATGGAAAACTGTTTTTTAATACAGGTTTGCACCTTGAATACAAACGCTTGCAAAAAAACATGTTCGAGTTTACCGACTTTCTGGTAAATGTGCTTAAAGTGGAAGATACAGGGGCAACCTTTAATCATACCGTGACCTATCATGATTCCTGCGCCTCCTTACGTGAGTACAAATTAAAGGACGAACCCCGGAAATTGCTTAGCAATGTAAAAGGGCTTAAATTGGTAGAGTTAAAAGATAATACCGTCTGTTGTGGATTCGGCGGGACATTTTCTGTAAAACATGAAGCTATTTCATCTGCAATGGCCGAACAAAAAGTTCAGAATGCCCTTGATACTGAAGCCGAATATATTGTGTCCACCGATTCATCGTGCCTGATGCACCAGGATGGATACATTACCAAAAATAAACACCTTATCAAGACGATCCATATTATCGACATCCTTGCCTCAGGATGGTAATTACTTTTTAGCTATGAATAATGGCAATATTTCTTTTTTCCTTATTTGTTTAATTACAGGCTTATCCTTTGTCGGCTATTCCCAGAAAGCGGAAAGTCTCAGAGACCTGCAAAGACCAACTATCGGACTGGTATTGAGCGGGGGTGGGGCAAAAGGCCTGGCCCATGTGGGTGTATTGAAAGTACTTGAAGAGGTTGGGATTCAGCCCGACATAATTGGGGGTACAAGCATGGGAAGCATTGTGGGTGGAATGTATGCCATAGGTTACAGTTCGGAAGCCATGGAAAAAATGATGCACGCACAAGACTGGGAAATTCTTTTGCAAGACAAAATACCTCGTAAATTACTTACCTATGAGGAAAAAGAAAATGCCGAACGATTGCTGATCACTTTCCCTCTTTCGATCAAAGGGGTTGCCTTAAAAAAAGGCCTGTATTCCGGTCAGAATATTGAAACCCTGCTTTCCAGAATTACCTCGCCCATATACCAACAGGAAGACTTTATGCAATTTCAAACTCCTTTTTTTTGCATAGCTACCGATTTACTGACCGGTGAAGAAGTAATCCTGGATAAAGGTCAACTTGGGGCTGCAATGCGAGGAAGTATGGCTATACCAACTTTTTTTACGCCCTACCAATATCAGGGGAAAACGCTGGTAGATGGAGGGGTGATCAATAATTATCCGGCAAGCAGAATGAAAGAACTGGGGGCAGATATTGTTATTGGGGTTGATGTGCAAGATAATCCCAAAAACAGTTCCCAGTTAAATTCTATTATAGCCATTATGGATCAAATATCTTCCTATTATCGCAGGGCTGCCAATGAAGAGGGTAAAAAACTTACTGATATTTACATTAGGCCAGATATTGAAAAGTTCAGCATCCTTGATTTTAATAAATTTGATTCCATTACCCTACAGGGCGAAATTGCTGCAAGAAAATATATTCCAGAATTGAAAAATCTTGCCGACTCTATAAAGGAATTGCGCGAAGTAAAACCAAAAAAATTTCAAACCAAGCCACTCGATTCCATTTATATCAATCGGGTTGAAGTAACCGGATTGAAAAAAATAAAGGAAAAACTAGTGATAGGCAAGCTCGAAATTGAAGTGCCTGGGTATGTCAAAATCATTGAAATTGAAAAAGGAGTTAATTCGATATATGGGACTCGTTTTTTTGAAAAGGTCAACTACCACCTTGTTAAAGAATCTGAGGGTAATGTTCTTATTATAAATGTTTATGAGATTTCAGGAGGGGAATTGGGGGCTGGATTTAATATGAATACTGATTATAATGTGGCACTGTTTCTGAATTCGACTTTTCGTAACTTAGCTATTGGGGGCTCAAAATTATTCCTTGATATGGTCATTGGTGAAAAACCCAGGTTTAAGGGACTCTATCTCTATGATTTGGGAAATAAACCAGGTTTTGGAGTGAAGCTTGATTTTCATTCTTTCTCCATAAATGATTTTAACCATAGCGGATCAAAGGATAATAAATTCGATGTAACCAATTATCTCGTAGATGTATTCAGTCAGATATCCATTCACAATTCTATGGTAATGGGCTTAGGTACCCAATATAAACTGGCTCGTATACAGAATGAATTTCCTATTACTGATTCTAATTTCTTTAGTGCGGGTGGAGGGGAGTTTCAGGATTTTCTGAGTGCTTTTTTCTATTTAAAGATCGATACATATAACAAAAACGTTTTTTCCACCAAAGGATTTAAAATAAACTCAGAAATCAGGCGCATATGGATTCTTCAGGAAGACCTAAAAAGCAATTTTAATCTTGGTAACGCGACAACTTATTATTTTAAGTACCGCCAGAATATCCCCATGTCGAAAAACTTTACACTGAAGCCTGGGGTAACCCTCGCAGGTGTTGTTGAAGATAAAGTTCCCTTAATAACCGACTGGTATGGTTTAGGAGGCCAGGTTGAAAATCACTACATCGAAAATTATATTCCCTTTACCGGATTAAATCTGGTGGAAGACTTCGGACTTTATACCCTGGTAGGCCGAATGGGCCTTCAATACAGGTTTGCCCGAAGACATTATCTAACCCTTAAATGGGATGTGGGAAATGTGGGGATACGCTTTAATGATTTATTTCAGAAAAAAACTATAATTTCAGGGTATGGAATTTCATATGGGTATGAAAGTTTTATTGGCCCGGTTGAATTAACTTTGATGGGTGCTAATACAAGCCCCAACTTAAAAGTGTTTGTGAATATCGGATATTGGTTTTAACTATAAAATGATGGAAATTTATTATAAAAAAATAGCCAAAGAATTAAATATTTCAACCAATCAGGTTGAAAACACGGTAGAACTATTAAATGAAGGAGCAACAGTGCCATTTATTGCACGTTACCGTAAAGAAGCTACTGGCAGCCTGGATGAAATGGTCATCACCGAAATTCGTGACCGGATGGAAAAACTGAAGGAGTTGGACAAACGCCGGGATACCATATTAAACTCAATTGAAGAGCAGGGCCTGCTTACTGATGAACTTGAAATGCAGATAAATGAAGCCCAATCCATCACTGAACTTGAAGATATTTATCTTCCATATAAACCCAAGCGTAAAACCAGGGCCACCATTGCTAAAAGCAAAGGCCTTGAGCCATTGGCCAAAATTATCATGTCACAAAAGAATGATGATATCGATAGCAGGGCCAAAGCCTTTATTGATAAAGATAAAGCTGTAATTTCAGTTGAAGAGGCAATTAACGGAGCCCGGGATATTATAGCTGAATGGATCAATGAAAATAAATTTGCCCGGGCAAAGATCAGGAGACTATTTGAACGGGATGCTGTCATTGAATCAAAAGTAGCTAAAGGCAAGGAAATGGATGGTGAAAATTATCAAAATTATTTCGACTGGAAAGAACCGGTAATGAAATCTCCATCCCACAGGATACTGGCCATGTTCCGGGGCGAAAAAGAGGGATTCTTAAAAGTTAAGGTGGCTCCCTCTGATGATAAGGCCCTTGATATTTTGGAAGATCAATTTGTACGAAGTGACTACCAATCCGGCGACATAGTTTTTGAGGCGGTAAAGGACAGTTATAAAAGGCTTATGCAGCCTTCCATTGAATCAGAGATAAGAGCTGCAGTGAAAGAAAAAGCAGATGAATATGCGATAAGGGTTTTTGCTGATAACCTGAGGCAGTTATTGATGGCTTCGCCTTTAGGGCAAAAAACAGTTTTAGCCATCGACCCTGGATTTGTATCGGGATGTAAAGTTGTATGCCTGGATAAGCAGGGGAAACTACTTCACAACGAGACTATTTACCCACACCCTCCTCAAAACGATACCCGGCGAGCCATCTCAAAAATCATTCAATTAGTGAGTGCCTATAAGATTGAAGCTATTGCTATTGGGAATGGAACGGCTGGCCGGGAGACCGAAAACATGTTCAGGAAAATACGTTTTGAAAATGATGTTATGGTAGTAATGGTAAATGAAAGTGGAGCTTCTGTTTATTCCGCGTCGCCCATTGCGCGTGAAGAATTTCCTGATTATGACGTAACGGTAAGGGGTTCTGTTTCGATTGGTCGCCGGTTAATGGATCCATTGGCTGAGCTGGTTAAAATTGACCCCAAGTCGATTGGGGTTGGACAATACCAGCATGATATTAATCAAACAGCACTGGGCAAAAGCCTAGACGACACGGTAATGAGTTGTGTAAATGCCGTGGGGGTGGAATTAAATACGGCAAGCAAACAGCTCCTCTCTTATGTTTCTGGAATTGGGCCCTCACTCGCAAAAAGTATTGTGGACTATCGGGATAAAAATGGGGCTTTTGTTTCAAGAGACCAATTAAAAAAAGTTCCTCGTCTGGGCGACAAGGCTTTTGAACAGGCAGCCGGATTTTTACGCTTGGCAAATGCTAAAAACCCTTTGGACAGAAGTGCAGTGCATCCTGAAAGTTATCCTGTTGTTAAAAAAATGGCAGCCAGTCTCAATTGCACAATAGATGATTTGATCCACGATACGGAATTAAGAAATAAAATTGACCTTAAAGATTTTATTACGGAAAAAACAGGCCTACCAACTTTGCAGGACATTGTCGAAGAACTTACTAAACCAGGCCGTGATCCGCGTGAAAAATTCGGATTTTTTGAATTTGCCAAAGGCATTCATAAAATTGATGACCTGGAAGAGGGCATGGTCGTTCCCGGTATTATCACCAATATAACTGCCTTTGGTGCTTTTGTAGATATTGGTATAAAACAGAACGGCTTGATCCATGTAAGCAATATGGCTAATGAATTTGTAAAGGATCCTAATAAATACGTAAAACTTAATCAAAAGGTAAAGGCTAAAGTAGTTAGTATTGACAAGGTAAGGCAGCGGATTCAATTGTCGTTGAAAGATGTGGATTAAATAATTATTTCATGGGATTTTCCATTGAAATCCGGGATGAATGCAAATTTCTCAACAAAATTTATCAAACTTTCCTACGTTTGTAAGTTAAATTTGAAATTGAATATGAGAGGAACCCATCTATATATTGTTTTACTTATTTTTTTTATAGGTATTTCGACAAACATTGTCAGGGGACAGAGGATCCATGGTGCTGTGATTGGCGGAATTAATCTAAGCCAGGTGGATGGAGATGAAATTTATGGATTTAGTAAATTAGGATTTAATGCAGGATTGGCAGCAATAGTGCCGGTGCAAAACAGTTTTATTTTTAGTATAGAAACAGTATTCAATCAAAAGGGGTCCTTTCAAAGTGATAAATATTCTTCTTTTGATTCGTTAGGTAATGAACTTACTGGTCAGTATAAGCTAATGTTAAATTATTTGGAAGTGCCTGTATTATTCCTGTATAACGATAAAGATGTGATTACCGCAGGTGGGGGCTTTTCATTTGGAAGGCTGATTGATGTGCAAGAAACTGAACACGGACGAAAAATTGAATCAACTTCACTCAATACAGGGCCCTACGAACGAAATGATTTTAATATCCTCGCCGATATTCGGTTCAGGATCTTCAAAAAGACTAATTTGAATTTGAGGTATGCTTATTCCATGAACAAAATCCGGACAAGAGACTTCTATGACCTTCAAGGCCGATTAACAGCCACACGTAAGCAATATAATAATGTAATTTCGCTGAGACTGGTATATATGTTCAACGAAAAACCCCCGATTGCAGATTCCGAAAACAGAGAATCAGGATTTTAATCTTATTTGAACAGATGGCTTATAAAAGGGTTTGCTATTCGGAATAACAGACCCTTTCCTGGCCTGCAAAATTTAAATTTTTTGATCTATCTTATCACAAATGGCATTAAAAATATCATCAATCCCACCAATTCCATTAACCGCGGTGAAAGTATTTTTTGCCATATAGTAATCGATAAGCGGCTGCGTTTGATTGTTATAAATACTTATCCGGTTTTCAATTACATCTTTGGTATCATCTTTTCTGCCTTCGAGTTCAGCCCGTTTTAGCAAACGACCAATTATTTCATCATCGTTCACCTCTAAAGCTACCACCAGGGATACTTTCTCGTTTTTCTTCCAAAGAATTTTTTCAAGGTCATCAGCCTGATTTAAGGTTCTTGGAAAACCGTCAAACACAAATCCTTTTTTATTTTTAAACGAGTTCATTGCATCTTCAAGGATCTCAAGAAGCAATTCATCAGGAACCAGCTCCCCTTTTTCAATGATACCCTGAACTTTTAAGCCTAGAGCTGTTTTCTCACGAATATTTTTACGAAATATATCACCTGTTGAAATATGGGCGAAGTTGTACTTTTCTGCAATCTTGATTGATTGGGTTCCTTTTCCCGAGCCAGGAGGTCCGAATAAAATGAAATTAAACATATTGTATTTTTTAAGATGGTTTATAAAATTGCTATGGCCACAAATATACATTTTTGCAACATTTTTATCCTTAATTTTGACAATATTTTATACAATTTTGAACGATTCAACATACATACTTCAAAATAATTATAATCAGGTACAACCCGATACCAACCTGAATGATTTATTGGATACTATATCGGATAGCAATGCTGCTTCAATAAATCAAAAAACCAAGGCTCCTGTTGCATCTATTCTCCATTCAAAAAATGAAAAGGGCCTTACCATCCAACCTAATAAACTTGATTTTATAGGTAATGACTGGATTGTTTGGCATTTGTTGATAAGCCTTGTGATTATTGCATGGGTTAATGTATTTTATAACAAAAGGTTAAAGCAAACTTTTAAATCTTTTGTCAGTCCCCGTTATCAACACATTATGACACGTGAGGGTAACCTTTTTAAAGAGAGAATTTCTATTGCCCTTTTTATCTCTTTTATAGTAAATTATTCCATTTTTATCTACCTGGGGTTAACTCAATTTATTAAACAAGATTTTTTTAGTCTGTCAGGATTAAAGCTATATGCAATTATTTTACTTATTTTTATTCTTCTGTGGATAATTAAAAACATAGTAATTACAATAGTTGGGATTACCTTTAAAAACCCTGTGATATTAAGAAATTACCTACTTACTAATTTTATTTTTAATGTTGTTTCCTCAATTCTCATTCTCCCAATAATAATTACAGCACTGTTTGTGCCCTCTATGGAAATGTTATACATAGGAGCAATACTGGTGCTTAGTGTGTTTATTTACAGATTGTTTAGAGAGTTTTTTACAGCTTTCAATTACAATAAATTTTCATGGTTAAACAGAATTTTATATCTTTGCACCTTCGAAATTGCACCTATGTTGATATTTATTAAATTGATAATGAATAATTTAGGTTGATTATTATTAAATAATTTTTAACAATTGGGAGAAACGAAGGTGAAAGTTAAAAACATTCTTGTATCACAACCGCAGCCAGCAGATCTGGATAAATCACCCTACAGTGATTTAATAAATAAATATAAAGTCAATATTGATTTTAGAAAATTTATAGTCGTCGAAGGAGTTTCAGCCAGTGAATTCAGAAAAGATAAAGTTTATATTCAGGAGCATACCGCTATAATATTTACAAGTAGAAATGCAGTGGATCATTTTTTCCGTATTGCCAAGGATATGCGGGTTGAGATTCCTGATTCCATGAAATATTTCTGTATTTCAGAAGCTACTGCATTTTATTTGCAAAAATATGTACAGTACCGGAAACGGAAAATTTTCCATGGGCAACAAAGCTTTACTGACCTGATAGAACTTATAAAAAAGCACAAAGAGGAGAAGTATTTACTTCCCTGCTCCGACATTCATAAACTTAGCTTAATAAACGAACTTGATGCAAGTAAAGTAAGCTATAAAAAAGCAGTTATTTATAAAACTTTAGCCAGTGACCTTTCGGACATTGAGATCAATAGCTACGACCTTTTAGTATTCTTTAGTCCTGCAGGAGTTGCTTCCTTATTCAAAAATTTTCCGAAATTCGAGAAAAATCATACACTTATCGGGGCTTTTGGACCTACAACTGTTAAGGCTATTAAGGACTCCGGGTTAACCGTTGATATTGCAGCGCCTACAAAAACTGCCTTATCAATGACAGTTGCAATTGAACAGCATCTGCAAAAAGTAAATAAGAAAAAATAATCCGGTTATTGATTCACCGGCTATTCCAGCTTTCATGCAATCTTTTAAAAAAGATGAACGTTTACGGCATAAAAAACTTATAGACCGCTTATTTCAGGAAGGGAAATTTTTTTTTGAAGCTCCATTTAAAGTGCTTTGGATGCCATGTGAGGAAGAAATATCAGTTCCTGCACAAATACTTATTTCTGTTTCAAAGCGAAGAATTCCCAAAGCAGTGCAAAGAAACCTGCTTAAAAGACGTATTCGGGAGGGTTTTCGGAAAAACAAATCCCTCTTGTACCAGCATTTAGAGGAATATGATTTTGCAGTTAGATTTGCGTTGGTGTATTCATCTGGCAGAGTAGCTTCTTACAGTATAATAGAGCAGAAAATAATATTAATTTTACAACGTTTAAACAAAGAACTGCGGGAAAAACAAAGGATTTAGATTCCCGAAAGTATATAGTTAATTTATGAGAATAATTTTGGGCAAGTTTTTAATTTTTTTAATCCGAATTTATCAATCAGCGATTTCACCCTATTTTTTACCTTCATGCAGGTACACTCCCACTTGTTCTTCATATGGAGTTGAAGCGATTAAAAAGCATGGACCATTCAGGGGTGGATGGCTAACACTGAAAAGATTTGCCTCATGTCATCCTTGGGGTGGAAGCGGTTATGACCCTGTTCCATAATTTGTTAACAATAAATTATTAAAATGAAAAAGTTTAACAACATACTAATAATAGCTCTTTTTATTGGCATCCTACTCCCGGCAAGTGCCTGGACACAAAATCAAAATAACTTTGAGATTTCTAAGAATCTCGACATCTATTCAACCCTGTTCAGAGAACTGGAAAAAAATTATGTGGATGAAATAAGTGCAGGCGACCTGGTAAAAACTGGCATCGATGCAATGCTTAAATCATTAGACCCCTATACGGTTTATATTTCAGAGGCTGAAGTTGAAGATTTTAAATTTATAACGACAGGTCAATACGGAGGAATCGGAGCTTTAATTCAAAAACAGGGGGATAAAATTATAGTTGCTGAACCCTATGAAGGTAAGCCTGCACAGCGATTTGGGTTAATTGCTGGTGATGAAATTATAGATATAGATGGGCAGTCTGTAGCTGGAAAAACAACCAGTGATGTGAGCACATTACTTAAAGGCCAGCCAGGTACTAAAGTTGATGTAACTTTAAAAAGGCCGGGGAAGGAAGAATTAATTACTCTTGAATTAGAAAGGGATAATGTTAAAATTGATAACATCCCCTATTATGGGATGCTCGGCCAGGACGTGGCATACATTAAATTAACCAGCTTCACCCAAAATGCAGGCAAAGAAATGAAAAATGCATTTCTGGAACTTAAAAAAACCAATGAACTTAAAGGTATAATTCTTGACCTTAGAGGCAACGGGGGTGGACTTTTGAATGAAGCAGTAAATATTACCAATATATTTATTGATAAAGATAAGGAAGTAGTCCGTACAAAAGGGAAACTTCCAACAAAAAACCATACATATCGAACACCTAACCCTGCTGTTGATCCAGAAATTCCATTAGTTATTCTTGTGGATAATGGCAGTGCTTCTGCATCCGAAATAGTCGCCGGAGCCATTCAGGATCATGACAGAGGTGTAATTATTGGGCAAAAAACTTTTGGTAAAGGCCTTGTGCAAAATGTAATTCCCCTATCCTATAATGCCCAGGCTAAGATTACCGTTGCAAAATATTATATTCCCAGTGGACGCTTAATACAGGAAATAGATTATTCCAAAAGAAATAACAATGGAGAAACGGGCATAACGCCAGACTCGCTAGCTACTCCCTACAAAACTAAAAATGGGAGGACGGTTTATGACGGGCATGGAATTACTCCGGATATTGTTAATGATATGGATACGCTTAGCAACATCAGTTATGCATTATTAACAAAATATCTCTTTTTCAATTTTGCTACTAAGTTTGTTCTTGAAAATGAAACCCTCCCCCCTCCTAAAGAATTTAGCATTAGTGAAGAAATATTTAATAGTTTTCTCTCCTTTATTGAAAATGAAGGATATCATTATTCCACCAAATCAGAGGAGACCCTTAAAAAGCTGAAAATGATTGCCGAAAAAGAGCATTACTATGCTGACATTGAAAAAGAATATGATGCCCTTGTGAAAAAAATAGAACAAAACAAAAAAGACGATATCATTAAGCATAAAGAAGAAATTAAAAAGATATTGCGCATAGAATTAGTATCAAGGTATTATTATCAAAAGGGGAAAATTATATCTTCGTTATCAGATGATAGTGATATTAAAAAAGCGATAGAAATAATTACCGAAAAGGATTCTTACATATCCATATTAGATGGCCAGAAGCAAGAAAGCGGGTCAAGTAATTAGAGATTATTTTCAATTTATCCAGAAATCCTGAATCATGTATTATTTTCTTAAAAAGAACAGTAATGAAGTTTTCCTGGGATTTCTTGGACTCATGTTCATAAGCTTGCCAGTTTCACGATTTGGGTTAAGTGTAGCACAATTCGGGTTATTGGGAATTTGGCTAATCGACGGTAAATACGTTGAAAAATTTAAAACGCTGCAGAAAAATAAAGCAGCATTAATCCTGGTCTCCTTTTATGTCTTGCATGTTATAGGATTACTCTATACTTCTGATTTTAATTATGCATTTAAAGACCTTCGGATAAAACTTCCGCTACTTTTTTTACCAATTGTTTTTGCCACGTCTCCTCCGGTTAACTTAAAAATATTAAATCGTTTAATGCAAATTTATGTTGCTACAGTTGTTGTAGCTTCCTTTATCAGCCTAATAATTTTATTAACGAGAGATGTTTCTAATTTCCGTGATTTATCACCATTTATTTCGCACATCCGGTTTAGTTTGAATGTGTGTTTTGCCATATTTATTTTGGGATACTCATTTTTTGAAAGCCCTGAATTAAATAGAAATTATAAAATAGTGAGTGGAGTTATGGCTTTTTGGCTCGTTATTTTTTTAGTTCTTATACAATCCGTTACCGGACTGGTTATCCTATTTATTACTTCGCTGACCCTGGCTATCATAGGCATGCTAAAGATGAAAAGAGATTCCCATGTTAAGTATCTTTTATTAACAGGCATTGTTGGTTTTCCAATAATACTTGGGATTCTTTTCCGTTTCGTGGCAGGTGAATACTTTACCCCTCATAAAGAAAGTGTTAGGGAAGAGTATACAATCAAGGGAAATGCCTATGTTCATGATACAATTAATCAACCTGTTGAAAATGGGAATTATATCTGGACATACGTATGCGAAAAAGAGTTGAAAGAGTCCTGGAATAAAGTGAGTGGTTTGCCATATGATGGGAAAGATGAAAAAAATCAAATTTTAAAACACACCCTAATTCGATATCTTAATTCTAAAAACCTGAAAAAAGATGCTGAAGGTATTGCTCAACTTTCCCCAAAAGACATTCGAAACATTGAGATGGGCACAGCAAATTTTTATTATACAAAAAAACTCAGTTTTAAATCCCGTCTGTATAAATTATTTTGGGAATATCAATTAAGTCAGCGTGCCAATAATCCCGAAGGCCACTCAGTTTTGCAACGGGTTGAATATTGGAAAGCGGCGGCCCACATAATCCAAGAAAACTTCATAATTGGCGTGGGAACCGGCGACATCAACCAGGAATTCATGACCTATTATGAGAAAACAGATTCTCAGCTGTCGCAGGATAACAGGAGAAGAGCGCACAACCAGTATCTGGCAATTTTCGTAAGTTTTGGCATCATTGGATTAGCTTGGTTCATTGTTTCACTCATTTTTCCTGCAATCCTAATTCAACAATTCAGTAACTATTATTACCTGGTTTTTTGGATCATTATTGTTTTGTCAATGTTTATGGAAGATACTCTTGAGACCCAGATGGGGGTCACACTTTATGCATTCTTAAATGCCTTTTTCCTGTTTGGGGTTAATTATAATTCCAAAACATCCGATATAGAAGGAATTTTGTAACTTCGTCTCCATATTTCATAGAGCATGAAGAAAATAAGTCTCACCATTGACTATTCCATTTATGATAACCCGGATGAACTCCCGGAGAAAGATAAAAAACTTCTTAATGAAGCTATTCTGGCCTCAAAGGAAGCCTATGCGCCTTATTCAAACTTTAAGGTTGGTGCAGCAGTTTTACTAAAAAATGGCCAAATTGTATCAGGCAGCAATCAGGAAAATGCAGCCTATCCATCTGGATTATGTGCTGAACGGGTAGCACTGTTTTACGCCTCTTCCAAATATCCTGATATATCTGTTGAAGCAATTGCAGTTACTGCTTTTTCTGAGGATTTTAGTATCAATGATCCGGTTACTCCCTGCGGCTCGTGCAGGCAGGTAATGGCAGAAACCGAACAACGATTTGCAAACGACATTAAAGTTATTATGTATGGCGAAAGTGGGAAAGTTTATGTTACTCAAAAAGTAAACAATCTTCTTCCGTTGATGTTTCATGCCGAAGAACTCAAAAAATAAAATGCGATGGAACTAATTTCAACCAAAATATGCAAAACAAGTGACATTGGTGTGAACGATAATCTATTTGGGGGTTCTCTGCTTTCATGGATGGACGAAGCAGGAGGTTCTTATGCCTGCACTAAATGTTGCACTCCCAATATGATCACCCTAAAAATTGACGAGGTAATTTTTAAAAAACCGGTTAAAGTAAAAGAACATATAAAAATTTACGGAAAAATTCTGGGGATCGGCAAAAGCTCTATAAAACTTTTAGTTGAGGCCAGACGAGTAAATTTTACTGGGAGCATGGAAGAATCTGTTTGCTCAACGCAAATGTTATTTGTGAGGATTGATCAAAAAGGCAATGCCATTCCAATTAACCAGGATGTAAGAGTAAAAATTGTAAAAGCACTATAATATGAATAAAACAAACTTAGTTGGAATATTTCTGGCTGTTATACTTCTAACCGCCATGAAAGGGGATAAATCTCCTTATAAATTTTTTAATGCAAACGGGAAAAAAGCAAATTATACTACCCTGTTCAAAGATGCTGTAAATGCAGATATAGTGTTCTTTGGCGAATTGCATAATAATCCGATCGGGCATTGGATTCAACTAGAATTAACAGAAGACCTTTTTGCTGAAAAAGGCAATAAACTTGTCCTTGGGGCGGAAATGTTCGAATCAGATAATCAATTGATTATTGATGAGTACTTTTCAGGTAAAGTAAAAACTAAAACTTTTGAAAAAGAGGCCAGGCTATGGCCGAATTATAGTACGGATTACAAACCATTGCTTGAATTTGCAAAGGAAAATAAGCTTGATTTTATCGCCACCAATATACCCAGACGATATGCATCTCTTGTTAATGATGGAGGATTTGAAGAACTTGACAGCCTGACTGATGAGGCTAAAAGTTATTTTGCGCCCCTTCCGGTCGACTACGACCCAGAGGTAAACTGTTATAAAAGTATGATTGAAATGATGGGAGGTATGGGAGGTCATGTTACGCCTAATATCCCTAAAGCCCAAGCCATTAAAGATGCAACTATGGCCCACTTTATCCTGGAGAATTGGGAACCTGGAAAAACTTTCCTGCATTATAATGGATCCTATCACTCTGACGATTATGAAGGCATTGTTTGGTGGATAAAACAGGCAAAACCTGACTTAAATATTTTAACGGTTTCAACTGTTGAGCAGGATACCATAGCAAAACTAACAGAAGAAAATACGGGTATTGCTGATTATATAATCTGTGTGCCAACAAACATGACAAAAACTTACTAGTTATTCCTTTCCCTGATATTTATTGATATCAGGGAAAGGGCTCCAAATTAAAAGCCCCCTTTTTCTTAAGAAAAAGGGGGCTTTTGTGTTATTGTAAACTTCTTATCGAAATAATATTATAGAGGTCATCATTTAGCTGCTTATTAATTGCTGATGCGTAATATTGTCGGCAGCAACCATTCTTCTGATCAAATTATTAAAGATAGTTTCTTTGTTTTGTGAGCGGTTAATCCGATAACAAAATTCATTAAAATA
>JAIOZL010000035.1 GCA_021740645.1 Bacteroidales bacterium
TTTATTATTTTTGACATAGCTAAATAAAAAGATTACCCCGAATTTAGCCTTTTTTGGCTGTTTTTGGGGTTCTTTTTATATATCTTATCAACGCTTTTTGTTGATATCAGTAGGTTTTGCTATTTTACGAATGAGCCTATATTTTGCAGTCCAACTAAAATACAATTAAAACTCTATTGTTCAATTGATTTTAAGGCTTATATGCTTCCTACCTGTTTTGCTTTTTCCTCAAATTCTATAATCAGTTGTTCCGGCGTTTTGCCCAGGTTTTTGATGGAAATCTCTGCATCATCTGCAAATTCATCATCGGGAAATTTTACCAGGAATTCCTCATAAATTTCTTTGGCTGTTTTCAGGTCTTTTAAGTCATTTTCAAACACGTATCCTTTAAGAAACAAACATTGGGGGGTTTTTTCAAAATCAGGATAATTGTCCATGATCCGGTCGAAAAGTTGGATAGCCTGACGTGGCATGTTGAGGTTCATCGACATGTCAGCTGCTTTGAACAATGTGGGTGGAGTTTCGGGGGATTCAGGGTTTTCATCGGCAAATTGAACATACATTTTAATAAGTTCCCTTGCTTTGGTTTGATCGATCATTTTCGTTTCATCCGCAAACAAGCTATCTTCCATTGTTTTGATGGTTGACTGAAGGTCATTTTTGGGTGATCCGCATGCTCCCAACACCAATGAAATTAAAACGAAATAATAAAGAATGTTTTTACGCATCATAGTTTTAAATTTAAGCTGGTTATTTTCTTTTTGCTTTTTTACCTACCGGAAAAATCATTTTATATCCTACTGTAATATTTCCTTTTGAAATGTCCTGTAATTTTCGCTTTAACAACATTTTCCTCATGCTATTGATCCTATCCACGAATAAGATTCCTTCAAGGTGATCGTACTCATGCTGAATGATTCTGGCCATAACGTCATCATATTTTTCATCATGAAATTCCCAGTTTCCGTCATAATATTGAATACGGATTTTAGGTTTTCTGGAGACATCTTCACGTATATCCGGAATACTCAGGCATCCTTCATTAAACGTCCACTCTTCCCCGGATTCTTCAATAATGTAGGGATTGATCATTACCCTTTTAAAACCCTCAGCTTCGGGTACCTCCTCGGCAAAAGGTGTAGCATCTAATACCAATAACCGGATAGAGCGATTCACCTGAGGTGCTGCTAAACCCACACCTGACGAGGTATACATGGTTTCATACATATTGTCAATTAGTTCCTGAAGGTTAGGATAACTTTTATCAATCTCACTTGCTACCTTCCGTAAAGTCGGATGTCCGTATGCTGTAATAGGCAATATCATTTTTTCAAATTCTACTCAGTTCACTGTATTTCATGTAATCCTGCAGGATAAGTACAGCACTGATTTTATCTACATTTGCTTTATTTCGTCTTTCTTTTTTCTTCACATTCGAGTCAATCATCGACTGAAAAGCTATTTTTGAAGTAAACCGTTCATCATAGCGTTTCAATTCTATCTCAGGAAATTCTTTAGCAAGTTTCCTGACGAATGGATCAATGTACTTAACTGATTCAGAAGCCTGATTGTTCATTTGCCTTGGTTCACCCACAATAAAACATTCAACTTCTTCTTCTTTCAGGTAATTTTTTAAATACGAAAAAATATCCTTTGAATGCACGGTATCAAGTGCAGTGGCAATTATCTTGTTTTCATCTGTCACGGCAAGACCAACCCGTTTTCTACCATAATCTATTGCCATTAACCTACCCATAATCCTGTGATTCAAAATAAAATGACTGCAAAATTATAAAGAACTTTAGACTTTATAAAAAATATCTAATTTTGAAATCTAAATTTATTTTATGATTGGTAAACTTAAGCAAATTATCGAACATACGTGGGAAGATAAAAACCTTTTATCACTAAAGGAAAATCAGGAGGCCATTAGAGAGGTAATTGAATTATTGGACAAGGGTAAGATTCGGGTAGCCGAGCCTGTAGAAGGGGATTGGCAGGTGAACGAGTGGGTTAAAAAAGCTGTGATCCTTTATTTTCCTATACAGGAAATGAAAACAAGCCATACTGGTATATTCGAATTTCACGACAAAATTGATCTCAAACATAATTATAAAGAATTGGGTGTTCGTGTGGTTCCTCATGCTATAGCCCGTTATGGGGCTTATGTGGCAAAAGGTGTAATCATGATGCCTTCTTATGTCAATATTGGTGCATGGGTGGATTGTGGAACCATGGTAGATACGTGGGCTACAGTGGGTTCGTGTGCGCAAATTGGAAAAAATGTCCATTTAAGTGGAGGTGTTGGAATTGGTGGAGTCCTGGAGCCTGTTCAGGCAGCACCAGTCATTATTGAGGATGGCTGTTTTATTGGCTCAAGGAGTATCGTGGTTGAAGGCGCCAGGGTAGAGAAAGAAGCAGTACTGGGCGCGAATGTTGTCATTACAAAATCTACAAAAATTATCGATGTAACCGGATCCTCTCCTGTCGAAATAAAAGGAAGGGTTCCAGCCCGTTCGGTAGTTATTCCCGGCTCTTATAATAGAAAATTTCCGGCAGGAGAATATAATGTTTCATGTGCTTTAATTATAGGTAAACGAAAACCTTCTACGGATTTAAAAACTTCCCTTAATGATGCATTAAGAGATTATGGCGTGGATGTTTAGGTCATTTTTATTTTAAACTTATGGAGCTGAATTCAATTCTCATTATACAAACTGCCTCAATCGGGGATGTAATTCTTGCAACCCCTGTGATTGAGAAACTCCATCAGCATTACCCGATGGCAAAGATTGATTTCCTGTTGAAAAAAGGTAATGAGGAATTGTTTGCCGGACATCCGTTCTTACATAAAGTTCTTGTCTGGGACAAAAGACAGAAAAAATACCAAAATTTCCGGGATCTGCTTCATGCAGTAAGGGATCAAAAATATGACCTGGTGGTTAATATCCAGCGATTTTTATCCTCTGGCTTACTGACCATTTTAAGTGGCGCAAAAACCACCATCGGGTTTAACAAAAACCCGGTTTCGCTTTTCTTTAGCCACAGAATAAAACATGATATTAAATCGGGAGAAAAGCATGAGGTGGAGCGTAACCATGAATTAATCAGGAAGCTGACTGATGAGTATGCTGCAGCAGTGAAACTTTATCCATCACAGCAAAATTATGCGAAGATGTCGCAATACAAAACAAAAAGATACATTACGATTTCTCCGGCTTCTTTATGGTTTACAAAACAATTCCCAAAGAAAAAATGGATTGAGTTATTGCATGCAATTGACAGGGAATTACAGGTTTATTGTCTCGGTTCAGCATCCGACCAGGATTTATGCAAACAGATCATTGATATGTCCGGCCATAAATTGAGTTTAAACTTATGTGGAAAATTAAGTTTTCTTGAATCAGTGGCCCTTATGAAAGATGCAGTTATGAATTATACCAATGATTCTGCACCCATGCATCTTGCCTCTGCTGCCAACGCCAAAACCACAGCCATTTTTTGCTCAACCATTCCCGGGTTTGGATTCGGACCATTGTCAGATAATGCAAAGATTGCAGAAATTGACTATGCCTTGGCCTGCAGGCCATGTGGCTTACATGGTTTGAAAAAATGTCCGAAGGGTCACTTTAAATGCGCTTACGATATAAATATTAAGGAATTAATAAATAACATACGGGCATGAAAGAAGATATTGCCAAATCAATAAAAGTTTTAAATCAGGGCGGGGTCATCCTATATCCGAGTGATACGATATGGGGTATTGGTTGTGATGCAGCAAACATGAAAGCTGCACAGAAAATATACAAAATTAAAGGCCGGACAGAGAAATCGAGTTTTATTGTATTGCTTGCCAATCCTCAAAAAATAACTGACTATGTGGAGGTGGTTCCGGATATCCTATGGGATTTACTTGATAGTCTTGATTTTCCTACAACGATAATTTATCCAAAAGCTAAAAACCTTGCAAAAAATGTTATGGCCACTGATGGAAGCATTGCTATCAGACTGGTAAAGGAGGGTTTTACATATGAACTATTAAAGGAATTCAATAAACCGATTGTTTCCACTTCAGCTAATTTTACAGGTACGCCTGCTCCCTTTATGTATAAGGAAATTGCCCCTGAGTTAATTGAAATGATCGATTATGTGGTAACCGTCGGGCGTCAAAGTATGCAAAAGCTTAAACCCTCCACCATTATCAAACTAAAGCCAAATGGTGAATTTGATATTATCAGGGAATAATTTAAATGATGAATAATGAATGCAGGATTTTTACAGTTTTGCCCGATACTTGGTGATGAATCCCAAAATATTAAAAACATTGCACTAAATTTCGAAACAGCAAAAGATCCAGACTTGTTAGTACTTCCTGAGCTTGCCAATTCGGGTTACAACTTCGAATCCAAAAAACAAGCAATTTTACTTGGCAAATCAATTGAAGAAAGCGAATACGTTGAGTTTCTGGTCGCTCATTCAAAGAATAAAAATCTATTCATCATTTCAGGATTTCTTGAAAAAGAGAATAACAAATTATACAATACAGCTGTCCTAACAGGTCCTTCAGGGTATATTGGCAAATATCGAAAAATGCATTTATTTATGAACGAGCCGGAATACTTCGAAAAGGGAAACCTGGGATTGCCTTTGTTCGAATTGGGTGGTTTTAAATTAGGTATCCTTATTTGTTTTGATTGGATTTTTCCTGAAGTTTGGCGGATTCTTGCCTTAAAAGGTGCTGACATTATCGCACATCCAAGCAACCTGGTTTTACCTTATGCCCAACAGGCAGTGCCTGTACATGGTATGATCAACCGCACTTTTAATATCACTGCTAACCGATATGGAAACGAAAGAGGCATCACGTTTAGCGGTCAATCCATTCTTTCTGACCCCAAAGGGAATACCCTCATAAAAGCTCCGGCCAAAGGAGATAGTGTTGAGGTGACTAAGCTGGACCTTGAGCTGGCCCGCAATAAATGGATCACTCCACAAAACCATGTTTTCACCGACAGATTTCCAGCACAATACACAGACTTAATAAAAGCTTAATATTCATTGATAAACTTTCAGGAAGTTAGCTTGTTTTGTTTTTGAATCAGCGAATCAATGCATGTGAGGTGCAGATCATGATCCCGGGAATTAGTTAAACTCGATAATTTAGATCAAATTCAAATAATTAAAAAAGATTAATTTTGCACCGAAAACAGGAGAATATATTGATATGACAGATACAAAGAAATATTCGGTGGATAAAACACCAAAGGCAACCTTAAAAAAATGGTATTACCTTATGTCGCTGGGACGGGCATTAGATAATAAAGCACCTAACTACCTGAAGCAGGCATTAGGATGGTCGTATCATGCTCCATATGCCGGGCATGATGGTATTCAACTTGCCATCGGGCAGATATTTGACAGAAAAACTGACCACCTGTTTCCCTATTATCGCGATATGTTGACTAATATTTCAGCAGGGTTGACAGCAGAAGAGATTATCTTGAACGGAATTTCAAAGGCAACCGATCTTGCCGGTGGAGGCAGGCATATGTCAAACCACTTTGCTAAACCGGAATGGAATATTCACAATGTTTCTTCCTGTACCGGAAACCATACCCTGCATGCTGTAGGTGTGGCAAGAGCGATAAAAAAATATAAGAAAAAAGGTGTTGCCATTAGCTCGCAGGGTGAGTCATCCACATCTGAAGGATATGTTTATGAAGCTATTAATGGGGCAAGTAATGAGAAATTGCCAGTAATTTTTGTGTTCCAGGATAACCGGTTTGGAATATCCGTTCCTAAAAAGGATCAAACGGCAAACCTAAGAGCTGCTGATAATTTTAAAGGATTCAAAAACCTGAGAATATTCAAAGTGGACGGGAAAAATGTAATCCAGTCGATGAATACCATGTTTGAGGCAAAAAAATATGCAGAAGAGAATCAAATGCCGGTTATTGTGCATGCCAATGTCGTGCGGATGGGATCTCATTCGAACTCCGATGATCATCAGTTATACCGCGATGAAAATGAATTGCACTGTGTGAATGCAGCAGATCCCCTGCTCAGATGGAGGAAGGTTTTAGTAGCTGCTGGCCGTTTTACTGACGAAGAACTCAATCAAATTGATGCAGAAGTTAAACAGGAAGTATCAAAAGCCCATAAAGTTGGGTTAAAAGCCCCTCAACCAACACCTGAGTCGATCTATGATTTTGTAATTCCTGAACCTTACAAAGCTGAAAAATACCCTGCCGGATTGCATGCACAGGAAGGTTCGAAGATAAAGATGATCACAGCCCTTAATAAGACTTTAAAAGAGGAATTCAGGAGAAATCCCGATACTTACATATGGGGACAGGATGTAGCTTATAAAGAAAAAGGCGGGATTTTTAATGTGACCAAAGGCATGCAACAGGAATTTGGCATAGAGCGGGTTTTTAATGCACCTATAGCTGAAGACTTTATAGTGGGAACAGCTAATGGTATGAGCAGGTTTAATAACAAAATCCGGATAGTGATTGAAGGAGCTGAATTTGCGGATTATTTCTGGCCGGCAATGGAACAGTTTGTTGAATTGACACATGAATACTGGCGCACAAACGGCCAGTTTAAACCCAATGTTACTATAAGGCTTGCATCTGGTGGGTATATAGGTGGTGGATTATATCACTCTCAAACTACAGAAGGTGCTTTAACCACATTCCCTGGAATCCGGGTGGTTTATCCTTCTTTTGCTGACGACGCAGCAGGTTTGTTGCGGACAAGTATCCGCTCTGAAGGCCCTACGCTTTTCCTGGAGCCAAAAGCTTTATATAATGATCCCAAAGCTGAAACGGTTGTTCCTGATGATTTTGAAGTCCCTTTCGGAAAAGCCAGAATTCGCAGAGAAGGTAGTGACCTGACAATAATAACCTATGGAAATACTACTCATATGTGCCTTGAAGCGGCTAACAAACTGGCAGATGAAAAAAATGTACAGGTTGAGGTCATTGATATTCGGTCACTTATTCCGTTAGATACCGAAACCATTCTTGAGTCAGTAAAGAAAACAAATAGGGCTTTGGTCGTTCATGAAGATAAAGTTTTTGCCGGTTTTGGTGGCGAAATTGCTTCCCATATCATGGAAGAAGCATTTGAATTTCTCGATGCTCCTGTCAAACGGGTTGGATCGGAATTTACGCCGGTTGGGTTTAACCGCATACTTGAAGCCGCAACTCTTCCCAATACAAATAAAATCTACAATGCTGCTGTAAAGCTTATTAATTATTAAACAAATTTTCTTGAAATATTAGAACATCCTATATTTCCCTGTTGAGGTAAACCGAATAATCTTTTACTTTCGGTTTATATTCCGTATTGTTGAATAGATTGGATGTAATAATAAAATCAGCAGTAGCGCGGTTGCAGGCAGTTGGAACATTATAGAGTACCGTAAGTCTTAACAAAGCTTTTACATCCACATCATGAGGCTGACTGGTCATCGGATCCCAGAAAAAAATCATATAATCTATGTTCCCGTCAGCGATTTGAGCTCCAAGTTGCTGGTCTCCACCCAGGGGGCCTGATTTCAACCTAGTTACTCCGTCAATTTCAGCAGAGATCAAGCGGCCGGTAGTACCAGTAGCCATAATATTAAATTCCTTAAGCTCTTCGATATTATGTTTTACCCATTCCAGTAAATCCTTTTTCCTGTTATCATGGGCCACAAGCGCAATTGTCTTTTTCATGGTGAAATGTTTTCTGCAAAATTCAGCACAATTATCCATTGTAATCTGAAGATTGAGTTAAATTTTTTTAAAAATCGGGGAGGAGCCTGCAGTTATCTGCATAAACTTATACATGCATTTATAGAATGGGGTAAAATAATTGATATTCGGATTATTTAATTAAAACATGCTATTTTTACTTCCAAATTAAAATTGTTCAATGAAAGTCCTGGTTTTATGTACAGGTAATTCATGCAGAAGTCATATGGCTGAGGCATTTTTAAGATCTTTCGACCAAAAGTTGGAGGTTTTTTCAGCCGGCACTTTGCCTGAAAGGGAAATACATCCCCTGGCAGATAAAGTGATGAGTGAGACAGGGATTCCGCTTAATGGACATTTCCCAAAAAATGTGGATGGTTTTCTCCATAAGGATTTTGATTTTTTGGTTACTGTTTGTGAACGAGCCCGTGAGAGTTGTCCGGAATTTAAAGGCAGCATTAAAAAGCAAATCCATATTGGGATTAGTGACCCGGTTCACTTTATTGGTAATGAAGAGGAAACGCTTAAGGAATTCAGAAAGACAAGGGATATAATCAAATCAAGCTTTTACCGCTTTTACCTCAAAAATCTGAATAGGGGCAGCGTCGTAAGTTCAGGGAAATAAGGTGTTTTATTATCTTTGCCAATCATCAATTCATGCATGTGAAACACAAAATATATAGCCTTCGGCCTGCACATATTGTTATTGCGGGTTTAGCTTTTATCCTTCTGGTGACCTTCTTTTCGTATGTCAGGTATCATCGGTATACACAGGGGTTGTCCATTGTAATTTCATCTGATGCGGAAGGATATTATCAATACCTGCCCGCCGTATTTATTAAAAAGGATATATTTAATCAACCCTATAGCTTTCCGCTCGAAAACGGAAAATTATTTAATAAGTATACCTATGGAGTGGCTTTAATGGAATTGCCCTTTTTTCTGCTTGCCCATATGGTTGCCCTTGTTTTTGATCTTCCCATTGCGGGGAAATTTACATCCTATGCTTTCGGGGTAATAATGGCCGGGGCATTTTATACCTTCATGGGTTTATTATTGATATTTAAACTGCTTCGAAGGCGTTACAATGTAAAGGTCGTCTGGCTTACAGTTGGGGCAGTTTTTTTTGCCACAAATCTCGTTTACTATACTTATCTTGAACCGGGAGCTTCACATGCTTTTGCGTTTTTCCTGGTAAGCTGGATTATTTATCTCGTCCCAAAATTTTACCGGTCCCCCGGATGGAAAAGGGCACTTTTGCTGGCATTGGCAATTGGTATATTAGCATTGATCCGCTTAACCCATTTGATGATTTTGGCTTATTTGCTTCTATATAAAGTCAATTCAACAGATAGCCTGAAAGCAAACTTTCTTTTTTTAACAAAACATTTAAAATACCTTTTACTTATCCCCGCATTTGTAATACTCTTGTATATTCCTCAGCATCTTTACTGGTATTCACTTACCGGGAGGTTTATTTTAAATCCGTATGAGTACAGTTATGTGGAGGAGAGTTTTTCAAATATCTTAAATCCAAAGATCGGGCTGGTACTTTTTGGAAGTACAGGAGGATGGCTGGTTCTAACACCACTTATGATTTTCGCCCTTTTTGGGATAATAATGCAGATACGAAAAAAAACAGGTTCTCCCTGGCCGGTGATCCTGATCACAACCTTAACCATCTATATGTATTCAAGCTGGTGGCACCCCACACTGGCTGGTTCTTTTGGCCATAGAGGTTTTGTGGATATTTATGCTTTGCTTGCTTTTCCTTTAGCGTATTTAATAAATAGTACAAAAATTTCAACAAGAAAACTAATGTTTCGAGGATTGGTTGCTGTTTTCGCTTTGCTGGCATTTATTAATATCCGATTAACCTTCCTTTACCAATACTGGTGGTGGGATGTGGAGTGGGGGTGGACTGGATATTTTAAAACTTTGGCAAAAGTGTTTTTTATTGATGTAGGGGATGTTTAATTTTTTGTCCCCGTTTTAAGTTTATGGTCAACTTCCCTGCTTACCCGCTTATGCAATTCAGCACGGTGTTTATTCATGAATTCTATTACAGGTATTGGGTCGATCTTAGCTAACTCTCGTAATGCCCATGACAAAGCTTTGTTTATCATGTCAGTATGATCCTTTACAAATAACTCACAAATTTCCAGAGTTCTTTCAGCAGCGCCAGTTCCTCCTCTTGCTTTTTGGTTCAATGAAACCGTTGCAACCAGGGCTATCCTTCTTATCCAGAAATCATTGGAGTTGATATATGATTTAACTTTTGCAGTTGAAATTATATTTTCGCGCCAGGCATATCCAACAATATAGGCCCCATAACAATCCACTGATACCCAGTTGTCGAGGTTTCTGTAGAAATCATCAATGTCTTTGGGTATGAGGTCTTTGCAAACTCAATCCTCTTATCGTCTTTAAACGATTCCAATGAGCTTATGATATCCTTGATTATTTCGTTCATTAGTTTATTTAACAATCAATTTCTGACGAATACTCCCAAACTCTGTTAATATTTCCACGAAATACAATCCAGCAGTTAATTCAGAAATATCAACAGATTGGTTCGGTTTTGAAATTTGCAATAAAGAAGGCCCTGTATGTGAGAATATGTTAATTCCTTCAATTTTAATATTATTTGGATTTTGGATTGTAATAAAGTTCGTTGCGGGGTTTGGAATAATAGGAAAGTTTTGAAGATTCTCAGATATTTCATTTGTTCCGGTAAGGCAAGCGGCCTCTACTTCTGCCTGGGAGTTGCAACCCGGGGCATTATCATGAATTTCAACTGTACCACCTGGTGAGCCTAAATATTGGCAAATGCTATACACATCACAATCTTGCAATATACTGTTTTCAATAATTGTCAGATCATCAATACTTGCAGGGGCAATACTATCCAAGCCAAATAAGCCTTGTAATGCAGGGTTGCCTTTTATATGCAAGTAATCCCCGATTGAGGCCAGGTTGGAAAGGGCTGTTATATCCTCCAGCGAATCATTCCCTTCAATAATTAAATCCTCACCAATATGGGTGAGATTACTGAATCCATCTAAATTCGTTAAAGAGCTATTGTTATAGATTATAAACAAATAGCCCACTTCTTCTAAATTTTCAAATCCATTTATGCTCTCAAGAGCTTGATTACCTCCAATGTACAGGGATTGGGGTATTGAACTTAAATTATTTATGCTTGAAATATTTACTAAATGGCTATTTTCAATAATATCTATACCAATTCCAATTTCTGATAGGGATGAAAGCCCATTTAATGATTCCAAGCCAAAGTTGTTGTAAATAGTAAACCAATCCCCTATTTCAGTAAGTGAATTTAAACCTGACAGATCTTCTAACTCATAACAAGAATAAATACCAAACATTCCACCTATACTTTCAAGGGAATCAAGCCCAGCCAAACTTTCTAAGGAATAACTGCCATCAATCTCCAGGTTTCCGCCAATGGTTTTAATCCCTAAAAGTCCATTAATATTAATTATATTAAGATAGCCATCAATTTTAACACTTCCTTCAATATGTTTACAATCAGGATAATTTGAATGGAAATCATCAATCTGTTGCTGAGAGGAAAAAATGATTCCATTTGGTAAACATGAAGCACAAGATTCCACTACTTCAACCGGAGAATTACAGCCCGGGGCATTATCATGGATTTCGACGTTGGCACCTGGGGCAGATAAGTACTGGCAGATGCTATACACATCACAATCTTGAAGAAGATCATTATCGATAATCTTCAAGTCCTGGATGCTTTCCGGGTTTATACTGTCTAATCCTAATAAACTCTGTAATAATGGGTTTGATTTAATTTCCAGATATTCTCCTATAGAAGTCAAGGATGAAAGGGCGGAAATATTTTCCAGGGAATCATTCCCTTCAATTATTAGGTCTTCTCCTATATGCTGAAGGTTATTCAGGCCATCTAAACTGGTTAATAAAGGGTTACTATGAATATAAACGCTTGTTGCAATTTCCTTGAGATTCTCAAAAGCATCGAAATATTCAAGTTCGGGATTATTTGTTATAGCAAAACTATTCCCAACAGAAGTAAGATTACTCAAGCTTGAAATACTCTTTAAGCTGTCATTATTTTGAACAGAAAAACTTAATCCAATCTCCTCCAATGATGATAGCCCGGATAAGCTTATTAAGTTGTTGTTTCCGGTAATTATAAGCCAGCCACCAACTTCTGAAAGTAAATTTAAAGCTGATAAGTCTTCCAATCCAAAACATACTACAATCCTTAAATAACCATTTACACTTTTAAGAGAGTCAAGGCCGGCTAAACTTTCTAATGTAAAACATTGATTAAGCCTAAAGTTTCCTCCAATAGATTTTATTCCCAGCAATCCGTTAATATTGGTTACGTTGTATTGACCATCAATTTCAACATTTCCTTCAATATGGCTACAGTCCGGATAATTTGAATGAAAGTTATCTATTTGTTCCTGGGTCGTAAATGTAATCCCCTCCGGTAAACAATCTTGAGAAAACGAAAAAGCACACGATAACCACAAAAACAGAATAACAAAGGAAATCCGTTTCATACTAATTGGTTTAGAATTTTGATTTACCAAAAATACGAAAGTATTTAAACGGATGCAATATAAATTGGAGCTGGTACTCTGTTGTATGGAGTTTGGAAAGGGTGCAGGACGTTTGTCCTGATTAATCTATAACCTGAAGTCCTTAACAATTGATATCAAAAATCGCATTCCTTAGGCAGATCAATTCACTCACGCTTTCAGGCTGGGGAAATTTATAAATAATTTAGGATTTCAGTTCCTCTTTCAAATATTGCCCTGTATAACTTGCTTCCACTTCAGCCACCTCTTCAGGGGTTCCCTGGCAAACCACCCTGCCCCCTTTTTCTCCACCTTCCGGGCCAAGGTCAATGATGTAATCCGCCACTTTGATGACTTCCATATTATGTTCAATAACGAGGACGGAATTTCCCTTGTTTACCAGCTTTTGAAGAACTTGTAACAAAACATTCACGTCCTCGAAATGCAATCCGGTAGTGGGTTCATCAAGGATATAAAGAGTTTGGCCAGTATCCTTTTTAGAGAGCTCCGAAGCCAGCTTTACCCGTTGGGCTTCTCCGCCAGAAAGTGTAGTGGACTGCTGACCAAGCGTAATGTAACCCAGGCCAACCTCTTTAAGGGTTTTTATTTTTAGTAAAATAGCCGGAATGTTTTCGAAAAATTCAACGGCCTGGTTGATTGTCATTTCCAAAACATCGTTGATGGATTTGCCTTTATATCTTATTTCAAGAGTTTCACGATTGTAACGTTTACCCTGGCAATCTTCACAATGGACATGGACATCCGGCAGAAAGTTCATCTCAATAACACGGATGCCAGCCCCTTTACAGGTCTCACAGCGGCCACCTTTTACATTAAAGGAAAACCTTCCGGGTTTATAGCCCCTTACTTTCGATTCGGGAAGTTGGGTATAAAGTTTCCTGATTTCATCAAAAACGCTGGTATAAGTCGCGGGATTAGAGCGTGGTGTCCTGCCAATAGGGGACTGGTCAATATCTATGACTTTGTCAAGGTGTTCCAAACCTTTTATTTCTATAAAGGGAAGTGGCTTTATTTCAGCCCGGTAAAAATGTTTATTCAGGATAGGATAGAGGGTTTCGTTAATCAAGGTAGATTTCCCGCTTCCCGATACTCCAGTAATACAGATAAGTTTACCAAGCGGGATTTGTACATCAATTTGTTTCAGGTTATTTCCTGAAGCCCCAATAATTTCAATGGCTTTCCCAATGCCATTTCTTCGGGTTTCAGGAATTTTTATACTTTTTTTCCCTCTCAGGTATTCACAGGTGATGGTTTGGCAAACAGTCATATCACCCGGTGATCCCTGGGCAACCACTTCCCCTCCATGAACACCTGCTCCTGGCCCAATGTCAATAACATGATCAGCGGAAAGGATAGTTTCTTTATCATGTTCTACCACGATTACCGAATTGCCAATGTCACGCAGGTCTTTTAATGACTGGATCAATCGCAGGTTATCCCTTTGATGGAGGCCAATGCTTGGCTCATCCAGAATATATAACACACTTGTAAGCTGAGAACCTATTTGTGTGGCCAGCCTGATCCTTTGCGCTTCCCCACCTGATAAACTTCGGGCCGGGCGATTAAGGGCAAGGTATTCAAGTCCGACATCCAGAAGGAACTGTATCCTGCTTCCTATTTCTCTCAGGATTTCTTTAGCAATGATTGCTTGCTTTTCAGAAAGTTTATTTTCGAGTGAATGTATCCAATCATTTAAATGGATAAGGTCGATGTTAGCCACATCTGAAATATTTTTGCCATCAATTTTAAAATACAATGATTCCTTCTTCAACCGCTGACCATTACATTCAGGGCATTTTACGGAATTCATAAAATTCATGGCCCATTTTTTAATACTAACAGAACCTGATTCGCTATACTGGTTAGAGATAAAATTAATAACTCCTTCAAAATTTAAGGTATAGGTAGAAGTGATTCCCATGTATTCTTTCTGAATGGTATAGTTTTCATCCGATCCGTAAAGAATTGTGGCAATTGCTTCTTCGGGAATATCTTTAAGCGGAGTATCCAGGGTAAAACCGTATTTATCACCAATGGCTTCCATCTGGTGGAAAATCCAGTTGTGTTTGTATTCGCCTAAAGGAGCAATACCCCCTTTTTTAATACTTTTATTCTGATCCGGGAAAATTTTCTTCAGGTCGATTTCGGTCATCGTGCCCAGTCCATTGCATTTTGAACAGGCCCCGTATGGAGAATTAAAGGAAAATGTATTTGGCTCAGGCTCACTATATGAAATTCCACTGGTAGGGCACATTAAAGATCGGCTAAAATGTTTGGCTTCACCAGTTTCATGATCCACTACCATAACGCTGCCCTTTCCGTATTTCATTCCCAGTTGAATGGATTGGATCATCCGTTTGTTTGAATCATCATTGATTTTGATTTTATCAATAATCAGCTCTATATCGTGTACTTTATATCTATCGAGTTGTTGGCCAAAAACCAGTTCTTTAAGCTCCCCATCAATCCTGACATTTAAAAATCCCTGTTTGCGATATTGTTCAAGTAATTCACGGTAATGGCCTTTCCGGCCCTTTACCACAGGAGCCATTATGATTACCTTCCTGTCAGTAAAGAGGGAGGTGATAAGGTCATAAATCTGCGTTTCGGAATAACGGATCATCTTTTCTCCCGTTACATAAGAGTAAGCATCAGCTACCCGGGCGTACAACAACCTTAAAAAATCATATACTTCGGTAATGGTGCCTACAGTTGACCTGGGATTTTTACTTACCGATTTTTGTTCGATGGCTATAACCGGGCTAAGACCGGTAATATTATCTACGTCAGGCCTTTCAAGGTTTCCGATAAACTGCCGGGCGTAGGCCGAAAAGGTTTCCATATACCTGCGCTGGCCTTCGGCGTAAATCGTATCAAAAGCAAGGGATGACTTACCGCTTCCACTCAAACCGGTAATTACTACCAGTTTGTTACGGGGAATTTTTACATCAATATTTTTCAGATTGTGCACGCGTGCCCCATAAACCTGAAGTGAATCATCCGGCCCTTCTGTAATTATCCTGGTATTTGTAATATCTTTTTTCACTAATCTGAAAATCTTAAACTATTTCTTAAGCGGTAATTTGATCCTATATAGTTTGCCGGATTGATTCTTTAAATAATTTGATCGTAACCAGGGATTAAAATATTTTAACTCACGGTATGAAATATCATGTTCCAGGGCAAAATCCAAAAGGTTTTCGATGGGGGTAGTAATTTCCAAAAAATATACTTTTTGGGGTGGATAGAGCTCAGCAGGCTTAATATCAAAGCCGTATGTTTTTGGACTATTCAGAATGATTTTTATAGCAAGAATTCTGTACACATAGCGGGTGGTCTCTTCATTCAGATATAAATCATAATAATCCGATGTTTTTTGTTGCTCAATCGATTGCGTAATTCTCCGTTTGCCAGCATTATATGCAGCAGCTACGAGGGTCCAGTTCTGATATTCTTCAAAAGAATCCTGTAAATACTCACAGGCTTTTTCAGTGGAGAGTTCAAGGTTGTACCGTTCATCCACGTAGTCGTTCACTTCCATGCCATATTCTCTGGCCGTTTTTTCCATAAACTGCCAGAAACCAGCGGCTCCCATGGGGGATTCCACATTTAAAAATCCACTCTCAACCAGGGCAAGGTATTTAAAGTCGTCAGGGATATTATATTTTGCTAAAACGGGTTCAATTACCGGAAACCATCGGTTGGCCCTCTTGATCATTTGTATCGTAGAGCTATGGAAATAAGTGTTCACAAGTATTTCTCTGTCGAGATTTTCTATAACATGGGTTAACTGAAGGGGTGCGGGTTCACCCGCAAAGTTTATTTTTTTGGGCAAAGGGGGAGAAGTAATAACCGCATCCTGTTGATGAACGGTATTTCCATCATTATCTTTATTACTATGATCCAAACTTGAAAACGAAAAAAGCGCAAAAATGCCGACAGAAATCAAAAGCAGAACTGTGGCAAGGAGGTATTTATTCATTAAAATTACTTCTTAAAATTTAGTTTTTAGTTGATTAAACAGGGGAGCTTTGGCATCTTTTTCTGAAATCGTTGGATTTTGAATTTCCCAATTAATATTTAATTTCGGATCATTCCACCGGATACTTCCTTCAGATGCCTGATGATAGTAATTTGTACATTTATATTGAAAGATGGTATTGTCTTTTAAAGTGGCAAAACCATGGGCGAAACCTGGTGGTATCCAAACCATGGTTTTGTTTTCTTCTGTTAATTCATGAGAAAACCACTTCCCATAGGTAGTTGATTTTTTACGGATATCGACTGCTACATCCAATACCGCCCCTTTTACAACCCTAACTAATTTCCCCTGCTCATAAGGTGGATTTTGAAAGTGCAATCCACGAAGAACTCCTTTTTGGGATTTGCTTTCATTATCCTGGACAAAGTTCAGGGTTACGCCATAATACCTTAAGTCGTCTAAGCGGAAGGATTCAAAAAAATACCCCCGGTCATCTTTATAAACCTTAGGTTTAATTACGAGTAAGCCATCTAAATCTGTGGTGATAAGTTCCATAATGGTTTTATAATTGATCTTTACAAGTGTATCACTTCACCATAAGCAGCGGCAACTGCTTCCATTACAGCCTCCGACATGGTTGGGTGGGGGTGAATGGTTTTTAAAATTTCATGGCCTGTAGTTTCAAGCTTACGGGCAGCAACAGCTTCTGCAATCATTTCAGTAACATTATCACCAATAAAATGCGCACCCAGCCATTCGCCGTATTTCGCATCAAAGATAACCTTAACAAACCCATCTTTATTGCCTGCTGCACTGGCTTTCCCGGAAGCTGAATAGGGGAATTTGCCAACCTTAATTTCAAAGCCGGCTTCTTTCGCCTGGGCTTCTGTCATTCCTACAGAAGCAATTTCAGGATTGGTATACGTACATCCGGGGATATTGCCATAATCAATGGGTTCGGGATTTAATCCAGCGATATTTTCAACACAACAAATTCCTTCGGCAGATGCAACATGTGCCAGCGCTGGGCCACCCACTACATCTCCAATAGCATAAACGCCATCCACAGTGGTTTTGTAATACGCGTCCACCACTATCTTATCCTTATCTGTTTTTATGCCTAATTCTTCCAGGCCAATTCCTTCGATATTTGTTTTAATTCCAACTGCCGATAATACGATTTCAGCTTCCACTACTTCTTCACCTTTTTTGGTTTTGATGGTCACTTTACAATTTTTCCCTTTTGTATCAACCGACTCTACACTAGAAGCGGTCATCACCTTCATTTTCGATTTTTTGAAACTACGCTCCAATTGTTTGGATACTTCCTCATCTTCCAGAGGTACGAGTGTTGGCATAAATTCAACCAGGGTAACTTCCGTACCTATCGAATGATAGAAAAAAGCAAATTCACTTCCGATTGCACCGGACCCAACAACTACCATTGACTTTGGTTGTTTGGGCAGGACCATGGCTTCGCGGTAACCAATTATTTTTTTCCCATCCTGCTTTAGGTTGGGTAATTCTCTTGATCGGGCCCCGGTTGCTATGATAATATGCTTCGCACTGTATTCTGTAGTTTTTCCTTTATCATCCCTAACCGCAACTTTTTTTCCAGCCAGTAATTTACCGCTTCCCTGCAAATGTTCTATTTTATTTTTTTTAAATAAAAATTGGATGCCTTTGCTCATACCATCGGCTACTCCACGGCTACGGCTTACCATACCCTTAAAATCTACTTCGGATTTGCCTTCTATTGAAATGCCGTAATCAGCAGCATGTTTTATATAATTAAATACTTGTGCACTTTTTAATAAGGCTTTGGTTGGGATACATCCCCAGTTGAGGCAAACCCCACCAAGTTCAGCTTTTTCCACCACTGCAGTTTTTAATCCGAGCTGTGAAGCCCTAATGGCTGCAACATATCCACCGGGGCCACTACCTATTACTATAACGTCAAAATTCATATCCATTATTGTTTGGTTATTTTTGCTGCGAAATTAATAAAAATCACGCTTAAATCTAAGTATTAAATTGAAAGGAGTTTATTGTATAATTGTTCATTTTGCAATTATTTTCTTTTAAAAAAAGCCATCTTATTTACAATCCTTAAAAATTAGTAACTATTTGATTAATATCCTCCATAAATCACCTAATTTTAACTCCCAAAATTGTAGTTTTGGACATTGCATGGAATGAAAATCATATACACAAAAAATATTTAATCATTTTCAAATGAAACCACAAGGTAAAAATTATTACATCGATGCGGCTAAGCACTCTGCTCAATGGCATGCTGAAAATATGAAGCGCATTAAAAAACAAAAATTTGATACCATTTCAGTACATGGTATTTATTCCATGCAGGAAGCGCTGGACTTTAACCAGGGTTCTATCATTGAACCCATATATATGTCGACTTCACAGGCGTACCGTGATGCCGATGAAATGGAAGCAGCCCTCGGATATGAAATTCCGACCTGGTGTTATTCAAGGATAGCCAACCCTTCGATGTATTACCTGGAAGGTGTTCTCGCTCTTTTAGAAGGTTATGGCTCCAATGTAGAGACTTCATGTTGTGCAACCGCTTCAGGTATGAGTGCGATTATGAGTGCGGTGGAACCATTTTTGGTAACAGACCCAGATGACCCGGATGCAAAATTGAACTTTGTGGCCACCAGCCAGGTATATGGTGGCACCTTTCAACAATTTGCCGTACGTAAGGACCAGGAAAGAAACATTGAATGGCGAAAGGTTATTCATTCAAATGATATTAACGAATGGGCAAAGCTAATTGATAAAAATACCCGATTCATTTATGGTGAAATGCCCAGTAACCCGGGACAGGCTTTTTTCGACCTGGACAAAGTTGTTGAATTAGCACACAGTCATGGGATCCCGGTTATTGTAGATGCTACTGTTGCTACTCCGGCATTATTGAGGCCATTAACACGAGGTGCAGATATTGTGGTTCAATCCATTTCCAAAACCATTACTTCCAGTGGGTTTGGTATTGGCGGCGCAGTGATTGCCCGTAAAAATCTTACTTCGAATGTAAAAAATGAAGCAATGAAAGCAGACTTTGGGATGTATATCAAAGCCCTGCCTAACCGTGATAACGGCCCCAATATTTCACCCTTTAACGCTGTAATGGCCTTGAATGATTCCAGGAATTTAAGAACGAAAGTAGACAGGTTTAGCAGAAATACCCTTACTGTGGCTAATTATCTTAACAATCATAAACACATTGAACAAGTGGATTATCTGGGCCTGGAGGAACATCCTCTGCATGAACTGGCAAGTAAATATTTATTTTTAGTGGATTCGGAAGTTGATCCTTTATACAAGAAAAAAGTGAACCGATACGGGCACCTGATGTCTTTCAGGGTAAAAGGTGACGGACAAGCCGCAAGGGATGTTTTTGATGGTTTCCAGATGATATGGCGGGCAACCGATTTGGGAAGGATAAAATCCGTCGCGACTATTCCGGCAATTTCAACCCATTCGCAGCAAGGTGAGGAAGGACGTAAATTAGCGGATATTCCACCCAACCTTATCCGCTTGTGTGTGGGAGGTGAGCATCCTGATGACATTATCGCTGATCTGGATCGTGGGTTAGCAGTACTTGATGGGAAAAAATATTTTATTTCTTCCCCCGAATATTCCGCGGGTGGGGCATCTTCTGCAAAATTGATCAGAAATTAATTGAGTTAAAAACAAGAGAATATTATAACTTATTTATAATGAAACATAAAATTGGAATTTTAGGATTTGGAACTGTAGGGCAGGGCCTTGCAGAAATTTTATTAAGTAAAAAAGAAGAATTAAAATCGAAATATGGTTATGAATTTGATATTGTAGCCGTTGGCGATTTTAAATTCGGCAATGTCTATAATGCCAATGGCCTGGATATCCCTTCAATGCTTAAAGAAGCTAGTGTAGGAAAAAAGTTTTCGAAAGATATTACGGATTGGGATAATATCAATCTCATTAAAAATTCGGATACTTCCGTTTGGTGTGAACTTACCTTTACGGATTTGGTAAACGGTGGTCCAGCTGTTGATCATGTAAAAACCGCCTTAAAAGCTGGAAAACATATTGTAACAAGTAATAAGGGACCTGCAGCCCTTTGTTATCCGGAGATGAAAAAGATTGCAGACGAGAACAATTGTAAGTTCATGATTGAAGGAACAGTGGTAGCAGGCACACCCGTAATCAATCTGGCTGATGGCCCGCTTGCTGGCTGTAAAATTACCAAGATCAGGGGAATCCTCAATGGAACTACCAATTATATGCTTACTGAAATGGAAAAGGGAATGCCTTATGATGAGGTATTGAAAGTTGCCCAGTCAAAAGGATATGCTGAAGCTGACCCTACCGGTGATGTGGAAGGATATGATGCCCGTGGTAAGGTGACCATTTTGGCAAATATTGTTATGGGAGCTGGAATTAAAATTACGGATGTTCCGTGTGAAGGAATTACGAAAATTACTCCAAAGGATATTGAAAAAGCAAAAAGCCAGAATAAACGCTGGAAGCTCATTGGATCTGTGGAATTGACCGAAAATGGTGTGGATGCCTCAGTAAAACCTGAAATGATTGATATAAGCCACCCCTTAGCTGGCGTTTCTGGTGCGACCAATGCCCTGACCTTTACAACAGATTTATTGGGTGATGTAACCATTGTTGGGCCGGGGGCAGGAAAAATTGAAACCGGATTTTCTATACTTACCGATCTGATAAAAATCCATAGGGGTTAAATCTTCGTTACAAGTAATATAGGATATATTATTTTTACAGGGAAAAAGATTGAGAGGAATATATATGTCGTACACAACAAAATATTTGCACATCGACCTGACTTCCAAAACACGGGAAATCGGAGAGGTTGATCCTGAACTACTGAGAAATTATATAGGCGGTAAAGGATTGGGCTTTGCCCTTCTGGATAAAATTGCCCCTAACCCTGACCCTCTTGGACCTGAAAATCCATTGATCTTTGTAAACGGTCCCTTTACAGGAACTAAGATTCAAACCAGTGCCCGTACTACTCTGGTTACAAAGTCACCGCTTACCAATTCAATTTTAGATACACATTGCGGTGGACGATTTGGCCCTGCCCTAAAACGGGCAGAAATAGATTATGTGGTTGTTACCGGGAAATCTGATAAGCCCGTCTATGTATATATTTCCGATATTATTGTGGACTTTTTTGATGCGGATGATTTATGGGGGAAAGGAATTTTTGAAACCACAGATATTCTAACAGAAAGGCATCCTTATAAAGAACCTCATGTAGCTGCTATAGGCCCTGGAGGGGAAAATCTTTCAAAAATCGCTTGTATTGGTATTGATAAACACCGGCAATTTGGCAGGGGAGGAGCAGGAGCTGTGATGGGTTCAAAAAATCTGAAAGCCATTGTGGCCGATGGGGATACAGAAATAGTATATCATAACCCTGAGCAGTTTAAAGAACTCAACCTGCAATTTGCAAGGGATGTTACAGGGAATGAAGGGGTGAAATTTCGTAGGATAAAGGGAACCATGAAAACAATCCGACAGGTTCAGGAGGCAGAGATTTTACCAACAAAAAATCACCAGCTTGTTCAGTATGACGATTTTGAAAAAATAAGCTCAGAAGCAGCCCGTGAAGAGTTGAACTGGAAAGATACGAGTTGTTATAATTGCGGAATCCGCTGTTCAAAATGGGCAGAATGGGATGGCCATAAAATTGAAGGCCCGGAATATGAAACTACTGCATTCCTGGGGTCCGGGAGTATGGTAAACAGCATCAAAGATGTGGCCTGGGCAAATGAATTATGCAACGACCTCGGGTTGGATACTATTAGCACAGGAATAACCTGTTCGTTTGCCATGGAATGTTATGAAAAAGGACTTATTGATGACTGGAAAGGCCTCCGAATGGAGTGGGGAAATGCTGAAGCACAGAGGCAATTAATTGAAATGATGGCCTACCGGAAAGATTTGGGAGAATTATTTGCAGATGGTACGCGGGATGCAGCAGCTAAAGTTGGTAAAGGATCAGAAGCATTTGCTATCAATACCTATGGAATGGAGTTGTCTGGGATAAATCCTAAGGGTTCACTTACCATGGGATTGATGTTTGCCGTTGCTGACTTTGCAAGCCATACCCGCCTTTGGTTAGCCGAAACACAGGCCGGCCCTGACTTTACCCTGGAAGATATGCCACAAGCGGTAGCTGATGGGCTGGATGAAGTTAATGTAAGGAATTCCCTCGTGATTTGTGATTTTGTTCCCCTTGGCCTCAACAGGCTTGCAGAATTGCTAAATGCTGCCACCGGCTCAAAGCATACTGAAAAGAGCCTAATGGAAGTCGGGGCAAGGTTAACCCACCTCGCCAGAAGATACAATCTGCGTAACGGTAGAACTTATAAGGATGATACCTTGCCTGACCGTTTCTTTGATGAGGAATCACTTGCCGGATTTATGCGCGGAAAAAAACTCGACAGGGAATTCTTTAAATCCCTTGTTCAAAAATATTACAAACTCAGGGGCTGGAACGAGAAGGGAATACCCGGTCCGGATGTCCTTCATAAATATGGATTATAGTAATTTCATTTTTCACCCATGAAAAATTTTGGTTTTGTTGTAAATTTACAAGCTTAATAAACCAAAAAAATGAAAAGCCTATCTATTCTACTTATTGCATTATTTTTTTCATCAGGTCTTTTCGCCTATACATGGGTGGCTGTAGGCCCTGATTCCATAAATGCCACTAACATCTGTTTTGGGCTAAGCAATTTAACCTACGGTGTGATTTGTTCTGATGACGGGATGTATATTTACGAAGACGATATGGAATGGCATCATTACACTTATGGTTTACCCATTATTGAGGCCGCCTGGTATTCATTTGAGAAAATATTGGTGGTTATGGGTGATGGCAGCTGGTCGGATGGGATTTACACCTTTGATTTAACAACCAATGTTTTTGAAGTAAAGGAGTGGTTGCCAAACCCGGGATTTATAAAGTTTTACCAAAATGGCACTGAAACAAAATATTTTGCCGGAAGAACAGATGGTGGCCTCTTAATATCCTCTGATGGAAATACATGGTATAATGTGGGATATTTTGATACCATACCCTGCAATTCAATGGACTTTTATGAGGATCACCTGGTAATTTGTGAAGGAACATATCAAATTAATAATTTGCATTTATCACCCGATGGGGGTACATCATGGGCCGGCTCAGTGAATGGAGGCTATTTTTCAAAGGTAAAGTTCAATTATGATGGAGTGTTGTTTGCCAGTTTCCCCGGAGTAACTAATTCTTCCGGTATTTATAAGTCTTACGATTTTGGGTCCAATTGGGAGGTGGTCAATTGGGAGTTTGGGATTTCCTGCCTGGGTTATGATGCCTGGGGAAATGTTTTTGCCGGCTGGGACAATGGGTTTGGAATAGCCATGCTTAATCCTAATATCCTTTATCCTGATTTTGTTTTTCTGAATGAAGGGCTACCCGATACCCATGTAAATGAAATTACCATGAACCCATACATGAGTGCTATTGTAATATTTTGCTGTACTAATTCCGGGGTATATTCCAGCATTGACTATATGGTCGGACAAATAGAAATGAATAATAAGAGTCAGGACATTGACCTGTTTCCAAATCCCGTAGTCGCAGGAAATAAAGTTAAAATTCAAGGTTCAGGTTTCGATGAAATAGTCTCAATCGACTTGTACTCAGGCCCCGGTATGTTTCTCAAACGAATGGATTTTATTCACAACCCTGAATCAGTGTCATTTGGTACACGTGGCCTCACGCTTGGAATTTATTATGTGCAGGTAAAATCCCTGGAAAAAACCTATACTAAAAAGCTTTTGCTAAAATAAAAAGTAGAAGAAATTTAATTCCTGCTAGCTTCTCATTCTGTTGCAAGCCTGAAACCTGTAGCTCTAAGACTAATAATCCGGGCAAACCGTTTAAAATATTAGCTTTAAGGAGGTTCTGGGGTAAGGGGAAAAGATGTGAATTTGTGCGCAATAGTCTGGCTTCGAAATCACAACACTGTGGGCTTAATTGATTGCGAATAATGTGTATTATGAATTTCAACTTGTGATAAAGTAATTTTAAAAGATCATTTTTCCCTTTGTTTAAATGATATATAATTGCCAATAAACTTGTATTTTACTTCAATATTCGCTGCAATATAACGGCCTATATCCGCCTTAGAATCATATTTGGGCCATATCAAGTCCTTGATTTAGTGAGTAATTTTAACCCACATAAACTACATATATATGCCCGTACAATTAAAAACACTCATTCCTCTGTTTACGGCTTTCATTCTCATCTTTTTGGTAGTGCGGCACTTTCTTATCCCGGAATCATTCGGTAAAGAAGGCCATTATCGCTACGATGCCATTGCTATGAATGCGGACAAGCCGCTTAATTATGCTGGAAAGGATGCCTGTGCTGAATGCCATGATGACCAGGTTTTAGCCATGGAATCTGATATGCATGCAAACCTGTCTTGCGAAGTATGTCACGGTCCGGGATTAGCCCATTACGATAATCCTGATTCAGCCCGGTTGATAATCCCTGACCAGCGAGAGCATTGTGGCTTATGTCATTCATATAATGCTAACAGAGTAGATAAAATCACCCAGATTGATTTGAATGATCACAATGTAGAAGAAAAATGTATTCATTGTCATAATCCACATGTACCATGGGAAATTGCAGAAGAGACCAGTCCAGAAGAAAATTTATAAAAACTGCAGCTGCAGCCGGTACCTTATTGGCATCGGGCATACTAAACCCTTTTAATGCGGTTTTAATAGCCTCTGAAAAACCTACTGACTCCTCGGCACATTGGTGGGGTTACGGTATTGATATTGAGAAATGCATAGGTTGTGGCAGGTGTGCCAATGCATGTAAACTTGAAAACAATGTACCTCCACATCCTTTCTATTTCCGCACATGGGTAGAGCAATATACTATTGATAATGATGGGAAAGTGATGGTAGAATCCCCCAATGGTGGAATTGATGGCTTTAAACAACAAATCGAAGAAAAGGAAATTTTTAAGTCATTTTTTGTACCTAAAATGTGCAATCATTGCCATAAGTCGCCCTGTGTTCAGGTATGCCCGGTTGGCGCCACATTCGATACTCCCGATGGTGTAGTCCTTGTAGACGAAAATTATTGCATAGGATGCAGTTATTGTGTTCAGGCATGCCCCTACGGCTGCCGGTATATTCACCCTGAGAAACATGTGGTAGATAAATGTACTTTATGTTATCACCGAATTTCCAAGGGTAAAACTACTGCTTGTGTAGAGGTTTGCCCTACCCAGGCAAGAATTCTTGGGGATTTAAATAACAAAAAGGATCCTATTCATAAATTTTTGAAGGATCATAATTGTCTGGTGTTAAAGCCACACTTGAATACAGGAAGCAAACTATTTTATAACGCATTAAGTGCAGAAGTAAGATAATATGGAAAAACATTACGACCACCTATATAGCATGCTTGATCAGGTTCATGGATATATATATCCCAATGAGCTTGACCTGCAATGGAGTTTGTTGATTGTTCTTTACCCCTATATTACCGGATTGGTAGCTGGGGCATTCATTCTGGCTTCACTCGAACGTGTATTTAATGTAAAGGTACTTAAACCTACGTACGAATTGGCCTTGCTAACTGCTCTTTCGTTTTTACTGGTAGCTACTTTGCCTCTTGTTAGTCATTTAGGAAAACCACAAAGGGCTTATGAAATCATGATAACTCCACACGCGAATTCAGCAATGGCCATATTTGGTTTTGTGTACTTATGGTATTTGATGGTGGTTTTACTGTTGGAGATTTGGTTTGATTACCGCCGGGATATTGTGTTATGGTCGCAGCAAGCAAAGGGGTTTAAAAAAATTCTATACAAGTTCCTGACTTTAGGGGTAACCGATTTGTCACCAAAAGCTATTAAATGGGATGATAAACTTGGATATTTTATCACGGTGGTAGGTATCCCATCGGCCTTTTTGTTGCATGGCTATGTGGGGTTTATTTTCGGGTCGATCAAAGCAAACCCATGGTGGTCGACCGTTCTGATGCCGGTCATTTTCCTCTTTTCTGCCATGGTTTCTGGAATAGCCCTTGTTATGTTCATTTACATTGTGATAAACTATTTAAGGAAAAAGAAAATGGATATGAAAGCCCTGGATGAAATCGGGAAATATCTTTTTTATATATTGATCCTTGACTTTACATTGGAAGGCCTTGATCAGATTCACCGCATATATGAAGCGGAAGAGTCTTTCGAGATATTATCTCTACTAGTCAATGGGAGGCTTTACATTACCCTGTTTGTATTACAAATAGCTATAGGTACAATAATTCCTTTATTCACACTTGCAATATTGCAGTTTTATAAACCACTGAAAAAGTTCAGGCAAGCCTTTTATTTTATAACCAGCCTTTTGGTATTGACAGGTGTATTTTTTATGCGCTGGAATGTGGTCATAGGTGGACAGCTATTTTCGAAAAGTTTTTATGGCTTTACTGATTACAAACTAAGGCTTGTTGGTACTGAGGGCTTTTTAATGTCCCTGGTTTGGATGATCCTGCCGTTTTTAATCCTTGCGTTTCTGCTTTGGCTGCTTCCTCCATGGAAGAAGTATTCGAATTTAAATGCCTGACAAACTCAGAGATCTTGTATTCTTTTTTTTTATAAAGTATAACTAATCAAGCTAAAATGACTTCGAAATCAGACCATTTAGACAATTCTGCCATATCCCAGCTTATAAAAAAAATAGACGCTTTGGAAAAAAGGATTGTTAAACTTGAAAGGCAGAAACAAATGAGCCATACTGATAGTACGGAAGAAGAGGATGATTTTGAACCCCAGTTATTTAAGTTTAGTTCTTCGGAGGAAGATCACCTCGAATCACGATTTGGAGAATACGGCCTGGCCTGGCTTGGCAATATCGTATTATTCTTTGGGATTACTTATTTTGTTCAGTACCTGCAGGTAAATGAGTTCAAGTTTATCTCACCTCTTTTTGGATTCATCTCTGTTGCAGGCATTTTTGCACTGGCCTATTTTACACGAAAAAATAACCCGTATATTTCAAAAATATTTTGGTTAAATGCCTATTTGCTGCTTTTCTATGTTTTCCTGAAATTACATTTTTTTACTCCAGACCCTGTTATTTTAAATAAGGGTTTTGCACTTAGCCTATTGTTCCTTGTTTCAATTATTTGGATGGTTTTAGCCATTCGTAAAGCATATTCACTTCTTTCGGTAATCGCAGTAATAATGTTCGCCGTTACTGCAATATTTAGTGATACCCGACTAATAATATTTTTATCTGCGATTGCTCTATCACTAACGGGAACCTATTTGTTTTATTATAAGGGATGGGTTCGGACCCTTGTTTTCAGCATCCTTTTATCTTATTCTATCATTTTGCTCTGGACGCTTAATAATCCGGTGGTAGGAAATCCTCTTCATGCTATTCCTGATCATAGTTTCGGGCATATCATAGTTTTAATAATTGCCGCCATATACTCTTTAGTTGCAATTGTACCTGTAAAAGAGGGATTATTTACGAAAAGCAATATCATTTCTCTGGTTCTGTTAAATGGTTTTGGTTTTGTATTTGTAATTACCCATATCGTGGTTACTTTTATACCAGAAAATTATTTCCTGTTAACCGGTTTTATTGCCCTATATTGCATCCTATATTCGGTGTTGCTGCAGTTGCGGTCTGAATTAAAAATCAATGCTGCATTATACGCTCTCTTTGGTTTTGTTATCTTAAGTGTAACAAGTGTTGGTATCTATGATTTTCCAAATGCCTATTTCTTACTATCTATTCAAAGTTTACTCGTGGTTTCGATTGCAATTTGGTTCAGAAGTAAGTTTATCGTGATCATGAACACTGCACTATTTTTAACTCTTTTGCTTGTTTATTTATCAAAATCTGTGTTGAGTGACGAAGTTAACATTTCATTTACCCTTGTTGCTTTGGCAACTGCAAGGATTATTAACTGGAAAAAAGAGAGGTTGACTATCCGCACTGAAATGATCAGGAATTTTTATCTCATTGTCGCATTCTTTATGGTATTATTCACACTTTATCATGCCGTTCCTGATCAATATATTACCTTCTCATGGACTTTGGCAGCCGCTCTTTTCTTTGTCTTGAGCCTCGTCCTGAAAAATGTCAAATACCGATATTTGGCGTTAGGCACAATGGTGGCGGCGGCCTTGTATTTATTTATTGTTGATCTGGCACGTATTGACCTTGTGTATCGGGTAATTGCCTTATTATTCCTTTCTGCAATATCCTTTGGATTGTCCTTTTATTATGCTAAAAAATTAAGAAAGAAAACCAGCGAATAAGTATGTTTTATTAAAGGAAAATAAAGATTATCCTGAAAAAGATTTTGAAATGATATAAAAAAATAAGCATGTTACCAGAACTGCGAATAACAAGATCATTATATCAAAAATTCTTTTCCGTCTTATTTGTTTCCTAAGGGCATATTTTATCTCTTTCCTGGTTTAGGCTGATAATTTCCCGGTTTTTAGTTCAACATGATACGACTTTATTGCAATTTCAAGGTATTGCTTCTTCATTCGGTGTATCTGTTTCGCGACATTCTTCGCAAAGCATCATTTTGCTTGTAACGGTTAAACATATCCTGGGCGTGACCTGCAAAACTCATGATTTTAAATCGATTTGAAACAAATTAATTAAGTTATACTTGTGCTAATCCAATTTAAATTCTTGCTTCCAGTCTGAATCGTTTGATAGTTCGGCTTGCTTACTTTTATCAAAAAGGTAGTTACCCATAACCAGGTAATCCATTTCGGTGCGCATAAAACAGCGGAAGCCATCTTCCGGTGTGCAAACAATAGGTTCTCCGCGTACATTAAATGAAGTGTTGACGATGACCCCATATCCCGTTAGATTCTTAAAAGCATTAATCAATTTCCAGTACCGGGGATTGGTATCTTTATTTACACTTTGAATACGGGCTGAGTAATCAATATGGGTGATTGCCGGGACGTCTGATCTTAAATGATATAGCCGCTCGTATAATTCACGTTTGTTATAATCCGGGGGCTCAGGCTTCTTTCTGCTTTGCTTAACCGGAATCACAAGAAGCATGTAAGGTGAAGGTCTATCGAGTTCAAAAAAGGTTGAAATTTCCTCCTCCATAACGGTTGGTGCGAATGGTCTGAATCCCTCACGATATTTAATTTTGAGGTTCATTTTCTTTTGCATTTCCGCATTGCGGGCATCACCTAAAATACTTCTGTTTCCTAATGCGCGTGGTCCAAACTCCATTCTTCCCTGAAACCAACCAATTACCTTACCATCATCAATATAGCAAGCCACTTCCTTTGTTAACTTATCAAAATCTGAAAAATAAATGAATGGTGCTTCATGCTTGCGGGCCATATTTACAATTTCTTTATCTGTAAACCCAGGACCAAGATATGCACCCTTCATCGCATCAGGATTTTTCTTCACAATCCTTTCTTTACCTGAACCAATATGCCATGCTGCAAGGGCTGCACCCAGGGAACCTCCTGCATCACCTGCTGCCGGTTGTATCCAAAGTTCTTTGCAAACTTTCTTTTCGAGAATTTTGCCATTGGCAACGCTATTCAAGGCAACTCCCCCCGCCATCACAAGGTTTTCAGAATTAGCCAGTTTACAAGCTGTCTGGGCTAATTTCAAAACAACATCTTCTGTCACTTGCTGAATAGACAAAGCCATATTCATATAACTTTGAGATATTTCAGATTCGGATTGCCGGGGAGGAAGCCCAAAAAGATTTGTCCACCTTTTATCATTGGTCATTTTGAGGCCGGTAGCAAAGGAGAAATAATCCATATTTAGCAGCAGGCTTCCGTCCTCACGAATATCTACCAGGAACCCGGTAATGATTTTCTTAAACCTTTGAGTTTCTTCAGCATCAGCAATTCCATATGGCGCCAACCCCATTAATTTATATTCCCCGCTATTTACCTTAAATCCTGTATAATAAGTAAAAGCTGAATATAAGAGTCCCAGTGAATGAGGAAATTGGAGTTCTTTTAATATCTTAATATCCTTTCCTTTCCCTTGCGCAATGGTGGTAGTAGCCCATTCACCAACGCCATCGATGGTTAATATGGCGGCTTCCTCAAACGGAGAAGGGTAAAATGCACTGGCAGCATGCGAAAGGTGATGCTCAGGAAAAAGAAAGGGGACTTTTGCGTTGCCAAGTTTAGCAAGTTCTTCCCTAAGCATTTTTTTCATGAATAGTTTTTCTTTAATCCATACAGGAATGGCTGACAAAAAACTTTTCAATCCTTTTGGGGCAAAGGCATGGTAGGTTTCCAGAAGTCGTTCAAATTTGATATACGGTTTGTCGTAAAAAACGATTGATTGCAAATCTGATACTGATATGCCTGCTTCATCCAACACATATTTTATAGCATTGGTGGGAAAGGTGGCATCATGTTTTATTCTTGTAAAACGCTCCTCATGTGCAGCTGCAATAATTTCACCATTAATTATAAGTGTTGCTGCACTATCGTGATAAAAAGCGGATATCCCCAGAATTGCTGTGTTCATGTATTTAATTAGAAAAGAGTATAAATAAAGGGGGCTATCGCTGTTCCACTTGTAAAAACTATTAAAACTCCAAATAGAAGAAGAATTAAAATGAGTGGTAAAAGCCAGAACTTTTTCCTTACTTTTAAAAATCCCCAAAGATCTTTTAAAAATTCCATAGACGATTTAATATGGTTTTTGTATATCTGATGATGTGTACTGATGATTCCTTGTAATAAATACTGATTCCATACTTTTTTTCCATTGTTTTAACCGAAGACTGTCCTTTCCTTTAAGTCTTCTCAAAATAGCAATCGGTAATACCACCAGAAAAAATACAATAGAAAGCAAGATTTTTGACATTATAGTCCCCAAAATATGAGCAAGACCAAACCAAATATAGGCCAGAGGTTTCAAAGAGCCGGGAATTACCAATACAGCAATGATAAAAATAATTGCCAGACATATAAAGACAAAATTATCCTTCCATATATATAGCAATAGCAGAATCAGGATCATTGCAAGGCCTGTATCTTTTGACTTATCCCTGTCAATTTTAAGGTTGAATTTAAACTTTTGATTTTTCTCCATAAGTTCTGTTGAATCCTTTTGCAAATAAAATAAATATTTGATTAAGAATAGAATGAATGGAGAATTAAATAGGGGACCCCCGAAATCTAGTCCATTGAATTAGTTAATAAACTGCATTACATTTTTTGCATATTCTTCCCAGGTATTTTCTTTAAGGAATTTTTCAAGTGCATCTGATGTTTTTTCCTGGCCTTTCTCAATTTTCTTTTTGAGCAATCCTTCAATCTCATCAAATGATTGAAAAGTAGTAACGATCCCTACTTTAGCAAGATCAGCAAATCCTCCCACATTGGGCCCTATTACTTTAGCACCATAGCCAAGCGAATCCATCAAAGCTCCTGAACTCAAAATACTGGTTTTTGAATACGTAAATAATATGACTTTAGAGTCGTTAATGTATTTTACCAGTTGTTCGTTCGAAATAAATTCATTTTTTATGGTAATTGACTTAGAAGAAAACCTATTAATTTTACTTAAATATCCTTTAGAAGTGGCTCGACCAACTACCAATATCTTATATTTACTTTTATAGGATTGCCTTGTCCAATATTCTAAAAATAAGTCAATGCTTTTATAGGGGATAATACTTCCCCATATTAGTATGTCAATGGATTTATTTTCATTTGTTACCTGCCTGCGATCCTTAATAGGATGTGGATAGTATTTGATTTTGCTCCTGGCTTTTGTTTCAAGGGACTTTCCAAAACTTATTCCTTCGCTTGAATGGGTAAGAATAAGGTGTGATTTTATTAATAATACTTTAAACAAAAACCGGGTTAATTTCTTATGAGTTTTTGTATGGGTAAATTTATTATGCATCGTCCAAACTACTTTAATTCTGAAAATTCTTAATGAATACATAAGCAGGGTGAACATTATTACCTGGCTTATACCCCCTTTTTTTTCAGGTAGTTTCTCAATCCAATGAAAAAATATATAATCCAATTTAAAAATGTATTTTAAGATATCAAAAACACCTGTTTTTGAGGGTTTTCCAAGGTTTAAAAAACGAAAACTACCTGACAGGGACTTAACAAAGTCATCTATATAAGGGTTATAGGCGCTTTTGTTTTTATTTCGTCCTGAATAAGGAAAAATGTATGCATTTCTCATTCTGATCGTGTAAAAATTTAGGTAAAATTATATAATTTGTGTTTTACTTTGAGATTGACGGGAGGTTTCAATTTATATCCTCGAATGATTTTTTCATTTTCATTTAAGTTAACATTGGATCAAAAACATAAATTCGTGTTTAAATTTTATTTAACATTGTAAGATTAAATCTAAAGGATAAAACTTTATAACATAATTTTAGTTGAATTTTCCCAAATGAAAGATTTTATTCCCAAAATTGGAAAAAAGAAATCATTTATATTACTGGAAATCAGTATTATTTTATTATCTTTGATCAAGGAATGATTTTTGACCAATTCAAGGAAAATCAAAAACAAAAACATTTAAGTTTTGTTTTTATAAGGCGATGCTAAAGCTATGATAAAAGAAAGGGAACAACAAATAAATAACATTTTCGGAGTCTTTGATGTAATTCTATCGGTAATTTCTTTTGCAATAGCCTACTTCATCAGAGATTGGTTTTTTGAACCACCGATTAAAGCTACCCAGGAATATATAATCATTGGGTTATTGATCATTCCAACCTGGTTTATTCTTATTAAATCTGTTCATCTTGCAGAGATTCACCGTACTAAGTCCTATTCGATGATCTTTGCTTCATATTTAAAGGTTGTTGTTGTTGGTCTAGGGGTTATTTTTCTTTCTGTATTTATATTGCAGCTCCATAACATTAGCAGGATGGTGATTCTGGTATTTGGTGTGGCCAACTTATTCAGCCTCTTTGGTGTTCGATTAATGGTTTACCGCATAATGAAGTATTTCAGGGTGAAGGGCTATAATACAAGGAATGTGGTGGTAATTGCTGATGAATCATCTGAAGAATTTATTGAAAAAATCAAATCCAATAAAGAGTGGGGATACAGGTTAAATTATATAATAACCAACTCCAGCTACCTATATAGAAAGTATAAAGATGAAGTAAAGGTGCATACAGAGCGGATCAATCTTCGTAATTTGATTGATATTGATGTTGTGGATGAGGTAATATATTGTAAAAATGAGATCAACCAAAACAATTTAAAAAGCATCATTCACGATTGTGAAGAAGTAGGAGTAGTATTTCGAATGCAGTCTCAGTTATTTAGTAAATCGGCCACCAAAACCCACCTGAACCACTTTGATGATACACCGTTTCTTACGTTTGATAATACTCCATCGGATCATTTCGCATTCAAATTGAAAAATACCTTATCTGTACTTGCTGCTTTCTTTATATTACTTGTGTGGTCACCAGTATTATTAGGGATTGCCATTGTTATAAAACTTACTTCTAAGGGCCCTGTATTTTTTAAACAAAAAAGGGTAGGCTTACGGGGAAGAACATTCTTTATGTATAAATTCCGCACTATGGTGACGAATGCTGAAGAATTAAAGGCAGCTTTAATGGAAAAAAATGAAGCAGATGGCCCCGTATTTAAAATTAAAAATGATCCCAGAATAACAGGTATTGGAAAAATATTAAGAAAGACCGGTCTTGATGAACTACCTCAATTTATTAATGTGCTTAAGGGTGATATGAGTTTAGTAGGACCTCGTCCACCCATTCCTGAGGAAGTTAAACAATATGAAAGATGGCAATTACGCAGGCTTTCAATGAAACCAGGAATAACCTGTACCTGGCAAATAAAACCCAACAGAAATGATATATCTTTTGATGAATGGATGAAGATGGATTTACATTATATCGACAATTGGTCAAATAAACTGGATCTGGTTCTTTTCTTTAAAACGATTAAAACAATGTTAAAGGGTTCAGGTTCTTAGAATAAATAATATATGCGATAAAGAAATACAATTTTTTAATTCTCAATTTTAGCTTAAATTTGTACCTTTCGTAAAAGGTACATTTTTTTTAACACAAAAACCGAAAATGTTGAAAGTTATAAAGTTACTGATCTTACTCGTAATTATTGCCAGCTTTTCTTCATGTATTCCTAAAAAAAAGCTTCTTTATACCCAGGACCAGAAAGAAAAAGATGAGCAAAATGAATATGTTAATATTCGTCCCGAAAAAACGATACAACCCTTTGATAATATATATATTAAGGTGTCGAGTATCGATGAGAAAACGGCGAGTATATTCGATAGCCAGACCAGAAATGCTAGTGAAATAAATATTAATCTGCTCAGTTATACCGTTAATCAATCGGGCTATATTAATTTTCCATTTGTGGGAGAAATTTTTGTTAAGAATATGACATTACCACAGGCGCAGGTTCGAATAGAGGAAGAAGTTGGTGAATACCTTCCCAATATTTCAATTTCCGTGAAGTTCGTGAACAATACCGTTTCTGTTTTGGGCGAGGTTAAAAGACCTGGTGAATATGCTTTTTACCGCGACCAGATAACGATATTCCAGGCATTAAGCTTTGCTTCGGGTATTACAGATTATGGAAATAAACAAAAAGTGATTTTAGTGAGGGAAGCCAAAAACAAAATAAATTATTATTACCTAGACTTAACCAATAAAAATATAGTGTCATCGGAGTATTATTATATTATTCCTAATGATGTGTTAATCGTAAAGCCAATCAGGGCTAAATTCAGGAATTTGAGTTTGGTTAACCTGCCAATATTCCTCGCAACGATTACGACCCTATCAACCCTGTATATATTATTTTATAAATAAAAAAGGATAAGTGTGAAATCATCCGAAGAAATATTTCAGCAAAAAACGGATATCAAGGAAATTATATTTAAACTGCTCCGCTATAAGTATTATTTTGTTTTTACTGCATTAATAGCCCTTGCCCTTGCCTATTTTGTAAATCGGATAGCTACTCGTCAATATTATAATCATTCCTATCTATTAATAAAAGAGGAGCAAAAAACATCTTTTATGAATGGGGAAGATCTGATGAAAGGTTTTGGCCTGTTCCAGGGGATAAAAAATGTGGAAAATGAGCTTACCATAATAAAATCTTTTCCGGTGGTGTATGAAGCCATTCAGGAGATGGGAATTGAAGTTGATTACATTACAGAAGAAGACCTTTTCCCTGTGAGTTTTATACCCTTTAAATCCTATGAAGAGTTATACAACTTTTCACCTATTCACGTGATTGTTGACCAAACTCATATTCAGCCCGTTAGCCTGAGATTTTATATAGATGTAATTAATGATACTACTTATCGCCTATCAGCAAAGGGCGAAAAGGTGTGGATGTATAACTACATTACAAATACGCTCGAAGATAAACTTGATACGCTGATGTTTACTAATATTTTCAAGTTTGGCGAAAAAGTAACTTCAAATCATTATAGTTTTAGTGTATACCTTAAGGAAAACTATAATCCCGCCGATTATGTTGAAAAGAAATTATTTTTCAGGTTCAACGATCTTGTTGCCTTATCCGATGCCTATCAGGGGGCAATAGGTGTGGGTACTACCTCCGCCACTTCCTCTGTGGTAAGAGTAAGTTTATCTGGGACAAACCCTCAAAAGATCACAGATTTTTTAAATGTGCTAACCAGGGTTTACCTGGAGCAAAATCTTGAAAAGAAAAATACTATTGCATTTAATACCGTTAAATTTATTGACTCCAGAATATCAGATATTGCCGATTCATTGATGTATGCGGAAAATAAGTTGCAAAATTTTAGAACTGCAAGGCAGGTTATGAACCTCAGCTTTCAGGGGCAGAAATTATATGAAAAAATGAATGCTCTGGAAAGTGAACGAGCACTTATTTTGGTAAAACAAAGATATTACGATTATATCCAAAATTATTTTGAACGAAATCAGGATGTTTCAGACCTCGTAGCCCCTTCATCCATGGAAGTGCAGGATCCTGTTCTTAATGAATTGATCAGGCAGTTGCTTGACCTGAATAATGAGCGAATGAATTATATGCAGCAAAATAACCCTAAAAACTTATTTCTTCGTGACCTTGAGATTCAAATCTCTAATATGAAAAACACGATTACAGAGAATATAAGTTATAATGCGAAAACAACAGAGATATCTCTTCAGGACATAGATAGCCGAATGAATAAGCTCAATAGCCAAATTTCAAGTTTGCCAAGGACTGAACGTGAACTGATTGGGATGGAACGCCAGTTTAAACTGAATGATGCGATCTATACTTTTCTCCTCCAGAAAAGAGCTGAAGCCCAAATAGCGCAAGCCTCCAATACTTCGGATTATGAAGTAATTGAAGAATCTAAATTATTTAGGGCTACTGTAGTTTCCCCTAAAAAGATGCTGAATTATATAATTGCCCTATTCCTTGGTTTGTTTTTACCTTTCATCTTTATTGTTACCCGGGACTTTCTAAACAACAAAATTACTGATAGCAAAGATATTGAAGCCATTACCAATCTTCCGATAATCGGGCAGGTTTTTCATAATAAATTTAAAACCAACGCCGTGATTCAGGATTATCCCAAGTCACCAATTGCAGATTCATTTAGAGGAATTAGAACGAATTTAAAATTCTTTGCTGAGGGTAATGACAAAATGGTTATTCTGCTAACCAGCTCCCAAAGTGGAGAAGGAAAGTCATTTTGCTCGATAAACCTTGCGTCAGTATATGCCCTTTTAGGCAAGAAAACCGTTTTACTTGGCTTCGATTTGAGGAGACCGGCCCTATTTAAGGACCTGCAATTAAATAATGAGAAAGGAATTACATCTTATCTTATTAAAAGTGCTGGACTGGAGGATGTAATACAACCTACAAAAATTAAAAATCTGCATTTAATTGCTGCGGGACCTATTCCGCCAAATCCTGTAGAACTCATTGCTTCAAAACGAACTGCAGAATTATTTGAGGAGTTAAAAAAACAGTATGATTATATTATAATTGATTCCTCGCCTATTGGAGCTGTTACTGATTCATTCCTGCTTTTTAATTATGCGGACATAAATGTTTTTACTATAAGGCACAATTTAAGCTCAAAAGATGCAGTAAAATCAAACTTAAAAAACATCGAGATGAAACAAATCCCAAATGTTTCTGTTTTAATTAACGATGTAAAAATTAGAAAAAACTCCTATGGCTATGCCTATCAATCAAATTATTATAATAATGATAGCAATTCCGGTTTTTTTAGACGTCTTTTTTCTTTAAATAAAGATTAACAGCTTTAAGCTTATAACCATTTTCTGATATTGAAAATTTATGACTCAACCTACCAAATATGTACTCTTAATCGTACTTTACCTTTTAGTATCTATAAGTTTTATCCTTTTTATTGACCAGGATTTCACTTTACCTGCGTTAATATTATTAACAGGATTATTTATTACGATTATTTTCCTGTTAGGGATCAGATTCCTGAGCCAAAAAACGGAAAAGAAATCTTTGGAAATTTCCAATGAAATTTCCGCCTCCTATCATCAAGTTGAATCTTTATTTAGCATTTATTCTGCGTTGGAGATTGATAATATTTTGCCGCCATTTAGAGGATGGGCTATCTCCCCGGATTTTGCAGCTTTGATCTTATCGAAAATGAAAGAGAAAAATCCTGAATATGTACTTGAATGCGGAAGTGGTATCTCCACCATCCTCATTGCCTACTTTATGAAGAATAATAAGCGGGGGCATTTATATTCATTTGAGCATAACAAGCAATATGCAAAGGCTACCCAAAAGAGATTAAAAAAACATGGGCTTGAAAAGTATGCAACAATTCTTGACACAGAATTGATTGATCATACCATTAACGATAATTCATGGAAATGGTATGATGCTAAACAATTGAAGCAGGATCTAAAATTTGACCTGGTAATGATTGATGGCCCTCCATATCAACTTCAGGAGAAAGCCAGATACCCGGCTTTACCTTTATTGGATAATTATTTAAATCCCGGTGCAGTTATTCTTGTGGATGATTGTTCGAGAGAACAGGATAACGAAGTAATTAATGACTGGATATCTGAGTTTGAAAATTATGATTCTCAGTGGTTTCAAACTGAAAAAGGTGCCTATATATTAACCAAGAAAGTTTAGTGTTTTCTAAATTGCCCGATGAAACAAAAAGTTTTCATAGTATTACTTATATTGTCTGTTTTGTTAAACGTTGTTTTCATTTACCGTTTTTTCTACAGACATTATTTTATTAAGCCAAAAGTATTAACATCCAAAACGTTTGCTGAATTATATAAAGAGGTTTATACCTTTTGTCCGAATGATAGCAATGAGGTGATTTTTTTGGGAAACAGTATTACCGCTGCTTTCCCTGTTGCTGAGTTGTCATCGTCTAATAGAATTAAAAACAGAGGCATCTCAGCTAATACCTCTATAGATATTTTGAACCGCTTAAGCGAGATAACAGAAAGCCAGCCACTAAAAATTTTTATCCTGGTCGGTATAAATGACTTGAGTTGGGGTGAAGGCAGAATAAAACTAATTGAAAACTTCAAACAGATAATTAGTACCATAAAATTCCAAAGTCCTGAAACAAAAATTTATATTCAAAGTATTCTACCCGTATCAAAACATGCTTCTTATTATTTTTTTAACGATAGCCTTATTCTAGATGAAGAGATTCGAAAAGCGAACGAAGCATTGCGTGAAATTTCAGATTCAAGAGGTATCAAATATGTGGATTTATATGGAGAGTTTTTAGAAAAAGATGAACTTAATCCCGAATATTCATGGGATGGAATTCATATAAATGCTCTGGGATATTTGAGATGGTATGATCTTATAAAATCGTATATTGATGATCCTGATAATTAAGTGAAACTGACGTTATATGTTGTTTAACTCCTTAGAATTTATAATTTTCTTTCCCATTGTAGTAGCAGCATATTTTGCACTTAACCCCCGGTATCGGTGGATTTTGTTGCTTTTTGCCAGCTATTATTTTTATATGTGTTGGAATTATAAATACATTGTCCTGATAATCTTTTCTACTATTATTGATTATTTGGCCGCAAGGGGGATGTATTATTCAAATACTAAAGTTACCAAAAGGATTTATCTTTTCGGCAGCCTGATTTCAAATCTTGGATTACTTTTCTTCTTCAAATATTTTAGTTTTTTCGGAGAAAATATGAATGTGATCTTTGAGAAGTTCAATTTGTTTTATCACGTTCCTGAATACAGTTTTCTTTTACCAGTTGGGATTTCGTTTTATACCTTCCAAACTTTAAGCTATACCATTGATGTATACCGTGGAGAAAGGCCTCCCGAAAGACATCTTGGAAAGTTTGCATTATATGTTGCCTTTTTTCCTCAACTCGTTGCAGGTCCAATAGAACGCTCATCCAGGCTTTTGCCACAGTTTCATAAGGTATACAATTTTGATTACGAAAGGGTTAAAAACGGAATTATTCTGATGACCTGGGGATTCTTTAAAAAAGTTGTCATTGCTGATCGACTTTCAGAATACGTAAATATTGTATATAATAATCCACATGATTACGGTGGGTTTCAGGAATTGATTGCTACTTTCTTTTTCGGGTCACAGATTTATTGCGACTTTTCAGGATATTCTGACATTGCTATAGGTTCAGCCATGATTTTGGGTTATGATTTAATGACCAACTTCAGAAGGCCTTATTTATCGCGAAGTATCAGGGAGTTCTGGGGGAGATGGCATATTTCACTTTCAACCTGGTTTCGCGACTATCTATACATACCTTTGGGAGGAAACAGGGTGGTTAAGTGGCGATGGTATTATAACTTATTCATTACTTTCTTAATAAGTGGTTTGTGGCATGGTGCCAATTGGACTTTTGTAATCTGGGGAGCTTTGCATGGATTTTATCTTGTGTTGGCAATTATCACTGCCAAACAAAGAGATTTCTTAGCCGGAAGAGTGGGATTAAATCGGTACAAAGGGATTAATGATTTTTTGAATCTATCCTGGACATTTGTTCTTGTTTATTTTGCATGGATATTCTTTAGGGCAAATTCGATGCAGGATGCCATGCTAATCATAGGGAATATGCTAAACTTTGAAACCTACAATTTGTCAGTACAATTGTTTCATTTCAGAGCTGACTTTATTCTCTCTTTTGTATTAATCGGTGTTTTAATTGGCGTGGAAGTATGGCAGGAGAAATTCCGGCTGATAGAAACACTGGTCAGCCAACCACGAATTATTAAATGGGCAGTTTATCTTTTAATTATTGGTTCAATAATGGTGTTAGGTAAATGGGACGAAAATGACTTTTTATATTTTCAATTTTAAAAATGAATAGTAATTTACTTAAATATCTAATCTATTTTTCTGGCATTCTTTGCCTTTATGCTTTCATTGCTGTAAGGTTACTACCCTTATTTAATTTTGCACTGATAGAAGAAAGGCGGCCGGATTATTTCGAATTTATGAAGTACGGTGAACTTTACTATTTCAGTCAAATAGATCATTTTAAAGAGAATCTTCCTTTTCCTGAATATAAATATCGTTTGTCAGAAAAAAATCCAACCCTCGAAGAATCCGATATTATAGCTTTCGGCGATAGCTTCTTTGATATAAACCGGCAAAAAACCGTTGCGGAAAGGCTTCATGACTCTCTTGGGTTGAAAGTCCATGCAGCAAGTGGTTGGTTCCCCCTCGAATACCTTGCACAAAATAGATATAAAACAGGGAAGGAGAAGACCATTATATTTCAAATCGTAGAAAGAAATATCGATTATAGGTTCAGGGGCCCCCATAAAATACCGATAATCTCACAAAAAGAATCTGGTATGAGTATGCGTAAGTTAGCTGCAGGAGTGAAGGATAAGATCTTTCTTAATAGCTCTGAAGAATTATATAATGTTTTACTTAAAGGAAGTTATCCATCCAATTTATTGTATTCGAAAATCGCTACACTCAAATTTGACGCTTTTGGTTACATTTCTTCCCAAACCCCTGTTTACGATCTTCAAACCTATAGCTATCCGCTATTGTTTTATTACTTAACAGTAAATGATAACCACACAAGCTTCTACTATGAGCACACCGACGAAATGATTAAAAATTATTGTGATAATTTAGTGGACCTATCAATAAAGTTAAAGGAAAATTATAATCTGAACCTAATATTCTTGCCAGTACCAAATAAATTTACAATTTATTATAAAGATATTCGGCAGGATGACGTTTATGATAATCTGTTACCCAGATTATATGCTGAAATGGCTAAAAGGCCATTAACTTATATAAATATTTATGATGACTTTGTTAGTTCTGATAAGCAATTATTTTACGGGACTGATACCCATTGGAATAAAAATGGTGTAGACCTTGCTGTTAAAAGATTATTGGAACTTTTTAATGAATAATACTGTAAAATGGATGATTTGAGCATATCTTTGATGTTGAATAAAGATACAGTAACGCACAAAATTATTATTAACTAAATGTTCCCTGGATTTTGAAAACTGTTATTCTTGCCGGAGGATTTGGCACACGTATTAGCGAAGAGACTGGAATTAGACCTAAACCTATGGTTGAAATAGGGGGAATGCCTATGTTATGGCATATTATGAAAATGTATTCGTCACATGGATTTAACGATTTTGTTATATGCTGTGGATATAAAGGCAATATGATAAAGGAATACTTTTCAAATTACTATTTGTTGCAAAGTAATATGACCTTTAATTTGCGTGAAAACACTGTCGAGGTGCACACAAATAATGTGGAACCATGGAATGTTACCTTAATTGATACTGGTGAAAATACGATGACAGGTGGCCGTATAAAACGGATCAGGGAATATATAGGGAACGAAAGGTTTTTTCTTACTTATGGCGATGGGGTAAGTGATGTTGATTTTAACACACTGCTCGACTTTCATAAAAAGCAGGATACCTATGCTACCTTAACTGCGGTTCAGCCTCCGGGGAGATTTGGAGCCTTTAGTATGGAGGCTAACTCTAATAAAATTACTAGTTTCAGGGAAAAGCCAAAAGCCGATGGCCATGATTCAGCATGGATAAACGGTGGTTTTTTTGTTTTGGAACCTGAAATATTTGACTATATCGAAGGAGATGCCACGGTATGGGAAAGAGAACCGCTTGAAAATATGGCAAGCCAAAATAAACTGGCAGCCTATCAACATCCTGGCTACTGGCAAAATATGGATACATTGCGAGATAAAAATGTATTGGAAGATATTTGGAGTTCGGGAAAAGCTCCGTGGAGAAATTGGTAAATCATTAAAACAATTAACCTAAATGAAAATATTAATTACCGGTAACCTGGGCTATGTGGGCCCTGGAGTTGTAAAAGAATTCAGGAAAAACTACCCTGATGCAGAACTTATAGGATTTGATATTGGCTACTTTTCGAAATTTATTACTACTGATAAAGTTAGCCCGGAAGTGTATTTAAACCAGCAATATTATGGAGACGTCAGGCAATTTCCTGAACATATATTAAATGGGGTGGATACCGTTGTTAGCCTGGCAGCTATTTCAAATGACCCAATAGGGAATAGGTTCGAGGAAACTACCCTGGATGTGAACTATCGGGCTGCTGTTGAGATTGCAAAAAAAGCGAAAAAGTCTGGTGTGAGAAATTACATTTATGCTTCAAGCTGCAGTGTTTATGGTGCTGCCGGAGATGAAGCAAGGAATGAATTGTCCGACGTAAATCCATTAACAGCCTACGCGAAATCGAAAGTGAATACCGAGAATAAATTAGTTGATCTTGCTTCGGATGACTTTAAAATTACATGCCATCGGTTTGCTACTGCCTGCGGGATGAGCGATAGATTGAGACTGGATTTGGTATTGAATGATTTTGTTACTTGCGCAAGAACTTCGGGAGAGATTACTATTTTGAGCGATGGAACTCCATGGAGGCCGCTCATTAATGTTTTGGATATGGCAAGGGCTATCCGTTGGTCGCACGAAAGGAAACCAGAAAATGGTGGAAATTTTTTAATTGTTAACACAGGGAGTGACCAGTGGAATTATAAGGTAGTAGAGCTGGCGGAAAAAATACAACAAATCAATCCAAAGGTAAAGGTATCAGTGAATAGGAATGCTGCTCCCGATAAACGTTCTTATAAAGTCGATTTTAGTCTTTTTAATAAACTGGCACCGAATCATCAGCCCGCTTTTAATCTTGAATCAAGTATTGAGGTTTTATTTAAAGGGCTTGAAGAAATGAATTTTAATGACAAGAACTTCAGGAATTCATTTTATATGCGTTTAAATGTGATCAATGATTTGTTGGCTAAAGGAATTATTGATGATAAACTTTATTTGCTATAATGACTTTTAAGCAAACGATATTAGAAGGGGCATGGGTTGTTACCCTTGATCCATTTGTGGATGACAGAGGAACATTTTCAAGAATGTTTTGCGAAAACGAATTTGCAGAAATTGGTTTTACAAAGAATTTTGCTCAGGTAAATTATGCAACAAATAAAAGTAAAGGTATTTTTAGAGGTCTTCACTTTCAAGTACCACCTTATAGTGATAGTAAATTAATAAGATGTGTTAGAGGTAAAGTTTACGATGTGATTGTTGATATAAGGCAGGGATCAAAAACATTTTTAAAATCCTTTGCTATTGAATTGTCACCTGAAGAAAATAAAATGCTTTTTATTACTGATGGTTTTGCTCATGGATATTTAACCCTGGAAGTTAAATGTGAATTGATTTATTTCCACTCCACTGCGTATAAACCTGGTTTTGAAGGGGGGCTAAATTATAAAGACCCCAAATTAAATATTGCCTTGCCTTTTGAACCTTCTAAAATCAGTGAAAAAGATAAAAACTACACCTATATTGATAATAAATTTAATGGAATAAAAATATGAAGTGCAGACATTGTGAGACGGAACTTAAGCATGTTTTTGTAGATCTGGCCTATTCGCCTGTTTCAAATGCTATGCTTTCGCAAAACCAGTTAATGGAACCTGAATTGTATTTTCCTCTGAAGATTTATACTTGCCACAATTGTTGGTTAGTTCAAGTGGATGAGATGCAAAAGGCGGATAAAATATTCGATGAGCAATATACTTATTTTTCCTCTTTTTCATCCTCATGGCTTCAACATGCAAGGAACTATGTCAACATGATGTGTGATAGGTTTTCTTTCGATGAAAATTCCCTGGTTCTTGAAATTGCCTCTAATGATGGCTATTTGCTTCAGTATTTTAAGGAGAAGGGAATCCCTGTCCTGGGAGTTGATCCTACCGCAAATACGGCAGAAGAAGCCACGAAAAAAGGGATAGAAACTATTGTTGACTTTTTCTATGCTGATTTTGCCAGGAACCAAATTGAGGATAAAAACAGAAAAGCTGATTTAATAATAGGCAACAATGTTCTTGCACACGTTCCTGATATAAACGATTTTGTTAAAGGGATGAAAATTGCCCTCAATCCACAAGGCATTATTACAATGGAGTTCCCTCATTTATTGCAATTGATCAATGAGTTCCAGTTCGACACCATATATCATGAACATTTTTCATACCTGTCGTTTTATGCTGTAAAACAGATTTTTGAAAAGCAGGGGCTTGAGATGTTTGATGTGGAAGAAATTCCTACCCATGGAGGTTCTCTTCGAATATACGCCAAACATAAAGGCGACACAAGCAAGAAAATTGGAAAAAGGGTTGAGGACTTATTAAACAAAGAGGTCGATGCAAAAATAAATTCTCTTGAATTGTATGAAGGGTTTCAGCAAAAGGTTGAAAATGTAAAATATGGAGCTCTAAGTTTCCTGATTGATCAGAAAAAAGCCGGAAATAAAATTATTGGTTATGGAGCGGCGGCAAAAGGAAATACATTTTTAAATTATTGTGGAATAAAAGGAACTGATATAATTGAGTTTGTAGTAGACGCATCGCCCTATAAACAAAATAAATTTCTTCCGGGAAGCCATATTCCGGTTGTTGATATTTCAAAAATTAAAGAATATAAGCCTGATTATATTATAATTCTGCCCTGGAACCTAAAAAATGAAATTGCCGAACAATTGAAGTTTGTGAGGGAATGGGGTGCAAAATTTGTTATTTTTATACCCGAAACTACCGTATTTTAATGTCAAAATATTATCTCAATGATGAAGCCGGATTAAGTAAAGCCGGTAATAAACTCTATCAGTTAATAAATGATCTTTATCCCATATGCCGGAGTATAACTGGCAAGGGTGTGAGGCAAACTCTTGATATTCTTTCTGAACTTATTCCCCTTAATAAAATAGAAGTACCTTCAGGTACAAAAGCTTTTGATTGGGAATTGCCTGATGAATGGAATATTAGAGATGCCTGGATAAAAAACAGTAAGGGAGAAAAAATTCTGGATTTTAATGTACTTAATTTGCATGTTCTGAATTATAGTACACCTGTAAATGAAACAATTCAGCTAGAGGAATTAAAAAAACATTTATTCACTCTTCCTGAGCAGCCCAACTTGGTTCCCTATCGCACTTCATATCATAGTCGTCAGTGGGGCTTTTGTATGTCGCACAACCAAATGATGAAGCTTCCGGAGGAGGAGTATTCGGTATATATCGACTCCACAATAAAACCAGGTTCTTTAACCTATGGCGAATACTTTATTGAAGGAGAACTTAAAGATGAGGTACTTATCACTTGCCATGTTTGCCACCCCTCTTTATGTAACGACAATTTATCAGGCAATGTGATTGCTGCCTATCTTGCTCAGCATTTATCTGGCCAACAATTAAAATACTCATACAGATTTTTATTTATTCCCGGGACAATCGGAAGTATTACCTGGTTAAGTCAAAATGAAGATAAGCTTGATAAAATTAAGCATGGTCTGGTCCTAAACCTTTTAGGGGATTCCAGTAATTTTTATTACAAACGTTCTCGCAGGGAAAATACTGAAATTGATCATATCATGGAGTTTATTCTTGACCAGGATAAAAGAGAGAATACCATCCTTGATTACTCGCCATGGGGATATGATGAACGTCAATTTTGCTCGCCAGGAATCAATTTGCCAGTGGGACGTTTATCACGTAAGCCCCATAGTGAATTTCCGGAATATCATACTTCAGCCGATAATCTCGACTTTGTGCAACCCGAATACCTGGCAGAATCAATCGGGCTTTTACAAAAAGCCATTTTTGTTATTGAAAATAATGATATTTATATCAATCAGAATCCAAAATGCGAACCTCAACTTGGCAAACGAGGGCTCTATAAATCTGTAGGTGGTCAACGCGACCAAAAGGATTTTCAGATTGCCATTTTGTGGATATTAAATTATTCAGATGGAAAGTATAGCTTATTGGATATAGCGAAAAAGTCAGGGTTGAACTTTCAAGTGATTGTGACTGCTGCAGATGAATTGCTTAAGGCAGGACTTTTAAAAAATAAAATTGCACAGGATGGCTGATAGTCAGCGAAAAATAGCTTTGATTACCGGGGCCACAAGTGGAATTGGAAAAGCTTGTGCTTTAAACTTATTAAGTAAAGGTGTCGAGGTAATTTTAACAGGACGAAGATTTAATGGAATTAAAAAGGAAATTGTTAAAAAGATTGGAAAGAAAGTCACATTTCATTTGATACCAGCTGATTTGACCAGTGATAATGATCTAAATAAATTGGTCCAAAAAGTTGGAACTATTACTTCTCAATTAGATATCCTTATACATAGTGCCGGAATAATTCAACTCGGAAAGATTGAAGATTCAGATATTACGTTTCTGGATAAATTGTATGCTGTTAATTTGCGCGCTCCCTATCTTCTTACTCAAAAATTACTTCCTTTGGTTATTCATTCAAAAGGAAGCATTGTTTTTATTAATTCCACAGCTGGGCTCAATTCATGGGGAAACGTAGGCCAATATGCTGCCACAAAACATGCATTAACAGCAGTAGCAAAAAGTTTACGTGCTGAGGTTAGCTCCAGGGGTATTAAAATAATCACGGTTTATCCTGGTGCCACCGACACACCTATGCAGAAGCACATCCAGGAGATGGAAGGAAATTCATACGACCCCTCCCTCTTTATGCCCGCTGATGAGGTTGCTCATATTGTTGTCGATTCTGTAACTGGTATTGCACATTCAGTTACTACCGATATTGTTATTAAGCCACTTGCAAGATAATTTTGAATACCAAGGATAAATACAACTTTGTTGGACTTATCCCTGCTGCAGGTGTTGGAAGCAGGCTATCCTATAAAAAAGGAAGCAAGGAAATGGTACCTGTAGGCGATTATACAGACAATAAGAATAACCCTCAACCCAGACCTGTAATTGCGTATTTGTTAAATAGTCTGGTTCAAGCTAATGTGTATGACATTCACATCGTGATCCGGGAAGGGAAATCTGATATTCCTTCTTATTTAAATTCTGGAAAAGAGTTTGATGCGAATATTTCTTATCATTTAACTAAAAGCACATCAGGTGTACCTTTTACAATAAATGAAGCTTATCCATTTATAAAGGACAAAAACGTTTTATTTGGATTTCCTGACATTCTTATTTCCCCTTTATCTGCTTTTCATACCTTAAAAATCGGTTTGACAGAATTAGAGAAAACAGAAGTTTTACTAGGATTATTTCCTGTTTCAGAACAGTCAGAGTGGCATACTGTAGCTATGGATGAGGAATTTAATGTGAAAGAAATAAGGATGAAAAAACCCAGCATTAAAGGCATTAGGTATGCCTGGGTAATGGCTGCATGGCGTCCGGTTTTTTCCTCATTTTTAAATGAAAAAATTGTTGAATTCTCTGCTGATAGAAATAATATAAACAGAGAAATCCAGTTAAGCGAAATTTTACAAATGGCAATATCAGAAGGAATTCGGGTAACAGGTTTAACTTTTGACGCTGGAAATTGTTTAGATATTGGCACAGATAAAGGATTTTTACTAGCTAAAAGTTTTGTGAAAAACAATTTATTATAGCCGATAATTTTGGCCTTTATTGCTTTTCAATTATTTTTAGTTACTTTGCACGGAAATTAATTATTGATTCAAAAAAATCTACCTTTACTTGTATGGCTAAAGCCTTAAACTCTAATCCACAACCGCTTGTAGCATTAGGTGTGCCCGTTTACAACGGGGGTGACTTTATTATAGAATGTTTGCAATCAATTCTTGACCAGACCTATAAAAACTGGGAATGTGTGGTAATTGATAACTGCAGTAAAGATAATACCAACGAACTGGTTAAGGATTTTATTAAAGATGACAAACGATTCAGGCTATTTAAAAATGAGGAATTCCTGAACGTTATGAATAACTGGAATGAGTCATTCAAACATATTTCTGATGATGCAAAATATTTTAAAGTAGTTCCTGCGGATGACTGGTTGTTTGATAATTTCTTGACCGAAATGATCAGCTTAATGGAAACAGACCCTGAAATAGGAATTTGTTCTTCTTATCGGATTGATGGTTCACTCATTAGAGGAAACGGACTGGACTATTATAAGGGAAATGTTTTTGAGGGTAAAAAGATACTGGTAGATGAGCTCCGCAAGATTATTGATGTTACAGGGTCAGGAAACACCGTAATCTATAGAATAGAAAGTCTTAAAAAATTAGGTTTTTATCCTAAAATATTTAGTGACTTAAGTTTACATGTGGACACTGAACTAGCTTATGAGTTATTGGCTATTTCAAAATTTGGATTTGCTTATAATGTGTTAAGTTATACACGTAGGCATAATGAAAGTATTACTACCTCCATAGTTTCCAAGTTAAATACTTCAATTTGTTTTAGAGACAACCAGTTGCATAAATATGCAAACTACATACCCGACTTTAAAAAATATTATAAACGACACAGGTTTGAGTACACAATTTTATTTATTAAAAAACTTTTATCAGGTAATAAAAAGTGGCTTGATTGGCATAAGGCTCATTTAAATAATAAATTTACTTTCACAGAAGTAGTGGTTACAATAATTAAAAGGGTTTTTTTTATATCCCCAAGTAAATAATTGTACAAATTAACCACAACCCCAATTCATTTACACCGTATTAGTTAAATATTTATACAGTCATAGATAAAAGAAAACCGTGAGTTTTAGAAAGTCCTTGTTCAAAAATCTTCTTACTTTGGGTGGCTATAATTACAGTTCTCAAGCTGCAAATTTTCTGGCCTCCATTGTACTGTCAAGGTTATTGGTTCCGGAAGAGTATGGCTATGTAGCATTAATTACAGTTTTTACAGGCTTTGTTACTATTTTTTCAGATGCAGGCATCTCCTATGTGATTATTCGAAGTGATTACGGGCGTACATTCTGGAGGGCAGTCACAAACCTGTCATTTTATATTGGATTGGCCTTATTTGGAATTATGCTTATTCTTGCCTGGCCTATTGCCTTGTTTTATGATGATGCAAGCCTGGTGATTCCCACTATGGTAATGGCCCTGACTTTTATAGCAAGTGCACTTAAGATTGCCCCAATGGCAGTTTTTACAAAAGAGCTGAACTTCAATTTTGTGGGCAAAGTACGACTGATAGCAAACCTTACTAGTATTGGAATGATGATCATCATGGCTTTTTTAGGGTTTTCGTATTGGTCATTGATAATCCCTCAAATCTTAATGCACCTTGTTGAATTTATTCTTTTTGAATATAAACTACGTCTTGGCTTTAAAATTTATCCTTGGTGTTACACCAAAGCTGCGTATCGAAAGACTAAAAGTTTACTTACAAATCTCAGTGGGTTTAACCTGGTGAATTATTGGGCACGAAATGCGGATAATCTGATAATCGGTAAATTTTACAGTAGTTACGATCTGGGGATTTACAACAGGGCCTATAAAATGTTGCAGTTGTCCTTGTCTCTCATTACAGGCTTATTCGGAACAGTGCTTTATCCAAGTCTGAAAAAATTCACTGCTGAAGGGGGTGACCTAAATCCTGAATATGGTGGATTACTAGGTGTTATTAGCCTTCTAAATTATCCAATTAGTGCGGTACTAATATTAATTCCCTATCCATTTGTTCGAGTTTTATGGGGAGAAAACTGGATGCTGGTAGCAGATCTGCTGCCTTATTTTGGCGTTTTAATTATGTTCCAAACACTTATTTCTACAACAGGGCATATTTATTTGTTACTTGAACATGAGCGAAGATTTATGCTAATAGGAGTAGGCTCAGCCATTTTAATGGTAATTGCAATAGTTATAGGATCTTTTTATTCAATGAAAGCAGTGGCAATTTCATATGCTTTTTGTTATATGCTGCTTATTGTACCCCTTCATATTTATGTTGGCTTCTATAAAACTTTTAAATTTAAATTTAGTTTTATCTGGAAGTTTTGGTTCCCTAAAATTATTTTTGGAATAGCTATGATGTTTGCAGTATTTTATGAATTACAAACATGGTTGTACATTATATTACCAGCATATTTGATACATTTGCTCTATAACCAACGTACTGAACTTTCGAAATTAAAAGGGCTTATTTTAAATAGGATTAACAAATAATTGAAGTGGGGATTAACCCCCGAAAATATATTTCTTTATGCCGAATAGTTACAAACCTGCTATAGTAGTTGCAGCTTTTAACCGGATGCGGTCGGTGCAGCGAATTCTAGCTTCGCTGGATAAAGCAGTATATCCTGATGATACTCAACTGGTAATTAGTATAGATAACGACGGAACAAATCAGGATGTTTATCAATTTGCTGAGAATTATAATTGGAGATATGGCAAGAAAAAGGTAATCTATCATTCTGAATGGTTGGGCTTGAGGGAACATATTCTCAGATGTGGGGAGTTAGCGAATCAATATGGTTCTGTGATTATCCTGGAAGAAGATATATATGTGGCCCCCTTATTCTATAAATATGCATGTGAAGCTATAAATTATTATGCTTCTGATAACAGGATTGCCGGTGTTTCGTTGTATCGGTTGCCTTATGTAGAAGGTCACAAAGCGCCATTTGTTCCTTTTGATGATGGCACGGATGTGTTTTTTATCCAAATGGCAGGTTCAATCGGACAGATTTGGACTTCTGAACATTGGAATAAATTTAAAGAGTGGTACGATACAAAACCTGACTTGTCCCAGGTTAGGCCAATGTCAGAAATAATCAAGGCCTGGCCCGATAGCTCATGGAAAAAGTATTTTGCTGCTTATGTGATCCTTTTTAATAAGTATTTTGTTTTTCCGAAAAGATCCTATGTAACTAATTTTGCAGATGCCGGCACCAATATGGTTTCCAAAACCTTCGTTTTACAGGTACCCTTAACATTACACGATTACCAACCAAAGTTTGTTGGATTAGATGACTCAGATTGTGTATATGATTCTTATACAGAAATGATGCCTGACAGGCTGGTTAAGTTCAATCAAAATTTAAAGAAATATGATTTTGAGCTGGACTTATACGGTGAAAAGGAAATGTATGTAAAGGATTATGTGCTCACTACAAGAAAATGTAAAAATATAATCATGTCATTCGACCGGAACATGAAACCCCATGAAATGAATGTTATGTTTGGGCTTCCCGGAACTGCAATTTCTTTTGCCCGTAAGGAAGATGTGCTGATGCGTCGCAAGAAAGTTAGTGAAAGACTTTCGGACTATAATTACTTTTACATTACCGCATTTACCACTACTTATATGTTCAAGATCATGATTTCAAGATTTATTACCCGAATGAAGAACTTTTTTAAATAATTTAGTGGCTGAAAGTTTTTAGCACGAAATTAGTCCAACTATGCTGCGACAGATATCATTATTTTTTATTTACCTGGCTTCGGTATCTGTTTTTTGGCTTGCAATGCTCCCCAAAAATTTAATTCATGCATTTTCTGCTTCTATGATTCTTCTCATACTAGTGGTTGTGCTTATAGGGCTAATATATGATCGTTCCGACAGGTTCAAACAGAATTTTGGTGTAGAAATCATGATGATCTTTCTCGCAATTATGCTAAGTACTTTTGGTGCTAAATGGGGGCATAATCAAATGTTTGGCCTTACCATATGGGCCCAAAAGGGCATGTTGTTTTATATGCTTTATTTTTTCCTGCATACAATACGCATACGGCCAAAGGAAATAGAGCGATTAATGCTTTTGATTGCAATATTATATATAGTTAGTTTCATGCTACAGTATTTGGCTTATCCCCGGATTTTATTTAATACCCGTGTTCAGGAAGACCGGGGAACAGTTAGAATTTTCCTTCCGGGAAAAGCTTTTGTTGTGGTTATGTATTTTTACTTCCTTCAGTTGTTTTTCGAAAAAACCAAACCTCACTATTTGATATTTTGTTTATTAACATTTATTGTAACCATATTGCAAGGTACACGGTCAGCCTTATTGCTTTTATTGGTGGGTACATTGTTTAATCTTATTTTTAGTAAGCGGGTTAAATCGAGATTCTTAATACTTTTTCTATTAATGTTAAGTATAATACCCATCTTCATCATATTTCAGGATATATTTCTCAATATGGTCGCTGTTTCTGAGGAACAATCGGAAACGGCAGAAGAAGATATTCGTGTGAAAGCGGCTACATATTTCCTTACTGATTTTAATCCGGGCTGGCTTAATTATGTTATTGGTAACGGCGAATCGCATATGGCTTCTGCATATGGTATGCAGGTTGAAATGTTCAAGATTAATTTTGGCTATTTTCAGTCCGATATTGGATTAATTGGGGAATATGTAAAGTATGGAATCCTTTATGTTTTAGCAGTTATCTTAATTTTGCGTAAAGTCCTAATACTTAAACTGGAACCTCAATATTTGTATTTTAAATATTATATTGGAATATCATTTATCGGTATGATAATGGGCGGGATATTTGCAAAGGAAGATTCATTTGTTCCTATTCTCGCATTACTTTATTTCATTGATGTAAGTGAATATAACTTTAAGCATCCTACTTAGAGTTTTACATTTTATTTTCTAAATTTTTCATTATCCAATATAATAGTTCCCGATATAAATTTACCATAAACCCACATTATTAAACCAGTTTTCACCAGTCACTTTAAATCTGAAAAACTTACTTAATTAAATATCGCTCATAAATTATCGAGCCCTGATTGCCTATATCCGAAATCGTTTCTCCGCTTTTAAATATCGGATAATTTATTCCCAAAATTAGCAAAATATAAATGGTTGAAATGTAATGCATTAGCCTGACCAGTTTACCTTGGCATAGTTTTGAATATTCCCGGTTTGTAGATTACCCAACCCAAACATTTCGCAGTATATTCTGCAAACAAGGTGTCTTAAAAATCAAGGTAAATGAATTACAATTTAGAAACTGGGAAACCAACCTACCTGGTGTTAAGTCTAAAATTTTGGGTTTTAACACTATTACTCGTCCTCACTTACTCGGTGATCATTTTTGCCCAAACAACCGTTTACGTTAACCCTGAAAATGGCGGTGATCCGGCAGAGGATGGAAGTATTGACCATCCATTTGACTCCTGGACTGATGTAGCATTTCAGGACAATTCAACGTACCTTCAGAAACGAGGAACAACTGCCTCAGGTTGTTTTGATGTCCGTGGTCGGGTGAATGTGGTTATTGGTGCATATGGTGATGGGGAAAGACCTGTAATCACAGGTGTTCCCGGATCGACTATATCAATAATGACACTTAGTAAAGCAACAAATTATACCATAAGAGATATTAAATTTGTTGGACATTATCCCGATTCGCCAACGGCAGCCATTTATGCTTATGGAAACTGGTCGCCCTCTGGGTTTGTTACTTCCAACTTCATTACTATTAAGAATTGTGATATCTCTTATTGCTATAATGGAATAAGGATTTTACCCCTGCAAACAGATATTGATGATGTTACTGTAGATAGTTGTACTATCCATCATGTAAATGAAGAAGGCATGTTTGTGCGCAATTGTTCAAATTTTGTATGCAGAAACACACACATTTACATGGTAAATCAGGATTGGCATCATGGGCCTCATGATATTAATAATGCCCCAGGCGATGGAATTCAACTGGATGGAGATTGTGATAATTTTTTAATCGAAAAAACAATAATTGACAGAAGAAATACCGGGTTAAAGTTTTGTATTATTCACAACGAGCAGAATGGAGGATATGGTAATGATGGAATAATAAGAGACTGTGTTTTCTACCCTCCAAAAGATACAATTGGACAGGTGGGCAGTTCGGGCGGAGCATTGTTTATATATACAGGTGATACCCTTATTCTAGAACGGGTTAAAATTATTGGGAGGGATAGAATATATTCTGCTCCTGGTGATGGAGATCATGGTGGTTCGGCTGGTGAATTGGGATATGACCACATTATAATGAAATATTGTTTGGGTGATTCTACAGGGGTATTACGTACCAATATGTATAATGATGATATCTGTTTTAACAATTGTACCTGGGCAACAAATGTTAACGGGCTGGGCTTGTATTTAACCGGCGGTTTGACTTATGTAAAGAATAGTGTAATCGCGGCAGGACCGAATGCCACAATCAACCTGGGAGTTTCTACCGTAGATAGTACAATTATATACCAGTCGGATATGTCAAATTGGGATTCTTATATAGGTTTTATTGATAGCTATAATGGTGATTACCATTTGACATCAACTTCAATTGCAGTGGATAAAGCAATAACGCTTGGCTATTCATACGACATTGATAGTGTGCCTGTACCCCAGGGTGTCCTGCCTGACTTAGGAGCATGTGAATATATTGACGGCGGACAATCAAATAATAATCCTCCGACAATTGATGATCAATTTTTTAATGTGAATGAAAACTCTGCAAATGGAGTGGCTGTTGGAACTGTTATAGCATCTGATCCGGATGCAGGACAAACAATTTCTTTTTCAATTACCTATGGAAATACAGGGAATGCATTTGCTATTGATCAGGTTTCCGGGGTGATCACTGTAAATTCAGTGTCTGCACTCAATTTTGAAAATAATCCTGTTTTTAACCTTATTGTCCAGGTAGTTGATAATGCTAGTTCGCCCTTGTCAGCAAATGCTGATATAGTCATAAATCTGAATGACATCAATGAGCCTCCTTCAATATCGAACCAGAGTTTTAGCCTGGATGAAAACAGTGCCAATGGCTCCACTGTCGGGACTGTTTTGGCTACTGATCCTGACAATGGACAGACTTTAAACTATTCGATTG
>JAIOZL010000070.1 GCA_021740645.1 Bacteroidales bacterium
GTTAGAAAGATTATTGGAATGGATCGAAGTGTTTCCTTCTTTTTAATCATTCTGCAAACCTCAAAGCCGTTTATTTCAGGCATCATTACATCCAAAAGAATCAGGTCGGGTAATATCTGATCCAGTAAAGAAAACGCCTCCATACCGCTTGTAGCCAAACTGATTTGATAGCCTTCTTCTTTAAGGATTTTAGCAGTAACTTCCAGGTTTTTCAGGTTATCATCAACAATAAGTATGTGATTTGCTTTATGAAGCATTCTGCCAGAATTTATTTGTTTTTATCCAGAACTTTGCCTAGGTCATATAAAACTTTTATAAAATAATCTCTGGTTCTTTTTGTCTCTTTTTCTGCCTCTTTGAGGCAGTCTCTTACTAGTTTAAGTTGAATATGATTGTTTACTCTGGCAATTAATTCCTCCCGGTTGAAAGGTTTGGTTATATAATCAACTCCCCCCATTTGAAAACCTTTTACAATATCTTCGCTTTCCATTTTTGCAGAAAGAAAAATAATAGGGATATCTTTTGTTTCAGGTTTAGATTTCAATATGGCACATACTTCATATCCGTCCATTTCAGGCATCATAATATCCAACAATATTAAATCAATTTTATTTTCTTCCAGAACCTTCAAAGCACTTTCTCCATCCTGAGCAAGTGCAATTTTATATTCTTTATCCTTTAGCAGGTTGCTTACAACTTTTAGATTTTCGAGGTTGTCGTCAACGACAAGGATATAGATGTTACTATTCATGTGCTTTATTTCTTTAAAAATTGCGAAATTTTTCTGATTATACGGGGAAAATCATTTAAAGTTTCCCTTAAAGTTTCAAGGTCAACATTGTCGAGAGCTTCGAGTATACTTTCAGAATAGCTGAGCAGGTATTTAAAATTAAATTCAGTAGCCATTAGCTTTAGTTCCTGTGCAAATTCTTCAATCTTAAATAAGATAAACTGATCTTTAATTGTTTCCCATTTGGGAAGCATATTTTTCTCCAGTTTTTTTATTATTTGGGGTAAAGCTGATAATACCTCATCTGGAAGAGAATCCGGAATTTCTTTATCATTTTGTTCCTGAGTTTTCTTTTCTTTTTTATAAGAATATTTCAGGAATTTAATTAGTTGAATATATAACTCATCCTGACTTACCGGTTTAAATAGCAATCCGTCAAAATTTCCAGTATTTTCTATTACTTCTGAGCCAAAAACAGAAGCTGTAAATGAAATTATTGGAATATGAGCCAGGGTTGGGGTGGATTTTATTCTTTCAGCCACTTCATAGCCATCTATACCCGGCATTCTCATATCGAGTAAAATCAGATCGGGTGTTAAATGATTCAGAATTTCGAGCGCAATTTCACCATTTTCTGCCGAAACAATTTCGATTTCTGTGTCTGCCAAAATGGTTTCAACGACTTCGATGTTTGATGAAACATCATCAATTACGAGGATGCTGGCTTTCTCAAATTTTATATTCTGAACTTCGCTTAGAGCAGTTTTCTTCCTGAGTAGGTTTGTACCTACTTTAACTTCAGGTAGTATAATTGTGAAAACTGATCCTTTCCCTTCCTCACTGTTAACCGTGATAGTTCCTTCCATTTTCTCAACCAGACGTTTTGTAATGGCTAAGCCCAGTCCGGCTCCACCATACAATCTGTTCGCTGTACCGGATTGTTGCCTGAAGGCTTCAAAAATATATTCGTGTTGCGATTCGGGAATACCGATGCCGGTATCTTTTACTTCAATGGAAAGTGCACCTTTATCTGACTGAATATAGGAAAAAAACAACTTAATGTTAATATATCCTTTGGGTGTAAATTTAATTGCATTACCTAAAAGATTAAATAATACCTGTTTTATTCTAATTTCATCCAGAACCAGCAAGTCAGGGAAATCTTTAGATAGAAAAGAATTTATTTCTATTCCCTTTTTTATTGCTTTCTCGTTGAAGAGCAGGCTTATTTCCTGAAGAATATTTTTCAGATCAACCGGCTGGGGAGAAATATCAAGTTTGCCTGCTTCAATTTTTGAAAGGTCGAGAATGTCATTCAATAAGGATAATAAAAGGTTTCCACTACTTAGAACGGATTGAATCATTTTTTTATGCTGCTGGGAATCGAGTTTATGGTACAATGCTTCGCTAAAGCCAAGGATTGCATTCATAGGTGTTCGGATTTCATGGCTCATATTTGCAAGGAATTCACTTTTTGCCTTATTTGCCTCATTTGCTCTGTCCCTTTCATCGATTATAGATTGCTCCATAATCTTACGCTCATAGGCATTTGCAATAATTCCGGAAACGGTCCTTAATAATTCCAATTCAGATTTTGACCAGTGTTTATGCCTTTTACATTCATCAAATCCTATAAAACCAAAAAATGATCCCTGAACAAAAAGAGGATATACAATTATTGATTTTATTTCCTGAGGCTCAAGAATTGACACAAGATCTTCAGGTAATTCATAAATGTTCTCTGAATAAACCCTTCCCTGGTTCAAGAGAATCTCTTTCCATGATGGTATAATTTCATAAGGAATTTCTTGCAAATCATCTTTTTGATGAGGAATGTCTGCATTGCACCATTCGTAAGTATTACTGGTAGCCAGTCCGTCCGCTAAATCTTCGAAGACGTATACCCTGCTGACTTCTGTATGAGTTCCGATTTTTTCAAGAATTGTGTTAATACGTTTCCCGAAGTTGATCAGGGAATTCAATTCCAGAGCAATTTCAGATAAAAGTTCCTGCTGGAGAAAGTTCTGCTGAAGTACAATTTCGTTCTCTTTTTTGGAGCTTATGTCGATGTTTGTTCCTACTATTCTTAATGGATTTCCTTCCGTATCATGCTCCATTATTTTACCCGTATCAAGAATCCATATATATTTCCCTGATTTGGTCATTGAGCGGTATTCGAACTGAAAAAATTGGGTTTTACCTTCAATATGTTCCTGAAGGGCACGTAATGTATTCTCTTTGTCATCGGGATGCAGTAAGCTCTCCCAGGTTTCGAAATTATTATCACTTTTTTCAGAATTATAGCCACGTAAGGAAAACCACTTTTTATTTAAAATTAATTCCTTAGTACCTAAATTCCAGTCCCACAGGCCTGCATCGCTTGCCAATAAAGCCATTTCAAGTCTTTCTGTATTTTCCCTTATACGTTTTTCATATTTTATCCGTTCTTTTGTATCCCTGCTTATCCCTATTAAAACATCATTACCACTCCATTTCCCCCGCTTAACTATTGTTTCTACGGGAATCTCGACACCTTTTTTAGTCATTAAAGGTACGCGACAGGCATCCTCCTTCCCCTTTATCATTCCTTCTATCTTTTCACTAGCTTCCTTATGTCTTGATGGTGGATGCACCATTAACACATTCTTCTGAAACAGCTCCTTTTCTTTATACCCCAGCCTTTTTGTTACCGTTGAATTAAAGAAAACAATATTGCCTTGTAAATCGAGTATAAAAAGGAAATCATCTATGGTATTAAATAATGTGTTAAAGTCTTGCTGGTTTTGGTGAAGTTTATCCTCATTTCTTGCCTGAATTACAAATGAACCCATTTGAGTTGCTATTTTTTCCAACACAGTACGTGAGAAATCAGAGATAATATCTGATGAGCCTGAGGCAATATTTAAGGATCCTATTGCTTTATTTGAAAAAAGAACTGGTAGCACAGCGAGTGCGTTTATGGCTTTAGATTTTTTCGATTGTTCCTTTTTAATAATGTTTTCCTCGTTGGTGTAAAAAGCCTTTTTTGCTAAAATTATTTTAGCCATTGGGGAATCAACAGGAAGAGAAGCGGTTTTTTTAATAAAATCATCTGAAAATCCAATTTGTTGATACAGTTCGAAGCTGCTTTTTGATTCATTTTCAATATAAAAACCTCCGGCATCCATTTGGGCATTTTTTATTGCAGACTCTAGACATATCATGATGGTCTCCTCCAGGTTTTTAGATCGAACTAATTTAGAATCCAATTCTTGTTCAATTCTAACCAACTCTTCCATTGCCTTCCTCTCAGAAATATCAATATGTGTTCCCACAGCCCTTAGAGGCTTTCCTGATTCATTACGTTTGGTGACTTTACCGGTATCCAATATCCATTTCCATTCACCAGATTTAGTTTTAATCCGATGTTCTGTCTGGTATAAAGGAACTTTATTTTCAAGATGTTTATTCAATCTTTCTAAAACCTCTGGCAAGTCATCGGGGTGCATAATTTTCTCCCAGGAAGAAACATTCGGTTCTAATTCAGAAACATCATAGCCGATCATATTACACCATCTTTCACTAAAATATACATGCCCGGTCTCGATATTCCAATCCCACAGACCTGCATTACTGCCAATAAGGGCCAGTTCAAGTCTTTCAGTATAAAGTTCAAGTTTTCGTTCATTTTCCTTCAAATCAGAAATATCGACCATTACACATATCAGGCCTTCAGTTTTCTCATTTTTTATGAGTCTGTTTGTATATACCAATGAGGGAAAGCTTGTGCCATCTTTTTTTACAATGGTATATTCTCGTGGTGGAAGATTATCCTCCTCAAATGATTTCTTAAGGTTTTTGTCAAATAGATCTTTGTCAGAAGGATGGATTATATTTAGTATTCTGAAGTCATTTTGCAAGTCAAAGTTTGAATACCCTGTCTTTTCAATAGCATAATTATTTGCAAAAGTGATCTCGCCATTAAGATTTATTTCACACAACATTTCAGGCAATACCTCTTGCTGATAGAGGTTGCGCATTTCACTTTCCTCCAAGGCTTCATGATTAATACAGGAAATACAAGAGAAGGCCAGTTTGGCATTGATATCTTCCAAATCTTTTAATACTTCATCAGCGAGATAATTCTGATCTTTAATTAACATCAGGAATCCAAAATCTGGAAGATCTAAAATGTGAAAGAATAATTCTTTCTTGTGATTACCTTTAATTGGAAGATTATTACGATAAATTCTCAAACTTTCTTCTGAAAAGGATACAGGTAACAGCTGCCCAATTTCAGGATATAAATTTTTAGCAATTAATGCATATGGAATTGAAAAAATCATATCTGCAATAATGTCTGAATTATCGATGCGTTTATACTGATATACTATGCATGAATCGCATTCAAGATTCTTTAAATATGCATTTATCGAAGTTCTTAACATTTCATATAGATTCAGGCTTCTGCCTGTTTCCAACGAAATATCATATAAAGCCTGGATATGATTATGAGATTTATTCATAATATTAAACTATTATATTGGACGTATAATACAAATATAAGTAAAAAGCATTCAACGATATATGCTTTTAGTCTCCAATACTGTAATTATTAACAGGAGAATTAAATTATTATATATTTCATTAAACAGTCAAAGTTTTAAGTATGGAATCTGGCTTCCATAACAGAATTTGTCAGATATTAAGTCCATAAAAGAATGAAAAGCATATAAGTATTCAGAAGTCCGGATATAGAGATTTTTTCCTGCTATGGCTGGCGTTGCAAGGATTTTTCTTTTCAGATGAATCAAAAAATCAAAAAAGAAGCTTGTTAAAAAGCAGTTCCAAAAATAATTACTACTTTTAATTTCTATTCCCAAAATATAAGTGTCAGATGCACAGGTAAAGCTATAATATTCATAATTTACTCCATAATTGATTAATTAACCCTACTTGAAAATGAAAAAGTTTACCTTAAATTCAATTTTAGCAATAGTTTTTATCCTACTGGTTCAAGGCATAAACGCAGAAGTTAAACTTCCGGCCATTGTATCATCCAACATGGTTTTGCAGCGCAACACCACTGTAGTACTTTGGGGCTGGGCCGATGCCAAAGAGAAAATCTCCATTGAAGCTTCATGGCTTAGTGAACCTATGAATTTAACAGGCGATAAAGATGGAACTTGGCGTGTTGAGGTGAAAACAACAAATACTAAAGACCCGCAGAGTATAAAGATTCAATCTAAAACTTCAGATATAACATTGGATAATATTTTATTTGGTGAAGTATGGCTGTGTTCCGGTCAATCAAATATGCAGCAATCGTTAAAGGGTTATAATGGGCAACCTACTTTTGGGGGCAATATGGCCATTGCAAAGTCAGCGAATCCAATGCTTAGATTATTTAGTGTGGACAGGCTTGGTTCTAAAACCCCCCTTTCAGATATTGAGAAATTTAACGCCTGGCAAGAAGCATCACCTGAAAGTGTTTCAGAATTTAGTGCCATTGCCTATTTCTTTGGGCAAGATTTGCAGGAGATTCTGGATGTTCCGGTTGGAATGATTCATACCTCATGGGGAGGCAGTTCTGTGGAAGCATGGATTAGCAAAGAAGCCATTAGCGCTTATCAGGAGGTTAATCTTGAAGATATAGATATTAATAAAAATACCAATCATATTCCATCAGCCTTATATAATGCAATGATCAATCCTTTGCTTTCATACACCATAAAAGGAGTGCTTTGGTATCAGGGAGAATCCAATCGAATGGAGCCTGAAAATTATACTAAGCTTTTCCCTGCTATGGTTAAAGACTGGAGGACGAGATGGGGAATAGGCGATTTCCCTTTCTATTATGTGCAAATTGCTCCATATTGGTATAACGATGAAAATGCTTTCAATGATGCCGGTAACTCAGCCTTTATAAGAGAAGCTCAATTGCAGTGTCTGGATTTGATCCCGAATTCCGGAATGGCTGTTACCATGGATATTGGAGACAGATTATGCATCCATCCACCCAAAAAGAAAGAAGTAGCCGACCGATTGTTGTTTAATGCCCTGAATCAAACTTACGGATACAATACCATAAATTATGCTAGTCCGGTTTTTGATAAAAGCGAGGCTAAAGATGGAGGACTGGTTCTAAGTTTTAAAAATGCAGAGTCGGGTATGTTTACTTATAATGCCTTGCAAGGATTTGAAATTGCAGGCGATGACAAGGTATTTTATCCTGCCATTGCAAGCATCGTCGATCGCAAGGATGTATTTGTAATCAGCGATAAAGTACCAAATCCCGTGGCCGTACGCTATGCCTGGCGCAACTGGGTTGTTGGAACTCTGTACAATGGCAATCTTTTACCTGCTTCGTCGTTTAGGACTGATGATTGGGAAGATGCCAGGCTTTTTGAGGAGTAGGTTGGGGGGCCCTGTTGCATAGTAATGGGGGTAGAGATTGCTTCGGTCGCCCTCGTGCCTCGAACTCCCTCGCAATGACGGCGAGGTATTGCGGTTGGGGGGATAAAAAAGTGGGCGGCTTTGCCGCCCACTTTTTTATCCCCGTTCCCGAAGCCGCGCCGTCATTGAACCGACGCAGGAGGTGAAGCAATCTCGTGTCAATTACCCTTGCCTGATTCATAAGCAATAAACTCAACTATGGAACCAAAGCAATCTCGTGTCAATTACCCTTGCCTGATTCATAAGCAATTAACTCAACTTTGGAACCAAAGCAATCTTTCGTCAATTACCCTTGTCTGATTGCTATGCAATAAAATGTATGCGAGCCTATCTAATTAAAGTAATAATTCCAAACAGATTGGTTTAGACCATGACTAAGTCAACTCTTTTTTACCATTCGAAAAAAAGAAAAATACCACTGCCCCAATAATCACCAATGCCGCCATAACCGTATGAATATGCATGGCTTTCATCATACCTGTGGCATCACGTAAGTATCCGAGTATCAGGTTTCCTATTGTGACTCCAGCCCCAAAATGAAAAGCCCAGATCAGTGCTTGTCCCGTTGTACGAAGGTGATCGGGGGTGCGCAACTGCACATATTCCACTACACCGATGATGAAAAAGGCTATGGTGATGCAATGAAAAATACTTAAGCTGATTGCCAATTCGGGCCGGTCGATAAAGCCATACAAAAGCATTCTCAAAGCAGAAACAATCATGGCAAAAAGGATAATGTGTTTCGGTTTTACTTTTTTTACCATTTTTGCGGCAATCAGAAAGGCCGGAACTTCGAAAGCCGCCTGAGCAAAGAAAACCCAACCGATAAAGGAACTATCTGCACCAATATCGCTGTAATACAGATTAATGAACTGGTATAAGGGGGAAACGGAAACTCCATAAAGCATAATGATGATTAAAAATATCAATAAGTTTCTGTTTCTGAAAAAGATACCGAAGCTTTTAAAATTTACCAGAGTTCTTCCTGTAACAGGCTTTGTGGGAAGGGTGAATAGATTTATCAGAGACATCAGCAAAAAGAGTCCGGCAGCAATCTTAAATATAATATTTGTGTTTTCTTTAGCGAAGTAACCCACTGCTAAGGAGCAAATTGCATAGCCGGCAGATCCCCATAATCTGAATTGTCCGTATGTATATTTCGGATTATTCCGTACAAATCCCATGGTCATTCCATCAATAACGGCACCTGAAGGCTGATGGAAAACAGAAATTACGGCCACTAACACTATCATCCAGTGAAAGACAAGGGTTTCTCCGATAAGAAATACCATGCCCGCACATACGGAGGTGAGTAGAAGCAGAATTCTGTTGGTTCCGTATTTATCTGCAATCATCCCCCAAAAAGGAACCACTATGGCAGAGGTTGAAATAAATATCGCATTTAGCGCACCGATCTGAAAACTGCTGAATCCGATCGTGTCGAGGTGGAGGTTATAAAACGACTGCCATGAAGCAAAAGCACTGGTGAGCAGGAAGTAGAATATTGGAAGCTTTACGGCTTCGTGAAGAGTTGGGAAATTGATTTTTCTCATAAAGTGCACATTCATTTATGGAAGGAGCTATTGAAAATGAAACTTCATATAAAACTAGAAATAATCTTCAAATAATTGGGTTCGCTTTGCCAAACAATAATTTAGTTTGGAATGAAGCATCCGAAAAACCAAATGGTCAAAAAGTGTTTTCGTGTTTTCCGAAAATAGCACCCGAAAATCAAATTAATAACATCTTGCTGCAGTCAACACGAGATTGCTTCGGTCGCCTCGTGCCTCGGACTTCCTCGCAATGACGCGGCCTTGGGGGTTGGGGGGATAAAAAAGTGGGCGGCTTTGCCGCCCACTTTTTTACCCCGTTCCCGAAGCCGCTCCGTCATTGCCGATGCAGGAGGCTGAAGCAATCTCATATTTTTTGCGTTACCTGATTCAAAGAAAAAGTAAACCAATTGGGCAAACGGTCCTCTAAAGGAAAGTTAGTAGTAAGTAATGTCTTTAGGTAATCTACATTAAATCAAATAGATAATGGTGCCAAACTTTATTTGACACCACAAGTATATATAATTGTGTGATTATAACTGTTTCGGTATTCTGTTTTTTTAAATCTTTGTGTTTACATAATCACAGCATGAAACATTTGAATTTTAAAAATATCAATATCAGGAGAACAGGGCAGTGGATCATGCTCATAGTACTCATCATATTTTGGATCAGGACCATTTTTGATAAGAATTTTTTATTCGATTTTGAAGCTTGTTGTCCTTTTGGTGGACTTCAATCCATTGCTACATACGTAGTTTCAGGAGCTATGGCCTGTACCATGGGAGGAATGCAAATTGTAATGGGGGGGATGTTGGCACTTTCCGTTATTCTGGTTTCAAAATTATTTTGTGGCTATGTTTGTCCCATTGGTACAATTTCAGAAGGTTTGGGCCGCTTGGGTAAGCGACTTAAACTTCCCAGCTACGATTTGGGAAGCATTGCCGATATGGCTATGCGTTCCTTAAAATATATACTGCTTTTTATTACCTTTTACTTTACAATAAAGAGCAACGACCTGTTTTGTAAGAAGTTCGACCCGTTCTTTGCCACTGTAACCCTTTTTGGCACTGATGTTTCAGCCTGGATGTCGGGGCTGGCGATCCTTCTGCTTGTTGTGGGAGCCATTTTTCTTCGGCAGTTCTGGTGCAGATATTTGTGTCCACTTGGTGCAATTTCCACCGCTTTTAAGTATTTTTATGTTTTCGTTGTCTTTGCAGGAATACTCATTGTTCTCAAGCAGGCTGAAGTTAAAGTTAACCTGACCCTCATCCTTGTTCTGCTTACGGTTATCGCCTATGCTCTTGAACTTATAGGAATCAAAAAGGATACAGGTTTTCAACTCCTGAAAATAAGGAGGGATGAGGATTTATGCATTGACTGCGGAATTTGTGATAATAAATGTCCCCAGGGAATAAAAGTATCTGTTGTGAAAGAAGTAAATCATCCCGATTGTAATTTATGTGCAGAATGTGTTGGAGTATGTCCCGACGATCAGGCTATCGCCATTAATGGAAAAACGAAATTCAGATGGCTGCCTATTCTTATTACTGTAGGGCTTATTATGGCAGGACTGATTCTGGGCGCAAATCTTTCAGTGCCAACCCTTGATGAGAAATGGGGAGATGATGAGTCCCTGGAAAGATCGGCTGTATATGAGATGGCAGGTATAAAAAATGTTAAGTGTTATGGAAGTTCCAGAACATTTGTCGATAAGATGAAAAAAGTTCCCGGAATTACTGGCGCTTCAACCTTTGTTAAGGATCACAGAGTGTTGGTTATGTACGATACAAGCATAATGAATGAGGCTCAGGTTCGTAAGAGTTTGTTTACACCAAAATTTCTTGATATCACCATACCAGAAAATGAATCAGAGGTCTTTATCACAGATTTTTATATTGAGAATTTCTTTGATGAACTAGACGTGGTTTTTGTGGCCAACCTGGTAAAAGATATCCCCGGAATATATAGCTTTGAAACCATTTACGGTAAGCCTGTAAAAGTGAGATTTTACACAGAGCCTGATCTGAATATTGATACGATAAAACAGGTTATTGAAAATTCGAACTTAATATATAGCACAGAGGATGTGAGTTTTTCCAGTAAAGATCTGTTTAAAGTAAAGGATATTGTTTTAAACGATACCACCATGTCAGGGAAGTATTTAAAGAGCCTTTCCTTCCCCTCATTTCAAAGGGCGTTTAATGGCAGAAGTCAGTACACCAACGATCAGCTGGCCAATGTGGTTGTCCCCATTTCAAGCTATCCTCGCAACACCCAGTTGATGCCTTATATTATTAATCATCTGGGGAAAGCAGATCCTTACATCGTCGGACTAATTAGTCAGTATGGGAAAGATGGTCCCATTGCTGTAGTTTTCTATGTGAAAGGAAAGACCACTGAAGAAAGAATACTGGAGCTGATAAGCATGGAAGAGATAACTATTACATACGACAATGGAGTGCAGGAAAAGATGAATAATCCTTATGAATTTAAAATGCCGGAAGGGCAGAAAAATTAATATATAGTTTTATGATAATCACTAACTCACAAAAAATGCAATTATGAAAAAAACGTACTTTTTTACATTATTGGCAATGCTTATAATGGGTATTTCCAATGCGCAGATTGTACAAGTGACGGACATTAATACCACAGGTGATGCAGGTATTGCCAGTCCAGCTGTGTACAAAGGCGAAGTCTATTTTGAAGCCGACGATGGATCAGCTATCGCCGACGAACTCTACAAAATCGCGGCAGACGGAACGGTTTCGCTGCTGAAAGACATCAATACAGATGCACTTGACACTTCACCAAATAGTGATCCAAAGACCTTCAC
>JAIOZL010000071.1 GCA_021740645.1 Bacteroidales bacterium
CCCATCCCGCCATTATACCCGACATGACCTGGAAGGTGGGTGCTATACCCGATGCGCCACAAAACCTGAGATCAGAAAAGAGCGGTGGTAATTATTACCTGAAGTGGGATTACACTGGAAATACCAATGACAGGTTTGTAATTTACATTTCAGAGGAAGAAACTAATGCGAACCAGATAATTTCAAATCCTGATAATATAAAAACCATCTGTTTTGAAGACTCCATTGCCTTTTATGATTTGGAATTTTCAACCGGTTCTTCAATCGTGGTGACTTCTGTTTCGGCTAAAGGAACCGAAAGCCTCGCAAGTTCGGTTTATAAACTGGATGTTGACTTGCCAACTGTAAGTTTGGTAAGTCCTGAGAACAATGCAGTTATTTCACAAAACACCTCACTTAACTGGCTAGGCTCTGAGCCCGGATCTACATTTAAACTTCAGGTTTCTGAAAACAGTAACTTTAGCCTTATCAGCTATCAAAGTAATTGGATCCCAGAAAGTCAAATCAATGTGTCTGTAATGGATCTTGACGGAGAAACCGAATATTTCTGGCGAGTAAGATCCCAAACCGATATGGATGGACCCTGGTCGGAGACAAAGAAATTTAGCACTGGTTTTCCTGCCATGCCAACATTACTTTCCCCTAAAAATCTGGATCAGAATATTAGCACCAAACCAAGGATTAAATGGACCTCATCTGCCTCTTCAACCTGGATAGATGTTGAAATTTCGGGAAGCAGCGATTTTTCTTCATTAATTGGAGAAGAAAGTTTTACCGCATCTGAGGGACAAGGCATAATGACTACCCCTTTGGAAAAAGAAACCTGGTATTACGCGAGAATTAAATCCAGAAATGACTTTGGAGAAAGCCATTATACAGATTTTGTTGCCTTTAAAACAACTGCCGGTGAAATTCCTGAAGTGAATTTATTACAACCGCTGAATCAGGCAATGGTGGCTTCTTTTGATTTGTTTAAGTGGGAAACAACTGTAAGCACGGGCACCCTAAGTTATTTGATGGATATTGCCTTCGATTCCGATTTTTCAGTAATAGTTTCGAGCTCCGGATGGATTAATGAAAGTGAAATTCTTGCTTCCATTATGAATCTCGAAGGACAAAGAAATTATTTCTGGCGGGTAAAAGCTAAAAGTGAATATGGAGAAGGAGACTATAGCGAAGTCAGAGAATATACAGCAGCCTACCCTCCCCGTCCAACCATCGGTTCACCTGTACATTTATCGGAAGGGAATCCGGTAATGACGGAACTGATATGGACAGCCGGAGCAAACACTGATTCAATGTATTTCGAGTTTTCTGAGGATGGAAATTTTAATTCATTAGTATATTCGGAAAGCTTTATTGCCCTACCTAATGCGAATACAATTCAAATTTCATTACACGAATACACATGGTATTTCCTCAGAGCAGCTGCTAAAAATGATTACGGTTACAGTATTTTTAGTTTTTCAAAATATTTTAAAACAGGGATAAGTAACGATATTTCTCTTGTAAAACCTTATGCGGAAAAAGTAAAGGTCTTCCCAAACCCGGCAAATGGAGAATTCGTAAGGATTCAGGTAATTGGTGAGGATAGCAAAAATCTGAATTGCACACTATACGACAGCTATGGAAAGACAATTGGTTCATTTACTAATTTCCAATTAAATTCAGACAGGAGTTCTTCAATTATTATTTATAAAAATGAAATTGGCCCTGAAGGCTTATATTTCATTAAAGTTTCCAATGGGGAATTTGTTGAAGTAAAACCCATTATAATAATTGAGTAAGAAAAAATTAAGAGCTTGAATAAATGAAACTGATTGCTGATAGTGGTTCGACAAAAACAGAGTGGAGATTAATTGATGAAGATTTTTCGAAAGCTTTCAAAGGACAAGGTATAAACCCGCTGTTTCTGGATGAAGCTTCAATTATACATGAAATAAATACACTTGGGTTAAATGAATATTTTGATGAAATTAAGGAAGTGCATTTTTACGCTGCAGGACTAGCTCTGGATGAATTGAAAAAGGCCTTTTTCGAATTGTTTAGCAAAATATTCAGATCACATACTAAGATATTTATAAACGATGATCTTTTAGCAGCCTCCAGGTCTTTGTTCATGAATGGATCAGGAATTGCATGTATTCTGGGAACCGGATCAAATTCATGTTTATTTATAGAAGGGAAAATTAAGGACAAGATACCGGCTTTGGGTTATATTCTGGGAGATGAAGGTAGTGGTGCCGATATGGGAAAGCGTCTGGTAAATTCACTTTTAAAAAAGGATTTCGAATCGGGTTTTCGTACAGATCTATCGAGTCGCTATCCCTTATCGATAAATGATGTAATATTAAACGTGTATAAAAAGCCGTTGCCGAATAAATATCTGGCATCCTTAAGCAAAATAATTAAAGAAAATATAGAATCCGATGAAATGAGAGAACTGGTAATGCTTTCATTTAATTCATTTCTTACGAAAAACCTTATTAAATATAAAGATTACCAAAGTTACCCCATTGGTTTTGTTGGTTCCATTGCTTATCATTTTAGGGATATTTTAGAATCAGTAATGAATGAAGCAGGGTTAAAGACTGTTAAAATAATTGAACAACCCATTGAAGAACTGGCTCAATACCATAAAAGATATTAATAATTTGAAATTTTAAATATATGATTTCCTTCACAGAGTCTTCGTCAAAATATGATAATCTTGAGCAAATGTCAGTTACTGAACTACTTGCCAATATTAACAAGGAAGACAGTACAGTACACATTGCCGTAAATAAGATTATACCTTTAATTGAAAAAGTGGTTGAAACCATCCTTCCCCGCATAATGCGGGGAGGCAGACTCTTTTACGTTGGCGCGGGAACAAGTGGCAGATTAGGTATTTTAGATGCTTCAGAGATTCCTCCAACTTTTGGTGTCCCTGACGACGTTGTTATAGGAATTATTGCCGGAGGTGATGTGGCTATCCGGAAGGCAGTTGAATCAGCAGAGGATGATACTGAAGGTGCATGGAGGGATTTGGCTCGTTTTAAACCCACTGAAAAAGACACTGTAATTGGAATTGCAGCCTCCGGAGGCACCCCTTATGTAATAGGTGCCGTAAATGACGCGAAAAAAGAAGGGCTGTTTACTGCCTGTATATGCTGTAATAATAATACACCATTAGCAGCCGCTGTAGATGTGCCCCTTGAAGCCATTGTAGGTCCGGAATTTGTTACAGGAAGTACCCGAATGAAATCAGGCACCGCTCAGAAGTTGATCCTCAATATGATAACCACTACCCTGATGATAAAGTTAGGCAGGGTTAAAGGAAACAAAATGGTAGATATGCAATTAACCAATAAAAAATTGGTTAAACGAGGATCCAAAATGATTATGGAAGAATTAGGGATTGAAATGGAAGAAGCAGAAAGATTACTCCTCCTTCATGGCTCTGTTCGCAGTGTAATTAATACTTTTAAGAAAGCATAATCAGAAATTCCTCTTATTTAAATATTTTACCTTCTATCTTATGGTTGGTTTCAACAAAATCGTAAATATTTTGTTTGAAAGTAAACAGATAATCGATCAGGTTTTATGTCTAAAAAGAAAATGTGCAAAGATGGACTTTCCATTAATAAAAAAGGAAAAACATTTCAATTCCTGTGCAAAAAATGTGGTAATCAGGCAGTAAAAGAAAAATTTTGCTGTAAACCCGTCCAAATTTAAATATAAAACAAGCTTAAATTAATAAAGTATTGATTTTGTGATTATTGCAATTTACCAGGAAAGCAATAATTATTAATGTGAGAGCAGATTGATCAATTCTATTTTAAAAACTTTACTTTTGTGCCCTTTAAATAATTACAAGAATGCAGGCAGATAAAAAAACACTTCAGTTAATTGAAGAATTAAATACGAGATTTGATAAGAAGAATCCTGAAGATGTACTTGGCTTTTTCCTTTTAGAATGCAAACGAAAAATAGCCTTGTCTTCCAGTCTTGGCGCTGAGGATCAGGTTCTTACTGAGATGATCTCGAAAATTGATCCTGAAACAAAAATCTTTACCCTCGATACAGGCCGTCTATTCCCTGAGACCTACGATCTTATTAGTGAAACCAATAAAAAGTACCATATTAAAATCGAGGTTTTCTTCCCTGATTATAAGAGTGTGGAGACCATGGTGAAAGAAAAAGGTATAAATCTTTTTTATGAAAGCATAGAAAACAGGAAACTTTGCTGTCATCTGCGGAAGATTGAACCAGCTAAAAGAGCTTTTAAGGGATTGGATGTATGGATTAGCGGATTGCGTAAGGATCAGTCTCTAAACCGTTTTAATACAAAGTTGGTGGAATGGGATGAAGTAAACGGACTTATAAAAGTCAATCCCCTTTTAAACTGGTCTGAAAAAGATGTTTGGAACTATATTAAGGAAAAAGACGTTCCATATAATGCTTTACACGATAAGGGATTTCCCAGCATTGGTTGCCAGCCTTGCACCAGAGCTGTAAAAAAGGATGAAGACATTCGTGCCGGTAGATGGTGGTGGGAAGAGGCTGAGCACAATGAGTGTGGGTTGCATGTGAAATGATTTTTTTTGCAGGGGCATTGCATGCAATGCCCCTACAAAAAAAATGCTACCAATCAAGAAGTCTCTTTTCTCCTTCTAAAGCTCTTATTTCAGAAATTTCCTGCGATACTTCAATTACGCCTTTGTAGTTTTTTCGTTCGTCCCTAACGGCGAAGTATTGGATTAGAATAAACTCGCCTCTCATTTTAATCCAGAAATCGGCCTTGTCTTTTTCTCCATTTCTAAAAGACTCTATAATTTTTTCAACCACATGAACACTTTCCGGAGGATGACAATTACTTACTTCACGTCCAATTATGGCAACAGTACGCGGAAAAATACGCTTTGGGGGTGTTGAGAAATATAGCACTCTGTCATTTTCATCCACATAAGTAATATCCACAGGAAGGTGATTGAAAATGAGTTTTATTTGATCAATGTTTAGTATTCCAGTACCCAGATTTGCCAGGTTAATCTCCAAACTTTCATCTTCCTTTTTAAACATCAACGTAGGTGGTTTTATATAAGGATAGCCAATTTCAAATCCTTCACGATTCATGGTTTCCAATTCACCTTCACTAATAGTAGAAATTATATATGGAAATAAGATATGCTCTTCTCTAAATTTAATGGCAAGCATATTAAAAAAGATTTCTCCAATACATTTATTAAAGCTCTTTAGATCAATTTTGCTATTCGATAATTGCTCACGTACCGTTTTTATATTCCTTCGTATGTCATCATGGAAGGACCACATTATTTTCAAACAGCGATAATCCTCCCAGGTTTTTTCTATAATCGGGAATAAAACATTTTCTTTAATGGTGTAATGCTTTGCAAATACTTCCAGCTTAACTAAAAGCGCGTATAATTCAGTTGCGAGGTTTTTATGGTCAGGGGCTTTTATAAAAGATTTATAAACCGGACGAATTTTATCCAGTAGGAGTACCATTTCACGATTATTCTGTTCCAGAACTCCCAAAAAAGAATCAGGCTTGGGCTCTATTCTTGGGTAATCCCTGATGGTGATATGAAAGATATTTAGCACTTTATTGCTAAGCATCTTAACGTCTTCCATTTTATAGCCTTCCTTGATTATCTCATCAAATAGTGTAATAAAATCGGTCGGAACTACTTTAGGGATAAATTCTTTATTTTCAGTAATAAAAGCATGAGCATTACCGGTTTCTAAAAGCAATTTGGAAACCCCTTTAAGTCTTTCAATACGCTTTTTCTTTGTATTTGTAAATTCCGACATATTTGTTTAATTTTTAAAATATATCCAATATTCATCATCGCCTTTCTTATCCAGCCAATGAAGATAATCCATACTTAATGATTTATCAATAAGTGGAGCAGGAATAAATGGAGCAATAAGTTTTAATATTTCATTTTCATTCAACTTCTTAATTGCAGATAGTACTTCATGAACGGGTTGATCACCTGCATTTAACATATCTCGAATATCAATGGATTCTGAAATTTTAGATTCATCAAACCAATCCGGCTTATCTTTTGCATAATTAACGCCTTCCACCACAAAAGAATCGCCAGATGCTTGTCCAACTTCAGATCGAAGTTTATTGATAAGTTCTTCGACATTCTGTCCGCCAATAATGGCTGCCTGACTGATGCTTGTGATTTTGGTAATTGTTTTTCGCAATACCAGATTTTTCAGTTTCTTAAATGGCGGAGCAAAGGCAATCAATGTATCCTCTAATTGCGGATAAGCCTCAAGCAAGTCATATATTTTTGTTTTTGGAGTTATAATCAGATCATTCATTTTATTAGATTTTTGGTTTGCCATAGGATAAAATACGTTGTTCTCCTTCTAATGCGCGATTTTCAGTTAAGTCTTGTGAAAATTCCAACGTACCTAAATATTCTCCATTCTCACCACGTAGGGCGAAATATTCAATCTTAATGAATTTGTCTTTCATCTGTATCCAAAATGGGGCATGTGAAGCTTTGCCAGATTTAAAATCCTCAATAATTTTTTCAACGATGTGAGTACTTCCCGGAGGGTGACACAAGCGCACATCACGGTTAATTATGGAACGACTACGAGCAAAAATACGTTCTTTACCTTGAGTGAAATACTTTACCTTATCGTCTTTATCTACAAAAGTCATATCTGCCGGAATGGTATTAAGAATAGCCATAATTTCTTTTGCATTAAAGCTGCCCGAGGGAAGTTGAATACTACCATCACCGGTCACCGTTGTTACCTCATCCTCATCAATTAATCCATCAGGTTTCCATTCAACCAGTGGATCGTAAAGGGTAAAACCAAATTCTAAGGTTTGCTTATGTATGCTCCACCAATCATCAACTGTAAGTACATCCATTGCCATAGGGAAAAGAATTTCTTCCTCTTTCTGAACCATATCCACTAAACCTTGAATAGTTGGAAAGAAAAGCAAATCGAGAGAATCAGCTAAATCTTCTGCTTTAAGCTCAGGAGCTTTTAAGATTTCTAAACAAGCTTTAAGTTGTTCCCTTATTTCATCATGTTTACCCCACATTACTTTGGGTGGACCGGTAATCTCATTCTTTTCCAGATAGGGAAACACTAAATATTCCTTACGCCGATAATGTTTATCCACATCCAGCAACTCATTAAAAATGCTTTGCAATGAATAAATGTATTTCTCATAATCATGCTCACCAATTTGACTAAGAGTTGAAAGTAATTCTTTTGCCTTTTCAGCAACTTTTTTTAATTCAATATTCTCATGTTGAAATACATCAACTGGGTGACCAACAGGTATTTCCTTTGCAGCACTTAAATCAACATTACCTTCAAGGACAGAACCATGTACATCGCATAATTCAAGAACTGCCGATTCGGGCAAACCTTCTTGAATTAATTCCTGTTCAACTTCAACCACCTCTCCATAAGGGATGCTCTGCAATGTTTCGGCCAGCTGCTGTCTAACGCTGGCGGCAGATTCTCCATCATGCAGTTTAAGAATAAGTTCCTTTAACTTTTCTTTTCTGTATTTAGAGTTATTAATTAATTCGCTCATTATTATTTTTTGATTTAGATTACAATAGTTTTGTTTTATCCTCAGGTCGCGGAGCTTTTAATAGCAGAATTCGCATTTGTAATTCTGAATCATTACTTAAAGAATGTACAATTTGCGCCGGACTTTCAATTAGTGTATCATATTCAAAGATTGCAGGGATTAACACTATTTCAAATTCAATTTTATAGCTCTCTTTCCTGATTACAAAAACTCCCATTAAATTGGTTTGTTTTCCCTCAGAAAGCATTCATGTAATAGTCTTTATCTCAGGCTAAGCTAATTTAAACAATACTATTAAGTACAGCATCGCCATGCAATATTTTATTTGAAAGTGATTCAATTGTTTCAGTTTTTGCAATCTCAAAGAAACCATCTCTAAAGATTTTATACTTGTCGTGGAGAGGACAAGGATTCGAGTCAGAGCAATGTTTTAATCCAAAACCACATTTATGAAAACATGCATCTCCTTCTACTACATGGATAACATCGTATAGAGTCAGATTCGATTGATTTTTATCAAAAAAGAAGCCTCCTCCCCGTCCCTTCATGGAGTCGACTAACTTATTCTTAGTTAGTATTTGAAGGATTTTCGCAGCATAAGCTTCAGGAGCTTCAATTTCCTTTGCAATTTCTATAACTCCCGGTCTTTTTTGATCCCAATTACGCAACTGTATAAAAACCAATGCCCTGATTGCGTACTCCGTACTTTTAGATAACATTTACTATTTGTTTATTAGTTCAGACTCTAAAATTAAAGCTTTTTTAAACAAAATATTATTCTCGAGATGAATATGTCTATGAAGATCCTTTTCAAAATCCTTTAGGCTTTGATAGGTCACCTGAAAAGTACCACAACCATCAGGAGGACAGGTATAAGATGAACTAAGCTCCGAAATTTTCACAAAACGTTCACCTTCGGTTTTGTGTTCGTCGTCAAGCATATCTATGGTTATACTAACTTTTCCAAATTCACCTTCAGGCTTGAGGGCTTCATTCTTAAATTTCACCATTTTTCTAAAGTATGGAAAAAGAATTAGTTCCTCTTTTTTCATATGAGCACTTAAATTTCCGGCTGCACCATCAAACAATTCCTTTATTTCGAACAGCTCAGGATGGTTTTCTCCATGCACATCGCATAACTTTTGCAATTTCACTTGCAGAAAAGGGATGTTTTCATTTACATAGCTATGATGTCTCTTTTCAATATAATCGCATAGTTCATCCAATTCCAATCCATCAATATATTTTGAATCCGGATCACTTAATGTCAGTAAAGCTTCTAATTCCGGTACTAACAGATTTATATCTACTTTCGATTTTTGACAGGCTTCCTCAAGACTTATTCCACCTCCACAGCAAAAGTCAATTTTATTCTTGTCAAATATTTGTGCGGTTTTAAAATTTGTCTTTACAATATCACCTACGCTTGTATTTGTATTTATTTCCATATTAGTTTTATTATTTGTTTCTGCAAAGATATAAAAATTTATATAAAGACATGCGTGTCCTTTTATAAAAATTTATATCTTTGTCACAATTAATTCTAAAAACATTTTAATTATGAAGACAAAAAACCTATGGATTGGCTTTATTCTGGTCATGGTATTATCGTTTGGAGTATTAGGCTACTTTGGACGTGAAATATACAGGGAAGCACCACCTATACCTGAAAAAGTTGTGACAATTAATGGAGAAGTATTATTCACTGGCCAGAATATTAAAGATGGTCAGAATATTTGGCAATCAATTGGCGGTCAGGAAGTAGGAACTGTCTGGGGTCACGGGGCTTATCAGGCCCCCGATTGGACAGCCGACTGGTTGCATCGTGAGGCTGTTTATATTCTCGATCGATTTGCAGAATCTGAATTTGAAATGCCGTATGATAAGCTTGATGAAGAAAAACAAGCAATGCTTCAAAGCAGGTTGCAAAAGGAAATGAGAACTAACAGTTATGACAAGGAAACAAAAACTTTATATATCTCTGAAGTACGTGCTAACGCCATCCAATATGTAGCTAAACATTATCAGGGATTGTTTATGGACGGTGAAGAACAAGCTGATTTGCGGGAAGCTTACGCTATTCCTGCGAATAGCATTAAAGATGCTGATAGAATGGCTAAAATGAATAATTTCCTTTTTTGGGCCACATGGGCCACCGTAACAGAGCGGCCCGGAAAAGATATTACTTATACAAACAACTGGCCACCGGAGAAATTGGTAGCTAATGAACCCACGGGGTCACTTTTACTGTGGACAGGATTCAGTGTAATTGTACTTTTGGCGGGAATTGGCTTATTGGCCTGGTTTTATGCAACAAGAAGAAAAGAGGATGATGAAGATATGTTAATTCCTGAAGTAAATCCATTGTCAGGAGCTCAGCAAACACCATCTATGAAAGCAACCTTAAAGTATTTCTGGGTGGTTACAGCACTCATTCTGGTTCAGATAATTATGGGCGTAGTTACTGCTCATTATGGAGTTGAAGGAAATGGTTTTTACGGACTACCTCTTGCCGATTTCCTACCCTATTCTTTATCAAGAACCTGGCATATCCAACTGGCTATTTTTTGGATTGCAACTTCCTGGCTTGCTACGGGCTTATTTATAGCTCCGGCTATATCAGGTAAGGATCCTAAATTTCAGCGACTTGGAGTAAATGTACTGTTTGGTGCTTTATTGGTTATTGTGGTTGGATCCTTAGCCGGACAATGGATGGGTATAATGCAGAAATTAGGTTTAGCCAAAAACTTTTGGTTCGGACACCAAGGCTATGAATATGTAGATTTAGGTCGTTTTTGGCAGATATTCCTTTTCGCAGGATTGTTTATTTGGCTATTTTTAATGGGAAGGGCTTTGTTACCTGCATTAAAACAGCGTAACGAAAATCGTCACCTATTATTGATGTTTCTAATTGCATCAATTGCTATTGCATCTTTTTATGGAGCAGGTCTAATGTGGGGTCAACAAACACACCTTTCTATTGCTGAATATTGGAGATGGTGGGTAGTTCACCTATGGGTTGAAGGATTCTTTGAAGTATTTGCTACCGTAGCCATTGCCTTTTTATTTGTTAGGATGCAATTATTAAAACCTAAAATAGCAACAGTGAGCGTTCTATTCTCTGCCATTATTTTCCTATCAGGAGGTATTATTGGAACTTTTCACCATTTGTATTTTTCAGGAACTCCAACTGCGGTTCTTGCCCTTGGAGCCACATTCAGTGCATTAGAAGTTGCTCCACTTGTTTTCATGGGATATGAAGCTTATCACAATTTAAAACTTAGTCGCGCTAAAGAGTGGGTAAATGCATATAAATGGCCGATCTACTTTTTTATTGCGGTTGCCTTTTGGAATCTTTTAGGAGCCGGTATTTTTGGATTCCTGATCAATCCACCAATTGCACTTTATTATATGCAAGGATTAAACACCACTCCCGTTCATGGACACACTGCTATGTTCGGCGTGTATGGTATGTTGGGCATCGGCTTAATGCTTTTTGTATTGAGGGATATGGATATTAAAGTAGTCTGGAAGGAAAAACCTATTAAAATTGCATTCTGGTCATTAAATATTGGCTTACTATTAATGGTATTGATTAGTGTTTTACCTGTAGGTTTGGCACAAACCGTTGCAAGTGTAAAGCATGGATTATGGTTTGCGCGCTCAGCTGAATTTTTGGGTACACCACTAATGGAAACTTTTCGTTGGCTTCGGGTTATAGGAGATACTATTTTCTCTATTGGAGCACTTTACTTAGGTTATTTCATTTTTGGATTAAAAGCTGGGTGGTCTATTAAAAAATAATATGGACAATGCATGCATTGTAGATACTTAATTTAAAAAATCCACTGTAGGACGCTGCATGCAGTGTCCTACATTGTATTTTTTTGTGCCCAGAGCGGGATTCGAACCCGCACACCCTTGCGAGCACCAGC
>JAIOZL010000072.1 GCA_021740645.1 Bacteroidales bacterium
AATTTATTGGCTCCTATTGGTGGTGCTGGCATGAATTTTGGTCAAAACTTAGTATTTGGCACAGTTGAAGGTGCTTTGATTGGCGGATTTGATGCTGCTTTATGGGGAAATGATGTTGGGCAGGGTATGATCTGGGGAGGTGTTGGAGGAGCTGCGTTTACCACATTGTTTTCCGAAAATTTCAGTAACTGGACAAAGGGGGAGAATTTTCTCACTAATGAGAATGTTTTTAATAATATGGATGCAAGGGGGATGAATAGGCAAAGTATATTGGATTATTTTGGGTTTGAAGGAAATTATGATCCAGATAACAGCTTATTTGAAGGGGGAGGCGATCCAGGAATTACTAATCCAAAAACTGGTGAAATTTTTTATAATAAAAATGCGTTTAAAAGTTATGACGATCTTAAGTTTACAGTAAATCATGAATCATTTCATCAACACAGCGTATTATCTGGTAAATACTCTGGAATTAAATTAACTGATCAAATCAAAGGTAGAGAGGAGTTTGCAGCTTATGTTTATAACTATAAAAATCAGGGATTATATCCAAATCATACTTTTTCTTTAAGTTCAAGGATATTGAATGCCGGCACTCGGGGAAAGCTAAACTATGAAGCATATTTTAAATATGTATTTGAAACCGACAGACCATGGTGGCATATCATTCATAAAATTCCCAGACGATGGTAAAAGGATTTTTTTTTGGAGCAGTTTTATTCTTAGTATTTACTGGCGTATATACGCAGGAAGTTGGTAATGAGGATTTCATTGAATTCAAATTGTCTTTCTCACAGGATACGGTAGCCGTTAATGATTCAATCCAAATGTTTTTATCATTCAAGAATATTACAGACAGTTTAATCACTTTTTATCCTTCCGCAATAATTGGTCTAAACCATTATCATCCGGATGTATTTATTACCTATTCAGAAGAGCACTTATTCTATTCGTTAAGAAATGAATTGTCTTGCGATAATAGAATTGACCTATACCCCAATATGGTGTATGAAGAAGTTTTTTACATAGTTGTTGATAGTAGTTTTTTCTACATTGGTAAAAATGAAATATGGGGATTGTATCATTTTCATTCAGAAAAATCTCGAATTTCATTTTTTAATAAGCGAAAAAAACAAGATCGTATTGTAATTTCTCTTAGCTCATCGCAGGCAGAATTATTTGTACAAGATGATAATAGCACGTTCATTGAATAATATAGAAGACCTTTTGGTATACTTATGCTCTGAATAACCCGCTTATCTATACAGATCCGTCGGGTGAATTATTTATTATCGATGATTGGGTAATAGGCTTTTTTAAAGGCTTATTTGATAAAAATAAAAGTGAAAGTGCCTGGCAGTCAGCTAACCGGCATGCTGGAAATTCTGCAAAAATATGGGGCGGACTGTTTGCTGCCGATACAGATAAGGGAGGATGGGGATGGCAGATTGTTTCAAGATTTACCTGGGAAATAATTCAGACCACCGGAGGCTTTTTAACTGCTCATTCCGTAAACATGTTTGGACAAGTAGATAATGTAGATTATGGTTATGGAGCGACCGTAATTTCAAGCAAGAACTTTAATGGGAGGGGAGCTTTTACAATGGGAAGTTACATATTAGGTCCTGAAGGGATTAGAGCAGATTACAAAGATCATCTTTTCGTGCATGAATATGGTCATGTCTTGCAAAGCAGAAATTTTGGTTTTTATTATTTACCGTTAGTGGGGATTCCTAGCGTAGCTAGCTATAATTGGGATAATGAAAACAAAGTAAACTTACACTCCGAGAGATGGTTTGAGGCAAATGCCAGTAAAAGAGCTGCCAATTTCTTTGAAAAGCGAGAAACTAGTTTTGATCGAACTTCATTCGTAACAGGATCACCTTCCAGTTATATTAATCCAAGGACAGGTTATAAGAACAGAAGTTCTCATCCAATTAAAGGGCAATTTGATAACTCCGATTTATTAATCAACTTTCCAGGAATAAACCTATTATACATTCTATTCACCTTATATAATTAATAAAGCCATGAAAAATCTAATAGTCATACTAATATTATTAATTACAGGGTCTTCTAAATGCGTTATGGATGGTTTGGAAGAAATTGAGCCTGATTCCACACTTACAATAGTAAATAATTCTGCAGAAGACTTAATCTACATTACTAGTTTTCAAGATGATACTACTCTAGAAAAAATGGAGTTTATAAAAGACGTAGTACAATATGAAGCTTTAACAATATTAGCGAATTCTTTAATCGTTGATGAATCAAATTGGATTTATTCCTTTACTAACAATGAAACACCTGATACATTACGGGTATTTTTATTCGCGAAAAACACTATTGTAAACATTGAATGGGATCAAATTGAGTCCGAATACTTGATATTAAAAAGGTATGATCTTAAATCGACTGACTTAGACAGCTTAGATTGGACCATAACATATCCAGAACAGTAGGATATTAAAAGTATTTTAATGGATTAGGGAAAGTGCAGTAAAAAAGGTTTACTGGTATGGATATTGTTTGAACCCGTTGGTCTATACTGACCCTAGTGGAGAGGTTATATTTACATTACTTGCATCATTTATCCCAGGCGCATAGTTTTTATTACCGGCAGCAATTATGTTGGATTATAGCTGGATGACAGGAGGAAATAGAGCTGTGATGCAGGGTGAAAGCTTCGGTTCTGGAGCATGGAAAGGATTAGCAGTTGGCGTAGCTGGTAATTTATTGGCTCCTATTGGTGGTGCTGGCATGAATTTTGGTCAAAACTTAGTACTTGGCACAGTTGAAGGTGCTTTGATTGGGGGATTTGATGCTGCTTTATGGGGAAATGATGTTGGGCAGGGTATGCTCTGGGGAGGTGTTGGAGGAGCTGCGTTTACCACATTGACTTCCGAAAATTTCAGTAACTGGACAAAGGGGGGGAAATTTCTCACCAATGAAAATGTTTTCAATAACATGAAAACAAGGGGGATGGACAAACAAGGTATAGTGGATTATTTTGGGTTTGAAGGAAAATATATTGATGAAGAAGGAGTAAGTTCGTTCTGGTTTGATAAAAATGATCCGAATCGTTTTGGTATTAGATATAGAAATAGCTCATTTGATTCATATGAAACGCTCCATAGCTCTTATTTGAAGGAATCATTCCATTTTAACAGATATGCTAAAGGAGGTTTAAGCGGACTGGAACTGGGGAATTCTGGATATTATGGTCTTGATCGTTGGCCAGAAGAAAGATTAGGCGCAATATATCAATATAAGAATCAAGGATTACTTGGAGAGAAATTTAATTTTCTAAGTTCTATAAAAACCTCTGAAAGCTTTATTTCCTCTTTCAATTTATCTAAGGATTATAATCCCGCATATTTATTTAATGCATTTGATAAGAAATGGTGGCACATAATTTATACAATTCCAAGAAGATGGTAAAGACAAGTGTTTGTTTTTTCATTCTAATGGGAATTTTCTATTCTTCTGTTTTTAGCCAGGAGAAAGATACGATTATAGAACTTGGATATCCATTTGAATATGCGCCTGTATTTAATGGGGATCTAAGAAATTACATACAAGAATCATTAATCTATCCTGAAAGCGCAGTGAAAGACTCTATAGAAGGTAAGATTTATATTACATTTGAGGTTGACACACTGGGGTTTACATCGAGCTATAAAATTGAAAAAGGAATTAGAGAAGATTTAAACAAAGAAGCTATACGAGTTATAAAGGCATTACATTTTGAAAAACCAGCTTTCTATAATAAGAAACCAGTTAAATTTATAATGACATTGCCAATTGAGTTTCATTTATCAGATACAATTGATAGCGTACCAAAGGATGAATGTGACGAATAGAAATAACAGCCTCAGAACAATCCGGGGCTTTTTTATAACAATCCAGCTAAACGTAACAGTTCATCAAGTTCTTTATCAGAAATACTTTCTTTATCTGATTTATCGTAAATAGTAAGCAAGTAGGCCGTTTGGTTAATAATTTTAACACAGGTAATCACACGGGAACCACCGGACTTACCCTTGCCTTTAGAGTATATTGCCATACGAACCTTGTAACAATCTTTTCCTAGAGCTTCGCCTTGTGTTGGGTTTTCTTGGAGGGAATCTATCAGTTTGTCTAGGTCAGATTTAAGGGAACGGTGTTTTTTGGCAATGCCTTTGGCATGCTTTTTAAAACCGTCAGTAACAACAACATTAAAGCTCATTGAGAAAATCTTTAGCCGATTGAAGTTTTATTTTTCCTTCCTGATGTTGCTTTACCTGTTCCAAAGAATGCTGCAAGTCGTCAACAAACTCCTTTTGTTTTTTAGAAAGTTGCTTAACCTTTTTAAAACCAAGATTATTTACAAGCTCCATAAAGAAGTTGTATTTATTGTCGGGTATATCAATTACTACTCGTTGCATAATATCGTTTTATTTAGCTTCGTAGGCCTGTCCGTTCTTGAAATCCCAGATTAAAGCATCCATTACTATATATATGTTTTTTTGCATTTTCCGGAAGCAAAGAAATATCTTGAATACGTTTTACCGGACAACAATGAATAAAAATCAATGTTTTTACAAAAATACTTCATTTAAAGATGAAAAACAAAACCTAAAAATTTGCATTATACTTATTGGTTAAATTTGTCACTTATAGATTAAGGTTAAAATTTTCAAAAGAAAATAAGCAATGAAATAAACGATATAAAAAGGCAGATGAACATCGAAACTGAACTAAGACATTACGGCTTACAAGCCAACCGAAACCACATGCTCAAATACCCATTCCATGAAGAAAAGGAACCAAGCTAAAAGAGTTACCTGAACACAAATTATTTAATTGCTTTGGTTGCAAAGCCAATAGGAACACAATAGAATTTATTCCGTTAAAAGAAAAATGCAATAAACATGTGGCTTTGAAAAAAGCAACGGAATTAATAAATCCAATTGAAATAACTCGGCAACCAATCCAAACACCACCAGCTTGTCTGTAGAAACAAAGTGAAGGTATGGAACCACCTATAATACTCCCCATTTCCAATACCAAAAGTATAGGGCATACGTTAAATATTTTTCAAATTACCAGCTTTTATTGCTGTACTATTTATCAGGAGTATTTTAATGGTCTGCTATCATTAGCTTAAAAACAAGCGTAATTTGGGCTTTATTTATTATAATGCTTTTATAGCACATACAAACCAAAATTCATTCAGGAATATATCACATATTCTATTACTTTTGCACTGAAAATTTTTAAAAATGAATTGGGAAAACCGCCGCTCGCAATATTTTATATTGTTTTTACTGGCATTTATCTGGGGAAGCTCTTTTATCTTGATGAAGATTGGCCTCAAAAGTTTTAGCAGTGAGCAGGCTGCTGCAATACGGATTTTTCTGGCTTCTCTTGTTTTATTGCCTTACTCAATAAAAAACCTCAAATATCTCAAAAAAAAGGACGTAAAAGGCCTCCTGATTGCCGGGTTTATTGGCAGTTTTTTCCCGGCTTTTTTGTTTACAAAGGCTCAAACTCGTATCGATAGTTCCATAGCCGGTATGCTGAATTCGCTGACACCGGTTTTTACTTTTCTGCTGGGAATACTGATTCATAAAAACAAATTTAGCGGGCAACAATTAATTGGTTTAATTGTCGGTTTTCTGGGAGCCATTGGATTAATCACTTCCGGTAATTTTGGTGCTCTTCAGGATATAAATGCCTATGCACTGTATATCGTTTTGGCTACCGTTTTTTATGCGATCAACATCAATCATATCCGGGCTAAACTGAGTCACCTGAATGGAGTGCAGATAACTTCTTTATCCTTCCTTTTTTTGGGTCCGGTTTCATTGATTTATTTGCTTACCACCGATTTTGATCCGGTTTTTCAGCATTCTGAATGGCCCATTCATCTGGCTGCTTTAGCCGGACTCGGTATTGTAGGAACAGCTATTGCCATGTTGTTAATGAACAGCCTCATCCGATGGGCTTCCACAGCTGTATTTGCCTCATCTGTAACTTACATAATTCCGATATTTGCGATCTTCTGGGGCTTTATGGATGGGGAAAACATTAAAGTGCTGCATATCATCTGCATGTCGCTTATCCTTCTGGGAGTGTATATTATTAGCAGGAAGAAACAGCTAAAAGTGCAGGCTTCTGTTATACAATAAATTGAAATAAATCGGGATTATCGTTAAGATATTCGTACACTATTTGTTTCTCATCCATTCTTTTAATGAGGGTGAAATAGTCTTCTTTGTTTTTTAGCTCAATGCCAATTACAGCCGGACCTCTTTCGCGACTGTTCTTTTTGGAATATTGAAAATGGGCAATGTCATCTTCCGCACCCAATACCTCATTCAAAAATTCTCTCAAAGCACCGGCCCGCTGCGGAAATCTGACAATGAAATAGTGTTTAAGTCCTTCAAAAAGCATCGATCGTTCTTTAATCTCCTCTGTACGGGTAATGTCGTTATTGCTGCCACTGACAATGCAAACTACGTTTTTCCCTTTAATCGTATCTTTATAATACTCCAAAGCGGTAATGGACAGAGCTCCTGCAGGTTCAACCACAATGGCATCTTCATTATAAAGCTTTAAAATAGTGGTGCAAACAGCTCCTTCGGGAACGGTAATAATATCGTCGAGCAGATCTCTGCAGATGGGGAAGGTTAGATCACCCACCCTCTGAACAGCAGCACCATCCACAAATTTGTCTATATTTTTGAGTTCTACAATTTCACCCTTTTCCATAGAGACTTTCATGGCCTGGGCGCCGGCCGGCTCCACACCAATTATTTTGGTTTCCGGACTAAGTTCCTTAAATAAAGTTGAAAGTCCACTTGCCAGTCCTCCGCCACCAATGGGAACAAAAAGGTAGTCGATTTTCCTCTGAACATCGTTGAGAATTTCCAGACCTATGGTAGCCTGACCCTCAATTACTTTTTTATCGTCGAAAGGATGAATAAAAGTTGAATGGTTTTGGGCACAATATTCCTGCGACTTTTTAAAAGCATCGTCGTAGGTGTCGCCGGTAAGAATAATTTCAACAAATTCTTTTCCGAACATCTTCACCTGCTTAATTTTTTGAGAAGGAGTGGGGTTGGGCATGAAAATAGTTCCCTTAATTCCCAGTTTCTGACAGCTGAAAGCAACTCCCTGAGCATGATTTCCTGCGCTGGCACAAACTACACCGTTTTTCAGTTCATGTGCCCCGAGACTTTTAATTTTATTATAAGCACCGCGGATTTTGTATGACCTGACAATTTGAAGATCCTCTCTTTTAAGAAGTATATTGGCCTGATAAGTATCCGATAAATTGATGTTAGCCATAAGCGGAGTGGCAATAACAACCGATTTTAGGCTTTGACTGGCATCTTGAATATGAGATACTTTTGGCTTATAGTAAGCTTTAGTTGTTGTTGCGTCAGGCATTTGGCTTAAGTACTTATTTGTAATTGTTTTCTTCTCTGTGCCTCTCTGTGCCTCTCTGTGTATCCTCTGTGTATCTCTGTGTAACAGTTCAATAAATAATTACACAGAGTTTCACAGAGTTAGCACAGAGTTTAACTTCGTTGAGGGCTTCGCCGTTAACAAAGTATTCATAGAGACTCCTTGGATAGCCTCTGGTAGGGTAAAATGAAAATTGATCTGAATTATACTATGACCAAAAAACAAAAATAATCCTATTCCTGAGGTCTAAGTTTTCTTACAGCAGCACCTGCGCTCCACATTTCAGAGCTATGGAGTTCCTTAAGTTCTGCTTCAAGTTTTACCCTGTAGTCGGCTTTTGAATTCGCTTCAATAGTAATTCTGGCTTCGTTTCCTGTTTCCACACTTTCATACAAATCATCAAAAACCGGTGCAACCGCATCTCTGAATTTGTTTTTCCAGTCAAGAGCGCCGCGTTGCGCAGTGGTAGAGCAATTGGCATACATCCAGTCCATTCCGTTTTCTGCAACAAGTGGCATTAAACTTTGAGTAAGTTCTTCAACCGTTTCATTAAATGCTTCAGAAGGGGAATGGCCCTTAGATCTGAGTTTGGTGTACTGGGCTTCCATAATTCCGGCTATTGCGCCCATCAAAACGCCTCTTTCACCGGTAAGATCGCTATACACTTCTTTTTTGAAATCTGTTTCAAACAAATACCCCGAACCAACACCAATACCCAGAGCGATAACTCTGTCTTTGGCTTTTCCGGTGGCATCCTGAAAAATAGCATAACTGGAGTTTAGTCCTTTTCCTGCCACAAAAAGTCTTCGTAATGAAGTTCCTGAACCTTTCGGGGCGACAAGAATAACATCTACATCGGCAGGAGGAATGATCCCTGTTTTTTCTTTGTAGGTTATCCCAAATCCATGAGAGAAATACAAAGCTTTACCTGGGGTAAGGTATTTTTTTATGGTTGGCCACATAGCAATCTGACCTGCATCGGAAAGGAGATACTGGATAATCGTTGCCTTTTCGCATGCTTCCTCAATGCCAAAAAGGGTTTTTCCTTCCACCCAGCCATCAGCGACAGCTTTTTCCCAGGAGGATGAATCTTTCCTTTGACCGATAATAACATTAAAACCATTGTCTTTGAGATTCAGAGATTGCCCCGGACCCTGTACACCATATCCAATGATGGCAATAGTTTCATTTTTAAGAATTTCCCTTGCTTTGCTTAAGGGGAATTCCTCACGTGTTACAACATTTTCTTCTACGCCACCGAAATTAATTTTAGCCATTTTTTAAATTTTTATAGATTATTTAGCAAAAGTTCTTGTTCTGAATGATCACTTGCTTCTTCCAGCTCACGAAGGTATGAAGTAAGTTCTTTTCTTTGTTTTGAGACCGCAACTCTGCCGGAGCGGGCAAATTGTAAAATACCATAGGGGAGCAATTTCTTAAATAATTCCTGAGTATCTGCTTTGTGACCTGCTTTTTCAATTATTATATAATCAGGTTCAACGGTTAAAATGTGAGCATTATGACTTCTTATAAGTTTTTCGACATCATCACCATTGGCCAAGGCAATTGTAGGAACTTTATACAAGGCGATTTCCTGATGAACAATCTCATCCTCAGTAAAATAAAACGCTTTAAGTACGCCAATTTGTTTCTCCAGTTGCTTATGGATTTTCATTATTAACTCCAGACTGCAATGAACAACAATAGTGAAGCGGTATACACCTTTCACCTCCGATTCAGAAGCAATCATACTGTCAATATTTATATGTCGTCTGGTAAAAATCAGACTGATTCTAAGAAGCAATCCGATTTTATTTTCCGTAAATACGCTTAGTGTGAATTCCTTTTCCATTATAACAGGTATTTAATTTTTATTATTCTAATATCATTTCAGAAACTGTACCTCCGGCAGGAACCATTGGGAATACATTATCATTTTTGCCAACTTTAACTTCAAGCAGGAATGGACCTTTATGGGCAATTAAATCATCGATGGCCTTATCTGCCTCTTCTCTTTTTGAAATGGTTTTCCCTTCAATTCCAAATCCTTTTGCAATGGTTATGAAGTCAGGATTGGTCAACTCGGTGTATGAATAGCGCTTATCATTAAACATATCCTGCCACTGTCTTACCATACCCAAAAAATTATTGTTGAGCAGAATTATCTTCACATTTAAATTCGACTGACTAATGGTACCAAGTTCCTGAATGGTCATTTGAAAACCACCATCACCAATAAAAGCATAAACATCGCGTTCATCGCCGGCAGCAATCTGAGCGCCAACAGCAGCCGGTATGCCAAATCCCATTGTACCCAAACCACCTGAAGTAACAAGGCTTTGGGTTTTATTGAACTGGTAGTATCTGGCAGAAGCCATCTGGTGCTGACCAACATCGGTAACAATAATGGCTTCGCCTTTGGTTTTTTCAGAGAGTTTATTTATTATCTCACCCATTTTTAATTCACCTTCAATTGGGTAGCAATCCTTTTCAATTACCTTTTCATATTCATAAGCACGCAGATCAGCGAATGATTTTACCCATTCTTCGTGTGAATTCTCATTCAGCAGAGGCAAAAGAGCCTTTATAGCCTGTTTGGCATCGGCAACTACCGCTACATCGGTTTTTACATTTTTATCAATCTCTGCATTGTCTATATCGATATGAACGATTTTGGCTTGCTTGGCATAGGTTTTAATATTACCGGTTACACGGTCATCGAATCGCATTCCGATCGCAATTAACACATCACATTCATTGGTGTTGATATTCGGAGCATAATTTCCATGCATTCCCAGCATCCCTGTAAATAATGGATGATTTGATGGAAAAGCGGACAAACCAAGTAAGGTACTTCCAACAGGAATACCTGTTTTTTCAACCAACTTGCGGAAAGACTTCTGAGCTCCTGAAAGAATGACACCCTGGCCAACCAGGATAAAAGGTTTTTTTGCGCTATTAATCATCAGGGCAGCTTTGGCAACAGCATCTGTATCCATTTTTGGATAAGGAATATAGCTCCTGATCTGTGTAATTTTTTCATAGCTATACTCCAGTTCAGCAAATTGAGCATCTTTGGTAATATCCAATAGTACCGGACCTGGTCTTCCTGATCGGGCAATAAAAAATGCCTTTGCTATAGCTTCAGGGATTTCTGCAGCCTTAGTTACCTGAAAATTCCATTTAGTTACAGGCATTGAAACACCAACAACATCTGTTTCCTGAAAGGCATCAGTTCCTAATAATGAGGAGCCCACCTGACCTGTAATGCAAACAAGAGGAGTTGAATCGAGCATGGCATCAGCCAGTCCGGTTATTAAATTTGTTGCACCCGGACCCGATGTAGCCAGGCATACCCCAGGTTTCTTAGAAATCCGTGCATATCCCTGTGCCGCATGAATAGCACCTTGTTCATGCCTTACCATTACGTGCTTAAGCTGATCCTGATAATCATAAAGAACATCATATACAGGCATTATTGCACCACCAATGTAGCCAAACATCAATTCGGTTCCTTCTTCAAGAAGTGAACGAACAATTGCTTCTGCTCCGGAAATCTTTATTTTAGATTTTCCTTCTACTTCAACTTGAGTTTTTGTTTGCGTTTCCATAACAGATATTTTAAATTTTAAATCGTTTTTAACTGAAAAACACTTAAATAATAATTATAGTTTAAACTATACACTTTTAACTTTCTTCTTTCCAACTTTCCAAAACTCCTCAGTAAGCTAATTTCTAAGACCTGCAGTTGATTATTACAGGTCCCTGAGCCTTCGGTCCCTGAGCCTGTCGAAGGGTCGAAGGGAGTTGTACAGCACCTCCGGCGCTGCGGTTATTCGGGGCGTCTTATTACCCCGGGTGGAACCGGGGTTAATCAAGTGTAACCACTCCGTGGTAAAAGCTACACCATCACCTCATCACCTCATCACTTCCCGTCATCAATCTTTTATCTTTTTCACTTCGACTTCGCTCAGTGCAGGCCTTTTGTCTTTTGTCTTCCCACACCCCACTTTAACCT
>JAIOZL010000073.1 GCA_021740645.1 Bacteroidales bacterium
ATTTCGGATTTCGGATTTTCGATTTCGGATTTAAGGTCTTTCGTTGGCAAGAAAAACTTGTCATTTAAGGACTATTTTTTTCAATCCGCAATCTCCAATCCGCAATCCGCAATCTTTTTTATTTCGGATTTCGGATTTTGGATTTCGGATTTAAGGTCTTTCGTTGGCAAGAAAAACTTGTCATTTAAGGACTATTTTTTTCAATCCGCAATCTCCAATCTGCAATCCGCAATCGTCGTCAATCCGCAATCCGCAACCCTCCCCCTACAGCGCAAAAACCCTCGAAATATTAAAACCAAAATGAATATCCCCCTTACCCCATTGCCCGGTGGTTTCTGTTATAAAACCTTTTTCAATCATAGCCAGAGAATTTGTAAATACCAGTGAAAATACATGCCCGCCGGTTTCTATATCGAATCCTATCGAAAGCGGATTATATACCTGATTGCTCTGGTAATCATTAGGAGGATTAAATACATAAAAGTATTCCGCATTCAAACTTATTCTTTTTGTCAGCTTCATTCTCCCTCCGGCTCCAAGTGCAATTTTATCGTTCGGATCGAGTTCAGTTGCAACCAGATTTCTATGTATAAAGGTGGGACTTAATTGCAGAGAAATCTTTTCGTTAAATTTTCGGGCTATCAATATCTGATGAACATAGGAGAAGCGCGAAAATGATGGATATACCCGTTCAGGATCGGGCCATTTAATACTTTTTAGATCGGCAGATACAAAATAACTTAAAGAAACGGGCATAACCCGGGCACCACTCATTTGTCTCAGAATACTAAATTTTGCGAAGCTATCGAAGGTTTTTTCATACGTCCCTCTCCCAACACCTAGCATTATCCAATCTTTTATTCCATATTCAAAACTTAAGTGAATATTAGCCTGATCAAGCCCCCAAAACTCATATGCACCGCTGTTAAGCCTCCCAAATCGATGATGAATTCTGAAATCGAGCTGTTTTTCCGGCATTCGTTCTATAGAATGTCCGTTAATTATTCTGGTTGCTTTAAAAGTTGCAGAAGAATAACTTATAGTGTCCTCCGCTGATTCACCAAGCATGTCAAATAAGTCGTCTTGTGAATAAAGCCTCGTTCCGCATAGCATAAGAAATGCGAGTAAAATAAAATATGATTTCATTTCTAATGGATTATTTTTTTGAATTCATTTAAAAGAGTCGACTAGTTATTTGGTAGTCCGTCGGTATTCCAGGTTTCTATTTTTTGAATTTGACAATCAGAAATTTTGCCTCCATTTTTAGGCATGGCCGGGTATGATGAATTATGATTTATTGAACCGATGAGAGCATCAATATTTTGTACTATATCGGCATAATTTTGTAGTTTTAAATTCCCTCCAAAACTTGCAGCATTGGCATTTGAATGACAGGACCAACAATTATTATTCAATATTAGGGTGATGTCTTCTGAAAAACTTAGATCCACTAAATTACAGTCGGTACCAACTTCAGGAAAAAGAATTTCTTCCGAATCGTAATAACATGCCGTAGTTAGCAAAATAATTACAGGAATTAGAAATTTCATTGATATTGTTTTCATATCTTAATCGTTAGGGAAACCATTATTGATCCATATTTCAATCTGACCGATTTTACATTCAGGTAAAGCACCTCCCCTGGGCATTAGTGGGGCGCCATCAGCTAAAAGTACCTTTAAAAGATAACCGGAGGAAGCAAGGCTTGCAATATCGTTATAATTATTGAGGGAAACGCCGCCACCCGGACTTGCCCCGCTGTGACATGATCTGCAACTTACACTTATGATGGGATCAATAATTCCACTAAAAGTAATGTTTGAAGTATCGCAATATACCCCACAGTATTCATTCAAGGCTCCGCTTAAAATCCAATTGTAGATGCTGTCTGTTTGTGCTTTAGGCAAAGGAGAGTATGGGGGAGGAGGCATTATATCGTTGGGATCCGATTCTGTTATTTTTTCATATAAATCGCTTTCGTCCGGATTACCTGCCTCTACATCATTCATAGTATGAGCATAATCTGTGAAAATTCGCTCCCCTTCTGCGGTTATCGCATCATGACAACCAGAAATACCACAACTTCCCAGCAAAATGGGAAGTATATCCCTTTCAAAACAAGCTCTTGGATTTACCCATGTTGCAGTATCTTCCGGATCGGGAATGGTGTCTATAGGAATAATGATCTCGGGACATGTGGTATTCTTCGCTCCTTGTTCAATCCATACCCGGATTATCGTCCTGCTTGCCATAGGCAGAGCATTGTCGGGTGGCATAAAATCGTCTGAACGAAAATCGGTTATACTCTTATAGGTCATACTTTCATCTGGTTTTCCCGGTACCACAGTTTTGACAATGGAATTATAGTTGCTTAATATAACATCGTGAACCGCTGAAGCTTCATCGTGACAACCCGATAAAGCACAGCTATTTTGAAAGATAGGCAGGACTTGCGATTCAAAACAAATCTCAGGGAGCTCATCTATTATATTCGAATCATGTTTACATGAGTTTAACAGGTTTGAAAATAAACTCAGAGTAAAGATAATTAGCAAGCCAGTTAAAAGGATGTTTTTTGTTTTTAACATATTATGTATTGTTTAACTATCAGCAATATAAGAAGAAAACTTAATTTGATTTATTTATAGTGTAAATTGTTTTAGTATTTCACTTTATTTATATTTTGTCTAATATGCTGGTGGAAATACTTTTATAGTAAAATTTAATTCTTTTAGGTTGAAACTATAATAACTTACTTAATTTGTTCGGACTACTATGATGATAGAAGAATATTTTAAAAGTCTGATTAATAGTTTTAATTTATAGATTTGCATATTAATTATTTGAATATGAATTTTAGCAAAACAACCTCTTACGCGCTGAAAATCCTAAACCACATGGCTCAGGATACAGTTATCCTGTATAATGCAAAAAACCTACATGAAATTCTGGGTGTACCATACCAATATACAAGGAGGTTGTTATCAGACTTATCAAAAAAAGGATTAGTTGTGAGTGAATTTGGCCGGAATGGAGGATTTAAACTGGCTAAACCACCAAGGGATATTTATCTTGCCGAAATAATAGATGCAGTGGAAGGAATTGATATCATGACAAAATGCATCGTGGGATTTGAGAATTGCCCTTTTGATAATCACTGTGCAATGCACGAATCATGGATTGAAATAAGAAATAATATTCTTAAAGTATTGGAAACGACCTCACTGGAAAATTTTGTTAAAGAACATAAATAGAGCATTTTTTATTTAAAATAAAGTGATACCTTTGTGTATCATTTAACCAATTATTTTTTTCATAACTAAACAATGGAGGTATTATGGTTGATTCTTCAGTCGTTTTAAACGGACAAACTATTGCCTATACTTTTTATGTAATAGTAATATTACTGCTTATGGGCTGGTTTGCATTGAGGGTTACTAAAGAGGGAAAATCGAAAGTTAAACCAGCTTTATTTTACACTTTTGTAACTTTTATTGCTCTTCTCGGTGTTTCTCTTCACATTATCACGTTTAACACCATTCCCTGGACTCCGGTAGATCTTAACAGGTCGGCATATACTCCGGATAAAACTTTTGAAATCTCTGTCTCAAATCATGAATTTAAATTACCTGCTGAGGAATTGGTAATCGATTGCATGGATTTGGTGTTATTTGATGTCACATCTGAAGATCTTACTTATGGATTTGGCGTTTTCAGACAGGACAATTCAATGGTATTTCAAATGCAAGTGGTTCCTGGTCACAGAAATGATATTCTTTGGACATTTAACAATCCTGGGACCTACACTATAAGGTCCACAGAATATTCCGGACCAAAAGGAGTCTTTATGATAGAAAAAGATGTTATAAAAGTTCTTAACTGCGAATAGAAATTCCGATTATTAACAAAAAAGATATTAATTATGACTTTTTTAGATACATTAATGAACGGCGAGCAAGGGGCTTTTAAACCACGCACCCTCACTCCAATGCAAAAAATAACCCTGCGTTTTGTGGTTGTTGGATTAATCTTTTATGGATTTGTAGTTGTCGAAGGAATGCTTATGCGATTGTATGAAGTAAGCCCTCTGTCATTTATAAGTGAGAGTCAGTTTTTTGCTATAATGACAGCTCACCCATTGGTTGGTATTTTTGGATCAACCTATTTATTGGTTATGGGAGCCTTTTTATTCCTTGTCCCTTACCTGATGAAAAAACCTCTTTTTAGTCTTAAGCTGGCTAATTGGAACTGGTTACTTATAGCTATTGGTACTCTCCTGTTCTGGGGCGCAGGCTTTATTTCACATTATGCGCCATTATATACACTGTATTGGCCTTTACCAGCCGATTTCGAGCAGTTTTCCTTAGTGGGAGGAACCTTTTTTATAGTAGGTATTGCACTGGTTATGGTTGGTTCGGCTTTATTTGTCTTCAATATTTTTAAAACCATAGTATATACACCTGAAGGCTGGGATAAGCAACCGGCAGGAGCACTTATGGGTTCGGCCATCGGATATAGCGGATTTAGAAACCTTTTCCGAAAAAAGGAAAACAGAAAAGAACATCTGGTATCATTACCCGTTGCAGCTATTGCCAGGGGAACAGTTGATATGGCTTTGAATACTATTATTATACTTTTTGCAGGTGTTCTGATTCTGGTTTATATGATTGCTGCTCTTTTGGGTTTCGATCTGAAAGAATCGGTGGTTGATGCATTGCTTTATAAAAATATATTCTGGTGGGGACTCGATCTTATAGCAGATGGACTAGTATTAATATTTGTAGCGGGAACCTGGTATTTAATGGCAACCATAATAAGTGGAAAAAAACTTTTTATGGGAAATATCGCCAGAGCAGCCTTGCTTGTTGAATTGATTGTTTCATGGACGGTATGGTCACATCATCTCCTTTCTGATCAGGCTCAACCTGCATTTTTGAAGGTTGTTTCGGGAGAGTTAGTAACTGCCTTTGAGCTCATAACGCAGGGTCTTGCATTCTTCATCACTCTTGCAACTTTATGGAGCGCCAGACCTTTAAAAATGTCCAACGAATTGAAATTCTTATTAGGAGGATTACTTGGATTTGCCTTGGCTGTTCCTGCAGGAATTATGCAGGCAGATGTAGGATTAAACAGAATTTTACATAATACACAATGGATTATCGGACCTCATGTACATGTGGCTATCCTTATAGGACTTACAATGACTTTATACTCAGCGGTGTATTACCTTTTCCCTGTCTTAACTAATGGAGCAAAAGTTTACAGTCAGAAACTCGTAAACCTACATTTCTGGGCACATTTAATCGGAGGCATTGGTATGGGAGCTTTTATGGGAATGGCAGGTCTGAAAGGAATGTTAAGAAGGTCGTTATATATTGATGGTGAATTTAATATCTACATGGTTCTGGCCGCAGTTGCGGGATCATTATTGCTCATTGGATTTCTTGCATTCTTTTATAATATTGTGATGAGTGTTGGTATCAAAGGTGTAATAGGAATATTCACCCCTTCGGAACACAAAACGAAAGATTTAATTATCGGGAAATAACTAAAAAAATAATATTCAGGAAGAGGACGTGCTGTTATTCAGTCGTCCTCTTTTTTGTTATATTAGTTATGCTTAAATCGATGATTGAAAGAGTAAGATCAAAAATATATTTTAAAATATTGCTTAATTGTTATCTTTATTTCCAAAAACTAAACAAATCCATAATGAAATTTTTAGGTACAGTTCTGATAGTTTTTTTATCAGGGAACATTATTCAACTTAAAGCACAAGAATCAAAAACTAAAGGTCTCCGGGCAATAACACAAGATGCTGTTGAGGCTCAACTGGAATTTTTATCCTCCGACTGGACACAAGGGCGTGCAACCGGAACAGAGGGGGCATATTTAGCCGCCGACTATATTGCAAGTATGTTTAAAGTTTATGGTTTGGAACCTGCCGGAGATGAATATATGGTTTGGCCATCGAGAATTGAGCAAATGCAGGGAAAAAAGCCTGAGTCGAAAAGGAATTATTTTCAAAGCTTTGAACTTTTAGAATATAGTAACGGCGAATCTCAGTTTTTATCACTTATCAATACTTATAAAACTTCGCAATCAATTATAAATTTCACAAATAAAGTAGATTTTAGAGTTGATGCAGGTTCTGTAGCCCGGGCAGGTAGTTCTGATGTAATATTTGTAGGATACGGTTACGCAAATGAAGACGAAAAGTACGATGATTTTTCAGGTGTGGATATTAGTAATAAAATTATTATCAGACTATCCGGATTCCCCGGACATAGCGATAGTTCTTCTGTTGGATTCAAAAGATTTGCGCCAAAAGATCGTCGTGAAAATTATTATTTGAACAGGAATAAAAATAGTCTTGCTGAAGAAAAAGGCGCTCTGGCAATTCTTGAACTGAATATGGAAGAAGATGTTTTTTCTTCTCTGGCCTCTAACATTCCTTTCAGATATAATTCACCCCTCTTCGAAGGTGATGTCAGACAAGAATCATTCTACGATACGAGAATGACACTTCCAGGCGACAGCCTTAAAATGAGCACACCTGTATTTTATATTTCAAACAGAATGGCTAACGAAATTCTCGAAGGAAGTGGGATAAATCTCCAAAAGTTTATAAAAAACGCTGCAAATAGTCCGACACCTGGTTCAAAAAAAATCTCAAAAAACATTCAATTTGAGACAAGTGTTAATTCAAAAATTATCAAAGCTCAAAATGTGGTGGGAGTTCTGGAGGGAAAAGATAAATCAGAGATAATTGTTGTTGGGGCACACTACGATCACCTTGGAATGCATGATGGCTATATTTGGAACGGAGCTGACGATAACGCCTCAGGAACAGTGGGGGTTATGACAATTGCAAAAGCTTGTATGGCTACAGGAGAAAAACCTGAGAAAACTATTGTATTTGCTGCATGGACCGGTGAGGAAAAAGGATTGTTGGGGTCAAAGTATTTTGTCGATCATCCTTTCAACAATAAAAAAATTATTTTGAATCTGAATTATGATATGATTTCGAGAGACGATGCAGACGATTCCTTAGGGATTAAAAGCCGAATGTCGTATCATTCTGATTATCCGGAAATGGAAAAGATTAGCCTTAAAAATATAAAGGATTATAAATTGAATATGGATGTTACTTTTCGTCCTTCGAAAACAGCATCAGGTGGAAGCGATCATGCTCCATTTGCAGCTAAATCTATCCCCTATTTCTACTTTATGGCAGGGTTTCCTCCCGAATACCATCAGTCTAATGACCACATAGAACTGGTTAATTTTGAAAAAATGAGTAATATAATCAGGTTGGGATATCTGGACATCTGGGATTTTGCAAATTCTGATAATTGGAGGAAATAATAAAACACTTTTTGTTCTTTCCTCAAAAAAGCAAGAGGAGGTTTTTTGACTACCTTCATGACAATGCATCCAATAATATTGCTTTAGGGAAATAAATATCATATTTTAGCATTTTATCAAAGCTATTTGAAACATCTTTTTAATTAAAGTATTTCAAAGAAAAAATAAATCACCCATCGGCTTTTAACTAAAAGTATATGAAAAATAAAATAGTCGTAATAGGGAGCTCAAATGTTGATATGACCATGAAGGTGGATCATATCCCCGTGTCTGGCGAAACCCTCACCGGAGGCGTATTTAGTCAGGTATTTGGCGGTAAAGGTGCCAATCAGGCCGTTAGCGCAGCCAGAGCTGGTGGCGATGTAGCCTTTATAAGTTCTGTTGGTGACGACCTTTTTACTCCCGCAATGGTTCGAAATTTCAACGATGATAACATAAACACGAAATATCTGTTTAAAGAACCCACTCAATCTTGCGGGTCGGCTTTAATTATTGTCGGAAAAAATGGTCAGAATATTATAACGGTAGCCGCCGGTGCTAACCAAAAGCTTAGTCCGGATCATCTTAAAACAGCTTCACCTGTAATCCTCGGTTCGGAAATTATTATTCTTCAAAATGAAATTCCTCCGGAAACTGTTGAGTTTGCGATAAAAATGGCAAAGTACAATAAAATAAAGGTTCTGTGGAATTTTGCACCTGCATTGGAGGTGGATAAGAATAATTTTTCGATGGTAGATTTTTTGGTGTTGAATGAAGTTGAAGCAGAATTCCTTTCCAGGATGAAAATTCTTACCATTGAAGACGCAGAATCTGCAGCTGAAAAAATTAAAAAGCTGGGTTCAAAAACGGTTATTATTACCCTTGGATCACAAGGATGCTTCGGTTTGGGTGAAGACTTTAAAATTCATATTCCGACCCCCTATGTCGAGGTTTTAGATACTACTGCTGCCGGTGATGTATTCTGTGGAAGTTTTGCAGTTGCTTATACAGAAAAGCAAAACATTGAGGCTGCTATGCGATTTGCCACGGTTGCATCTGCTCTTTCGGTTTCTAAAATAGGAGCTCAACCTTCCGCCCCTACCCGAAAGGAAATAGAATGCTTTATGAAGAATGTGGAAAAATAGCTTTAAATTTACCTTGAAAATCTTTTTTTATTCTTTTTGTAAAAATTAAATTAATTGAGATGAACAGAATCAACGCGTGTGCTATTGGGGTATTTTTGATTCTTAGTTCTTGTAATCAGCTGAATACAGAACAGTTTGAAAATAATATTAATTCTAATGAGGAATTGCAGGAATATCTGTTACAGGGTTGGGGTAGCTGGAATAGTTCAAATCTTCTGGAACATGTTTTAATGCCGGAAGGCTTATCAATACGGATTTCTTTCAGAACCAATCAATCATCAGACGCCTATCCTTACTATCTTGATCAAAGCTATATTACAAGCTCATACTTTGACTACCCTGAAGAGATAGAACCATTGTATCATAGCTATAATGGAGATTATACAGACCTTAGAATTACATGGAAAGGACTTACAGCCAGAGTGCAAACAGCTACACAAAAGGGAGAAATTTATATTTTATATACCCCCGAAATTTTACCAGAAGATCCTTCCATTATGATAGTTGAAACCGGAATCTTGTGGAATAAGGAAGGAAGAGTAGAAAAGAAGACAAATTTTTTTCAGGCCGAGTTTGGACCAATTACCTATAACATTGAAGCAACGGAAGACGATTCAATGGTGCCACTCCCATTGATGGCCGATTATTTAAGCTTCAGGTCTGATAAAGTAGTGGGAATATATTCCGGAAAAAAAAGAACCTTAGAGTATGTTGAAAAGCTCATTGCCGACCGTGAAGAACTAATAAACTCCCAAAATGAAATTTGGGGCGATTTTGTTGAGATTTATAAGGCGGCCCAAAATGTTCTTGGATGGAATCTGATCTATGATGCAAATAATAATCGTGCCATTACTCCGGGTAGCCGGATTTGGAATGAGAACTGGGGGGGTTGGGTATTATTCAATTGGGATAGTTATTTTACAGCAGCAATGTACGCCCTCGATAATAAATTTCTGGCCTATTCGAGCGTCATCGCAATTACTGATGAAATTACCGAAACCGGATTCGTTCCAAATTTCAGTACTGCATTAATGAATAAAAAATCATGGGACCGGTCTCAGCCTCCGGTTGGAAGCCTTATAACTAAAATGATTTACGATAAATACCCCGAAAAATGGTTTTTAGAAGAGGTATATGATAATCTTTTATCATGGAACAGATGGTGGGTAACAGAACGGGAAAATATGGGCTACCTGTCGTGGGGCTCCAGTCCCTTACCTCAGGTACCTGAGTCAAACTCCAAACAAGCCGCTTTGAACGAATCAGGATTGGATAATTCACCCTTATTTGATGAAGCTCAGTTTAGTTCAAATACGCATATGCTGAATCTTGCTTCGGTTGATTTAATGAGTTTATACATTGCTGATTGTAAGAGTTTAGCTGAAATTGCTGATATTTTAGGTAATGAGGATGATAAACAGGAATTATTGAAAAGAGCTGAAAAATATAGTCAAAAACTCAGCACCTTATGGGATGAAGAAGACGGAATTTACCGGGATATGTATCTTTCAAACCAGCAGTTTTCAAATCGTCTGGCACCCACAAGTTTTTATCCTTTGCTTGCCGGAGTGCCCTCTCAGGAACAAGCTGAAAGGATGATAAAAGAACATTTTATGAATCCTGATGAATTTCTCGGTGAGTTTATGCTTCCTTCAATTTCCAGAGATGATCCGGCCTTTTCAGATAATTCATACTGGAGAGGAAGAATCTGGGGTCCAATGAACTTCCTGGTATATCTTGGTCTGCAAAATTATGATCTCCCTGAAGCCAGCAGAATTTTAGCCGATAAATCGAGTGATTTATTAATGAAAGAATGGCTTGAAGATAGAAGAGTATATGAGAATTATAATGCCCTTACCGGGGAAGGGAATGATGTCAGCAACAGTGACGGTTTCTATTCCTGGGGAGGATTGCTGGCTCTTATTAAGCTGATGGAGGAGGGTTTTTGGGAATAATATTTCAAATATTATTCGTCAACAATTTGAACAATCTCAAGGTTTTTCCATAATAATATCACAATTTTGCAAAGCTTTTTTATAGAGTAGGTTCCTGCTCGATAAGAAGATCGATCTCCTGTATTCAGTTTGGGAGATTACTTTAAAACAAATCAATACATTTTGCAATGAAATTGAATAACCTAAAAGGTGATATTTTTGGTGGGTTAACTGCCGGAATCGTTGCTCTGCCATTAGCCTTGGCTTTTGGGGTACAATCGGGTCTGGGTGCAAGTGCAGGTCTTTATGGTGCTATGACGTTGGGACTCTTTGCTGCTGTTTTTGGAGGCACTAAATCACAAATTAGCGGACCCACCGGGCCAATGACAGTTTTGTCAGCCACAATTGTGGCACTAGCTATCGCTAAATACGGAAACATTGAACAGGCCTGGGGTATTATTGTGCTAACTTTTTTACTGGCTGGTTTATTTCAGATCGTTTTTGGCTTATTGAAAATCGGGAAATATATTAAGTATATTCCTTATCCGGTATTGTCTGGCTTTATGAGCGGTATAGGAATTATCATCATCATTTTTCAGATATTCCCCATTTTAGGTCTGGCTTCACCGGTCAAAATTCTGAACGTTTTTATGGAATTTCCCAATGCATTGACAATGAGTAATTCTGCTTCAATTTTTTTGGCTCTGGGAACCATTCTTATCATATACTTGTTTCCTAAAATTACCAAACGAATTCCGGCAACATTGGTCGCCCTTATAACCATCTCATTAGTAAGTTTCTTTTTCGCCATCGATACACCGCTTATAGGCGAAATGCCCGTTGGACTTCCTGGTTTAAAAATTTCATCCTTAGCTGGACTGGAATTCTCCGACTTTAGTTTAGCTCTTATTCCAGCCAT
>JAIOZL010000074.1 GCA_021740645.1 Bacteroidales bacterium
GGGGAAAATCGCATGACATATGCCACGGGTGGGACCGTGGCTAATTCAATGCAACCACGCTGTGGTTGTGTAATAATCAAATTTATCTGCCTGCGATATTTTTGCCCGATCACTATTACTAAAAAATATTGTATGTTGTTTCCTGAGTCCGGAGGACTCATATTTAATTAGCCCCGGTCACGATTACTATCGTGGCCCGGGGTATATTACCGAGTGTAAAATGCAACCCCATCCGGGGTTAGGGGAAAATCGCATGACATATGCCACGGGTGGGACCGTGGCTAATTCAATGCAACCACGCTGTGGTTGTGTAATAATCAAATTTATCTGCCTGCGATATTTTTGCCCGATCACAATTACTAAAAAATATTGTATGTTGTTTCCTGAGTCCGGAGGACTGATATTTAATTAGGCTCGGTCAGGATTACTATCGTGGCCCGGGGAATTTAATGCACGTAAACCCCACAACCCCGGAGCGGGTTGCATTATTCAATTAATTCCAATATCAATTTATGTAATTATCGGGAAGGAAAATGCATAATAGTGCAACCACGCTGTGGTTGTGCAATATCCGAAGCATTCAACAATCTCCAAAATAGCAGATGTCATCACTCCCTGCTCCGAATATAGATGGGGACATCAAGTCCCATCACCACTACATCATCCTTCGGCAGGCTCAGGAACCGTCACATTAACAAATTCCCCATCTCCTCAACCACCCTCACCTCATCCGAGTACTCCAACTCATAACACTTGAGTTCGCTAAACCAATCGATAAAACCTTCCGCATGATCAGGATTCCCGGATATCCATGCTTCTTCGCTAAATCGCTTCAGAGCCTCGGGTATTTTTAATGGGGCAATTTTAAAATCGACTTCCGGATTGTATTTCACGAACACCAAATGGGTGGCCGGACAAGGAGTATAATTGAAATTTTTATAATCTGCCGGTGGCAAAAAGCGTAATGCCTTATTGGTTAAACGGAATTTTTTCTCGGGAGTAGATTTTAGTTCGGGGTAATACTTTGAAAGCAGCTCAAAGGAACCCGATTTTACCGAGAAAGCTGCCGGGAATGGATAGATAAGTCCAGTCTCAGCGTCCAGCGGAACATAGTCATCCGAAGCAAGCTCATAACCCTCCTTTTGCAATAAAGCCGCCAAAGTAGATTTCCCCGATCCGCTGGCAGAGCTTAATAGTATCCCCTGCTTTCGGTTAGTAACAAAGGCCCCGTGAATAATACTCATCCATTCAGAAATATCCTTGTCATAAATAACATTCCCAAATTCAATAAGAATTCTGCGCTTTAGTCCCGGAATTTCAACATCACTCCATTCCTGCCTAACGGGTTTCACTTGCTTAAGTACGTGTGTTCCATTAGAATCAAATACGCGAAACACCGCCTCGATCTTCTCTTCCCCACCCTCCGCAATCTCAAGATGTGCAAAGCTATGATGATTGTAATATTCCAAAAGCTCCGAAGCATACTCGAACCGAAGAACTACCCCATTCGCTTTGTAAGTATGAATTATTTCTTCCTCATCCGTCTCGTCCTCAACAAAATTCGTCTCCACATTGTCTTCCCCTGCAAATATCTTCAACCCCCCAAGCACATCCAAAATTTCCCCCACAAATCTCTGCGCCTCCTCAGGATCCAATCCATATCTCTCCACCAACTTCCCTTCAGCCCCCTCAACCCCTGAGTATTCGGTTCCTGAGTATTCGGTTCCTGAGCTTGCCGAAGGAGCCGAAGGAGCCGTCATCACCTCTTCAAACACCAGATACGCCGGCTCCTCCAACTGTATCCATTGATTAAACTCTTGAAGCCAAACGACATAGGTCTGATCAAAATTCCGAACTATGAAGTTTTTATTCTTCATCTGATAAAGTAAGTATTAGTATTTTCTTTTAAATTCCTGAAGTTCATAATTCCATATAATTGCCTGAACTTTTTTCTATAACTACTGTCTTTATAAAGATAAGTTTTTTGCAGGAATAAAAAGAAAATTGTATGTGGATCGAATTGTTTATTCAAAGTTGATTTTTGAATTCTTTCAACCTTTCCTTTACCTAAAAACCTATGAAATAAACAGATCCCTCTTTTCCAATGCCAAATTACATCTCAGACACTATCCTCTAAAAAAAAGTGCATGAATTGTATTTATGCAAAACTTTTTTTCAAAAAAAGCGTATATGACAATTATAATTAAATTTAAAGCATGAATAAATTACTCGCCCAATTTCTTATCATCCTTTTCATTGTTTTTGAAGCAAATGCTCAAACAGGAGTGGCTATTAACAAAACAGGTGCCGCTCCTGATGCAAGTGCCCTCCTCGATGTCTCCGGAACGGATGGTGGTGTACTGATTCCCAGAATAACTTCAGTTCAAAAAGCGGCCATTTCCAACCCGGCTACAGGACTTATTGTTTACGATACCGACTCAACCCGGTTTTACTATTACGACGGCGGCTGGAACGCTATTGCTAATCCACACCAACTGGGTGACGGAACCAATTATGCTGAATTTGAAGATGACGGTACGCTGGTTTTTTATGGGAGTTCTACTACTTATGAGGATTTGCAGATTCCTGGATATTCATTCTTAAAAACGGCTAATTCTCCAACCTTAACAAATTATAATTCTACAGGGCTCTATTTGTATTTATTCGATAATGGTTCAACTTTGGAGGAAGTCCAGTTTACAGTTCAAATGCCACACGGCTGGAAACAAGGGTCAACCATTTATCCCCATATACATTATATGCCTGCAGATGCCACTTCCGGAAATATTCATTGGGGTCTGGAATACACATGGGCGAATGTTAACGGAACTTTTGGTACTTCTGCCACGATTACCATGGCTGCCCCTACCTCAGCAGCCTCAAATAGGCATTTGGTTAATGGTTTTCCGGGAATAACACCAATAGTTGATGTTAATAATAAAATAAGCAGTATAATGATTTGCAGAATATACCGAGATGCAGATCATACTGAAGATACCTACAACGGAGGTGTCTACATTCTTCAATTCGATATTCACTATGAAGTTAATACTATGGGCAGTCGCACCGAATGGAATAAATAACTCATCTCTGGCTTTTTTACTTCTTCAATGAAAATCTTTCTAAACATATTGCTTTTTCTATCTGCATCCATATTTCTGAATGCCCAGGGCATTATAATCAACAGTGGCATGGAAATGGAATTTGCAGGCAATCCATACCTGATTATTCGGGACGGCGGATTAGAAAATGAGGGAACGGTAACTCCGGCAAATGAAAATACCCATTTCATCGGAACACTGGAATCTGCACTTAAAGGGAGCACTCTCTCTCTGAATACTATCCGCATTGAAAATACCGGTGGAATTATTGACAGTATTAATAACCATAGTTTTGTTAACCTGGAAATTGTTTCAGGAGGCATTTTTAAAATAAGCCCTGTTAGTCAGCTTAGCATAAGCAGTAACCTCATAAATAATGGTGGAAATGCCGGACTGATTCTCCAATCGAGCGCTGATGGAATGGCATCCCTAATTGCAAACAACTCTGTTGATTTTACAGCTGAGCGCTTTATGACTGGAAATCGCTGGCATTTCGTTTCACCCATTGCATCGGGCGAAACATTGGTCGATTTCTTATCGGCAAACGCAACCATTCCTGCCAATGGATCAATAAGGGCAATAACGCGATACGATGAATCCACTGGAGCATATCTCGCCTATTTTACTAACTCGACAAGTGGAAGCATGTCTGCGGGCGAAAGTTATCTGATGAGAACCAGTTCTGATACTATAGTCAGCTTCAGGGGAATTATGCAAAGTGATGACAAAATGCTTACTATCACTGATAATACCAGAGGTTGGAACATGATTGGAAACCCTTTCTCATCGTCCATCATGGTTTCTGAAGATGCTCATGCTACTGATAATTTCTTGAGCTACAACAGTGCTTATCTCGATCCTGCCTACACCGCTTTATATATCTGGGATGAACAAGCGGGTTATTCCAGTAAGAACCGAAGCGATTTTGTTGCTGTAAATCATTTATCAGTCACAGACTTTCTGCAAGCCGGACAAGGGTTTATGGTAAAATCTGCTGAAGGCGGCTCCCCAATATATTTCAACGCCAATATGAGAAATCATGGTGCACCTGTTTATTACAAGAAGTCTTTTTCTGAAAAATCACAGATTAATTTATATGCTTCCAATCCTGAATATGAAGCTCTGACACAGTTCTATTTTTTAGATAATGCGAAAAATGGACTCGATCCGGGTTACGATGCCGGCTTATATGGCGGACTTGAAAATTTCAAGCTTTATAGTCAGCTCGTTGAAGATAACGGAACTGATTTCATGATTCAGGCTCTTCCAAATTCAGAATTTAACTCAATTTCTATAAGTATCGGCTTTGACTGCACAGATACTTCTTTCGTGAGCTTTAGGGCAGAATCATTCTCATACCCTTATGAAGCAGAAATAATTCTGGAAGACCGTGAATTAAATATTTTTACCGATTTGAAATCAGCCGGATCTGGTTACAGTGTAAATTTAACAGAAAAAACATCCGGTACCGGCCGCTTCTATCTTCATACTTTCGATCCGAATACAGTCGGTACCGATAATCAGGGAAAATCTAAACTCACAATCTATTCTGTTGAAAAAGAAATATTTATTAAAGGTGAAATTCCTGAAAATTCAACTTTATATATTTTCGACCTCATGGGCAGGGCTGTAAAAATATTCGATCTTGAAGCCGATTTAAATCCTTCTCTGAAAGTACCCGAATTAATGACCGGGATTTACATCCTTAGAATAAACAACGGTATTATGGAAGAAAGCCAGAGGCTTTTTCTTAAATGATTGGTTTTTAAGGGTTGATTCTGACCAATTGGGGCCATTTCGACTGCGCTCAATGGCCGGTTCTTAACGGCGGAAGATTCTCAATGGCCGAAGATCAACGACAGAATGACTGTCGCTAATTTCTTGATTTCCAGCTCGCTTGTACTGACGCACGGCCGTGCGCCCCAACGCTACCTCTTCCCACTAACCCCCTTTAGCCACATACGATCTGCCTGATACTTTTTCATAGGAATGGCTTCCATTTCATAACCTTCATCCTGAAGGAACTTAAGCACCCTGGGGAGTGCGTAATACAGATTTTTTCTGGCTTTGGCTGAGTCGTGAAAGACAATAATCGAGCCCGGACCCACATTATCCACCACATTATGATATACCTGATCGCCGGGAACTTTCCGGTTATAATCGATGCTCAGTGTATTCCACATAATTATCCGGTAATGTTCAACGATGTCAAGCACCTGAGCTCTTCGGATTCTACCATAAGGAGGACGAAAAAGATTGGAGTTAATAAACCGGGAGGCCAGTTCAATATCCTCGTAATAGGTTCTCTTGCTGCTTCGGAAACCCTTCAAATGACTGTATGTATGATTCCCAACCGAATGACCTGCCATAAGAATTCGCTGATAAATATCCGGAAAGTGTTCCACATTTCTTCCTATACAAAAAAAGGTAGCCTTAGCATTATAGTTTTTCAGTTGTTCGAGTACCCAATCGCTAACGTCGGGGGTTGGACCGTCATCAAAAGTTATATAAACCTTACGTAAATCTCCATAAAATCCCCAGGTCATGCGAGGCATGAACCGGGTAATTATACTTGGAGGCTTAACTATCAACATATTGTTTTATTGCATTGGGAACATACTATTTGCACTTCTGTCGTGTGCCGCGAGCATTTCCATTATTTGTTGACTTAGGTCGTTTTGACCAAAGGAATTAGAGATGCTGAAAAGCGACATCAGATTTCTCGAAGCAAAGCGATAATCATTATAACTCAAACTAAACTTTTCCGGTTTATCAGCCATCAGGTCTTCATAATAATATAATTCTGAATCCATCATTTTTGCAAAATCAAGGCTTATTTCATTCGCTTTTTCAATTTCACCCAAAGAATAATAAATCTGAATGAGAGGCATAATAGACGCATTATATCCCACTCTTTCCATTGGCATGAGTTCCATGCAGCGATCTACAACAGCCAGGGCACTGTCTTTCTTCCCGTCATCGACGAGTGCATTAGCCAGAGAAGCAAAAGTATATCTGAAGTTTGTGAGCATTCGAAGGTTATTTTCATCCAGATATACATGTGGATCTTCAATATTCCCCCACCGGAATTTGTTCATCACATTATCGTACATTTTATCTGTACTAACGCTACCTGCAAATAAATCATCGTTGGCGCCCGTTGCCGGTAATAACCTGTATCCCAAGCCTTCGCGGTGCAAATAGGGTTCCAGATCGAGGAAATTCTCTTTCGATGCTGTTATCGCAAAATAAACAGGACGATCCCAATTATCTTTACTTACTTCATTAATCAGATCCAGAATCATAAGTGAATTTTTGGGAAGTCCCCTCATACCATCCAATTCAAATCTCATTTCAGTAACTATCGATTCTTTTTGTTCGGGTGTCAGGAATCCCTGTGCAATAACAGCTGCTGTATCAACTTCAATTACAAACTTTCTACCCGGGAAAAAATATCTTCCATCTTTGAATCTGGGATTATTAGAAACCAGAAACTTCAGTGCATCGTTTAGAGGCATATGGGCAACATCTATTCTTTTAGCAAAAGATTCAACACTGTTAATGAGACTTTCGAGTTCCATGGTATTAAATCCCAGCTGTTCACTTTGCCGGCTTACTTTTCCGATAGCGCTGGCGAAACTTGAAAAACTTATTAGCTCATGACCTTTTTGCAGCTCCTCATAATCTTTAGGTGCTAATTCAGGAAGTTTTGACTTTCCCGCCAAAGTAAGAAAGCGAGAGTATAAATCGGCGTATTCTTTTTCAAAATATACTTTATTTGCTCCATATTTCTCATCCAGAAGCATAAGGGTATTATCAGCAAACTGTATATAATCGCGCACGCTGTTTCTATATTCCCTTTCGTTAAAACTAAATTTAACAGGTTCTGAATCGTACATTCGGGTAGACATTTGTCCTATGTACCAGTCGGCGGTAAAGTAAGACAGATTTATGACTCTAACATCAGTTCGTACGTCTTCAACCTCCTGAATGTACCATAATGGGAAGGTGTCGTTATCGCCGTTGGTAAAAATAATTGCATTTTCCTCACAGGAATTCAGGTAATTATAGGCAAAGTCTCTGGCAGTATATCTTCCCGAACGATCGTGATCATCCCAGTTCTCAGCCGCCATTAATCCGGGTACAAAAACCAAACTGAGTATACCCACTCCTGTTATGGCCATTACAGATTTATATTCCTTCGATATTGTATTTATAATACCCAATACTCCCAGTCCGATCCAAATTGCAAAGGCATAAAAGGATCCTGCATAAGCATAATCCCTTTCCCTCGGTTGATGCGGGTATTGATTCAGGTAGGCCACAATAGCCAGTCCCGTAAACAAGAATAAAAGTACAACCACCCAGAAATCCTGATTCTCCCTTTTATATTGAAATATCATTCCAAAAATTCCAAGAATTAATGGAAGTAGATAATATTTATTCATGCCCCGATTATTCTTCAGATTATCGGGCAGTTTATCCTGTGGGCCCAGACGGGCATTATCAATAAAATTAATTCCGCTTATCCAGTTCCCATTGTTTAATTCACCGTTACCCTGTATGTCGTTTTGTCGTCCGGCAAAGTTCCACATAAAATACCTCATATACATAAAACCGATCTGGTAACGGACTAAAAACCTCATGTTTTGAACAAAAGTTGGCTTTTCAAGAGGCTGACTTGTATCGAATTGGTACTGACCGTCAGAACCTCTTACGGGGCTTCCGTTCTGATCTCTGACCACTTCATACAATTCAGATTTTTGCATTTTTGCCCAATAGAGATATTTCTCAACATGATGCGGCTGGTCGCTCCACATTCTTGGCATAAATCCTTTGAAATCGTCATGAAATTTATAATCGGGGGGAGTAACTTTAATGTATTTGCCATCTTCCTTATAATACACCGGTTTCCCATCAATCAATTCAATGGCAGGTGCATTAAAATATGTTCCGTAGAAAAGAGGGGTGTCGCCATATTGCTCCCTGTTAAGATAACGGAGAAGCGAAAATGCGGTATCAGGATTACTCTCATCAAGGGGGGTATTTGCATTTGATCGAATTATGATTACCCCATAAGAAGCGTAACCAATAGCAATTACTGCAAAAACTGTTACCAGAGTATTCCAAATCACCATTTTTTTCTTGTAGGTGAAATAGATAGCCAAAGCAATCCCACTAAATAAAAGAATGCTATATAGTATCAATCCGCTATGATAAGGCATTCCAAAGCTGTTTACACAAATTAACTCTAACCACGATCCCACCATCACAATACCCGGAATAAGCATATACATCATTACGCCCAGTAAAATAATGGAAAGTAAGATTGAAATAATTATGCCTTTTCGGGTGACTTCATATTTTCTGAAATAAACAACAAAAACAATGGCCGGGATAGCCAATAGGTTAAGAAGATGGACTCCGATAGATAATCCCATCAGATATGCAATAAGAATTATCCATTTATTTGCTTGCGGTTCGTCGGCCGTATTTTCCCATTTCAGGATAGCCCAGAAAACAAATGCCGTAAAAAGAGAGGAGGTGCCATAAACTTCGGCTTCAACTGCAGAAAACCAAAAAGTGTCGGAGAAGGCATATGCCAAAGCTCCAACAGAAGAAGCCAATATTATCGATAAAATTTTCCCACTTGTGTATTCCTCTTCTGTCTTTACGAGCATTTTAACTGCAAGATGACTGATGGTCCAAAACAAAAACAAAATTGTAAAGGCGGAAGCCAGGGCAGATAAAACATTCATACTTACAGAAATATTTTCTACATTACTGGCAAATAATGTGAAAAACCTCCCAAGAATCATGAAAAAAGGAGCTCCCGGGGGATGGCCTACCTCAAGTTTATATGAGGAGGTGATAAATTCACCTGTATCCCAGAAACTGGTGGTGGATTCCATTGTAAGTAAGTAAACAACAGCTGAAATTACAAACAATGCCCAGCCGATAATCAGATTGTATTTGCGGAAAGTTTTCATTTATAGTCTATTAATTTGGGTCAAAAGTAAATATTATACAAAAACTGACAAAGATAAAACATAGAAAGTGATTTTATATTCTGAATGAAATGTTAATTTTGCTTAAATTACAAGGGTTTCAGGTTAAAGAGGTTTTAGGTTTCAAGTTTCAGGTTTCAAGTTTCAGGTTTCAAGTTTCAGGTTTCAGGTTGAAGCAAAACCCGAAACCTCTTTAACCTGAAACCTAAAACCTCTTTAAACCCGAAACCTCTTTAACCTGAAACCTGAAATCATAATGAAAAAACAAATATACATATTTTTTATATTGAGCTTCCTTTGGCAGCCATTTGATATATTTTCCCAGTTTCAGTCTGAATATTTTAACAGTTCCTATGAAAAACCTGTCGATTCTGCAAAGCTAACACTAAATCTCAACGCTGCAGGCTTTTTTCACAACAACGAATTTTTTAATACGGATGTTGAAGGCTATACTCTGACAGGAAATTATATTCAACCTTCATTTATATATTCGATAAATGAGAATCTCCGCATTGGTGCAGGTATACACTTATTGAAGTATAATGGTGAAGAAGGTTTCAATAAAACCCAAGCCTTATTGAATATTTCATATGATGCATTAAATAATCTTGAGATTCTTTTAGGCAGTTATAATGGAGGCGACAACTTTTTAATGACTGAAGCTCTGTATGCCAGAGAGTTAAACTTTACAAATCTGGTTAATAACGGGGTTAGAATTAAATTTCACAGCCAAAAGATTTATCTTCAAACCTGGCTCGATTGGGAGCGATTTATAGAATATGGAGATCCTTTCAGGGAGGAATTTAGTTTCGGGACAAATTTTGCCTATACTTTTCCGGAGAATGAAAAATACAATCTAAAAATCCCCCTTTATATTATGGTTAATCATAAAGGCGGACAAATAAACAATAATAATCAGCCCGTTGAAACTATTGCAGATCTCTCTACGGGAGTTAACTATTCGCGTAAACTGGATATAAATTTTATAGATAGTTTGACATTGGAAGGACTTATCTTTCTGGAAAACGATATTTCAAGTCAGCAAAGCGGCACAGCATTTTATATAGGAACAGAGATAAGTAAATCTCTTGTTGCCGCTTCGGTGGGATATTTTCATGCAAAAAACTGGGAATCGGTTCATGGAAACCCTTTATTGTTTGCCGGTGATTTAAATTCCGAGAGAACTAAAAACATTATACTTTTAAAAGCCGGTATTGGAAAAAATATTACGAAAAAAAGTACTTTCAGTTTACGTTTTGAGGGCTACTACGATCTTGGAATAAACAAATTTCAATATCTTTACGGGCTATATTTGGTTGTGAATGAACCTCTTCGGATACTTAAATAAAAAATCTCCAGTTTAAACTTAACCATGGCTCACCGGCATATTCAATCCCAATTCTTGGAGAGGTGAATATTTTATCAGGTTTGTTTCCATTCTCCAGCCATATTCTATCAGAATTCACTAAAGATTCTCCATTATAGGAAGAATCGATTTTAAGTTTTTTCGTTATCCGGCCCGGTCCATTAAGCTCTTGAAGTCCCCGAATTAAAACCGCCTGAGGAAAATCTTTCTCAGCACAAACAATATTGAACATCCAATGCATTCCATATATCAGATATATATATATAAGGCCACCCTTCCGATACATAACTTCTGTTCGTGGGGTTCTGCCCTTTGATGCGTGACAGGCCTTGTCCTCTTCTCCCCTGTATGCTTCAACTTCAGAAATATAATAAGAATAAATCTCATCTTCTGAACGAATGCAAAGCTTTTTGCCCAAAAGATCTGGTGCAACATCCAACACATCCCTTGTATAAAATGATTCCTGGAGACGATTCATTGTTGATTATAAATTTGATCTGCGGGAGTATTTCTTATCGATGATCAGATTGTGCAGACACATAATATTGCACCTCTATACTTGCGCCAGCAACGCCACGTCACATTATCACCCCCGATAGCTCCTAAAATCCGCAAGATATTGTTGAAAAAAGCTGTAAAACTTTAATAACTAAAGTTTTACAGCTAAGATACTTTCACCTAAATTGGTGTTGCACAAAATACCTGAGATGAAAGTACAAAATAGCAACAC
>JAIOZL010000075.1 GCA_021740645.1 Bacteroidales bacterium
AAGATGAAATGGAATTGGGGTACAAAGATCTTATTAGCCATGATATTATTCATGCTGCTGATTGGGACATTTGTTTTTTTAAGCATGCGTCAAACCTTCTACCTGGTTGAGAAAGATTATTATCCTAAGGGTCTCGATTTCCAGCGGACTATTGATAAGATTAATAATTCCAATTCACTTGAAGAAAAGATTAGGGTCGAATCCAGCGATGAAATAATTAGCATAGAGTTTCCCTCCATTTTTATCCCTGCCAATATTAAAGGAAGTGTTACTTTTTACCGCCCCTCTGATACGGAATATGATGTAAAATATGAAATTAGTGTGGATAGCACGGGAAAACAGATTTTTCCGGCAGATACGCTGCATAAAGGAAAATATATCATTAAGATCGACTATGTTGTAGATGAAAAAGCCTACTACCAGGAAGAAACAATATTTTTAAAAATGTTTTAGTTTGAAGTTATGGATCTGATCACAGGATTTACAATAGGATTAATCGGCAGTTTACATTGTCTGGGTATGTGTGGGCCCATTGCAATAGGCATACCCTTACACAACCAAAATTGGTTTTTACGGGTGATGGGTGGATTACTCTACAACTCCGGGCGTATAATTACTTATGGAGTTTTAGGTGCAATATTCGGTTTGTTGGGCCGGGGTATTCAATTGGCTGGATTTCAGCAATGGGCATCTATCGGAATTGGCATTATTATGATAGTCTCAGTATTGTTCCCCGTAGTTTTTCGTGAAAAAATTAAAATTGACAAAGTCTTTTCAGGATATGCAGGTAGACTTATTGACCGTTTCAGGACCTTGTTTACTAAAAGTTCATTGGGAAATCTGCTTTTCATTGGATTGCTAAATGGCTTGCTTCCCTGCGGTTTGGTATATATGGCCATTGCCGGAGCCATAAATACAAACAGTGTAGTAATGGGAATAGCTTTTATGGTTATGTTTGGTATTGGAACCACACCCGTACTCCTGCTTCTATCTTTAGCGGGAAATATTGTTACCGCCAGTTTCAGAAGAAAAGCCAGCAAAGTAATACCAGTGTTTATAGTAATTCTTGGGATATTGTTTATTTTACGGGGTATGAACCTGGGTATTCCATATGTGAGCCCAAAAACACATAAGCTTGAAGTAAAACAGGAAATGAATACAACAGAACCGTGCTGTCATTAGGTTAACGGAACCCTGACTGTGGCCACTGTTCCACTTCCAGGGCTTGGGTCGTAACTTACTTCGCCATTGATAGCATTTATCCTGCTTTTGATATTTAATAAACCATGACCTTCGGAATTGGTGTCAGCATTAAATCCTCTACCATTATCCTCTACCATCAATATCAGATAGCCTTTATTGGTAAATAATTGAATATTTACAAACATTGCCCCGGCATGTTTTATAATGTTGTTAATCAATTCCTGCAATACCCTAAATATGCTTATTTCAATGTTCTCTTTAAATCTCCCTTCGATACGGTAGGTTTCAAATTCGTATTTAATGGCTGTTGTTCCTAGCGATTTTTCCAACATGTCTTCAATCGCAGGAATTAGTCCTGATTCACTTAATACCCTTGGCATCATTTGATGCGAAATGGACCTGACATCACTGGCAGCCTCATCCAATACTTTAGAAAGTTTGTTAAGTCTGTCCTTTTCGTCAGGAAGTTTGTTGATGATATCTCCCAACAGATTTGCCCATCCCATCTTTAAACCGGAGAGTTGCTGCCCGATTCCATCATGCAAATCTTTGGCAATTCGTTTGCGTTCGTCTTCCTGGGCAGTAATTACAGCTTTTATCCCTTTCTCCTGTTCAAGAATTATAGCAGCATCTTTTTCTGCCTGGGTTCTTCTCCTGTTTCGTTGAATCAGGTATAAACTAAAGAAAATGATGATCAATGATATACTTCCAATAACAATGATCCATATGTTCCTATTATAAAGTTTAACTTCTGCCAGTGCTTTTTCTTTTGCAATTTGTTCTTTTTCGGCCTTCTCAATAAGTATTTGTCTTTCTTTCTGATCGGTTTCGTAACGCACCCTCATCTGGGCAATTTGATTGGTTTTTTCAGTATTTAGTATGGAATCATTGATATTATTGTAAAGTTGAAAATAATTAAGGGCCATGGATTTATCTCCAAGCTTCTCGGCTAATTCATATTTTCTGAAATAAGCTTCCGACAGATAACTGGCCTGCCCGTTCTTAAGGCAGTTATCAATGGCTTTATCTAAAATTTCCTTAGCTTCTGTATACCTGCCGGTTTTGGTATATACATTACCAAGGTTTATTAAAACGATGGACTGGTCTACTCCCTTTTCATTAATTTTAAGTGCTTCGTTAAAATATTCTTCAGCCTTTGTTAGTCTATTTTCCTTTAGCAGGGTATTGCCAATATTTGAATACCATAGACTTAAGAAAGTGTAATCCTTTATTGCTTTAAAATATGAAATGGCTATACTATTATAATAATAAGCACTATCATAAATTGCCAATTCATCATAAACAATCCCGATTCGCCCATATATGATTCCTATGGTGGCCGAATCGACATACATGTGAGGAATATTAAGGGCTTTTCGATGCCATTTAAGCGATTCCCGATGATCACCCATGCGGTTGTAGATGTACCCAATAAGGGTGAGTTCAGTAGCAATTTGATTAGAATCAGCCTGGGCTTCAAAAATCTTTAACGATTTTATGGCTATCTCAAGGGCTTCAGGATACCACCCTCTTTCCCTGTAAATCCTTGATAAATTATTATAACTATACCCTACCCATGGATGGTCAAACTTTTCGAAAACAACTTTTGAGGCTTCATAATATTCTAAAGCTTTTTCCACATCTATACCATCCCAATAACAGGCAATGAAAAAACTGGCCTGGCCCACACCAATTTCGTAACCTAATTGATTGGAAAGCGCTATGGCTTGATTTCCATACATCAGGCTTAAGGAGTCGCCCAGGATAAAATAGTAACGGCAAAGGTTTACCAGATTTTTAATTTTAGCTTCACCATCCAGTACTTCGTTTTGATGCAACAAACTGTCTAATTCATTTTTTTCTTCAGCTAAAAGAAAGACAGAATTAAAGAATAAAAGAATCAACAATAAAGCACGCATGATGAAATGTGGAATTTGAAAACCTGTAAAACAAAAATAAATAAATATTTGGTTAAATAATATTTATATATTTGCATACGAAATTATAAAGATGAGATTTACAATTACAACAATATGGTGGTGGCGCTTCACAAGTAAACATGTGACGTAGCTGGTATTATTGTTTGTAAATAAGATAAATTATTTAAGGCGTGCCGATTACGGCACGCCTTTTTTGTTTAACCCTTTTAATATTTTAATTATGTCGAAGTTTAAGAAGTTTTTATTAAGTGAAAAGGAAATGCCTATGCAATGGTATAACATCATGGCAGATATGCCGAATCCAATGTTGCCCCCCTTGCATCCAGGCACAAAGCAGCCCATTGGTCCTGAGGATCTGGCCCCGCTTTTTCCAATGGAGTTGATCAAACAGGAAGTTTCACAGGAACGTTTTATTGACATTCCCGAGGAGGTTCAGGACATATATAAAATCTGGAGACCCACCCCTTTGATCCGGGCAACAAACTTTGAGAAAATGCTGGATGCCCCAGTAAAAATTTATTATAAGAATGAAAGTGTGAGTCCTGCGGGTTCGCACAAACCCAACACTGCTGTGCCCCAGGCTTATTATAATTATAAGGAAGGAGTAAAGCGGATGACCACTGAAACAGGGGCAGGGCAGTGGGGAAGTGCCTTAAGTTTTGCCACGCAGTTTTTTGGAATTGAGTTGCAAGTATTTATGGTGAAGGTGAGTTTTAACCAGAAACCTTACCGGAAATCGATGATGAATACCTGGGGAGCTAAAGTGGTAGCTTCACCAAGTGAACTCACCGAATCGGGCAGAAGGGTGTTGGCAGCAAATCCTGATTCACCTGGCAGTCTTGGAATTGCTATTTCAGAAGCAATCGAAGCAGCTGTGCAGGATGAACATACTAAATATTCCTTAGGAAGTGTACTTAATCATGTTTTACTTCACCAAACCATTATTGGCCTTGAGGCTCAAAAACAAATGGAGCTGGCCGATGATTATCCTGACATTGTTATTGGTTGTTTTGGAGGTGGTTCTAATTTTGCAGGAATATCTTTCCCATTCTTAAAAAACAATTTATCGAACGGGCATGATACTAAAATTGTGGCTGTGGAACCGGAATCCTGCCCCAAACTTACACGAGGAAAATTTCATTATGATTTTGGCGATACGGTTGGATTAACACCTTTAATCCCTATGTATACCCTGGGCCATAATTTTATGCCCCCTCAGATTCATGCCGGAGGATTGCGTTATCATGGAGCCGGGCCAATCGTAAGCCAGTTGCTTAAAGATGGTTTGATTTCGGCCAATGCGGTCCATCAGAAAGAGTGTTTTGAAGCGGGGGTGAAATTTGCAAGAACCGAAGGATTGATCCCTGCACCCGAAACTACTCATGCCATTGCCCAGGTAATAAAAGAAGCTGAGCAAGCGAAATTGGAAGGAAAAGAAAAAACCATCCTTTTTAATCTTTCAGGACATGGTTTAGTTGATATGGCGGCTTATGATCAATACTTTGCCGGACAGCTGGAAGACTATAGCATTACGGAAGATCAGATTAAAGAAAGTGTGGCTGAATTGGATTTGCTGACAAAATAATTTGGCTAAAATTCAATAATCAAAAATTCATCTGATGACTTAAATTCATCAGATGAATTTTTATATTTTCTCCAATGCTCTCAACCTCTGCATAAGCGGAGGATGCGAATAATAAAAGAAAACATACGCAGGATGTGGCCTGAGATTACTCAAGTGATTTACTGATAATTTTTTAAGTGCATCCTTTAAGGGTTTGGGATCAAAATTTTCTCCAGCATACCTGTCGGCTGCAAATTCATTTTTCCTTGAAATCACATTCATGACTAATCCCAGGATGGTCGAAAGTGGACTATACAACAACCCAAAAGCCAAGATGCCTAAATGAAAACTTCCCAATTCTGCACCAAGAGCTTGAGACAAAACCGGGTTGCCAATAAAAAGAGAAAGGATGTAAAGCATTAATCCCATTTGTGCCAGGGAGATAATTGTGCCGACAAGGGTATGTTTTTTCTTATAGTGTCCAATTTCATGGGCAAGTACCCCGACAAGTTCTTCCGTAGTGTGATCTTTGATCAAAGTATCAAATAGCACTATCCTTTTTTTAGCTCCCAGGCCTGTAAAATATGCGTTCGCTTTGGTTGATCGTTTTGATCCATCCATCACAAATATATTATCCAGCTTGAATCCAACTTTTTTAGCAAAACTTTCAATCGCATTTCTTAAATCGCCATCTTCCAGAGGTTTCTGTTTGTTAAATAAAGGGACGATAAGGTTGGAATAAAACATGGTCATGAAAATGGTAAACGTGCCAATTGCCCCCCAGGCTATCAGCCAAAACCAATCTCCGGTCGATTCATAAATCCATACTACAAGTGACAACAATCCGCCGCCAATGATAGCAGCCAATAGCCAGGCTTTAAGTTTATCCAGAATAAAGGTCTTAACCGTTGTTTTATTAAAACCAAATTTTTCCTCAATTACAAAAGTGCTGTAAACGGAAAAAGGAGTAAATACAATATCTGCCACAATTCCAAGTATTCCGAAAAACATTATGGCCATCAAAATTGGATTAGAAGTATATTCCCTTACCAATGCATCCATCCAGGCAAAACCATTAAAAAGCAGCATGGCCAGCATGACAACAAGACTTACCGATGAGGTGATCAACGAAAATCTGGTTTTTTCTTTTTCATAGTCCTGCGACTTTTTATATTTCTCCTCATCATAAATGTCTTGCAGCTCTTCAGGTACTTTGTTGCTCCAGTTTTTGCTGTTCAGATAGTCGAGGATACGTTCAAGAAAATACTCAAAAAGTAAAATGCCGATGATGATATAAAAGATTGTCTCTGCCATGGATGTTGTTTCGAATTATGCAAATGTATTAATAATGTTAGAATCCGGAATTAAGACTTAAGTAAATATAACAAACACTTTTCAGTTTGGAGTATTGGCTTGAACTTAACCTGCCAACTTCAATTCGAAATATCTATCTTTGCTCAAAATACTTTTTATGATAAAGTCAATGACCGGTTTTGGAAAAGCGGAGTGCATCCTTCAGAACCAAAAATTAATTATTGAAATAAAATCACTTAACAGTAAGTTTTTCGATGTTAATGCCCGTATTCCAAACGGCTATCGGGATAAAGAGTTGGAGATCAGAAATCTTTTATCGGCAAGGCTTTTACGCGGGAAAGTTGATTTTACCTTAACAATTGAAGAGTCAGGTGAAACGGGCAATTATGCTATAAATAAAGACCTGGCAAAAAAATATTACAGTGAGCTAAAAGAGCTGTCGAAAGGAATTGAGAACAATAATTTTACGGATTACCTTCCTGTAATTATGCGCCTACCTGATGTTTTGGTTCCTCAACGGACAGAGATCAGTGAAGAAGACTGGCAAAAATTAAAAGTGACCATAGATACTGCATTGGATAAAATTGATGAGTTTAGAGATGCAGAGGGAAGTTCACTAAAAAAAGATATGATTTACCGGACAAACAAGATCCATGACCTCTTACAGGAAGTGATTCCGTTTGAGAAACAAAGAATAGATATATTAAGGGAAAAAATTAAAAAGGACATTCATGAAATAGCGAATAAGGAGGAGATGGATAGGAACCGGCTTGAACAAGAATTGGTCTATTACCAGGATAAACTGGATATTACAGAGGAAAAAGTCAGGTTATCAAAACATTGTAAATATTTTCTGGAAACACTGGATGAACACGAATCGCAAGGGAAAAAACTGGGCTTTATATCCCAGGAAATGGGCAGGGAAATCAATACCCTTGGAGCGAAAGCCAATGATGCCAGTATCCAGAAGATAGTTGTTCAAATGAAAGACGAACTTGAAAAAATAAAAGAACAATTATTTAATATTTTGTAGCATTATCATAATGAGTTCTGGCAAGCTTATAATATTTTCAGCCCCTTCCGGAGCAGGGAAAACCACCCTGGTCAAATATCTTCTGAGTACTGATTTAAATCTACAGTTTTCAATTTCAGCCGCCAGCCGCGAAAAAAGGCCAAATGAAATACATGCACAGGATTATTACTTTATCACCGTGGATGATTTCAGATCAAAGATAAAAAACAAGGAATTCCTGGAGTGGGAGGAAGTTTACACCGATCATTATTATGGTACATTAAAATCGGAAGTTGAAAGGATTTGGACAGAAGGAAAGCATGTGATTTTTGATGTGGATGTAATAGGCGGACTTAATATTAAAAAATATTATAAAGAAAAAGCATTGGCGGTTTTTGTAATGCCACCAACGCCCGAAGACCTTGAAAAAAGGCTAAAATTCCGATCGACTGAAAGCGATGAAAACCTGAGAAGACGTTTGGATAAAGCTCGTCATGAATTAAGTTATGCCGAAAAATTTGATGTAATACTTATTAACGATAACCTGGAACAGGCGAAGAAAGATGCTTATTCGCTGGTATCTGATTTTTTAAACAAATAGTTGGCCCTAAAATCTGCTAAATTTTTTCCGGGGCTTAACATATCAAATATTACATGAAAACAATAGGATTTATAGGTGGTATTAGTTGGGAGTCAACAGTTGAATATTACAGGATCATAAATCAAGAAGTAAATAAGCGGCTTGGAGGCACCCATTCAGCTAAGATAATCATGTACTCATTCGATTTTGATGAAATTGACCAAAGAAATAAAAGAGGTGATTTTGAAGGAATAGGCCACAGGTTGGTAGAGGAAGCTTTAAAACTTGAAAACACTGGGGCTGAACTATTAATATTAGGAGCTAATACAGCCCATTGGTGGGCTAATGAAATACAAAACGCCATAAATATCCCATTGGTTCATATAGCGGATGCTACCGGAAAAGCCATTCAATCTGCCGGAATAAAAGACCTTTTACTTTTAGGGACAAAATATACGATGGAAGAAGATTTTATGAAAGGTAAATTTAAAATGGACTATGGATTGAATATTCATGTTCCCGAACAAGAACAAAGGGAAAAAATCAGCCGTATCATTTTTGATGAATTGATAGTGGGGAAATTTTTGGAGCCTTCAAAACAATATATCTTAGAAATAATTGAGTCTTTCCCTGGAATTTCAGGAGTAATTCTAGGATGTACTGAACTTCCTTTAATAGTTAAAAAGAATGATATCGATATACCCTTATTTAATACAACTGAACTGCATGCACTAGCTGTGGTAGATGCTGCTCTAAAATAAAAGAAATGACCAATCGATCTGTAATCCTGCCCGAATACAATAATAATCTGATCCGTGCACTTTTAAGTTTGAAAGTTGAAGAAACAACAATACCGATGCTTAGGAATGATGAGGTTCTTGTAGAAATGAAAGCCACTCCATGCAATCCTTCTGATATTGCATTTTTAAGAGGTAGCTATAATATTGTCAAAGAGCTTCCTGCTGTTCCTGGATTTGAGGGCGCAGGAATTATTGTTGAAACCACTGCGAATAACAAAGATTTACTTCATCAGAGGGTGAGTTGCTATATCAATGAAAAGGATAGTGGCACCTGGTCGAAATACTTTAAGGTGAAGGCTAGGGATTGTATTGTGTTAAAAAATGGAATTTCATTTGAGCAGGCCGCCGGCTTGTCAATAAATCCGGTTACTGCCTGGGCAATGTTTCACGAAGCTATAATAAGTGGGACCAGGGCCATTGTCCAAAATGCGGCAGCGGGTCAGTTGGGGAAGTTTATCAATGTGCTTGCGGCTAAAAATGGAATTGAAGTTATTAATCTTGTGAGAAAGGTGGATCATATAAATAGCTTAAAGGATGAAGGTTATGAACATGTGATTGATGTCACAGGTGAAAATTTTAATGAACATTATACCTCCATAGTTACAAGGCTAAATCCTCTTGTTGCATTCGATGCAGTTGGAGGGGACCTTACAGGAATGATGTTAAACCCAATGCCCGGTGGATCGAAGGTTTTTGTATATGGAGGATTGTCAGGTGCACAGATAGGCGGGATTGATGCTATGGGAGTTATTTTTAAGAGAAAATCCATTGTGGGGTTTAATTTAAATGAATGGATGATAAAAGTCAGTCGAGAGAAATTCCTGGAAATTACGAGTGAAATTCAGGATTTATTTCTAAGAGGTGATTTCAAAACAAGCATACAGGGGATATATTCATTGGATGAGGTAGTCTCCGCATTACGGGTTTATGTTAAATCCATGTCAGCTGGGAAAATATTACTCACACCTTAATTAGGCCTGCAGTATTTATTGTATATCAGGTTGGCCTGCTTTGAACCTAAACGGGATGCCTTTTCCCAGTCTTTGCAGGCGTTATCTGGTTCTTCAAGGTAAAAATAAGCATTTCCGCGGTTATAGATTGCATCGGCATATGTGGGCTCCAATTCAATGGCCTTGTTGAAATCATTCCATGCTTCCTTGAAATTACCTTTTGTTCCTTTTATAATTCCACGATTGTTATAAGCCATGGTATAATCGGGGTTCAATTCAATTGCTTTTGAAAAGTCGCTGATCGCACCATCATAATCCCTGGCAATGTCCCGTATATTTCCTCTGAAAAAATAGCCAATGGATACGTCCACATCCGACCTGTTATTTTCAATGACATTACTGATCATTTTGTATGCATTGCTCCAAATATCAATTCTCTGGTATGTAGTCACGGTTAAAAACAGAGCATAAATAATAAGTCCGATGGAAAGGGATAATCTATACTTTCTGATTTTAAGGTTTTTACTATCCCTGAAAATTGTATAAAAATGGCTTAAGATAAAAAATAGTCCGATATAGGGTATATAGGTATACCTGTCGGCAAGCATGAGCATTCTTGACCATAAGATAGGTAGCACCGGGAAGATGGTTATTATAAAAAATAGCAGGCCAAAAATCACCTGTTTTTTATGTTTCCCTGATTTTAAAACAATAATAACAAGTAGTCCAAAAAAAGCGAGACTTGCATAGTAATCCCAACTTAGCAAACCATTGAATTTTTCGGGATAGGCATATACGGCAGACAAGTTATTAGGAGCTATTGCCCGGAGAATATAAAAAACTATAGCATAAATAAATAAAACAAACCTGTCGATAAGATGATAATCCACTTCAAGGTTTTTAATATGGCCAAAATCGGATGCTGCATTTATCGTCACTATTCCGAATATTATTGAAACGAGTAAAAAGGGGATCTTTTCAAAGAAAAGATTTTTATCAAATTGTCTGTTATTATAATAGTCGAGCAAAAGGAGCACGAGAGGGAGAGTAATGGCCATTGATTTAGAAAAACAGGAAAATATGAAAAAAAGAAAGCTTATTGTCAGGTCCAGGTATTTTTTAGTCTCAAGATAAATCAAATAGTAGAATAAGGAGGCCAGGAAAAAAAGTGAATACAGGCTGTTGCTTCGGGTAGCTATCCACGACACTGCTTCTACATGCATAGGGTGTATGGCAAACAGAAAAGCTATAATTGCGGCTATTTGCAGTCGTTTCGAGAATTTGATAAATAAAAGAAATACAAGGCTTACGTTAAGTAAGTGGAGGATTATATTCGTAAGATGATAAGCGGGTGCGCTGAGTCCTGCTGCTTTATAATTTAGTGAAAGACTCAAAACAGCCAGAGGTTGGTACATGCCTAAATAATATGATGTGAAAAATTTTTCGACTTCAAGGTTTTGGATACTAAGGTCTTCAAGGTATTCCCCATCGTCCCAGCCATATAAAATATCATTTTTAATGCTTCCTGAAAAAAGAAGAAGGGTGATAAACAGGATGGAGATCAAGGCAATTAAATTATTTTTTGATCCACCTCCTTTAGCTTGATTTGCCATTGTATAAAATTTGGAAGGCCAAAGATAAATATTTAGGAAATGAACTGTTTACTTTGGGTTATAGCCTTTTTTAATTATATAGCTAATTCCGTCTATCTTTTTTGCCAGAGGCAATTCAAGAGGAATTTCTTTCTTTTTTTTCTTTCTTTCTTTTAGCCTTTTCCCATCCATGATTATCCCAAACTCACAGCTAATAAGTAAC
>JAIOZL010000076.1 GCA_021740645.1 Bacteroidales bacterium
CAAACAATTCACTTTCTTCAGATTCAAGTTTAGCATTTATAAACTTCTTATCAATAAGTGGTTGAAAGTTATTTAAAACATCGTTTACCATTGAAATAATATCGTATTCAGCTATTTTCAAAGGAAATTTATTGAGAGATGCATTTTGAAACTCCACAGGTTGATTTACCAGTTTATTAAGTCTCTCTGAGTTTTTTGTGGCAAGTTCAATCTCATTTTTTTCTTAACCGCTTAATTTATCAGATCTTAGCAATTTTGATAAGGGACCCTTAATTAAAGTAAGGGGGGTTCTTATATCATGGGCAATATTTACAAAGAATCTGATTTTCTCATTAGCTTGTTTTTCTTTTATTGAAGTAATAAGATAACGCTGAAACCCGATAAAAAACAAGATAGCAAGAATTATATACAATAACTTAGCAAGACTTGTACTCCAGATGGGAGGTTTTACGATAATCTGAAGTTGCTTTCCTTGCCGGTTCCAGAGTCCATCATTATTGGATGCCTGAACATGAAAATTATACTCCCCAGGAGGCAGGTAGGTAAACACTGCCCTTCTTTGACTTGATACATTATTCCACTCGGCGCCAATTTCATTCAAGCCCGAGAGTTTCCATCGATAAAGATTTTTCTCGGGACTGGTATAGTTCAATGCCGCAAAATCGATTATAAAAGAACCCTGATTATGCTTCAGCTCAAGTTTAGTAATTTCATTTATATTTTTTCCAATAAAGGGGTTTTCCGGGTTTGCGACATCTTTTCCATACACAGAGATATTTGTAAATACAATGTTGGGAATAATGGTATTGTCGGTAATGCTTTGAGGATCAAAAAATGTGATTCCATTGGTTCCTCCAAAAAATAGCCGGCCATCGGATGTTTTCATGTAGGCTCCATAATTAAAATCCTTACCAGAGAGGCCATCTGCCGAGGAATAATTCTGAAAGCTAAAATCATCAGTATGAAAACGCGATAAACCTGAGGGTGTACTCAACCATATTTTTGTCTGTGATTCAGGCAAAATTCCGTAAACAATATTTGAAACCAGGCCGTCGGTACTTGTAAAATTCTTTGATTCATTATTGTTTCTGTTGTAATACAATAATCCTGAGCCTTCGGTTCCAATCCAGAATTCATCCCTTTGCATTTCCAAAATGGAATAAACTCTTAAATCGATAGCAAGCAGAAAGGAGTCTCTATTTTGTGAAACAGCATAATTATTTGTCTTTAAAATGCTTTCTATCTGATAAATACCGTTTAATGTGCCAATCAATATTTCGCCGTTCTGAGTTTCAATTATGGTTTTAACATTCTGTATTCCAGGAAAAGACTGTGTATTTCCTTCCATCAAATTGTATCTCATCAAATTCCCCCTTATACCCCCAATCCAAATATTGTTTCTGCTATCAGAAAATATTACATATACATAATCTGTTAATATGGCAGGAATCTCATCGGTTGTTGTCCTTAAATTCATTAGTATTTCTCCCTTCTTATTCAGAATATAAATACCCTGGGAAAAACTTCCCGCCCAAATCCGTCCATAAAAATCTTCACAAAGGCTTAAAATAATTATCTCCTCACCCGACTTAGAGTTTTGAAGTATATGTTTCCAATTGCCATCCGGTTTTTGAATACTTATCCCATTTGCCGTGCCATACCATATCTCATTACCAATCTCGATAATACTCCTGGAGAAATTGTTGGCCAGACTATTTTTACTATTAGGAATATGCTGAATCAGATTGAAAGGTTTTTGATTCGGATCGTAAAAATTAACACCTCCTCCGTAGGTACTGATCCAGATACGTTTTTCATTATCTATATGAATATCATAAATACCATTATTACTCAAACTTGTTTGATTATCAATATTATGTTTGTACTGATTTAAGAATTTATAATCTTTATCGAGGACTATTAGTCCATACCCGTCGGTTCCTAATAGAATGTTGTCGTCATATTTCCGTATAACCCTGATGTTGGTATAGCTCTTCCCTCCTCCATCCAAAGCCTTCAGTACAGAATTTTTCTGATCATAATAATACAAGCCCCTACTCCTTGTTCCCATAAGTAACAAGCCTTTTGACATGTCGAAATAAAATGAAAGGACATCAATATCTGCCAGTTCTTTCTCAAGTTCAGGAAATGGCTTCTCAAAAAGAAAAGTCTCTGTATTTAAAAATTTAATCCCGGCCGAAGTTCCCACCCAAAGAGCTCCTTTTTGATAATAAAAGGAAAGAATGCTGTAATTGAAATCTTGTAAATGTTCTATTTCCCCTGTTGAAATATGGTAAAGAAAAATCCCGACATTGGTTCCTAATATACAAATACTATCATGTGTTATATATATCTGACTAATCTGGTTTACTGTGGGATAATCAGGGAAGCTCTCCAGTCTGATTTCGAATTCATCTTTTTCATAATTATATTCATAAAGATTAGTACCAGAGCCAATCCAAAATTTATTAGCACTTACTCTGAATATTGAATTTACCGGTCTGTGCCCTTTCTTTCCTTCCTGAAGATGATTGTTCAGTTCAAAATGTTTAAAATCATATCCATTAAATTTATCAATGCCATCGTGCAATCCAAACCATAAAATTCCTTCCTCATCCTGGTGGATATGATACACAATGCTATTATTCAATCCTTCTTCGGCAGTAACATGATTGAATTGAATATCTCCAAGACCTTCTGAATATGCATCAATAAGCAAAGTAGATCCCAAAATGCAAATTAGTAACTCTTTCAGCATTAACGTAGATTTTTTTGCTAAATGTAATAAAAAAAGAAGAATACCGGTGCTTCGGCTGCGCTCAGCAACCGGTGGCTTAAAAAAAAAGAGCGACTCACAAGTCGCTCAATTAAATGAAAGATTATACTTTCCTATTTTAGTGTAATTTCCTCAGGCTCACCATCATTTACCGACTTCGTTGCTATATTATCGCAGGTTCCGTCACCAAAATCAATTAGTATTGTTCCAAATTCATTTCCGTTTTCAGTATCAAGTTCTTCTGCTTTCTGATAAACAGTTATAAATTTTGAACCGGAAACCAGATAATCGCAGCTATTTACTATATGGAGCGGACTCACAATTTTCATCAGATAGTGAATTCCTGTTGACTTATAAACTTTAACCCTGCCTTCAATCAGCCACTCATCATCTCCTCTTTCAGGAGTATCAATACCGGCAATTTTAAACCTCTCTTTATGCTTCACTCTTTTTACTTCCACACTATCAGGCTTAAGAAGATTTATACTTCCATTTATTGAATAATGAACATAGCCTTCCTCTGTTAAGCCAACAAACTTAATCCTCTCTTGTCCATTAATGACATTCTCATTTCTGCCATAATTAATAAATTCAACGGTTCGTAGCGATCCTGGGATCTTTGGATTTGATTCATAGGTAATAATTATAACACCGCTATGAAAAACTCCATTTTCAGTTTCACAACCGTCGCCATAATCTTTGGTCACCACCCTTGGAAATCTCGTAGAATCAGGTGTTTCAACAGTTTTCAGAGGACAGCCTGTCGATTTAAAAAATTCGTCTTCGATGATCTCATTCAAAATTTCATCAAAAACCGCATCAAGCATAACTTCATCGTTCATATCATCAACAGTAATGGCAAGCTCCTGAACTTCATCCAGGATATCTGTTGGGTTTTCCTTATTACATGAAGTAAGAATAAAAAGGGATAAAAGGAAAATTGAAGCAAAATGCATAAGCTTTATTTTCATTGTGATAAGATTTAATTAAATGATTACTAGGAATTATTACATTTTTTCTGGTTAAAATTAGTTATTTGACAATGCAATTAATAAAAGGTTTAATTCAACTTTTCGTGTTGAACTTAAAATACGCCATAATGTATTATAATTACTCCTTTTAAACATAAAAGCTTTGTATTTTTACGCAAATAAATATCAAATGACCCTAAGAAAATTAATATTGATAACAGCTCTGGCCTTTCCGGCTTATTTGAGTTCTATCCCACCGGATCAACCAATCACACCTGCCGGTTACCAGGCTGGAATCGGCACGGGATTCGATGTAGCATGGGCGCAGTTCAATAGCTTAATTAAAAGCTACAACGAGCAAACCGTTATTGATTATGCTGAAGCTGGATTCACCAATGCCAGAATCAGAACCCATTTTGACGCCACGCCTGAATTATTGGTTCATTATGATTCGATTATTACACATTGCATAAGACATGGTGTTACTCCTATTGTTGCGTATGAATCGGAAGAGGCTGAAGAAAATCCTACCAGGGAAAATATGAGAATGGTGGTTGATTGGTGGAGAACATTTTCCGAGTATTTTCAGGATCATTCCTACAAACTGGCTTTCAATCTGTTTATTGAAGTTGCTCATGAGTTAGGTGATTTGCCTTATGATACATTAAATATGTGGTACGACAGTATTGTACCGGCCATTAGGGAAACCAATCCTTACAGGAATCTGATATTTGCACCTAAAACCATGTACCCGTCTAATTTAGCTTTTATAAGAATTCCTGAAGTCACTGGTGAATATTATTTTGCAGAGTGGCATGATTATGCAGGTGGACCTACTGTTCTTTTGCGGGAAGATAAACTTCACAAGCGTTGGACTACCGGAACTGAGCTGGAGCGGGATCAGATCGGTATTTCAATTGAAACTGCCAATGAATGGGCGGATATTACCGGCAAGCCTACCTGGATGGGTGCATGGATGGCCGGGAAATTTGATGAGGAAGATTATTATACTCCTGAGGAGGAATGCATTTTTGGTACACATATGGTTGGGGAATTCAGAAAATACGATATGCCTTGGTCATCGAACGCTCATCATCATTATTATGACATTTCAACAAATTCCTGGATTGCTGAAAAAGCTGCACTTCTTCAAACTCTGCAAGGCTACTATCTTGAGCCTGAAACTCAGTTAATGTTATTCTCCGAATGCAATTATGAAGGCGAAAGCAAGGCTGTTTCGATTGGATTCTATGATCAGGACTTTATGAAAAGATATAGTTTTGAGAATAACTCCCTATCGGTAAAAATTCCAATTGGCTTTGTCCTCGAAACATACTCTGAACCAGGATTTTTCGGGACCTCTCAGCTACATTTCTTTGACATGAATTGTTTTGACCCGGGTTTAATCAGGTCTTTTAAATTCAGAGATATCAGGTTCACAGATTATGAAATACCTTTGAAAATTATTCCGTCGGATTATAAAATATTTTACAGTTATCCAAATCCTGTTAATGACTATCTGCACATTCGCCTGGAAAACGATCAGAAAGAAATGTATTATCAGATTTTTGACCTTTCAGGAATTAGAATCAGGGACGGTATTGTAGAAAACAACCACACTATTTACACTGGTCAATTGCCAGCAGGTATATATTTATTCCGGCTAAATACCGGTGATAAAAGCTTTCATAATCTAATTGTAAAAAAATAAAAACACAAAGATGAACAATAAATTTTTACTCCTCAGCCTTGGTTTTACGGGAATAACAAGTCTGGCAATGCCCCAGCAAAAACCAAATATTTTGTTTTTTCTGGTCGATGATCTGGGTTGGAACGATATTTCAGCGAATGGCTCCAAACTTTATGAGACCCCTAATATAGATGAGGTTCTAAATGAAAGTGTATATTTCACGAATGCCTATGCTGCATATCCGAGATGTGTCCCCTCCCGTTATGCGATGATTACCGGAAGACATCCAGCACGGGATGGTCAGACCGATGGAAATAAAATAAAACATGAAGAAACTACTATGGCTGAGGCATTAAAAGCACAGGGCTACGGTACTTTTTTTGCAGGGAAATGGCATCTTGGACATGATGAAGAATTCTGGCCACACAATCATGGTTTCGATGTAAATAAGGGCGGATGCGACGCTGGTGCTCCCGGATCCTATTTCTTCCCTTATGGAAGTGATAAGTTCACAAATGAATCATTTTATGGTTTAGAAGAAGGTATTGAGGGCGAATATATAACCGACCGTTTAACAACAGAAACTATAAAATATATAAAAGCGAATCACGAAAATCCCTTCCTTGCCTATGTGGCCCATTATGCCGTTCACACTCCATTGCAAGCCAAAAAGGAAAAAATAGCCTACTATGAGGAGAAAATCGGGAAACTGATATTTGAAGGGGAAGAATACAGTTACGGTCCCGACGGAAGAACGAAACTCAGACAAGACAACGCAATTTATGCCGCCATGGTGGAAAGCATGGATGAGAGTTTTGGTGCCATTGTAAAGGAACTAAAAGACCTGGGGATTTATGAAAATACCATTATTATTTTCACCTCCGATCATGGTGGCTTATCGAATACCGGACCGGAGAATAAAAGACCTTTGGCTACTTCTAATTTACCGCTCAGGGCAGGAAAAGGACATATCTATGAAGGAGGAATAAAAGTACCGGTATTCGTTCGCTGGCCGGGAGTTGCAGATAAAAAAGCGACCAGCGATATGGTAATTACCGGCATGGACTATTTTCCTTCCATTCTGGAAATGTGCGGTTTCCCAATGCTTCCTGATGCTCATATTGATGGAAAAAGCTTTGTGCCAGCACTAAAGGGAAAGGATTGCAATAACGACCGGGTTTTCACCTGGCATCAAACCGCCGCCCGTCCTGAAAGCACAGGCGATCACAATTCCTCTGTGATTAGAAAGGGTAATTTCAAACTTCATTATTTTCTGGATGACCAAAGGATTGAGCTTTATGATCTTACAAGAGACCCTTATGAAAAGAACAATATTTCAGCTGAAAACCCTGAAATTACAGAAGAATTGATGCAACAACTTCAGGAATGGAAAATAGAGGCTAAAGTTTCGGGGCCAAAGAAGAAGCAGAGATAAAATACAGAAAAAAGGCTGGAGAACCAAATTCCGAAAATTACTATCTTTAACATTGCTAAAGCATTAGGATGTTAATGGTATTAGAATTAATATAAACTACAATAAACTAAGAAATAAAATTTTAAGCTATCGTTTACATAACTTATATTTACTATTCAAATTGATTTTCAATCTATAAGGATGATTTAAGAATATTTATTTCATATTAACAGACCTTTATTAATTTAACACATTTCATTTTCCCAGACTTCATTATAATTATTATACTCTTAACTTTAATTAAAACAGATAAAATGCTCAACAGAAAATTACTCACTAAAATTGCCGGGGCAATAATGCTTGCTTCTAGTATCTTCCCGGGCACATCAGCTTTTGCACAATCTACAGAAAACAGCTCCGATTTCAGTTTTGAGCTGGGAGTAGCCTCCTATACCTTACGCGAATTTTCGACTGCAGATGCTATAGATATGACCCTCAGATGCGGCGTTAACAGAATGACTTTTAAAAGCATGCATCTGGCTTTGGATGCTGATAAAGAAACAATCGAAAAAACACTTGAGTTGTGCAGTGAAAAAGGGATTAGCCTTTATGGTGCCGGAGTTATAACCATGAAAACCAAAGCAGAGGTCGATCAGGCCTTCGAATATGCTAAGGCTGCCGGGTTGGAAATGATTATTGGTGTACCCTACCCTGAAATTATAAAATATGCTGAAGAAAAAGTTAAAGAATATAATATCAAGATAGCGATTCATAACCATGGACCCGGAGACGATTTATATCCCAGTGCTGAAGAGATATACAATGCTATAAAGGATATGGATCCCCGCATGGGAATTTGTCTGGATATTGGTCACACAGCTCGAATTAATCGCGATCCTGTTCAGGATTTTATTACATATTTCGATCGTATTTTAGATGTTCATATTAAAGATGTAGCACCCACTGAGAAACATCCGGAAGGTTATACATGCATTATAGGGCGAGGAACTATTGATATTGTTTCTTTTCTGAAAACAGTTGTTGAACTGGATTATTCAGGAACTTTGGGTTTGGAATATGAAGAAGAAAAAAATGATCCTCTGCCAGCCATGATGGAATCATTTGGATATGTTAAAGGAATTTTAGCCACATTTTAATTTAATAGTATGGGTTCAAACAGAAGAGATTTTTAAAAAAAAGTAGGCGCCACTGCAGCAGGCGTTATAGTTGGGGCAGTATTAATGGCACTAGTTCATTATCCAAATATTGCCTACCGTATTGGAAAAGGCTTCGATATCGATGATGCCAGCGGAAAAATGTACGACAGGGATGTCATGAAACTTTAGGGTCGTGATTATGAGCCTGGTTGGGAACCTAAGATTTGAGCTTGAAGATTAAATAAAAAGCTGTCTCAAAAGTGAGACAGCTTTTTTTATTTTAAATTGTGTCGAGTAAAGGGGTTTTCAAATTCTAGACAACGCATAAGCATAAGCCCCCAGCGAAATCGCTTTGCTCGCTCCTATTTTAGTCGTAGCAATACCTAAACGCGGAACAGGATCATAGACAGCCAGCTTTGGGCTACCGGGAATCTTTAACTCTTTGGATTGATCCATATAAAAACCCTGACTTTGCTGTTGATCATCAAGATTATAAATTTTTTGAACCAGCCTTGGAAGAGGATTCCCATCTGAAGGCAGGTAGCTGGAGTTAATTTCTTCAAATACTGCCGGCATATAAAATTCTGCAGCACCGGTAATACCACCACCAATAACAATAATACCATCGATAAAAGTAAGGAGGTTAGCGATGGTATCTCCCAATGCAGTTCCCATAACTCTGTAGGCATACAGGGCAGCTTCACGATTTCCTTCCTTATCTCCCCTGGCTATTTCAAAAATATCTTTCGGACTAAGTGAATTTGGGTAATCAATTCCGGCTTCTTTAGCATAAACTCTTTGCACGGCGCGAATACTTACAATGTCCTCGGCATTCACTCCGGGCGATTTCTGATTACTGAAAAGCCAAACTTCTGCCGCAGTAGAATTATCACCAATAAACAATTCCTTATTTCTTACTATGCCTGCCCCAAAACCGGTTCCCAAAGTTAATCCTACAAGATTTTTATAACGTTTTGGACTTCCTGAAGCTTCCAGTTTAGCATTAATTTCCGGCAATATCCCACCCAAGGCTTCACCATAGGCATATAAGTCACCATCATTATTTATATAAACCGGCAAATTAAAATGATTCTCTAAAATACCACCCAAAGGAACTCCTCCTCTAAATGCGGGCAGATTATTTAAATCACCGATAATTCCATTAGGATAATCGGCCGGACCCGGAAATGCAAAACTAATGGCTACAGGTTCTTCAGTCAACTCAGCTTTGATCTCTTCAAATCCGGTTTTAATGGTTTCTAAACATAAATCCAAATTGTGTGCATTAGATGGCTTCGTAATCTCCCTGGTAATTGCTTTACCTTTCTGAATAGCGGAGAATACAAAATTTGTTCCTCCTGCATCCAGGGTCAATACAATCCTCTCATCAGAATATATATTCATTTGTAATTATTTAGCTGGTTTAAAAGCAATTAAAAGTATGAATAGAATACAAAAAGCCGGAACTAAAAATCCAGCCATCAGTCCGAACATATCAGCTACAACGCCAAACAATACAGGAACAAATGCACCACCAATAATAGCGGTAACCATCAAACCCGATATTTCATTGCTTCTTTCAGGATAGGCATCAACAGTGATGGAGAATATTAAAGGAAAAATATTTGCAAAACCCAGTCCGATTACGAAAATAAATACAAATGCAAAAACCTCACTGCCAGCAAAATATAGTCCGCCGATTCCTAAAAGTGATAAAATACTGGTAATTATAAGAAATTTTTTAGGCGATAACCAATTCAATATAACCCCTCCCATAAATCTTCCGCTCATCAAGGCAATAAAAAAGAATAAGGTGCCAAACAAGCCTTTTTCTTTAATATCGAAATCGAAGTTCATTTGAAGATAATTTGGAAGCTTTGCACTCATACTTACTTCAGATCCCACATAAACAAATATTCCCAATACCATTAAAGCAATGAACGGATTCTTGAGTAAACCAAAGCAAGATTTCAGCGTGGCAGGCTTTTCTTTCTCCTGATCAATTTTTTCCTCAACTTTTGTAAACCATAAGTAAACAACAACAATAAGTATTACCGTTCCATATATGGGGAATAATAATTTCCAGTCCATTCCCCAATATCTTGCAGCCAAAATGGGAATGAGTGAGCCCGAAAGTGAGCCAATTGCTTTAACAAATTGTCCATATGATAAGTTTCTAGAATATTTCCCTTCCGGTGACACGTCTCTCATAATCGGATTCCCGGCCACCTGAAGCATCGTTGCTCCGGTTCCCAGAAATAGCAATCCTCCGAGAATTAATACGAATGATGAATAATTTCCAAGAATGGGTAAACCCATCCCAATTAAAGCTGCAACCAAACCAAGCAGTAAGACATGCTTCCTCCCCTTTCTGTCCTGATAAATTCCCATCGGAACCGACAGTAGTCCAAACATAATAAAAGCCATAAAAGTTACCAGTCCTGCCTGAAAATTACTAAGACTAAATTCCGCCTGAAGCTGACTTGTTAAAGGTCCGGACACATCACCAAATCCCATTACAAGAAAAGCAAGAAAAATAACCGTTGATTTTGGAAGTTTAAAATTCATTGTAGCTGTATTAGATTATTATTAATAATTTCAAAATTTTCTACACGCTAATATAATTGGTTTTGATTAAATAGAGATTAATACTTTATTAATTCAATTCCGTTTTGCGATTAAAACAGACTTAAAATTAAGGGGTATACTATTTAAATTAATAATACAATGGGAATAAAATGCCACAGATTAACAGATTAGAGAATTTATAAAAAAAATTTCGCTAAAAAGTTCCCTCCTGAATTTAAAATTTATAAAATACAATCCGTGTATTTGCTTAGGTTGATCCAATTGTGAGAATAGTTTTCTAAATGTAAAAAAAAATTAAACCTATCTTTGTTTTTCAATTTAAAAATATTGTTGTCCGGTAAAACTTATAAAACCTAAAAAGATTGCCGCGCTGCGCTCGCAATGACGCTGAATGTCGATTGTCTATGGCTGGGGAGGGGGTCGGGTTCCGGCTTC